>JBGAHR010000005.1:0-152592 GCA_044226045.1 Chitinophagaceae bacterium
GCGCAAGCGAGAGCGGGAGCGAGAGCGGAAAGGGAAAGAGAAACAGAAACCGCAAACTGCAAACTGCAAACCAAACGTGAATGATATTACTCCCTCTCCCTCGGGAGAGGGCTGGGGTGAGGGGTTTGGGGTGCGGGAGTGAGAGCGGGAGCGGATAGGGAAAGAGAAAGGGAAAGGGAAAGGGAAAGGGAAAGGGACCAACGTGAAACGATAAACCAGAAACGATAAACTTTGGAGCCATACTCACTCAAACATCCTATTTAGTTCCACTTCAATTTGTCTGTCTGTTACTTGTCTGTCTATAAATTTGAAATAGTTCTTCTTGTTATTCACAAATAAGGTCGCCGGAATACCACCTTTCCATCTAGGGGAAAGAAAAGGGCCAATATAGTTCCCATCTGTTTCATCCAGCCAGTAAAATGAGTCAGCCCGCCAATGATTCTGCAAAATTATACTCCTGATCTTGGAAGGATAAGATGATTTAAAGTCCATGCTGACTAAAATAAATTCAATACCACTGTCTCTGCGCTTCTCAATGGCAGATTGCATCCATGGTATTTCATGCAGGCAGGGCACACACCAGGTAGCCCAGAAACTGACCACTACCGGATGATCTGCATTCCTGAAATAATTCGATAGCGCTTCCATTCGTATACTTTTTATCTCCTGGGAAAAAAGAGACAAGGACAGTAACAGCACGAAAAAGACTGATATGAGATGTTTATGTTTGATGGCTCCTGGTTTGTTACGCGAATTATGCGAATTATACGAAACGCAGAGAACGCTGAATAAGCTTTCAATTTCGCTCCGTTTCTGTTTCTCTTTCTGTTTCCGCTCTCGCTCCCGCTCCCGCTTGCGCTTGCGCACTCCGCTCCCTTCTTCACATTTGTATTTCATCTTCCTTTATCAGCTGGTGTCGGAGGGCGAAGATCACTACACCGGCGGTGTTTTTCACGTTCATTTTCTCGAGAATCTTTGTACGATAGCCTTCGACGGTTCTTTTGCTGAGAAACATCTTTTCTCCAATTTCCTGGGCAGTATATTGCTGGCAGATGTATTTGATGATTTCTATTTCACGGTCATTGAACTCGGGTAATTTTTGTTTACGCGGTCCGTCGGGATTGAATTTACTTTTTACAATGAGCGTCGCCAGCCGGTCGGAAGTGTGCCGGCAGTAGTAGTTGTTGTTTTCAATAACGGTTGCGATGGCTTCAAGGATCTCCTTTTTATCCGCATTCTTGAGCAGGTAACCTCTGGCACCCGCCTCCAGCATGTCTACAATGAGGTTTTCTTCATCGAACATCGACAAGGCAATGATCTTGCAACTCGGGAGAAATTCAAGTATTTGACGGGTGGCTTCCACACCATCCATTCCCGGCATTTTGATATCCGTAAGAACCACATGGGGTTTTTGAAACCTGGCCAGTTGAACGAGAGATTCACCGTCGCCGGCCTCTCCAACCAGTTCAACATTCTTTTGTTTAGACAACATCAGATTCAGACCATCACGAAAAATCTCGTGATCATCCGCAATTAGGAGCCTTATTTTTTCTGTCATACACAGCCATTACTACTCAAAAGTAAAAGCAAACAGTCAAAAGACTTTCTATTGTCACAAAAACTTTGAAAAATTAGAAAATTGTCAATTCCGATGTGTTGAATCATAGGGGAACGCGTATGAGAAAGCTGGTTCCGTGCTGGCCGGATTTGATATCCAGGTGACCGCTCAACATTTCAATCCTGCTTTCCATGCTTTTCATGCCGAATCCTTCAGCGGTTCTCTTCATTTTTGCTACATCAAAACCTTTTCCGTCATCCTGTGTGAGAATGACCAGTTCCTTGTTCTCCGTTCCAAAACTGAGTTGAAGCCTGCTGGCTTCCGCATGCTTGATGGTGTTGTGGATGATTTCCTGCACAATTCTGAAAACGTGGATCTCCTTATCGCGGTCGATGGATACTTCATTTTTCAACACGACCTGTATCGACGTGTGATGTTTGGCGCTGATATTTGCCGCGAATTCTCGCAATGCCTCTATCAATCCCTTTCGCTGAAGCGTATTGGGAAGGAGGTTGTAGGAAATTTCACGCATGGATCCGATAATTTCGTCCAGGTACTTTCCGGCATTTTCGATTATTCTTTCATCTTCCGGAGAAGATATATCTACGCTGTTGATCTGAAGTTTGACAGAGGAAAGTAAAGGGCCGATGCTGTCGTGCAGATCGTTGGCTATTCGCTTTCGTTCATTTTCCTGGGTATTGATTTCGGCATGCAGCCTGTCTTTCTGCAGTTTGATATACCGCTTGTGATACCGTATGGCTGTAAAAACAAAATAAATCACCACCAGCCCGATTAGAAAGGCAAGGACCAGAATGGCATTGAACACACCGCTATTTCCTGTTTCTTTCACCTGTGTTGATTGGCTATTTATACTTTCAGGACCGGGAAGCCAGTCCGGGTTGATTTTTTTCAAACTCTTCGAACAACGAGCTGCCGGTTTTCTTCCGGGGAATGAATAATACGGCTACCCCCAGTACAATATTGGACAAGGCATTTACATACACTCTTATATCAAATACCTGCGTCATTAATTTTTTTGTATTGGCATTGCTGCCCATCAGCAGCAATACCAATACAAATATGTTGTAAATGAAATAGACGGCCAGCGTGATGCTGATGATAAACATCGCATTTTTATAGAGCAGCTCCCTGTTTTCATTTGTCACCAGGTGATTGATGGTCTGAATGCTCAGCAATAGCAATACGAACGAGTAACCGATGGCAAATACCGGATGGAATTTCGATGTATCCCCGGTAATGAAATTCTCTGTGATCCAGATGGCTACCAGCAGGAGCGCTGCCACGATCAGCCATTTGTGTTGACGATAAAAAATACGCCAGGCATAAAACTGAACAAAGAATATGACTGCCTCAAACAGGTTGAACAGATGCCAGTCGAGTAAACGGATCGCCCTGGGGGCATCCTTTAAAAAAATGCCGACGAGCAATTCGTTTAATAAGGAAACAACCAGGTAAATGATGAACGGGAAATAGCTTCTTTCCATCTTTGGCAGGCGGATAAGACCGGCAATGGCCGGGAAAGCTACTGTCAGACTCATCAGGAACAAAGCAGTCGCATTCATATTCAGTTTGGTTTAAGGATTGCCGATCTTGCATTCCGGGCATACCTGGCCGTTTTCTACAACCATGCTATCATTGGTTCCACCATAAGGCGGTTTTACTTTTGATGGGATCAGGGTCGTTATAATGTCTTTCCCGTACTTGTCCACTGGAACCAATACATATTTGGTTTCACCTGTCGGATCGATCCCGATATACACCCTGATTCCATCCGCGCCTTCCACATTCAGCATAACGGCGATCGCATCCCTGTTGAAGAATTCCGCATTCGGAATCCTGAAATTCTTCTCCAGGAAATTGGTATCTGCCAGCAATTTTTTCAATTCCTCGTGTGTTTTCAAAAAATTGGCCTGGTAAATCTCACCCTGTTCAATCGGGATCACCTGCGATTTGGCCCTTGTTTCATCCACGGGAATCTTTCCGTTATTACCGCAAGATGCAAAAAACAAAGCGACCAGAAAAAAGCTAATGGCAATAAAATAATGAGAAAAAAATGGGCGTAATAATGCCGCCCGATCGAATCGGTTCATGGATTTCATGGTATTAGATTTTATTTTAAGGTAAGCAAAGAGGCAGGGATAAGGAGACAGAACAGCAGTGCAGTTCGCGACTTTACTTCGTGTTTATACTGACTGATGGTCACCAGTGGCCAATATCTCCTGATATGAACCACTTAGTGGTATCAAAACTCATATTTAGCAGGTTGAATTGCCTTTTGCCTTCTGGCATTTTAGTAATTCGGGTTTTACCCTTAGAAGGGAATGAATAGGTACACCGAGTGTTTTTTAGGAAAATCCATCTGACAGATAATAGACAGATGTTGGTTTTACTCGTAAATCTCCGGTCTTATATCTCATTTATTCTTTATAACGATGCAGGAGGAGGTATATGGAGCCGTCCTCAGGAGGAGGCCAGCTGATTTTCCTTTTCTATGCGTGATCTTTCTTCGGCCATCGCTTTCAGGGAATGGATGCTGGCATTTAGTTCATAACCGATCAAAAGAATAAGCGAATTGAGATAAATCAAACTCATGAACACGATAACAGTTCCAATGGACCCATACAGGGCGTTGTAGCGGCCGAAGTTGTTGACAAAAATGGAGAATCCATAAGTAGCCAGCACGCTAAGGGTGGCGCCAACGATAGAACCCGGTGAGATGAGTTTCCATCTTTTGGTTACGGCAGGAGCGTATTTGTAGATAAATGCGAAAGTGTAAAAAATGAGCCCAAGAATGAATACCCACCGGAAAATGCTTAAAAAGCCCAACAGCCATTTATTCTTTAAACCCAGCCATGACATTACAGTGCCCTGCATAATGAGGAGTACAATGCAGCCCAGCAGTAAACCCATGATAATAAATGTCAGTTTGATGGCCATCCACCGGGTTTGAAGGCCGGTTCTTCTGGAAAAACCAATGGAGATCTTATTGAAAGAACGCATGAGTCCCATCATACCATTAGAGGCAAAAAATATCAGCAATATAAAACCGAAAGACAGCAGGCCGATCTTGCCCTGGGTGAAAAAACTGTCTACAAAAGCGATCAGGTTGCTGTTATGTGTTTTGGCGGGAATGATGTCCACAATAATCGTGTGCAGCTGCTTTTGTATGGTTTTGGTTGGGACAAATGGCAGATTGGGTATAAGGGTAAAAAGAAAAAGGCAGGTAGGAGGGATGGCCATGATAAAGTTATAGGCGATCGCAGCGGCTCTTTCGTTCAGGCCTTCTTTTTTTATTTCAGCCACAAAAAATGCAGCGACATCATAAAGCGCCGCTCCTTCAAATCCGGGCAAAATAATCTTCTTGCTCCTGGCCAGCAGGAACCTGATCACGGGAAGTTCTGTTATGATCCGTTCAATTTTTCGCATTGTTTGTGTCCCGGTCGGCCTTTATTTTTTCCTGTTTGTTCTGTGCCTCCTGGAATTCTTTGGCATGTACCAGGTGTTCGTCATAGGTAACACTGAAAACATGCCGGCCGGAGAAATCGCTCCTGGCTACAAAGTAAAAGTAATTTGTGGAAGGTGCATTAAGCACAGCCTGCAGCGAAGCTTCGGAAGGCGTGCAGATCGGACCGGGAGGAAGACCTTTTACCCGATAAGTATTATAAGGCGAGGATACTTCGGTATGCTTGTTATAGATCCTGGTTAATCTAAAGTTTCTAAGAGCAAATTTTACAGTCGGATCGGCCTGCAGCGGCATCCCTTTGTAGAAACGGTTCAGGTAAACACTGGCCATGGTGTCTTTATCTTTCCGGTCTCGCGTCTCTTCTTCGATGATGGAAGCAAGAATATAAGCCTGGGTAGGACTGATCTTATGGGCTTCGGCCTGTTGTACCCGTTCTGCCGTCCAGTATTTCTCTTTCTCTGCAAACAACTTTCTGAATACTATTCCTGGCGTGGAGTTCCAGAAAAGTTCATAGGAATTGGGGAAAACGCCTGTCATGGCTGTATTCGTGTCGAGCTGGTAGGCAGAAAGGGAATCGCTATTATTCAGAAAGTTTATCACATCGCTGGAATCACATTCGAATTTCTTTCCGATAAGTGAGGCCAGGTCTTCCCGGGTTCTGAGTTTGGTGATCACCAGATTTACGGGAGATTGTTTTCCGTTTCGCAACATTCTCACGAGTTCAAGCACACTCATTCCCTTGCGGACCTCATAGCGGCCTGGTTTGATTTTTTCTTCAAGCCCCATGCTGTTTGCCAGGAACCGGAAAGCGTTGGGACTTTTTATATACTGGCTATCCCGGATCGTTTTGAGCAGATCGGCGTAGGTTGCCTGGTTGGTTCTGATGTAGAGGTATTTAGATTTGCCTTTAAAGTTCGTATCAGGAAGCAGAAAAACAGCGGCAATGATCCCCGCGGCCAATAGTATAAACAACAGAATAATCACAATCCATTTACGGAACATAACAGAGGTATTCTTTGTAAAATAAATAAAAAACCCTGCTAAATCCAGCAGGGTTGATATATTTTAGGAAGATCAGTAAACTGTTACTTGGCCGGTTGTGTCTGGCCGGTTTGCTGAGTCTGCTTTGCTTTAACAGGTGAAGAATCGCGGGGCACAAAAAATGCTGAGAAAATGCAAAGAAGCGCGATAATCACAGCCAGGAACCAGGTTCCTTTTTCAAGCACATCTGTTGTTTGTTTCACGCCCATATACTGGTTATTGAAACCGGCAATATTTCCAGCCAGTCCACCACCTTTGGGGTTTTGAACAAGGATAAAAAATCCAATGGCAATACTCGCTACAATCAACAGAATCAGGAACAGAAGAATCATATGCTTATGCGTTTAATTGTTCGATTTTGGCTGCAAAATAATGACTTTTAGAGGGATTAAGCAAACTTAATTTCTCGTAGATCTCTATGGCGCGGGCCTTTTTACCCTGTTTTGCCCACACTTCAGCCATGGCTTCCGTATCCACCTCACTGGTTTCCACAGAGGCGTCGGCTTTCTGTAGTACCGCAGGATCTACCGGCGTTTCGGCAGTATTACTGACGATTATATGCCCTCCCTGGGGGATTTTTTTCATGGATCGCAACCACTCAGTAAAGCTTTTTAACTGACGACCGAATTTGTCCTTCGACAGGTCGTCGGCATTCAGTTTTATTCCCTGTGAAGCGAAATAATCGATGGTGTGATAAGGCTCAAATACCAATGGCGTATCTGCTTCCACTTTATGCACGGTGTCGTTTGGCAGCGGTATGGGTCGGAATTCATCTTTAGGTATCGCTTTCATATCGTCGCTTTCGGCAGATGGTTCCTGTGCAGCTTGTTCTTCGGGTAATCCGGCCGGTTGTTCAACCAGAATTCCCTCCACAACCCCCATACTTCCGCTCCCGCTCTCATTTCCGCTCCCGCTCCCGTTCACGCTCTCACTTGCACTCACATTTCCGCTCTCGCTCCCGCTCACACTCTCATAGCCGCTCTCGCTCCCGCTCACGCTCTCATTTCCGCTCTCGCTCCCCTTGATCACTGCTTCCAGCCAAAGCGGATTGTTCATATGCAAGGCAGCGCTGTTGGCGGCAGCCTGAAAGTCCCCGCCATTGGCTTTTAATTTAAGGGCAAGAAACATCTTTCCCCAGCTGGCATAAGGATACTGCTCAATAAAATCGAGTATATCTTTTTCCGTCAGGCTCTCAAAGCGATCCTGTTTGAAATAGTGTTTGGCCAGAATGTCTGCAGTTGCTTGCATGAAACGGTTACCAGTTTGAAAACACTCGGTTAAAAATCTCATCCACCATATTTTGAATGATGGTGGGAAGTAGCTGAGTCTGTGCCTGATCAAGGCTCAGGTTAGCTGAGAAATCGAAGTTACGGGAAACGGGTGCTTCCACATTTTTTTTCTCATCCAAACGATTTTTTACAGAAACATTTACGGTAACGATCAACCTGTTGGTTGCCGACTGTTGATTGGAAATACCCGCAGTAGTAACATCGTAGCCGGTGATTTCACATTTAATGTCATAGTCGGCATTATCATTTTGAACCTGTGTAAGCGGAGTGAGGTTGTTGATTTTTTGTCTCAGTTTGTCCGTCATCTGCGGAGCCAGCTGCGGATTCACGAACCTCGCTTTGTTTTCGATGAAGTGAATGTTTACCGTCTTCGCGCCCGGTGTTACCACGGCTTCGTTGAACTTGTAAATTTTACAGGCACTGCATGACAACATCAATATAAGAGAAAAGAAAAGTAAGTATCTCATGGTAAGCTGTTCAGTCATTCCTTAATATCGTATTCTTTCAATTTCCGGTAAAGCGTTCTTTCGCTGATGCCAAGGTCTGCAGCCGCATCTTTTCTTTTTCCCCGGTGTTTCTTGAGCGCTTTCAATATCAGTTCTTTTTCAACGTCCATGATATTGAGTGATTCCTCCACTTCTTCGTGGTGATGAATATCGTCATGCGGAATCATCACCGGCTGGTTGTGGTTAACGATGGGTTGAAGAACAGTTGGCTGAAAGCTATCCTGCGTTTTCAGTTCCTTGAGTTCGTTCAGGATGGCGGGATTCTGGGCGACGGTTCCGGGATTTTGCAAAATCTCCAGGAACATCTTTTTTAATTCCGTCACATCTTTCTTCATATCAAAAAAGAGCTTGTACAGAATTTCTCTTTCATTGGAAAATTCATGCGTATTCGCAGCCATGGATCCTGCTACAACCGGTAAACGATTCGCGCTGGCTTCCGGCAGGAATCGTCTGAGATCAGTTGCGGAGATCTGTTTTTCCGGAGAAAGAACGGAAATCTGCTCTGCAATGTTCTTCAATTCACGCACATTGCCCGGCCATGGATAGTTTATTAACAGATTTTTCGCCTCCTCATCCAGTTGAATGGGGGCTGTTTTGTATCTCTCGGCAAAGTCAACGGCAAAACGGCGGAACAGAAGAGGGATATCTTCCTTACGATCTCTGAGGGCCGGTACCCGAATGGGAACCGTACTCAAACGATAGTAGAGATCTTCTCTGAATTTTCCCTGTTGGGTACGATCCAGCAGTTCCCGGTTGGTGGCGGCGATCACCCGTACATCTGTTTTCTGCACTTTGGAAGAACCTACTCTGATGTATTCACCGGTTTCCAATACCCGCAGTAACCGGGCCTGAGTGCCGAGTGGCAATTCGCCTATTTCATCGAGGAAGATGGTTCCGCCATTAACGGTCTCAAAATATCCTTTGCGGGAATCTACAGCTCCGGTAAAGGATCCCTTTTCGTGTCCGAAGAGCTCTGAGTCGATGGTTCCCTCAGGAATGGCGCCGCAGTTAACGGCAATAAATGGGTTGTGCTTGCGTGCTGACAAAGAGTGGATCACCTGGGAGAACACTTCCTTACCCACGCCACTTTCCCCGTTGATCAGTACGGTCAGATCCGTATTGGAAACCTGTGCGGCTACCTGTAAGGCAAAATTCAGCGCAGGTGAATTTCCTATAATTCCAAACCTGTTTTTAATGCTTTGTATATCCATATTATCTCTCCTCCAATTCTTTTTGAGTCCTGTTTATTCTTTTCTCTTCGATCTCATGAATCAGGCCATTTGAGAGGAGTGGTTAATTTGTCAGTTGCTTTCCAATCAATGTTCCCTTGGTACAATCGGTAACCACTACCTTCACATAATCGCCCTTTTTGAGTTTTGTATCCAGCTTCGGAAACACAATCACTTTGTTTTGTGAATTCCGGCCCATCCATTCATCCTTGTTTTTCTTGCTATCGCCTTCTATCAGCACTTCATACTCTTTACCCACGTCGCGTTGATTGCTTTCTTTTGATAAACGATACTGAAGATCTACCACTTCCTGCAATCTTCTTTTCTTGGTTTCCTCTGGTATATCATCCTGGTATCTTCTCTGTGCCAGCGTGCCGGGCCTTTCGCTGTAGAAGAACATGTAAGCATAATCGTATTGGCTGAATTCCATGATGCTCAGGGTTTCGAGATGGTCTTCTTCCGTTTCGGTGCAAAAGCCACAAATCACATCGGTACTGATGCCGCAATCGGGCATGATTTCCCGGATCCTGTTCACCCTGGCCATATACCATTCCCGGGTATACGTGCGGTTCATCAATTGCAGGATGCGGGTTGATCCGCTTTGAACCGGCAGGTGAATGTATTTGCAGATATTCTCGTATCGGGCCATGGTAAACAATACCTCATCAGTAATATCCTTGGGATGGGACGTTGAAAACCTGACCCGCAGCAGGGGAGAAATGAGTGCGACCTTTTCGAGCAATCGGGCAAATGTGATGATCTCGTCCCGCTGTTCGTCTACGAAATAATAACTGTCCACATTCTGTCCGAGCAGGGTCACTTCCCGGAATCCTCTTTCAAAAAGATCCTGGCATTCGCGAACAATCGACTCAGCATCACGACTTCTCTCTCTTCCCCTGGTAAATGGAACCACACAAAAGCTGCACATATTGTTACAACCGCGCATGATGCTTACAAATGCGGTCACGCCATTGCTGTCGAGACGAATGGGGGAGATGTCTGCATATGTTTCATCGCGACTGAGGAGTACATTCACCGCTTTCTGACCCGATTCAGCCTCCTCTATCAATGCCGGCAGGGTTCTGTAGGCATCCGGCCCCACAACCATATCTACGAGTTTCTCTTCCTCCAGTAACTTCGATTTCAACCGTTCGGCCATACATCCCAATACCCCCACCAGCATGCCCGGTTTGTTGGCTTTGGCCCGTTTGAAATCGTGCAATCTTTTGCGAACAGTCTGTTCTGCCTTTTCCCTGATAGAGCAGGTATTGAGCAGTACCAGGTCTGCTTCTTCTGCGTTTCGGGTGGCCCCAAAGCCATGATTGTTCAGAATGGATGCTACAATCTCACTGTCGCTGAAATTCATCTGGCATCCATAACTTTCTATATAGAACTTACGAGGGTACACATTTGGATCCTGTTCAAAAGGTGCGAAAGCCTCACCCTGCCTGTTTTCGTCATGAACCTTGTTTATCATCAACTCAGACATTCCAAAAAATTTAAAGGGCAAAAGTAAGAAAAATTGAGGTTTAAAATGACAGGATGTCAGTTTCCTGGAAGATATTCTGCAGCCGATTTGTAGCGAAAAAGCCACAGGAACCGCTTCCTGTTCCGGACACTTTCCTTTCAAACCTACTTTATAACCGTTTGCTCAATAGTTTCTTAACCCTATTCCGGCGAAATCTATTTTTGCAGACATGTACATGAGAAGCTTCCAGGCAATCCTCTGCCTGCTTTTACTGTCTTTTTTCGCCAGGGGCCAGGGAGCGACTTCCGATCAGGGAGTAGTAGCCGGAAACCTGCTGGATGAAAAAAAGAATGCGATTGCGGGAGCCTCTGTTGAAATTACCCTGCTTAAAGACTCGGGTTTTAAAAAGGGAACGGTCAGCGACAAAGACGGAGGGTTTCAGTTCAGTCAATTGCCTATGGGGGTTTATAGTCTTAAAATTTCTTCTATCGGTTTTAAGACTTCTGTTATTGATAGCATTTCCATCCGGCCGGAGCGGTTTGATTTCAACCTGAATGATATCATCCTACGGAACAGCGGTGATCAGCTCACAGAAGTGGTGGTATATGCCGAGAAACCGCTTATACAGAGTAAGGAAGGGAATATCACGTTCAATGCGGGGGAATCACCGCTGAGTGCAGGATCCAACGCAAGCGATCTTTTAAAGAATGTTCCATTGGTTACGAACGACCCGAATGGTAAAATAACCGTGCGGGGACGAGAACCCAAAATTCTGATAGACGATAAGCCTGTTGAACTAAATGCACAGCAACTGCAGGATTTTCTGGAATCGATGCCCGGCAGCATGATCGAAAGAATTGAAGTAATGACCAATCCTCCTCCGCAATATGCCAATGAACCGGGTGGAGTGATCAATATCGTTACCAAAAAGGGTAAAGTCGGTAAAACCGGCAGGATCAGCCTGTATGCCGGTACCCGGGGAGAGTATGGCATAAATGGAAATTTCAACCTTCGAAAAAAGGGATTTTCACTAAACATCAATGTGGGAAGGGGATATAATGTTTTCGAAGGAAATGGGTATTCCAAAAGAAAGAACATCTATATCGATTCCGTAAACTATTTTAATACCACCAGCCAATATCATAACGAAAATCAGCGGCCCAATGCCAGGATCAATCTCGACTATGATATCAATGAAAGAAATTCAATCAACACCACCTTTAACTATAATCAGAATAATTTTGACAACAACAGCGATGCGGAGTTCATCAACCTGGATCAGCATCAACAGGTTTACCGATTGAGTCAACGAAACATTCGCGCCGAAGGATCGAGCAAAAACCCTTCGATGAGTTTCACGTACACACACAGAGGGAAAAAGCCGGGTGAAACCCTGCGTTTTTTTTCCAATGGCTATTTTTCCGACAATCAGAATGACCGGTATTTTTTCCAGGAATACCTCAATCCTGATTATTCTTCCAATGGAACCGATTCCACCCAGCAGCAATTCAATGACAGCAGGAATCGCGGTTACAATTTGCGGCTCGCCTACGACAAATTGTTTGATAACAAAACCACTTCTGTTTCCACCGGGGCTTACCTGAATCAGAATATCAGTGATGTGGAACTGCTTTCGCAATACCTGAAGAAACCCGAGAATATCTTCCTTAAAAGCGACCTGCTCAGTAATGATTTCCGATTTACCCAGGTGATCCGTAATCTCAGGCTTTCGGGCAGACAGATGTTAGGAAAGAGCAGCAGTGTTTCTACCGGATTTAACGTGGAAGAAACAGCTGTGAGGTTTGATCTGTATCAGCAAAAGCAGGAATCCACCAATAGTTACTGGACTTTTCTGCCTTTTTTCAATTTCAACAAACAATGGGAGGGAGTTGCCAACCTGACGCTTTCTTACCGAAGAACCATTCGAAGACCAGGTATTGGCGAACTCAATCCGGTCATTGACTATGCCGATCCATATAATCTTCGTTTCGGCAACATTGAATTACTTCCTTCCACCTCTCATAATTTCGATTTTTTACTGGGAAGAAATGCGGATAAGTACTACCTGAATCTCGGCCTCGGATATAACATAGTGCAGGATGTTTATACGCAGATCAGAACCTTGCAGCCCGATGGCAAAACCTTTACTACCTGGCAGAATATTGATGACCGGCTTGAGTATGAAATCAGCACCTGGAATGGTTACCGGTTTTCTAAAACGGTACGTCTTAATTTTAGCATGAGCTATACCTTTAACCGGTACAGTTTGAAGGACAGAACAACTTTTAAATACCAGAACGGCGGGTCGTTTAACTCCAATATCAACGCGAACTATGCGCCAAAAGATGTTTGGAATTTTAATTCGAGTATGACCTTTAATCGTTTTGCCAATCCCCAGGGATATGTGAGATGGAATACCAGCATGAATTTCGGACTGCAAAGAAAGCTGTTTCAAAAGAGGTTCATTGTTACCGTTAATATCATAGACCCCATTCGCCAGCAGGAAAACAGAACCTTCACTTTGGGGCCCAATTTTGAACACGAATCCTACAGTTATACGCAAACCAGGAACTACCGGCTTACCCTGACCTGGAATTTCATACCTGTTCCGAAAAAGCCCACGGCGAAAGAACTGGAAGAACGCAACAAATTGAAAGCATTGCTGCCGTCGAAAGGCTGATTGGTAAATTACGCGGGTTTCTTAATGCGGGCAGCGAGCCAGCTGTTTTTTACCGGTACCATCCAACCGGTTTCCAGTTGACCTTTTGTTGCAGCCAGGTTATTGAAATAGATGGTATCCTCGTTGATGTATTGGTTGTCGAATGCATATTGCAACTGTGCCAGCGGAATCAACTGTATTTTATCTTTCACCAGGAAAGCCAGCGACTGCCTGTCAAATAACGCCACACCAAATACTTTTTCGATTTCCTTGATCATTCTTACAGAGCTGTCCGTACTGCATCCGCTTACGCCCGTCGCGTTTTCGTCTGCCATGAGTACGATAAACTGACCGAAAAACAGATTGCCATATCCTTTTACCGGGGTGCCATGTGAGTTCCAGTTCTCAACAAAATGCTGCAGGATTTCTTCCACCTGTAGCGCTTCTCCCATGGAAAAAATTCTGCTCGACTGATAGATCCATACCCTGGAATCCGGTGCAAAGTCGGCGGGTAACAACTGTTGAAAATTCCAATTCATGGCACAAAAGTACGCTATTCAATAAATACCGGCTGTAGGGTATTGCCGGAAGGCTTTCAACTTTTTAAACTTGTATCAAACCCTCACCATGGACCCAAAGGCCAGTCAGACCGGATCGATCATTACGGGTGTACTCCTGCTGGTCGTTGCAGGCCTTGTTCTGCCTTTGGCGATTGGCCTGATTGGCACTTATCCGGAACGGGTATGGATGGCTGGAATTTTTCTCTTTTTGATGGATTTATTATTCGTCTATGCCGCTGTCCGTTCTTTCCGACAAAGAAGGCTAAAGGTTGAAAACAGTAGCAGGGAAACCATTCATTTGAAAAAGGGAATAGCAAGTTTGTCGGCAACATTGCAGGAAGCGATAGTACCTGTATCGAACGCCGAAAGGCCGCTGGTACTTGTGAACTGGAGCCCGACGGCAGATGAATGGAAGCAGTTTGTTCGTTGGGAGACCCGGGAAAGAAAAATGAATACGATCCTGGTGGGAATCGGATTGGCGGTCGGCTCTGCCGTGTTCATACATCTCCTTAAAAATGCCGGATGGGGTGTATCGCTTATCGTGGGCGGAGGAGTGGCAGTCATTTACAGCCTTATCAGTTATCAACTCACCATGTCTGTTATGGGCAAACCCATTGCCGGACACTATGAAATTATCATTAGTACCTGCTCTGTTTTAATGAATAACCGCCTGACGATTTTTGTAAGCGACCGCAGATGGGCCACCGGATGTGAAATTTTGGAAGAACCCGATCCCAAAATTCTAAAAATAGACTATTGCTGGAATACCAGGAGTGGAACGAACAGTGAGGAAATTCATATTCCTATTCCCAAAGGTAAACTCGGAGAAGCTGTTCGACTGGTGGAAGCCCTCAATCAGTCTTTCGCCAGCAAGCATCCGAAATGAACCGGCTCTTCAATCTTCCAGCGACTGGGCCACCAGTTCGGCAATATCCACCACTTTTACCGTTTCCTCTTTTTCCTTTGTCTTTACTCCATCGGTTAGCATGGTATTGCAGAATGGACAGGCAGATGCAATAAACGTGGCTTGTGTAGACAAGGCTTCCTCTGTTCTTTCCCAATTCACTCTTGTGGTACCTTTCTCTTCTTCCTTGAACATTTGCGCGCCGCCTGCGCCACAACACAAGCCGTTGCTTCGGCAACGTTTCATTTCCACCAGTTCGGCATCGAGCAATTCAATCACTTTACGGGGAGCCTCATAAATATTGTTTGCCCTGCCCAGGTAGCAGCTATCGTGAAAAGTGATCTTTTTCCCTTTAAACAAACCACCCTCTTTCAACCGCACCTTACCTTCATCGATCAATTGCTGTAATAAGGTGGTGTGATGAATCACCTCATACTCTCCCCCCAGTTCACGATACTCATTTTTGAGGGTATTGAAGCAATGCGGGCAGGTCGTTACAATTTTCTTAATGCCATAATTGTTGAGGATTTGAATATTCTGGTAAGCCATCATCTGGAACATAAACTCATTACCAGCTCTTCGGACAGGATCCCCTGTACACATTTCTTCCTTTCCTAATATGGCGAATTTGATACCGGCTTTCTGAAGAATGGAAGCGAATGCCCTTGTTATCTTCTGGGCACGCTGATCAAAACTACCCGCACATCCTACCCAAAATAGAATTTCCGGTTGTTCGCCTGAAGCCATCATCTCGGCCATGGAAGGTACCTGCATAGAAAAACTTTTGAAAAATAATGGGAAACAATTTCACCGTACAAGCGGTCTGCCTACCGGTGAGATTATAGTGCAATGATAGACAATGGAATCGAAAAAATAATCAACAGTGTAAGAAATGGAAGCAAACAGGAACAAAACTGCGGCAGGTATTTATCGGGCACAGACCGCGAGTACTGTTGTAAATTAACTTAATGAATGTAACACATCTGACAATCAATTCGCCGCACCTGCACTTTCTTTGCAGGGTATGTTGAACAGAAGGCTTCTGCCAGACATACAAAACGATTTTTTTTACGTATATAAACAAAAGAAGTGTATGAAAAAGTATGTAATGATGTTTGTAGTGTTCGCATTGGGCGTTCTTTCAGTGAAAGCTCAGGACCAAAGTGCCAGGAGAAAATCCTCTTTTAATCTGGAATCCGGGGTAGCTATCCAGGGATATGATCCGGTAGCTTACTTTTTACAGAACAAAGCGGTAAAGGGGTCAAAAGACCTGGCCGTTATTCACCAGGGAGTGTTGTATTATTTTTCCAGTGTAGCCAACAAGGAGGAATTCAAAAAGAACCCGACTAAATATGAACCTGAATATGGTGGCTGGTGTGCCTATGCCATGGGAGCAAAAGGGGAGAAGGTGAGCATCGATCCCAAAACATTCAAGATTGTAAATGGCAAGCTCTACCTTTTCTATAATAAGCTTTTTAACAATACGCTGCCGGAATGGAATAAAGACGAAACGAACCTGAAGAAGAACGCGGATGTTAATTGGTCGAAAATTTTCAAATAATCGTTTATCAAACCAATCATCAAATCATGAAACTGTCGACTATTACCTGGTGGGTACTTAGAATCATTGCTACTGTAATCATGCTTTCCACCCTTTATTTCAAATTTACCGGTCATGAGCAGTCTGTACGGCTGTTTACACAACTGAATATGGAACCCTGGGGACGAATTGGAACAGGGGTGATGGAACTGATTGCCTCTCTATTGATTTTATATCCCCGTACCACGGGAATAGGCGCCGCGCTGGGAGCAGGCCTCATGGCAGGGGCTATTTTCTTTCACCTGACCGTATTGTCAATCAAATTTGACGGAGATTATGGTCTTTTTTTGGAAGCAGTAATAGCCTTTGTGTGTTGCTTCATCCTGGCGCTGGCATTTCGACAGCAGGTATTCGACCTGGTGAAACTTAATAAAACCAAACAAGGATGAAAAAAATCGGACTGGCGGTATTGCTGATGCTATCCGCTATGCAGGTATTGAAGGCTCAAAAAACCAATTCCTACGTAGACCTGGCCGGAACGGTTGGTTCTTCACAGGGTAGTGGTGCAGCCTCGTATGTTTATAACTGGCAATTGGGATCGAAGAAGAAATTCGAAATAGGTATTGGTGGAAGATGGACCAGCTATTTCGGAACCAAGAAAGACTTTATCTCTGCGGGGCCTGCGAAATACACCCGTTCTTTTACGGTGCCCTTCTTCATATTTTTTGCCGGGCAGCGGGAAGAAAACTTCGACACGCTTGCTGTGCAAAGACCCCTTGTTCATTCCATCAACGCACTCGTTAACCTGGGCTATCATTTCAATGACAAATGGTATGCGGGATTTAATATTGACCTGATCGGCGTCAGTTTTGGACGCAAATCCAGTTCCGTCTTTACCAGCCAGGGGATCACCAAAACGGATCCGGCCTCCAAGCCCAGCACTTTTAACCTGTTGTTGACGGGAGATCATGATAAAGGTTCATTGAATTCTGAGTTTTATGTCAGATATCGGATTAACCACAAATGGAGTGTGAGAGCCATTTATCAGTTCCTGTTTGTAGAATATACTGCACAAACTGTAGAACAGACCTTTTCAGATGGTAAAAAGAACGATCTGTTTCGAAATAAAGTAAACAATGCTGGTATAGGGGTTTCCTATTTTTTCCATTAATCCTGAATAATCACCAAGATGAAAAAAATCAATATTCTTTTCCTGCTGGCTATGCTGGCAATCGGGATTTCTTCCTGTAGTAAAAGCAACGATACTGCCGACACCATTGATAATCCGCCGCCTCCTATTGATACCACGATATCCAGCGTTCGATATGCGGGAAATTTTGAAAATGGGCCTTATGGGACAACCAGGGGTACTGCGAAGATCGTCTTGACAGCAGGCAAATGGCAATTAAGACTGGAAGGGTTTTCGGTTAGCAGTGGCCCCGATCTGAAGGTTTATTTGTCAAAGGAAAGATTGCCGCTCAATTTTATGCGACTTGGATCATTGAAAGCCTTAAACGGAGACCAGGTTTATGATATACCCGGTAATCCTGATTTTATGGAATACCCATTTGCATTGATCCATTGCGAACAATTTAACCATTTATTTGGAGCTGCCATGCTGGTGAAACAGTAGTACACATGATAAAATCGGATAATTTTAGAATATGATGAGAAGTGTATTGGTCTTTTTTGTTTTGTCCTTCACCTGGCAGGCGCCGGTATGGGTACCTGCCGACAACGGATCATCCGTAAAATTCAAGATCAAGAATCTCGGTGTAACTGTAGGAGGTTCTTTCACCGGACTGCAGGGAAAAATTGCATTTGATCCTGCTAATCCGGGCGCTGCGAGTATTGAGGCCAGCATCGATGTAAACTCTATCAATACGGGCATTGATCTCAGGGATGACCATTTGAAGAAAGAAGAGTATTTCGACGTTAAAAACTATCCAAGAATTCATTTCGTATCTACAAAGGTCAACGCCGGCCGATCCGGTAGTTATACCGTAACCGGTCTGTTAACCATCAAAAAAGTGACCCGGGAAATCAGTTTTCCGTTTACGGCCACGCCCCAGGGAAACGGGTTCCTGTTTGCCGGTGAGTTTAAGATAAACCGCCGGGATTTCGGGGTAGGAGGCAGCAGTTTTACCATGTCGGATAACCTGACCGTTCAGTTGAGTGTATTCGCACCCAGATTGTAATTTCCGGGGCTGTTGCCAGCTATGGAATTTTCGTGACTAATACTCGCTGTTATCCGGTTGTTAATTGAAAAATAATATTATTTTGCAGTATAAACGCTTGAAATGCAGTTACAGGAAGCCGTCAATACCGTTTTTACCCAGCTCTCGCTCTCTATGAATGATTTGTCGCAGGCCGAATATGTTCAGCCCTGTCAGACTTTGTCCAATAATACTATTGGCCAGCACATTCGCCACATCATCGAACTTTTTCAATGTTTGGAAAATGGATATGATGGAGGCGTGGTGAACTATGAGAAGAGAAAACGTGATGTAATGATTGAAACCAACAAAGAGCTGGCAAAAGATTTACTTCAACAGATCTACACTAACCTGAATAAACCGGATAAGGCGCTGATCCTTGAGGCGACTTACAGCGATAGTTCTTCCGACGCAATCCGGATTTCCACTAACTTCTATCGGGAAATAGCCTATAACCTCGAACACACTATTCATCACATGGCACTGATTCGCGTAGGAGTAAATGAAGTGTCAGCGATAAAACTACCCGAAGATTTTGGTGTAGCCAGTTCTACTGTTAAGTATAAAAAGCAATGTGCACAGTAACTTATGTACCCGGAAAAGAGGGCATTTTTCTAACTTCCAACAGGGATGAAAAAAGTTGGAGGAAAGACGCATTGCCGCCGAAGAAATATGAATTTGATGGTGGAAATATGTTTTTTCCACGCGACGCGGATGCAGGTGGTACCTGGATTGCCCTTCATGAAAATGGGAATGCCATTGTTTTTCTGAACGGTGCGTTCGTGGCACATCAACCAAAGCCGCCTTACAGAAAAAGCCGTGGACTGGTATTGCTGGATATGCTGGAAGCCACACATCCTTCACAGGCATTTCTCTCTATTAATCTGCACAACATAGAACCTTTCACAGCGGTTATCTGGGATCACCAGGAATTGTTTGAATGCCGGTGGGACGGTTCAGAGAAATGTCAGTTGCATCTCGACGAATCAAAGCCTCATATCTGGTCATCTGCAACATTATATGATGAGCAGACCATTCTGAAAAGAAAAGGCTGGTTCGATGCCTGGATGAGCAAAAAACAGGAACCCAGTCAGGATGATATCCTTCACTTTCATCAATTCACCGGCGACGGTGATGATCACAATGATCTTCGCATGAACAGAAATGGCGTGGTATATACAGTAAGTGTTACCTCTGTATCCATTCGTTCCTCAGAAGCACGCATGCAATACCTGGATCTCCGTAATAGTCAGTTGTACCAGGAAAAATTTGTTATCGAAAAACCGGTACTGACTCAATCATGAATGGTATCCAGCGTATATTTTATCGTCCTTTTTTTATCAGGTTGTTCAACTGGGAATACTGGAGTTTTGCGGCTGTATACGGCCTGATCTACCCGGTTTATTTTTTACTGGCGCTCAGGGCCCGGTCGTTTTTTTTCTTTTCGGCTGCCAATCCCCGGATCAGGAATGGAGGTTTTCTAAATGAATCGAAGAAAGACATCGCCCCTCTGATACCGGCATCCCTTCATCCCCGGACTGTATTTTTTGCCCTGCCCTCCAATGCAGATATGGTCGTGAAAGAACTTAATGAAAAAGGTCTGCTGTTTCCATTGATCGGTAAACCCGATGTGGGTGGCCGCGGACGAGGCGTCAAAGCCCTGCGGAACGAAGCCGATGTTCGAAATTATGTACAGTCTTCTACCATGGATTTTCATATCCAGGAATTTGTTGCCTATAAAAACGAGGTCGGTATATTTTATCATCGCCTGCCGGGAGAAACAAAAGGGAGGATCACCGGCATTGTAAAAAAAGAGTTCCTTTCGGTAACAGGCGACGGACAACATACCATTCACCAGTTACTGCAGAGGAGCAAAAGAGGCCTGATGTATCTGCCGGCATTGGAATCTATCCATCGGGAAGGACTGAACCAGGTACTGCCCAATGGAGAGAAGTTCATTGTTTCTCCTTACGGCAATCATGCCCGGGGAGCGCTTTTTCTGGATGATTCAGATAAAATTGACCAGACACTTACCGACTCCTTTGACCGGATATGCCAGCAGATACCAGAGTTTTATTACGGCCGCCTGGATATCCGATACGACAACTGGGAAGACCTGAGAGCGGGAAAGAACCTGGCAATAATTGAAGTCAATGGCGCCGGAGCGGAGCCCACTCACATATATGACCCACGTCACTCGATTTTTTTCGCCTGGAAAGAAATTATCCGCCATTGGTTTATTTTGTGGAAAGTCAGCAGACTGAACCATCGGAGAGGCCATCGGTATCTTACTTTGAAAGAAGGTATTGAAATGTTTAGAGAAGACAAGGAGTGGAGCCGCAAACTCGCTACGATGCCAGCTTAAGTTACAAATGATCACTGCATGAAACTAATTCGGATATTCTTTACCGGTATGCTGATCAGCTTCCTGGGTACAATACCCCTGGGCACGCTGAATGTAGCTGCCATGCAGATTTCGGTTTCAGATGGTGTTACGCAGGCTTTGTATTTTTCGCTCGGCGCCCTCCTGGTGGAGATCATTTATGTGAGGATTTCGCTGGTGGGTATGAACTGGGTTCGTAAACAGAAAAAACTCTTTCGCTGGCTGGAGTGGATTACACTGGCTATCATTGTAGCCCTGGCGGTTTCCAGTTTTATTGCAGCACTCAGTCCGTCTCATCACAAAAACCAGATTTTGTCCAATACCTTGCCACGTTTTGAGCTCGGACTGATGATGAGTGCGGTAAACCCGATGCAGATTCCTTTCTGGTTCGGCTGGAGTACGGTTTTGTTTACCAAGAAAATTCTGGAGCCTCAAAACAGCCAGTACAATGCCTATATTGGGGGTATTGGAATCGGTACTTTCGCGGGGAACTCGATATTTATTTTTGGCGGACAATTATTGGTAGGAGCCCTCAATAAAAACCAGAATATCATTAACTGGATAATCGGAGGCATATTTGCTGCTACTGCCCTGATTCAATTTTTCAAAATACTCTTTACGAAAAGCGCCTCTGAAAAGCTCGAACAGGTAAACTGAGTAATGGAAAAAGATACCATCTTTGTCAAAATTTATCTTTTATGTCTGTTACCAGTTCGTTCATTGGTGAAATAAAACACGAAGCCGCACTCACCCGTAAGATACTCGAAAGGGTTCCCCTGGATAAAAAAGATTGGCGTCCACATGAAAAGTCTATGTCCCTCGGTCGCCTCGCCACCCATATTGCAGAGAATCTACGCTGGGCACACGAGATCCTTCAGTCTGATGAATTCGATTTCGCCGTAAAAGGATTCACTTCTCATACTGCCGCAGATACAAAAGAACTGCTGGCTATTCACGACGAACACTATCAGAAAGTTTTGGCCGATCTGGAGAAGTCCAACGATGACGAACTTTCGAAACCCTGGACGATTCGTCGGGGAGATGTCCTGTTTGGCACCATGCCGAAGAAAGTGGCGATCAGGGGTTATGCCCTCAATCATCTGATCCATCATCGCGGGCAGTTGTCTGTATATTTACGCCTGCTTGATGTTCCCGTTCCGGGACTTTATGGACCCAGCGCCGATGACAAGGCTGGTGCTTAACAATTTATACACCAAAAAGGGCTTCCCCGGACACACCAATTTTCTGTTGAATTCGTTTATTAGAAGACCGGTTTCCGGTCTTTTAATAAATACCCTTTATGAATCGTAACAGCTTAAAATCCAATGCTTACCTGCTAGTATTTGCAGGGTCTTTATTCTTTGTTTCCTGTAAAAAAAATGATGGAGACCGTACGGGAGGTCTTGATACAGCTGAGAACAACGCTTTTGCGGAAGCCCAGTTCAATGACGTGACCACCCTGGTAGACCAGGCATCTGTGTCCGGTTCTGTTACTTTTGGAGCAGCCGGAACCTCTTCTCCGGGCGGTGACCTGGGTATCCTGGGATCTAATTGTGTAACGGTTACCGTTGACACTGTGAGCAATCCACATGTCATTACGATCGATTTTGGAACCAGCAATTGTTTGTGCCTCGATCAGCGACTTCGCCGGGGCAAAATCATGGCATCTTATACAGGCAGGTATCGCGACGCCGGTACGGTAGTAAACATCAGTTTTGATAATTACTACGTCAATGAGCACAAGATTACCGGTACCAAAAAAGTCACTAACCAGGGAACCAATCAGGCAGGCAACCTGGTGTATAAGGTAGAAGTGGACGGACAAATTCAAAAGCCCAATAACGGAGGAACATTTACGTGGATCAGCACTCGCTATCGCGAATGGAAAGCCGGCATCCTCACTCCTCTGAACATTCTCGACGATGTTTACGGTATTACCGGTGAAGCTCATGGCACCAATGTATCAGGCAATTCATATAGTCTTACGATTAACCAGGAACTGGTTCGCAAAATGAACTGTCGCTGGTTCGAAAGCGGGTCAATCACTCTTTCACAGGAGAGATTACCCGATGTAACCCTGAACTATGGCGGTACAGGTTGTGATGCCAATGCGGTAGTAACCATTCTGAATGTTGACTACCCGATATTCCTGCAATAATTTGGAGAGAGATAGTATTCCAATAAAAAAAGTCACTCTGTTCGGAGTGACTTTTTTGTTGATGCCTTTGCTGCCCTATCTTGTCCAGGCGTCCCTTTCGTCTGGTGAAAACTTCCAGGGGGCGAAATTATTTTCGACATTGCTAAACATGCTGTTCCATTCCTGCGGAGCATTGCTTTCCTCCATGACCAGTGATCGACGCAATTCAAGGATGATCTCCAGCGGAGAAATGGCCACCGGGCATTCCTGTACGCAGGCGTTACAGGTTGTGCAGGCTCTCAATTCTTCAACGGTGATATAATTATGCAGCAGCGTTTTTCCATCGCTTTCAAATTGCCCGTTTTTATTGATCTGCCGACCCACTTCTTCCAGCCGGTCGCGGGTATCCATCATAATTTTTCGGGGAGAAAGCAGTTTACCCGTCAGATTTGCGGGGCAGGCGGCCGTGCATCGCCCGCATTCCGTACAACTGTAGGCATCGAGCAGGTTGCGCCAGCTGAGATCCATTACATCCTTTGCCCCGAAACTGGCGGGCGCCTGTGCTTCTGCAGGTGCCAGTTCAGGTTGCATGGCATACAGTACTTCGTTTTGAATAGCCGGCATATTGTGCATTTTTCCCGGTGAACTCAACCGGGCGTAATACGCATTGGGGAATGCCAGCAGTATATGCAGGTGTTTTGACCAGGGGAGATAGTTCAGGAACGCGAATATGCCAAGGATATGAAGCCACCAGCAGGATCTTTCAATGATCAGCAGGGTTGATTCGGAAAGACCCTGTAACGAGGGCGCAACCAGTCCGGAGATCACAAAAGAGCCTGTTTCATGATAACCCGCTGCCTGCTTTGCCTGCAGGGCCTGATCGGTGGCATTCATCAGCAGGAATAACGTCATCAGTACAATTTCAGTGATCAGGATGTTGTTCGCATCGCTGCGTGGCCAGCCATCAAGGTCATGGCTCATGAATCTTTTGAGTTTGAGCAAATTTCTCCGAACCAGGAAAACGACGCAGGCCAACAGAACGCCCAGCGCCAGTAATTCAAATGAATTGATGAGAAAGGAATAAAATGATCCCAACAGGGGTAAAAAGAGACGATGGGTACCCAGTATTCCATCCAGCACTATTTCAAGTACCTCAATATTGATGATGATAAAGCCGGCATAGATGACAAAGTGCATCAGTGCCACCAATGGCTTGCGAAACATTTTCTTTTGCCCGAAAGCCAGTAACAGGAGATTTTTCCATCTTTCATTCTTATGATCGGAAAAATCTTCGTCCTTTCCCAACAGAATGTTTCGCCTGATCTCTTTTACTTTTTTGGTAAAAAACCAGATGGAAAAAACGGTTACGAACGCGAATAGTACCTGTTGAATAATCTGCATGCCAATCGCTTTGCGCTAAGATAGGTACTTGGGGTGATTTTGTCTTTGACTGTTCAGATATTTTAGTGGCCTTACAGAAAATCGATTATTCTTTTCACGATCCGGTTTTCCCTGTAAATCCGCCGATGTCCAAGGCCTTTGGTGATTTCGAATTCCACGTTTGGATGCCCGTCTTCTTTTACTTTCAATGCATCCGACAGTGGCGTCAGTTCGTCGTCCTCATCGTGAATCCAGAGGATTGGTGCCGTCACCTGGTGCAGGGCTCTTCTCACAGACAGGTGAGAAGGGGAAACACCCCCTTTTTTCAGGATGTATCGATCGAACTCAACCCTGACCTCCTCGTTCAGATCCAGGAAACGGAAAAAAGAATCGATGGCCGTTGTTGTTTCAGTAGCGGGCGCAATCAGGACAGCTTTAATATCCTGTTGATCTGGTAAAGTCTCTAACAGGTGAGCGAGGGCCAGCCCTCCAAAAGAATGAGCCATAAAGCGATGAACAGGGCCAAAAAGTTCAACGGCTTTTTTCAATGTGGCAACATACAGGGGTAATGTGATTCTTTTCCCATCCGATTTTCCATGTGCAGGACCATCAAATGCCAGTATCTCATATCCTTTTTTTATGAATGGATGGATGTATCGGTCGAAGTTCCTGACAGATGATTCAAAACCATGAATGATCATCAGTTTTTGTGGAGCCGGATGATTGAAACGATAGCCTTTGATCGTTAGCCCGTCTATTTGAAAAGACAACTTTTCTGCTTTGTGAAATACAGCCGGCGTTTTTTTACCCGATTTCCGGAAAGGCGTGCAAAAAATATCAAAGGCTTTTTTGGCCGCACGTTTTTTTGACACCACCGCGATCAGGTTCAACTTTGCTCTTATATAATTTACTGCTAACTTTTGGGCGAATTTCATAGAACAAAAATACGTATGCGAGTTGTAATCATTGGCACCGGAAATACAGCCCATGTATTGGGGCGACTCATCGGACAAAAGGGACATGATATAGTTTGGGTCTTAGGAAGAGAGTGGGAGAGAACCTCCGCACTGGCAGAAATACTCAATGCCCGGGCAGGATTGTTCGATCCGGCGTCACTTCCCGAAGCCGAACTATATATCCTGGCTATTGCCGATCAGTCCCTGCCGGAAGTAGCGGCATCTGTTTCTTTGAAGAAAGGGCTGCTGGTGCACACGGCCGGATCTGTGCCGATAAATGTTTTGAAAAATTCCTGCAGGAATTATGGAGTCCTTTACCCATTGCAGAGTTTACGGAAGGAAGCCACCGAACTACCAATGATTCCGTTATTGGTGGATGGGAATACCAGCGAGGATCAAACGCTGCTGATTGATTTTGCCAGAACCCTCTCGGACCAGGTACAGCTGGCCAATGATGATCAACGCAGACATTTGCACCTGGGTGCCATACTTGTCAATAATTTCCCGAATTATCTGTATGCACGGTCGGAGGATTATTGCCGGCAACATCATGTAGACTTTCGCATGCTCCTTCCGTTGATACAACAAACATCAAACAGGCTGTTTTTACAGTCGCCCAAAGACACCCAAACCGGACCAGCGATCAGGAGAGATCAGGCAACCATAGAATCCCATCTTCATTTACTGGCCAACGAACCGGAATTAAAAAACCTGTATGAATTGTTTACGCAATACATACAGGCCTATTATAGATAATTCGAATTACGCGAATTACACGAATTAACTGCAGCTACCGCTTAATTCATCTTCTTTTTCTGTTTCCGTTTTTCTTTCTCTTTCTCTTTCCGTTTCTGTTTCTCTTTCCGCCCCCGCTCTCGCTCTCCAACTTCTCCCCGCACCCGAGGAACGCCGAGTGCGTTTATCGTTTTTCGTTCAGCGTTTCATGTTCAGCGTTTCTCTTTCTGTTTCCCTTTCCCTTCTTCCTCAGGCGAGTCTTATCCCGATCGCCGTGGTCGGACCCTTTCCCAATTCCCCTTTGGCGATCGGGAGGACTCGCCTAAGCGAGCCGCATTTACTCCGGCAAGCATCCACATCCCTTTCTTTTTCTGTTTCTCTTTCCCTTTCTGTTTCCCTTTCCCTTTCTCTTTCCATTCTCACATCGTCAGTTCCTTTTCTTTTCTCTTGATCGCCTTTAATTCTTTTATTCGTTCTTTTCCTTTCTGTTTCGATTTACGACCGCTCCCGCTCTCACTTTCGCTCCCGCTCCCGCTCCCGCTCCCTTTCTTCCCCAGGTATCTTTCTTTAATGATGTCCATATGGTGTTCAATATGGCCGGCCACTACGAAGCCCAGGGCTGCCGGGGTAATCGGGCTGGTATTGGAAATGCCTTCTCTCAGTAACTCTTCTTCGGAGAGAGAAGCGAAGAATTTTTCTGTAGAAGCCCGAAGGTCTGAAAATTCCGCTACCATTTCTTTCCATTTGCGCGAAGAGACATCCATGGATGCGCCCCAGACGTTTTCGTCGAATCCCGGTTGCGCAGAAGCGTCTTTACGGGCAAACCAGAGTGCTCGTAAAACAAATACACGCTCCGCATCGATGATATGTTGAAGAAGTTGTTTGATGGTCCATTTCCCTTCCGCATAAGCGAAATCTATTTTCTTGCGGGGAATATCCTTCAGGAATTTTTTGAATCTTTTGGTGTTCTGACCGATTGCCCTGATCAGATCTTCCTCTTTCGCTTTGTTCACATAATTCTGAAAATGGCCGGGGGCCTTAGTTTCCGATCTTACTATCATAAATGAAATTTTGACAAAATAAAATAAAAAAGCCGTCCGGGTAATCCCCGAACGGCAAATTTAATATTAGCTGATTATCCCTTTTTGTTTTCCAAAACGGGTTTGGGTTTGCGATTCTTTTCGTTCTGATTGTTAGTAGGCTCCATTTGAGCGGCCAGTTTGGCTGCTTCATAAACGTTGATGATGCCCCCGGTTTTGGAAATGTCGGACAACTCCACCAGTTCATCCGTTCCAGGGTTTCTGACCTTAAAGGAAGGCTTCTGGGCCGACTGTTCGATACATTGCTTGATCTGTTCGGGGGTCAGGTAGGGGAAGTAGGAAAGCAACAAAGCCGCTGTTCCGGCTACTACCGGCGAGGCCATGCTGGTTCCATCCAGGCTTCTGTACACATTACCACCCGGGAAAGTTGAATAGATGCTTGTTCCGGGCGCGAAAACATCTACCTGCTCTTTACCGTAGTTGGAGAAGTAAGCGGGCAGCTTTTCCGTTCTTTCGCCGCTGGAGCTTGCACCTACTGTTATCCAGTTAGGGGCTCTTTTGGCGGTGTTCAGCAAAATATTGTTCGGGAAATTGTCACTGCTATCGATATTGACATGATCATTGCCTGCAGCATGAACCAGTAACACTCCTTTGGAATTGGCATATTCCACGGCTTCGTCTATCCATTTTTTGCCGGGTGAGAAACTTTTACCGAAGCTCATATTGATCACTTTCGCTCCATTGTCAACGGCATAGCGAATGGCCAGCGCAATATCTTTATCGTGCTCATCTCCATCGGGCACGGCTCTCAGCATCATGATTTTTACATTGTCGGCGATTCCATCCATTCCCTTGCCATTCTTGCGAGAGGCTGCAATGATTCCGGATACGTGTGTGCCATGTTCGGATGCATCCAGGCTCACCATTACATTGTTGTTTCCGTAATTGCGATCGTTGATATCATTTTCGTTGTCTCCCACAACCTGGGCGCGATAGGGGACAGGAGCTTTTTCTTTCCTGGCAGCTTTTTCTTCCTCCATTTTAGCGAAGCCTTCAAATCCTTCCATAAACTCCTTATTGGAAATATCCATCATGTTGTTGGCCTTCATGAGAGAAAGAAGATAATTTTTGGCTACTCGTTCCGCAGCGTTGCCAGGTTCAAATTTCTCAAGGTCGTTGCCGGTAAATTCGTCTTTGGCCATGCCTTTGCGCAGTATACTATCCTGGCGTTTGGCAATTTTTAATGCCTGGAAGAGCTCAACGAGGTCAACGGCTTCTTCGTTACCACCTCCTTCAATAGCCGATTTTGATTTCAGCCACATCTTGTATTCGTACAGATCGTCTTTGGAAAGTTTGGTTGTATCGATGTTCTGTCCCTCATATTTTGATTTGAGGTTAAAGTACACACGGGCACCTTCGTAGGAATCTTTTTCTACATTTCGGCCATCCTTATTCCCCAGGAAATTCCAGCCATAAATATCATCAACGTATCCGTTGTGGTCATCGTCGATACCATTGCCTGGAATTTCGCCCGGATTTCTCCACAATACATTTTTCAAATCCTCATGAAGCGTATCAATGCCGGAATCAATTACCGCTACCAGCACGGTTTTGCTCTTGAGTTTTTTGGATTGAAGAAATTCGTATGCTTTATCGAGACTGATTCCGTAAGGACCATCTTTTTCCCTGTCCATTAAATGCCAGCCCTGGGGCGTTCCTCCACTTTTACCTTTTACACCGGTCTGCGCGGTGGCTGTATTCATCAGGACGGAAGAGGCAAACAAACAGAAAGAGGCCAGAAATAGATTCCTCATGTGTTAACTAGTTTTATGATAAGATGCAGGTAATTCCAATTATCGTTGCGTGATTGAATTAATGACAGTCTTTTAGTTATTCATTAACAGGAAAGTTGATGGGCGGTTTTAAAGGGTAACAAATATATAAAAAGAAGGCCATGCATGTCTGTTAAATACATGAATGGCCCTGAAATGTTTATTATATGTGACTAATCATTTGCCAATTTCAGCTCCACCCGTCGGTTTTGGGCTTTGCCTTCGGCTGTATTGTTGTCGCCAACTGGTTGATCCTGACCAAATCCTTTCGAATTAAGCCTTTCTGCAGCCACCCCTTTCTTAACCAGGTAGGCTTTCACCGCATCGGCTCTTTTCTGCGAGAGCACCAGGTTGTAAGATGCCTTACCCACATTATCGGTATGACCTTCTACCGACAATCTGAATGACGGGTTCTCTTTCAGGATTGCGGCCACCTCATCGAGCGCTGCAAAAGATCTGCTCAGCAGCTTATCACTATTCAGGTCAAAGAAGATATTGCGGGCCGCGAAGTTCACTTTCTCTACAATCTCCTTTTTGATCTCCGGACAACCGTTGTTTTCGCGAGTTCCGGGTTCATTCGGGCATTTATCTTCCTTATCATTCAGGCCATCGCCATCACTGTCGGGAATAGGACAACCTTTGTATTCTGCGAGACCTGCTTTATCGGGACAAGAATCCTGTTCATCATTTATTCCATCACCATCGGTATCAGGAATGGGGCAACCCTGGTATTTGGCGAGGCCGGGCACTGTGGGGCATTTATCTTCTTCATCATTTACCCCGTCCTTGTCGGTATCAGGAATAGGACATCCCTGGTATTTGGCCAGACCCGGTGTTTCCGGGCATTTGTCTGTTTTGTCTGCCACGCCGTCGCCATCTTTGTCCGGGCAACCCTGGGTAGCCGCTGAACCGGGTACAGTCGGGCAGGCGTCCTGCTCATCCGGTACGCCATCCTTATCCTTGTCTTTGGGTTTTTTCTCTGCTGGTTTATTGTTCAACCAGAAGCCAAGCGAAATTCCCATGACCTGGTGTTTAAATGTACCATCGTAATCTGCCGTAAAAAAGTTAGATAAACCCTGGCTATAGTAACCGGTGATCAGGATATTTTTCAATTCAAATCCGGCCCTGGCATTCACACCGAAATCAAATGTCTTCGATTTATTGGGAGCATCTCCTGTTTCCAGGGTTACTGTTTCTTTCGTGTATTTGTTGGTGGTGTCCCTGAGTTCGTTGGTCAGTTTGCCATTGAAGAAGAAACTGAGATAGGGACCTGCACTCAGGATGAAATTCTTATTGGTTCCGAGGGGAATTTTATAAGCCAGATTCACCGGTATCTCAATATAGTTGATGGAGAAAGTGCTGTTGAAACGGAACGTATCGGTGGAAGCCTGGTTGTCGGGATTGGTTACCTGGTCGTATTTTCTTCCTTTGCTTGTGTAGAAAATACCGGGATGAACGAACCAGCGTTTCGAATTTCCGACCGGCAATTCTGCCAGGAGACCGATATTGAATCCGGATTTACGGGAATAGAAAGGTTTGGTGGTGCTATCCCAGCCAGGAATAGAGTTAGACTCATTAACAGACGACCAGTGCGGGCCGCCGAGTAATCCGACTTTTAACTGACTGAAGCAGGAGAGGCTAAGCAGAATAGCAGTGGAGAAAACGTACAGTTTTTTCATATTTTATTGGTCTTGATCACCCCCTAATAACGTTTGATAACCCATTATATTTTAGGAACATTGGCATAATCCGGTCATCGTCTTTTGGGCAGGATTATTTGCGGGAAAGCCATGAGTGTTTCCTCCTAGGCAACTATCCCTGTAAACTGAACAGATCATTTGTTATGAGCGGATTATACAATCGCCGCAGTTGGCTTAAATTGCGTTTTCCAAAACCAACTAATTGAAAAAGCCCTCCCTGCTGCTGTCCATGCTGCTTTCGGTAATCTTTTCGTTTGCCCAGAAAAAGAATGCGGATTACCGTATCCATATCCGAAAGACGGCTGAATCGGTGCTGGTAGATGGCAGTGAAAATGATGCCGCCTGGCAAAATGCAGAATCAGCTTCCAACTTCTTTATGGTACTTCCCATGGATACCAGCCACGCCAGGGTTAATACCGAAGTAAAAATGACCTATGACCAGGAAAATATTTACCTGCTGGCGATTTGTTATCACGAGCCTGGTCAACGGTATATGGTCGAGTCACTAAAAAGAGATTTTACTTTCGGGAAGAATGATAATTTTCTGCTTTTCATGGATCCTTTCGAAGACCTTACCAATGGTTTTGCTTTTGGTGCCAGTGCCGCCGGAGCCCAATGGGATGGAATGATGTATGAAGGAGGAAAAGTTGACCTAAGTTGGGACAATAAGTGGACCTCCAGTGTAAAAAACTATCCCGATCATTGGATCTTCGAGGCAGCCATTCCGTTTAAAACGATTCGCTATAAACCAGGTATTCGCGAATGGGGCATCAATTTCAGCAGGCTCGATATAACAAAGGCTGAAAAATCCAGCTGGACCCCGATCCCACGGCAATTCCCAACCGCTTCACTGGCTTATACCGGTACCCTGGTATGGGACGAACCTCCGCCATCAGCCGGTTCAAATATCTCCGTCATACCTTACGTATTAGGAGGGCTAAGCAAAAACTACGACACAAAAAAATCGGCAGAATACCGGAAGGATATTGGAATGGATGCGAAGATCGCTTTAACCTCATCATTGAACCTGGACCTTACAGTTAACCCGGATTTTTCACAGGTTGAAGTGGATCGTCAGATCACCAACCTCGATCGATTTGAATTATTCTTTCCGGAAAGACGACAGTTTTTCCTGGAGAACGGAGATCATTTCTCCAATTTCGGTTATTCGTCAATACGTCCTTTTTTCTCCCGGCGAATCGGATTGAATGCACCCATCAGGGGAGGAGCGCGATTAAGCGGGAAACTGAACAAGAACTGGCGCCTGGGCATCATGGATATGCAAACGGGCGCTGTTGATTCGGTTGGATTGCCGGCCCAGAATTTCGCAGTAGTTGCCCTTCAGCGAAAAATATTTTCGCGGTCAAATCTCGGCTTCATCTTTATCAATAAGCAGTCTGTAAATTATAACGGCCCGGATTCAGGAAAGCAGGCTTTCAGTAATTACAACAGAAATGCAGGCATTGAGTACAATCTGGCTTCTTCCAACAACTTGTGGACAGGAAAACTCATGGCCTTGAAATCTTTTAGTCCGGGTGTGTCCGGACAGGATTGGGTACAGGCGGCAAACTTGCAATACGCCAGCCGCAAATGGGTATTGTCCTGGCAACACGAATATGTAGGCAAAAACTATAATGCAGAAGTGGGCTACGTGCCGCGCAAAGATTACATACGGATCAATCCGCTGGCTTCCTACTTGTTTTTCCCGAAGAAAGGACCCGTTGTGAGCCATGGACCCAAACTATCCGCATCCTATTATTTCAATTCCCGTTGGCGCCGGACCGATCATGAGAACTTCCTGATCTACTTTGTGAATTTCAGAAACCAGGCTGTGCTCGATGGGTGGGTAGCCGAAGATTATGTGGAATTACTGAATCCATTTGATCCAACCAATTCAGGGAAAGATACCCTGGCAAGAGGAACCCGTCATTACTGGAAGGCCTTTGGGCTGGAATATTTCTCCAAGCCGCAATCAAGATTTACCTATAGTATTTCAACCCGTTTCGGCGGCTTCTACGCTGATGGCAGCCGATCCAATGTAAGTGTAGAGCTCGGTTATCGTTTTCAGCCATTTGTCAATATCGCGCTTAGCACCAATTACAATCACATCAGTATGCCTTCCCCCTGGAAAACAACCGATCTCTGGCTGGTGGGCCCCAGGGTGGATCTGACCATGACGAACAAGTTATTCCTGACTACTTTTATTCAATACAATAACCAGTTGAAGAATATGAATGTCAATACCCGCTTCCAATGGCGGTATCGACCGGCTTCCGATTTGTTCATTGTGTATACAGACAATTACCTTCCTTCACCCTTCTCTGTAAAGAACCGGGCCGTGGTGTTGAAGTTCACTTACTGGTGGAATTTATAGCAATAACTTATTCAAGTGAAGATCGGCCGATCAAAAGCGCTTCCTCGAACAGGAAAGCGATTACCCATCCCAGTGCTACGCCAACAGCATAACAGACCAGATCACTCCATAAGAATCCCTGTCCTAATAACATTCTTCCCAGGAAAGTATGCCTCCATTCATTGATCCATCCTGCCTGGTACAACTGAGATAGTTCAATCAATACGCCAAAAGAGTAAGTGATAACAGCTGTTTTTATTCTGTTCCACCCCGGAAACAGCATTCGTATCAGCAGGAAGAACAGGGTAGCCCATAAGGTGTCGCCACCGAATTCGGCTATAAATGATGGAAACAATGCCGGGATTTTGCGGGTAGCCAGTCCGATCGGAATGATGATGGAGATCATCAGCAAATAGGATACTCGTAATTTCATATGACTAAGCGATAACAATGACATGACGGGACTTTAAGAATGGCAAGAATATTAGTTAGCCGACACTCGAACTGATTTTGTTTTCCTGGCCAAGAGTTTCATGCGGAAACTTTTTCGGCCGGTAAGCAGGTTGCGTTTTACTCCTGCCTTTTCTTTTACAGCAGTCACCACCGGCTTAGTGTTACTTTGTTCAGGATTTCTTTTTCGAATGGGTGCTCCCTGCGCGTAGAGTTTAGAACCCATGCCTGCCAGCACGCCCAACAACATCAGCCATTTCATGGTTGCCTTTCTAAGGGAGAATCGAGTTACTTTATTTTTAGAAGCCTGCTGATCATATAATGTCGGAGAAATCTGATCTTTTATAAAACGGCCGCAAACCGATCCTTCCGGGTATCGATCGAGGTAATCATTTATCTCTTTGCTGGTTTTTGAAGAAAAATCTATAACCTGTTTCTGACAGGCATTACAGAATTTTCCATCTTTTGTAGTAATCATGCCAGACCATTTTTCCTGGCAGGGATGTGGCAAGTAGAGGTTGGCCATACAGTTTGTTTGTATTCAAGGTACGATCGTTACCAGGTGACTAAACGGTCACATTTATCCATTTATCCTGTCTTCTGAAAACTTTAACAAATAAAAAAGGCTCCTTCAAGGAGCCTTAGCCAATTTATTTTCTGCGATCAGATATCAAATTTGATTCCCTGTGCCAATGGTAATTTGGAAGAGTAATTGATGGTGTTGGTCTGACGACGCATATAGTTTTTCCAGGCATCGCTGCCGCTTTCCCGGCCACCACCCGTTTCTTTTTCACCTCCGAACGCACCACCAATTTCAGCACCTGAAGTTCCAATGTTTACGTTGGCGATACCGCAATCGCTTCCAGCCGCTGACAGGAACTGTTCTGCTTCCCGCAGGTTCAGTGTCATGATCGAAGAGGACAGACCTTGCGGTACCCCGTTTTGAATCGCAATCGCTTCCTCCATGGTACTGTACTTCAACAGATAAAGGATCGGCGCGAAAGTTTCATGTTGTACAATGGCAAAATCGGGTTTTGCTTCGGCGATACAGGGTTTTACATAACAGCCACTTTCAAATCCATCGCCTTTCAGGATGCCGCCTTCCACTACAAAAGTGCCTCCTTCTTTTTTGCATTTATCTATCGACTCTTCATACAACCGAACGGCGTCTGTATCGATGAGAGGCCCCACATGATTTTTTTCATCGAGCGGGTTTCCGATCCGCAACTGGCGATAAGCATTAACCAGTTTTTCTTTCACGCTTTCATATATACTTTCGTGGATGATTAACCGACGAGTGGAGGTGCAGCGTTGTCCCGCCGTTCCTACGGCACCGAATACGGCACCTGTGATGGCAATGCTGAGATCTGCATCTTTGGAAATGATAATGGCATTGTTTCCTCCTAATTCAAGCAGGGCTCTTCCCAGTCTTTCACCCACTGCTGCGCCCACAGCCTTGCCCATACGGGTAGAGCCGGTTGCAGACACGAGGGGAATGCGTTGATCATGACTGATCATTTCCCCGAGGGCTCTCTCCCCGATAACAATATTGCTTACGCCTTCCGGTACATTATTTTTTGCGAACACATCCTGAATAATATGCTGGCAGGCTACTGCGCAGAGAGGTGTTTTTTCCGAGGGCTTCCAGATACAGACGTCACCGCAAATCCAGGCCAGCATACTGTTCCAACTCCACACGGCTACCGGGAAGTTGAAAGCGGATATAATACCCACGATTCCCAACGGATGCCACTGTTCATACATGCGGTGACCAGGGCGCTCACTGTGCATGGTGAGCCCGTGCAATTGACGGGATAGTCCCACTGCGAAATCGCAGATATCGATCATTTCCTGCACTTCACCGAGTCCTTCCTGTAAACTTTTTCCCATTTCGTAGGAAACCAGTTTGCCCAGGGGCTCTTTATATTGACGCAATGCTTCACCAATCTGGCGAACGACCTCACCTCTTTTCGGTGCCGGCCATGTTCGCCATTCCCTGAATGCTTCTGTAGCTTTCAGAACAACTTTTTCATAGGCAGCTTGATCGGTGGTGCCTACCGATGCAATTTTTTCGATACGTAATTGAGAAAGAAAATCCATAGACATGATTTAAGCGTGGCAAAGGTAAGACTTGTTTACGGTTTGCGGTTTGCAGTTTGCGGTTTGCGGTTGTCTTTACGGTTCTAATACTGTTCCGACTCGTTTGGAAAGTCTTTGCTTTTTACATCCCTGATATAATTTTGGACGGCTCCGGTGATTTGTTCATGCAGATTGAGGTAAGTGCGTAAGAAGCGTGGTTTAAATTCAGTATTGATCCCTAACAGATCATGCATTACCAGCACCTGTCCGTCGCAATCGCCTCCCGCACCAATGCCGATTGTTGGTATCTGTATGCTCTTTGATACTTCTTTTGCCAGTTGAGCCGGGATTTTTTCCAACACCAATCCAAAACAACCTGCTCTTTCCAGCAATTTTGCGTCGTTTCGCAGCTTGCGGGCTTCCTCTTCTTCTCTGGCCCGAACGGAATAGGTTCCGAATTTGTAGATAGATTGCGGTGTGAGACCTAAATGTCCCAATACCGGTATTCCCGCGGCCACAATTCGGGTGATTGATTCTGCTACTTCTTCTCCGCCTTCCACCTTTACTGCATGAGCGCCTGTTTCCTTCATGATACGAATGGCGGAATGAAGCGCTTCATTCGGATTGGATTGATAAGAACCAAATGGAAGATCAACCACCACCAGGCACCTGTTTATTCCCCTGATAACCGACGAAGCATGATAGATCATCTGATCCAGTGTAATGGGAAGGGTAGTTTCGTGACCTGCCATTACATTGGAGGCCGAATCGCCAACCAGTATCACATCGATGCCTGCTGCATCAAAGATTCGGGCAAAGGAAAAATCGTATGCAGTTATCATGGAGATCTTCTCCCCGGATTGCTTCATTTTCTGAAGCGTGTTCGTCGTAATTTTCTTGATTTCTTTTTGAACAGACATGCAGAGATTTTTAAAAGTTGATTGGAGGAATATGGCTCTGCATTAGAATAAAACATATTCTGACACCGTAAAAGCGATGCTAAATTAGGAATTAAATCGAAATCTGGATGACCGTCTGCGTAATGAACCTATAGAATGGAGGTCTGTGCTTTTTTCTTTTCTACAAACAGGTGCTGGATCAATCCATCGGCCAGACCAATCTTGGGCACATATATCTCTTCAATATTGGCCCATCGCATTACGTTGATATAGATCTGCAGGGCAGGAACGATTACATCGGCACGATCTTCCCGTAAATGATAGATACGCACCCGGTCTGCAACCGAGAAGCTGTTGAATTCCTTATAATAGTCTTTTAACAGATCGAGCTGAAGCGGTTTGCCTTCCTTTCGTTTGGATATGGAAAAAATCTTATTGATGTTGCCCCCGGAGCCGATGGCAATAACATCGTCTGTAAGCCTTTTTGTTTCTTTTTTGATAAAATCTTTCATTTCATCCCAATGCGATTCAGTCACCTGGTCTTTCAGCAACCGGATGGTTCCGATGTTGAATGAGCGTTTGAAAACCAGCTTGCCATCGGCAAAGAATGTCAGTTCGGTACTGCCGCCACCTACATCTATATATAAATACGAGTGATTCTTATCCATATTTTCCGCCACATGGTTTTCATAGATCAGGCTTGCTTCCAGGTCGCCCGAAATTACTTCGATGGAGATACCTGTTTTTTCCCTGATCCGTTCAATGATAGCGGCGGCATTGGAAGCATCCCGCATGGCCGAGGTAGCGGCTGCTTTCAGGTTTGATTTCGGAACGCCATACGCATCGAGCAGATGGCTGTAGGCCAGCATGGTATTCAGGATCATTGTTTCCCGTTCAGGAGAAATCTCTTTCTTTTCAAAAACATCAAACCCCAAACGAAGGGGAACCCTTACCAGGTTGATCTTCTGAAATTGCGGACTGCCATCTTCCGCATAGATCACATCGGAAATCAACAGTCTTGCTGCGTTACTGCCAATATCAATTGCTGCCAGCCTCATGGATTAAATCAGTTTTGCCGTTTAGGCCGATATGGATTCCGGGGCGGAAGCAAGATGGGCCAGGTTTGATTTATCGATCGTTTTTTGATGCAGGTAATTATAAATTTCCACCTGTGAGCGAATCTTCTTCTTGTTTCTTTCCTTTACATACCGGTTTACCAGTTCGTTGTCCAAAATTCTGGCTTTTACATTGTCGCTCAATTGAATCTCCAGAATATTTTTCAACACTTTCTTAATATTCTCATCCAGGATGGGGCAGGTGGCTTCCACGCGATGGTCGAGGTTTCTTACCATCCAGTCGGCCGATGAAATAAATACTTTCTCGTCTCCATTGTTGTGAAAAATAAATACCCGTGCATGTTCCAGGTATTCATCCACAATGCTGATGGCCTTTACAGGAATTTTAAATTTTTTGCTTTCTGTCAGCATACAACAAATGCCCCGGATGATGAGTTTTACTTCTACACCCGATTTGGCCGCTTCCGTCAGAAAAGAAATCAGTTCTTCATCTGAAAGCGAATTCATCTTCAGCAGAATCGAGGCGGGTTTACCTTCCCGGGCATTTTTGATTTCGCGCACAATCAGTTTACGAAGTTCTTTTCGGAGTCCAACAGGGCAGGGAACGATCCTTTTACAGGATTTAAGCAGCGCCTGGGTGGCATCCGTCTTTGATTTTTCCAGGAAGCTGAAGATCCTGTTTACATCCGCCATGATAAACCGATCGGAGGTGAGGAGGCAATGATCTCCATACAGAGCGGCTGTTTTTTCATTCAGGTTGCCGGTGCTCACAAATCCATAGTGAACCGTTGTATTCTTCAGTCGTTTTTTGATCAGGCAGATTTTGGCATGCACTTTCAGATCCGGAATACTGATCAGCACTTTTACTCCTTCTTCTTCCAGTCTTTCCTTCCATTCGATATTGGCCTCTTCTTCAAAACGGGCTCTCAGTTCAAGCATCACCGTTACTTCTTTCCCGTTTCTTACCGCATTGATCAGCGCGTTGACGATCTTGGAATTGCTGGCTAACCGGTAAGCAGTGATTTTTATGGATTTCACATCCGGATCAATAGCTGCTTCCCGAAGGAGGTCAATGACCGGGTTAAAAGAATGATAGGGGAAATTGAGGAGGATATCGTGTTCGGAGATGATATCCGTTACCCGCATGGCATTTTTGAGCAGCGGATGCTGGAAAGGCCTTTTTCTTTGCCCTTTTCGCTGAAATACATCCGGAAAATCCATGAAGTGCCTGAAGTTATGGATACGGGCGCCCGGAATGATATTTTCCAGTTTGGTGAGGTTTAGTCTCTTCAATAAATACCTCAGCAATTCCGGATCCATGTCCTGGTCGTACAGGAACCTTACCGGCTTGCCTTTTCTGCGGTTCTTTATTCCTTTTTGAATCTTTTGAATGATGGGAGTGGATATATCGGTATCTATATCGAGTTCCGCATCGCGTGTTACTTTAAATAACCAGGAGCCAAAGCGATCGTATCCGAAATAGGTGAAGATATTTCTAAGATTATACCGGATCACATCTTCCAGCAGGATGATATTATGTTCACCGGGAGGGGAGGGGAGTTGAATAAACCGGCCCAATACCCGCGAAGGCACTTCAATGATGGCGAATTTTCTTTTCAGGCTGCCGTCTTTCTTGGAGAGCACCACCCCGAGGAAAATAGATTTCTCCCGCAGATAGGGAAAAGTTGGAATGCTTTCAATCATCAGGGGGATGATGTTGGAGCGGACCTCTTCTTCAAAATAGGTTTGAACAAATTTCTGTTGTTCTTTCGTGAGTTGCCGTTCGTTGACCAGCCGAATTTTCTCCTTCTCCATTTCTTCCCGGATGCCTTTCCAGATCCGGCCAAATTCGTCCTGCTGCTCGATTACTATTTCCTGGATTTGCTGAAGGATCTTATCCGGTTCATGTTCCAGGTGCATATTTTTCAGTTTATTGCCATATTCCGCCATTCTTTGGAGCGTGGCCACCCGCACTCGGAAGAACTCATCGAGGTTATTGGAAAATATCCCCAGGAACTTCACCCTTTCCCGAAGAGGAACAGAGGGGTCGGCTGCTTCCTGTAAAACCCTGGCATTGAACGATAACCAACTGATGTCCCTCGCAATTGTTTTCCTCTTCATTAAAGGCATTTAAACAGATTTCGCCAAAATTGACGCTTAAAAAAAGGAGTTCAAATTAAGGAATTATTAATTGTTTGCCTGTTAATTTATCCGTTCCGGCAAAAGCTAATCTTATGGAAATCAGCCAGAAATATGGAAACAGTCAGTTGGAATAACCAACGGTTGGACCCGGATATCGAATTTTGGTCGTACCAGTCAGGAAATCAGAGTATTACAAGGATAACTGATTTGGGTGGAGAGGAAAATGAAATTGTTTTGACGGTGTTGGCAGGCAACCGATACCTTTGTGGGGAAGCGGTTGACTTTTCCAAGATGAGTTAATCCACAGGTGTTGAGAATTTTATCAAAAAAAATTCCATTTTAGTTTGCTCGTTAGCTATATTTCCCGACCTTTGCCGTCCGAAATTTTTCGGGATTAAATAATTGAATCATGGCAAGAGTATGTCAAGTGACAGGAAAAGTACCGGTTACCGGCCACAAAGTGTCACACTCTAACATTAAAACCAAGCGCCGTTTTCTTCCCAACCTGCAAAGCAAGCGTTTTTTCCTGGCTGAGGAAGACAGATGGGTAACTTTGAAAGTATCTACGGAAGCTATCCGCACTATCAACAAGAGAGGTCTGTATAATGTGGTGAAAGAGTTGAGAGCGAGAGGCGAAAAAATCTAACACTAAGTATTAAAAAGCTATACGATGGCAAAGAAAGGTAACAGGGTTCAGGTGATTTTGGAATGCACTGAGCACAAAAACAGTGGTAAGCCCGGCACCAGCCGCTATATCACCACCAAGAACAAGAAGAACACTCCTGAGCGTTTGGAATTGAAAAAGTACAATCCCATCCTCAAGAAAGTGACTGTTCACAAAGAGATCAAGTAATCCATGTGCAAATTTGCAAACGCGGTTTGCAGGTGAATAGGTGATACTTTGCACATCAGGGCATTAACTAATTATTCAAATACTTTACAATGGCAAAAGCAGCAAAGACGGCGATCAAAACCAAAGACCAGAAGGCCGCAGCAGAAGCTAAAAACTGGACTAAAGTGATCAAAGCTGTACGCAGCCCCAAGACCGGCGCTTATACTTTCAAAGAAGCGATCGTTCACAAGGACAAGATCAAAGATTATCTCGCCCAGAAATAATGGTGCGTTCATGATAACATTAAAAAGCTGTTCTAACAGGGACAGCTTTTTGTATTTTAGATACTCAATCTCGAACCGATGAGTTTTTTTGGAAAACTGTTTGGAAAAAAAGAAAAGGAATCGCTCGACCAGGGCTTGCAAAAGACCAAGGAAAGTTTTCTTTCCAAAATCACCAAGGCCATTGCAGGTAAAAGTTCGGTAGATGAAGAAGTGTTGGACAACCTCGAGGAAGCCCTGGTAATGGCCGACGTGGGGGTTGACACAACCGTAAAGATCATTGAAAGGATAGAAGCGAGGGTAGCCAAGGATAAATACGTGAGCACCTCCGACCTGAATAAACTGTTGCAGGACGAAATTGAAAGTATCCTCGTTGATGCCCCTGAACAGAATTCCTATACCTTCCAGTCGGAGCTTCCCGCGAAACCTTATGTGATACTGGTGGTCGGCGTTAATGGCGTAGGAAAAACCACAACAATTGGCAAACTGGCTTACAACTTCAAGAAAGCGGGCAAGTCTGTTTTACTGGGCGCTGCGGATACTTTCAGAGCGGCGGCGGTAGACCAACTGACTGTATGGAGTGAAAGAGTAGGTGTGCCCATTGTAAAACAGGGCATGGGTGCCGATCCGGCATCAGTTGCTTTTGATACCGTACAAAGTGGTGTGTCGCGCAATGCCGACGTAGTCATAATTGATACGGCAGGTCGTCTGCACAACAAAGCCCATCTGATGGATGAGCTTAACAAAATTAAACGAGTCATTCAGAAACATATCCCCGAAGCGCCACACGAAGTGCTGCTGGTACTGGACGGTTCAACCGGACAAAATGCGCTCGAACAGGCGAAACATTTTACTGCCGCCACGGATGTTACTGCTCTCGCTATTACCAAACTGGATGGTACCGCCAAAGGTGGGGTAGTACTGGCTATCGCCAATCAATTCAAGATTCCTGTAAAATTTATCGGAGTCGGAGAAAAGATGGAAGACCTGCTGGTATTCGACAAACATGAGTTTGTAGACAGCCTGTTTTCATTGGGGAAATGATTGGTTTGCGGTTTGCAGTTTACAGTTTGCGGTTCATCAGTATTCCACATTAAATTGAATCGTTATCATTTTCTATCCGCAAACTGCAAACCGTAAACCGCAAACTGCAAAGATGAAGTTTATCATTACTTGAACGTATACCTTATCGCAAAACCTCCCCATCCCCCTTCGAAATAAGAGTATCCGGTGAAAGTAAAGGACGGTTGCCAGTCGAGGCTAAGGTTTAATGGAGCGCCGCTGATCTTGTAGTCCAGCCCAAGCACGCCATCTACACCAATCTGCACACCATGATCGCGATAGGGATAGCGGTTTTTCCAGTCGCTGTTCCAGAATCCAATGTGTGCACCCGGTCCTACATACCATTTCAACCCTTCTGCGCCTTCAATGTCGCCATGAATTTCATACAGACCGGTAAACCGGGCTCCGTAATTCCAGAAAGAAGCCAGACCTTCCAGGGCTGTTTTTGAATTGGTGAAATGTTTGATGGAAATAGCGCCCGGATAAAATTTCACACCCAGGGCTGTCTGATAAGAAGAACCATTCGCTTGTCCAAAAGAAGCGCCTGCTACTGCAGTTACCAATACCAATACGGTCAGGATTTTTTTCATAAATAGTCAATTGATTTCGACCCACCTAAAGTAAAAACTGTGCCATTTTTAGTTAGGTACTTGTAAATCATTCTCTATGACAGATTTACCTCTTCCGGACGACAGATACAGATAAAACAGACCCACGGTTGCTGACAAAATGGATCCGGTAAGAATGGCGATTTTAGCCGAGTTGATGGTGTTCACGTCACTGAATGCCAGATTGGCGATAAAGATGGACATGGTAAAACCGATTCCAGAAAGAATCGCAGCTCCTAATAAATGATTCCAGGTGGATTCAACCGGCATCGCACTGACTTTCGCCCTGATCATGATCCAACTGAAGAGAGTGATACCGACTGTTTTGCCCACAAACAATCCCAGTATAATACCAAGACTATTGGAACTGCCAAGGTCCTTTACCCATCCGCTTATCAGCGGAATACCGGTATTGGCCAGCGCAAACAATGGTAATATGATAAAGGCAACCGGTTTATGTAACAGGTGTTGCAGTTTATACGAAGGCCCCCCTTCCTGTAAGGCATCTTTTTCCGTAAAGGGAATCGCAAAGGCCAGCAACACGCCGGTAATGGTGGCATGTACCCCCGACTGCAACATACAATACCACATCACCACTCCGGGTACCAGGTAGAAGACCAGTTTTTTTACTTTCAGCCGGTTCATCAGCAGCAAACCGGCAAAGATTCCGAGAGAAGCCGCCAGGTAACCCCAGGCAATTCCCCCGCTGTAGAACAATGCAATGACCAGTATCGCGCCGAGATCATCGATGATGGCGAGGGCAGTCAGGAATACTTTCAAAGAGGCAGGAATGCGGTTGCCCAACAACGATAGCATACCCAGGGCAAAAGCGATATCAGTAGCCATCGGAATGCCAAAGCCATTTGCCGTGACCGTTCCCTTATTAAAAAAGAAATGTATACCTGCCGGAACCAGCATGCCACCGATCGCTGCGGCTACGGGCAGTAGTGCATTTCGTAAATCTTTTAATTCACCGGCATATAATTCCCTTTCTATTTCCAGGCCAATCATCAGGAAGAAGATAGCCATCAGTCCGTCGTTGACCCATTGTTCGAGTGAATAGTCCAGTTGAAGAAAAGCGAAAGAGGCATCCAATCGCGCATGAAGCAAGTGAATATATTGTTCTCCCCAGGAAGAATTGGCAAGTACCATCGACAGGATGGTACAAAACAGCAGCACCAAGCCACCTGCTCTTTCGCTGTCAAAAAAATTCCGGAAAGTTTTTGAGAGTTGCAATATGGGCATCCGCTTTTTTTAGCGGTAAAGATACTCCATCAAAGGGAGATCTGTTTTAACCATTGCAGCGCGGTAAATAAGGGAGCATCATCTTCCGCTGTTCCATAACTGACGATGTCGGGATATAATCGGCCCGCATGAATCTTTCCATTGCGATCAGCTTCCTGGCAGATGGTGAGTACCAGCATGGATTTATCCGATAAGGTGTAGGTTGCATTGGCTGTTGTATAACCTGCCGAAGACTCACCAATGAACTTTACATGATCAAGTCCTTTAAAAGCCAGGGCTACAATTTCACCTGAACTGGCCGTATTATTGTTCATTAATACCGCGATCTTAACCGGCTTTCGTTTTAGCTGGTATTGAATCGTAGACCTGCATCGTTCCGCTTTTCCCTGGTAAGCTACTCCGTTCTGATAACTGAAGGGAACTTTTTCCTGGCTTCGCACGAAATACCCGCAAACACCTTCTCCCAGGATAGGTCCCAGGCCAGCAAGCATCGGCCAGCAATTCCCTCCTTTGTTGTTTCTAACGTCAATGATCCAGTGCGTAATGGAAATAGCATCCATCCGGGCTATCAAACGCTGAATGCTGTCAGCTATCAGTGTTCCAATTATTTCATCAGAGGTGTTGATCCAGGGAACAGAAATATATCCGACCGAATCGTTCAATATGTTGGTTCCTATCTTACCCATCAAACTGCTGAGAGCAGGTTTCTCAGACAACTGACTCGCTTCATTCCGGTATTCAAATGCCTTCAGTGTGGGCATGATAAAACTGTGTTTTTCCTTTATTTCCCGAAAACACCAGTTGATGGCTTCATACGCATCTTCACATTTGAGACTGGCCAGTTTTTCGCGGGCAGCCATCCTTAAAGTATCCCAGTTTACATATTGCTTGCGATAATAATTCTTTTGCATCAGCGAAAAGGCCTCCTCCAGCAGCCGGCTGGCATTTTGTACACAGGCCGATTGGGCGCTATCGGGGCCCGCAGAGTTGTTGGTGGCGATGGCAGATTGACCCGATCCCCGCAAAGAGGCTGTTATGAGAATTAGCAGGCATATATATCGCATGGGCAATGGTTATTAAGATTTCCCGGTCTGTTTAACAAAACAGAATGAGACGCAGGTGGTTAAGGATTCCACATACAATCTCCCCAAAAATTCTCAGATTCGGATACAGCAGGCACTCTGCGGCGGGTTCCGTACTTTTGCACCGCATGAAAACGAGAAGTTTAAAGAAGGACAAGGTCAATATTATCACCCTGGGCTGCAGTAAGAACATGGTGGATAGCGAAGTGCTCAGTGGACAATTGAAAGCCAATGAGATAGATGTTGTTCACGAGAATGAAAAAAAGGATCACAACATTGTGATCGTGAACACCTGTGGCTTTATTGAAAAAGCCAAGGAAGAAAGTGTTAATACCATTCTCGACCAGGTTGCCCTGAAGCAAAAGGGGAAACTGGATAAAGTATATGTGACGGGTTGTCTCAGTCACCGCTATCGCGACGACCTCGAGAAAGAAATCCCGGAGGTAGATGCCTGGTTTGGAACTATGGAGCTGCCCCTGATTCTTAAAAAATTCGAGGCAGATTATAAGGCAGAGTTACTCGGTGAACGCCTGCTGGCCACTCCTCAGCATTATGCTTATCTCAAAATTTCAGAAGGCTGTAATCGTACCTGTTCATTTTGCGCGATACCGTTGATGAGGGGTGCTCACCAGAGCCGTTCGATAGAAGACCTGGTCAAAGAGGCGGAATCGCTGGTTAAAAGAGGAGTGAAAGAGATCATGCTCATCGCCCAGGAGCTCACGTATTACGGATTGGACTTATATAAAAAAAGAATGTTGCCGGAACTGCTTCACCGGCTCGCAGATGTAAAAGGATTGGAATGGATACGTTTGCACTATGCCTATCCCCACAAATTTCCCATGGAAGTACTGGATGTGATGAGGGAGCGGGATAATATCTGCAAATATCTGGATATACCGTTGCAACATGCTGCCAATAATATGCTGAAGGCTATGAAGCGGCAGATCACCCGTGAAGAAATGGAAGAGTTGTTGCAAGCCATTCGAGAAAGAGTTCCGGGTATCTGTATTCGTACGACCCTGATAACCGGCTTTCCGGGTGAAACGCTGGAAGACGTGGAAGAACTGAAATTATTTTTGCAAAGACAGCGATTCGATCGTGTTGGGATCTTCACTTACAGTCACGAAGAAGGAACTTCTGCCTTTGAACTGGCAGATGATATACCGGCTGCTGAAAAAGAGAGAAGGGCACAGGAGATCATGGAAGTTCAACAGGATATCAGCTATGAGAAGAATGCAGAGAAAGTGGGTAAAGTATTCAAGGTGCTGATTGATAAAAAAGAAGCCGGTCGTTATTTAGGCAGAACCGAATTTGACAGCGTGGAGGTAGACAATGAAGTGGTTGTAAACAGTGAAAGAGCGCTTCATCCGGGAGAATTTGTGATGGTGAAGATCACCAAAGCTTACGACTACGACCTGGAAGGTGAGGTAATCGATTAATGCAAATCGTCCGGTTCATCATCAGTGCACGATACAATTGTTTTGAATGATTCCTGAACAACAAAATCCATGGACAATTACCGGCAGCAGGGAGGTTTACGACAATCCCTGGATACAGGTTACCGAATACCAGGTGATCAATCCTTCCGGAGGTAAGGGAATCTATGGAAAGGTACATTTTAAAAACCTGGCCGTTGGTGTACTGGTGCTGGATGAAAATCTTGATACCTGGGTCGTTGGACAGTATCGTTTTGTGTTGAATCAATATAGTTGGGAGATGCCCGAAGGAGGGGGGCCGTTGGAAAAAGACCCGCTCGAGTCTGCCAAACGGGAACTACTGGAAGAGACCGGACTGGTTGCCCATGAATGGACACCCTTATTGAACATGCACCTCTCGAATTCGGTCAGTGATGAATATTCGATTCTTTATCTCGCCCGTCAACTCGAACAATTCGAAGCGGAACCGGAAGAGACGGAACAATTGACCATTCGTAAACTGCCTTTTGAAGAACTATACCAGATGGTGTATAGAGGTGAGATCACTGATTCGATGACTGTTGCCGCTGTTTTAAAAGTTAAACTCATGCTGCTTCATGGAGAAATTTCATAAGAAACCTGCCCCCAAAAAGAGTTCACTGATCATTGGCCGGCAGCCATTGGTGGAAGCAATGGAAAGCGGCCGGGCCATTGACAAAATATTATTTCAACAAAATGTTAGCGGCCCCTCCATTGGAGATATACGTAAGCTGGCCCGTGAAAAGAATATTCCTATCCAGCAGGTGCCGGTTGAAAAACTCAATTCCCTGACAAGAGCCAATCACCAGGGTGTGATTGCCTTTGCAGGCTTGGTCAATTACATGGATTTGCAGCAGGTCATCGATCATGTGGTTGGGCAGGGTGGAAACCCTTTGTTCATTATGCTGGATGGCGTAACCGATGTGCGGAATATCGGCGCCATTGCCCGTAGTGCGGTATGCTGTGGCGGCCAGGCGCTGATCATCCCCGACAAGGGTGTTGGCGCCCTGAATGAAGAAGCCCTTAAGTCATCCGCGGGTGCGCTGGAAAAATTAAATGTAGTGAGAGTGAACAGCCTGATGAAAGCGGTAGATTCCCTTCACCTCAACGGTATAAAAGTATTCGCTTCGGAAATGACGGCCTCTCAACCGGTTTATGAGACATCATTTCAAGAACCCTGCTGTATTGTGATGGGAAGTGAAGACAAAGGAGTTTTTCCGGCACTGATGAAAATATGTGATGGCAATATCCGTATTCCGATGACCGGCGAATTTGAATCGCTGAATGTATCGGTGGCGGCCGGCATTATTCTATATGAAGCCATGAAACAACGAATCACCGGCTAAACAGACATTGTTCTGCTTCGTTAAATTTGTTTTGATGATGAATACCGAAGTAAAATTGATCGAATGTCCAAGAGACGCCATGCAGGGCTGGAAGACTTTTATTCCAACTGAAACGAAAATTGAGTACGCCCGCGCATTGCTGAAAGTCGGTTTTGATACACTCGATGTGGGAAGTTTTGTATCTCCGAAGGCTATTCCGCAAATGGCTGATACCGCCGATGTGCTGAATGCGTTGAAGGAAGAAGAAACCGATACAAAATTGCTGGTGATCGTTGCGAATCGGAGAGGAGCGGAGGAAGCCTGTCGCTTTTCATCGGTGCGTTACCTCGGTTTTCCGTTTTCTGTTTCCGAAACCTTTCAGCAAAGAAATACCAATAGTTCGATTGCTGAATCCCTGGAGAGGGTAAAGGAAATACAGGAATTATGTGTACAACATGCCAAGGAACTGGTGATCTATATTTCAATGGGGTTTGGCAACCCTTATGGTGATCCGTATTCCCCGGAGATCGTTTACTACTGGGTAGATCAGATTGTTCGCCTGGGTGTCAATATCATATCGTTGGCAGATACCGTCGGACTGGCAACTGAGCAGCAGGTATATAAGTTATCATACAAATTAAAACAGGAGTTGCCTGAACAGGAAATCGGTGTTCACCTTCATTCTACCCGGTTAAACAGGCAAAAGAAAATCGAAGCCGCCTGGAATGCCGGCATTCGTCGGTTTGATGGCGCTCTCAAAGGCATCGGAGGCTGTCCGATGGCCAATGATGAACTGGTAGGAAATATGGATACCGAATGGATGATTCAGTATTTCCGTTCAAAGCAGGCATTGCCCAATATATCCCTCACTCATCTTCAGCAAAGTTTGACATTGGCCAGTAATATTTTCAATTCTTAATTTATCCTGCATGGAATTTCAGGTACCCATACAAATTTCAGCCTTACCAAAAGGTATCGGATATGAAGATCCGATCATGCTTACCGGTTCCTGTTTTACAGAACATATTGGAGACCGGTTACAGGAACTGAAGTTCAGTGTTTTTCAGAATCCCAATGGAATACTGTTTGATCCGCAGAGTGTGGCAGGTAGCCTGGTTTCGTATATACAGAACAGGCAGTACACGGCCAGCGATCTGTTTTTCCAGAACGAACTCTGGCAGAGCTGGGATCACCACAGCCGGTTTTCAGGCATGAATGCACAGGAGGTGCTGGATCAGATCAACGCCTCACAAACCCGTGCCCATCATTTTCTGAAAGAAGCCCGCTGGCTGATCATCACGCTTGGATCGGCCTTTTCCTATCGATTGGTTGAAAATGGAAAGCCGGTGGCCAATTGCCATCGGGCGCCCGCACAAACTTTCCACAAGCATCTGATGGCGATCGAGGAGATCAATGCTGCCCTGGACAATTGTATACATCAGCTCTTCCGGTTCAATCCCTCTATACAGGTTCTGTTTACCATCAGCCCGGTGAGGCATATACGCGATGGTGTAATTGACAACAACAGGAGCAAAGCCCGATTGATTGAAGTGGTGCATCACCTCGTAAACAAGTTCGATCGATTGCATTATTTTCCGGCATACGAACTCGTGATCGATGTATTGCGCGATTACCGATTTTACGATATTGATATGGTGCATCCGAATTTTGCGGCTACCCGGTTTGTGATGGAAAAATTTATGGAAAACTGCGTTGCTCCGGCTGCCCGGGCCATTGCCGAAGAGATGCAACAGATTGCTACCGCCCGCAAGCACAAACCCTTTCAGCCTGCAACCCAGGCCCATCAACGCTTTAAAGAGTCGTTCCTGGCAAAAGCCACAGAATTGCAGAAAAAATTTCCGTTCATCGATCTTTCTGATGAAATCAGCTATTTCGGAACCTAAACTGTTAGGGAAGCGCTGAGTCTCGGTTGAAGATATTGTTCCAGCTCGGTCAGGAGTTTGACCTGGTTGCGGGTTCTTTCGAGGTTCTGACCTTTATAATCTATCCGGTAATACACATCGCCATTCAGGTAATCCGTCAGGAATCGAAGCGCCTGCATATAGATCATCAGGATGCCGGCATAATGGATATGCTCTTTTTCCGCATCAGTAAGATATGGTTCCATCACTTCGAGATAACCAGTTACAATTGCTTCATAAAATTCCGGTCTTAGCTGTAAGTGATCGATATCCCGAAAGTTTTCATCCTGGTTGCAGGCCATGGAACGGATCATGTCTCCAAGATCTGAAAAAAAGAATCCTGGCATCACCGTATCAAAATCCACGGCGCAGATAACCTGTTCATCCCGGTTAAACAGTACATTGGCTATTTTGGCATCGTGGTGCATGACCCTGACCGGGTAACTTACCGGGTCGAGTGCCAGTTGCCGGTAGAAATCCGCATACTTTTTTCGTGCCAGTAAAGCCTTGATATAGCTGGAAGCTGCCAGTTTTCTTTCTTCACTGGCGTTTTCGAGCGCCTGTTCGAACTGACAATAGCGGTCGTACAGGTTGTGAAAGCCAGGTATAACGATATGAAGAACGGAATGATCGAGCGATTGCAGGGAGGCTGTGTATAATGCAAATGTTTTGGCTGTGGTGTAGGCCTGCTGCGGGGTGGTGGCCACCGACTTAGAAAAAGAGTCTTCCACAAATTCCGTAGCTCTCCAGTACTGTCCTTTTGCGTTGCGGTACAGGTATCGGTTATCAATGCCGGTGATGGGCGCCGGTATGGAAATGGATTGATTATTCTTTTGTGCCGCGCTCCATATCTGGATATAATTTTGCTGAACAGCCTCCGGATCTTTAAATACCTGCTGGTTTATTTGCTGGAGAAGAAAAGGCTTTGTGAGTTTACCCCGAACCACATAAGAGGAATTGATCAGCCCTCCCTGTACGGGAGCTATCGTCAATGTATCTGCGCTTTCCACCGGGGAAGCAAATACAGCGGCCACTTCCTTTAGTTCGTTGGTCATCATCAAGCCGTAAAAATAAGGGAATGGAATGCCCCGGCAAAGCTCAACCGTTTGCGTGATTTAGTGAATCGTTTGCGCTTAGTGGATCCGGTCTCCGCGTACCTCCATCTCCTGCATGATCTCGACTTCATGATCGAGCCATTCCTGCCAGCGGCGACGTACCATTTCTTTGGGCAGGTAAGTTTCGGCGAGTTCGATAAAGAGGGTATAGTGACCGGCTTCGCTTTCCATAAAGCGGCGATAAAACTGGCGGAGATATTCGTCATTCAGGCCTTCGCTGAGCCTTTTAAACCGTTCGCAGCTCCTGGCTTCGATCATGGCCATGGTAAGCAATTGATCCAGGAATCGTTCATCGGGGCTGCCACCTTTCTTTTGAAACGCCAGCAGTCTGTTTACGTATTCATCCCGGCGTTGTTTGCCAAGGCGCCATCCTCTTTTCCTGATTTCATTCAGGACCAGGCGGAAATGTCCCCATTCTTCTGTTACGATCGGTGCCAGTTCGGCAACCAGTTTTTCCCTGTCGGAATATTTTTGTATAAGAGATATACAGGTCGTGGCGGCCTTCTGTTCACAAAAAGCATGGTCTGTCAGAATCGCTTCCAATTGTATGGAGTCAATATCTGCCCAGCGGGGATCAGTTGGTAATTGTAAGCCCAATATGTTCTTAACGTCGTTTGTCATCAGACCACGAAGATACTTTTTCACTGGATGTGAAAGAGTATCTTAGCGGCGATGAATGAGTCATTTCTGCAAAAAAAACTGGATGAAAGAATAGCGGGTCAGTCCTTTCGCCAATTGAGATTGTCAACAGGCCTGGTAGACTTCTGCTCCAATGACTACCTGGGACTGGCTGCCCATCCGTTTGATCCGGGTAGCAACCTGAAGCATGGCTCCGGCGGATCGCGATTGCTGGCGGGTAACTTTCCTTTGGTGGAAAAACTGGAAAAGGACCTGGCGGATTTTCACCAGGGAGAAGCGGCATTGGTTTTTAATTCCGGATACGATGCCAACCTGGGATTGCTCAGTTCAGTACCACGGCGAGGAGATACGATTCTATATGATTATTTGTCTCATGCCTCTTTGAGGGATGGGATCAGGTTGAGTTTTGCGAAAGCTTTTGCTTTTAGACACAATGACCTGGAGGACCTCGAACAGAAATTATCGAATTCCTCCGGACAATGTTTTGTTGTGACAGAATCTGTTTTTTCCATGGATGGGGACAAAGCCCCCCTTAAACAGATTGTGTCTCTATGCAACCGATATGGAGCGAGCCTGATTGTGGATGAGGCTCATGCTACCGGTATAATAGGAACACGGGGAGAGGGATTGGTTCAGCACGAAGGCCTGGAGCAATCCTGTTTCGCCAGGGTGTACACTTTTGGGAAAGCGCTGGGCTGTCATGGTGCAGCCATCGTAGGATCTAAATTATTAAAGGACTACCTGGTCAACTTTGCGCGTTCATTTATTTATACCACTTCATTACCGGAGACGACCATTGCCACGATCGCCCACCAATACGAAGCGATGAAAGAAATGCATGAGGAACGGAAAAAGCTGGCTGCATTGATCGCAGCGTTCCGGCAGGGAGTTATCCGCTATCAAAAACCGGATAGCGACACCCCGATTCAACCGGTCATTGTTCCCGGCAATGCACAGGTAAAATCGCTGGCCAGCAAACTTCAAGAGGAAGGGATGGATGTCCGGCCAATTCTTTATCCGACAGTACCGGAAAACAGCGAAAGGCTTCGGATTGTATTACATTCCTTCAATACCATGGAACAGGTAAACCGGTTGTTAAGCCTGTTGTCCTGAATCAATATTCAAAGAATTGCTTTGATGTTGATACAACGTTAGTTTTTCTTTTAATAAAAAGACTATTTTAGGATTTCAGAGAAATTTCCATTTATGCGTCTTGTTCCTTTTAGCCTCTCCGCTGTCATTACGGTTGCTCTTGTTTGGGCTCTTAACAAACCCTGGGGATCAGTTCCCGCGATGGGGAAATTCATGAGTCCTCAGCATGGCTTTTGGCAGAATGCGGAAAATGAAAGAATACCCACCTCGCTCACCTTGAACTTTGCGGAGCTTCAACAGCCCGTTGATGTTTATTTTGATGAAAGACTGGTGCCCCATGTGTTTGCACAGAACGAATCCGACCTGTTCTTTGTGCAGGGTTACCTGCATGCGAAATACCGTTTATGGCAAATGGAATTTCAAACACATGCCGCTGCCGGAAGACTTTCGGAAATCCTGGGCCCGGGAGATAACAATATTATCATACAGGTCGACCGTCAGATGCGAAGGTTGGGAATGGTTTACGGCGCCCGTAAGGCAGAACTTGAAATGAACAAAGATCCCAGAACCCGGACAGCCTGCGACGCCTACACCCGGGGAGTGAATTCCTACATTTCGCAGTTGCCTGAAAGTGCCTTGCCAATAGAATACAAATTGCTTGGGTACAAACCAGAACCCTGGACAAATCTTAAAACAGCGCTCTTTCTGAAATACATGAGTTATGACCTGGCCGGTGCAGAGAATGATTTTGAATATACCAATGTGCTGAACAGCCTGGGGATCGACGCCCTTAATAAACTGTATCCGGTCGCTCCCGATTCGCTGGATCCCATTGTTCCAGCAGGAACTGTTTTTGATACCGCTGCGGTTAAACCCATTGTACCCGCTTCTGTGGATTCTTTGTATTACCATTCCGGCTATACCGCTTCTGTTGTGCGGACGAAGCCCGACAAAGATAACGGCAGTAATAACTGGGCGATAGCGGGCAGCAAAACCAGCAGTGGCAAGCCGTTACTCTGCAATGATCCGCATCTCAGCCTTAACCTTCCCTCGCTCTGGTACGAGATGCAACTCAGTACGCCGGAGTTTAATGCATACGGCGCTACTTTTCCGGGAGCACCCTGTGTGATCATCGGTTTCAATGACAGCGCGGCATTTGGATTTACCAATGCGATGAGAGATGTAAGAGATTATTACGCCATAAAATTCAAGGATGACAGCAAAAAAGAATATTTCTTTAATGGCGAATGGGTACCGGCTACCATTACCATTGATACCTTATTGGTGAAAGGACGAACACCGATGTATGATACCGTAGCTTATACCATTTTCGGGCCGGTAATGTATGATCAGTCTTTCAGAGGGCTGGCTGCCGATCGAAGCGGTGGGGGAAATTATGCTGTAAGATGGAAGGCGCATGATCCCTCTAATGAACTGATGTTATTTTACCTCCTTGACCATGCTAAAAATTACAACGATTACCAGGAAGCTACCCGATATCTGACCTGTCCGGGTCAGAACTGTCTGTTTGCTTCCAAGGGTGGGGATATTGCCATCTGGCAGCAGGCTGTTTTCCCGGCAAAATGGAAACGTCAGGGTGATTTCATTATGCCTGGCCAGGATAGTTCGTATATGTGGCAGGGATATATTCCTGCAAATGAGAACCCACATCTGGTTAATCCGGCAAGGGGGTTTGTCAGCAGTGCCAATCAGTTGCCGGTTGATACCACTTACCGCTATTATATCGGAGGTGAACATGACCTTTATCGGGGAAAGATCATCAATCGATACCTGTCGGGTATGTCTTCCATCACCCCGCAAATGATGCAGCAGCTCCAAACAGAAAACTATAACCTGTTTGCGGAGACCGCCGTTCCTGTTCTATTGAAGAATATAGATGAATCGGCTTTTTCTGAAGCGGAAAAAAGATATCTCGACCTGCTCAGGAGGTGGAATTTCAGAAATGATCCGGATGAAAAAGCCGTGGCTGTCTTTACCAGTTGGTATGATAGCCTCGAAACGGTAATATATGGTGATGAATTGGGCAAAGTTAATGGGCCGGTAACCTATCCTCAACAGTTCACCCTGGTAGAAGGGCTATTAAGAGATTCGGTTTACCAGTTTGTTGACAATGTCAATACGCCCGAAGTGGAAACGCTCAAACAACAGGTTACCGAAGCTTTCAGGAAAGCCATTCCCGGTATCGTAAAGGCGGAGCAGGAGGGAAGGTTGAGCTGGAGCCGATTTAAAGACAGCGGGATCCGGCATTTGCTCAGGTTGCCGGCACTCAGTCGTTTTCACCTGACCACCGGGGGTGGCACTCATGTGATCAATGCAATTAAAAAAGACCATGGCCCAAGTTGGCGAATGGTGGTGTCCCTGACCGATCAAACTGAAGCCTACGGCATTTATCCGGGCGGACAAAACGGAAATCCCGGAAGTAAATACTATGATCAGTTTGTAGATGACTGGACAAAAGGAAAATATTATTCACTATGGCTGATGAAGAAAGAGGAGGCGGGCGATAAGAGAGTGATCAGCAAAATCAGTTTCACGAAATAATCAATCACCCTGCAACCAACTTGTTTATGAAATTCATCGCAACCATTATACTGATCGCCCTGCTTGCTTTCGTTTCCGGATTATATCTTCCCTGGTGGGGCATTGCTCCGGCGGCTTTTGTTATATCACTGATCTTCCGTCAATCTCCGGGCAAATCATTCCTGGCCGGCTTCCTGGGCCTGTTTCTGCTTTGGGCAGGACTTGCCCTGTTTATTGATATCCCTAATCAGCACATCCTTTCAAAAAAGATTGCGGAGGTTCTACCCCTGGGTGGATCTTCCACCTTGCTGATACTGGTAACAGGCCTGGTGGGCGGGTTGGCAGGAGGTTTCGCTGCCTTAACAGCCAGTTATCTGAATAAAAAAAATTAACCAGGTAATCAATACTCGTAAGTAGCCAGGTCGCTGGAGTATCTGTCTTTTCCTTTTATAATATACCGGTCGAATAAAAAGATCATCTTGTTATCAAACCAGATGGTTGCGCCGGAAATCGGCAAATGACCTTTTCCTGTTTTTGCATTCACAAAAAGGTTTTCTTTAGTGACCTTTTTTTGTGAGATATCCTATTCAAAAAAGTAAAAAAAGCCCGACATCCCCATTACTCTACCGGGAAGCTAACTTCAATAATAATTTGTTCATGCTCGGATACCTGGATATGAACTCTCTGATATATAAACACCAGCAACAACCGCATATCTTTTTTGGGGCAATGTAGTTCATGGATTGATCCTGTCAAAATATAAACCAGCCTCCACATCTGTCAGCAGACAACTATCGTACATAATAAAACCCGCCTGGCCGGTTTTTAACAAACATTTCCCGATCATCTCCTTAAGTTTGTACATATGAGGAAATTTTACCTGCTGTCAACCTTACTGTGCTTGCATTTTCTTTCTTATGCCGGTCGGATTAGCGGTACAATAACCGACGAAAAGGGGCAAAAACTACCTTTCGCCTCCATCCTGGTCAAAGGAACCAGCAAGGGAACCACAGCCAATAATGATGGTAAATATTTCCTGGATCTTGACCCCGGCTCTTACGTCATCGTTGCGCAGTACGTGGGTTATATCAGGCAGGAGAAAACCGTTATCGTTTCTGCGTCTTCAGTGGTCGTAGATTTTCAACTTTCCCTGCAACAATTGTCCCTGAAAGAAGTGGTGGTGAGGCCTGGTGCGGAGGATCCGGCCTACGAGATCATCAGGAATGCCATCAAAAAACGGAAGGAATACGAGGAACCGATTGATTCTTTTACCTGTGAAGCTTATATCAAGACATTGATCCGGACACGTAAGTTGCCCGATCGGATTCTCGGACAAAAGATCGAGAAAGATGATAAAAAAGACATGGGAGTGGATTCATCCGGCAAAGGGATCATCTTTCTTTCCGAATCACTTACCCGGATCGCATTCAGGAAACCCGGCAAAACAAAACTGGAAGTGCTTTCCGGCAGGCAAAGTGGTTCTGCGGGCTTTGGATTCAATTTCCCGACATTCATCAATTTCTACAATAACAATGTTACCGTATTCACTTCACAATTAAGTCCACGGGGATTTGTATCACCCATTGCGGAGAACGCACTTAATTTCTATCGGTACAAATACCTCGGATCCTTTTTTGAGGATGGAAAAGAAATCAACCAGATCAAAGTAACGCCACGCCGGAAGTTTGAACCGCTGTTCTCCGGTATCATCAACATTACCGAAAACGACTGGCGGATACATAGCCTCGATCTGCTGGTTACAAAAGAATCGCAGCTGCAGATCATGGACACTTTAACCATCAAACAGATCCATGTACCTGTTAGCCCCAATATCTGGCAAACCAAAGACCAGGTGGTCAATTTTACTTTCAAAATGTTTGGCATTGAAGCGGTCGGCAATTTCCTGAATGTCTATAATAAGTATGATCTTGATCCTGCTTTTCGAAAAAACTATTTCAATAATGTAGTTGTTCAGTACGATACAGCGGTTAATAAAAAGACCAAACAGTACTGGGACAGTATCCGGCCGGTTCAACTGGAACCTGAAGAAGCCAAGGACTATCGGATAAAAGACAGTGCCTATGAGGCCCGAAGAGATTCGGCTTATTCCAAAACTACCATCGATTCGCTCAAACGTAAACAGGGAAATATTACCGTTAAACAAGTACTGGTAACCGGTTTCAATCGCAGCAATTTTGACAGAAGAAAACCTATCACCTACAGTTGGACACCTCTTATCAGGGGCATTCAGTACAATACGGTGGAAGGATTGGCGCTGGAAGCGGCACTCAGCAATCGCCGATACCTGCCCAAATGGAAAGAACAACTGTTGATACAGCCTTCCGTACGATATGGATTCAGCAACGGCCACCTGAATGCCAGCCTGTTGTTGAGTCTGAACAAAAGATCATTTACCTGGGATGAAGAGGGGGGAAGCGCCAGCAGACATACCTGGACTTTATCGGGAGGAAAACGGGTGTCCCAGTTCAATAAGGATAATCCCATCAGTCCATTGCTGAATAGCTACTACACGCTTCTCGACAGGAGAAACTATATGAAAATTTATGAGAACTGGTTTGGGGAACTTTCCTACGGAAAGAGAATGGACAATGGTTTGATGTTTACCCTGAAGGGCCTTTATGAAGATCGCCTTCCGCTGGATAACAGCACCAATTTCTCCATCTTCGGCAGCAAGGTTAAAAAGGTTTTCTCTCCCAATTATCCGTTTGAGAAACTAGATACACCATTCACCAGGCACCAGGCATTGGTATTGTCGGTTGAAGTGGAATTCAAACCGGGTCAGCAGTACATTCAGTTCCCGCAGGGGAAACGGCCACTTGGTTCGAAATACCCGACATTCCAGTTTTCCTATCAGCATGGTTTGAAAGATGTATTGGGGAGCGATGTGAACTTCGATAAATGGAAACTGGCAGCCTGGGATGATATCAATATGAAACTGCTGGGGAGAACCCGATACAGGTTAGGCATCGGCGGTTTCCTGAATCGCAAGCAGGTCTTTATACAGGATTACCAGCATTTCAATGGCAACCAGCTTCTTTTTGCCAGTGAATACCTGAACAGTTTCCAGGTGGCGCCTTATTATGCCAATAGCACTACCGCCTCATTCTATGCTTTCGGACATTGGGAACATCATTTCAATGGGTTTCTTACCAATAAAATTCCTTTTTTCCGCCGGTTGAACTGGTTCCTTGTAGGGGGAAGCAATGCCTTCTTTGTAAACAAGGATAACAACTACGTAGAGATTTTTGCAGGACTGGAAAATGTTTTCAGGATCCTGCGAGTGGATGTTGTCGGATCGTACCTTAATGGAAAGAATGGAACGGTTGCCCTTAGGCTTGGATTTGGCGGCGTATTCGGCAATAGTATTCGGGTGGGAAGATGAGAACCAGATTACTGATTACGGATTACGGATTGCGAATGACGGATGGAAATGCAATTTGTCAATTCGTCAATTGGTCAATGAGCCAATGCGATTACGGATGACGGATTACGAATGGCGGATGAAATGCGATTTGCCAATGCGATTTCTGTATTCGCTCTCGCTGTCATTTCCGCGCCCCTATTGGGAAGCGGGAGCGAGAGTGGGAGCGGAGGCGGATATACAGTTAGCGGCTTGCTGTTAATTGGCAAATTGGCCCATTGGCTCATTGACCAATTGAACCCTCACACACCATGGCCATTGTTTTGTAAAATCCTATCTTTGCGGTGCTTTAAGAATTTTGCCCAACCTGCAATTGGGGTTCTTGGCGAACTAAAATTCATTCAGATGGCAGTATTACACAATCGCATCTCCCGCAAGGAGTTGAAAGAGCGTATTTTAAAGGATCCCACTCCACGCACCACCATTTCATTTTATTGTTATTTCCCCATTGAAGAGCCTGGTCAGTTTCGTAATGAACTGTATCGCCAGCTGAACCAGCTGGGGGTACTGGGAAGAATTTACCTGGCCAACGAAGGCATCAATGCCCAGATCAGTGTACCTACGGATCAATTCGAATCTTTCAAATCTTATCTTTATTCAATACCGGCACTCAACAATCTCAGACTGAACATTGCTGTTGATGATGATGGCAAGAGTTTTTATGTTTTGGATATCAAAGTGCGCCAGAAAATTGTTGCCGATGGCATTGAGGATGCAACCTTTGATATGAGTCGCAAAGGCCGTTATGTAGATGCCAGCCAGTTCAATGAACTTACCAATGATCCTAATACGGTGGTTATTGACATGCGCAATCACTATGAATTTGAAGTGGGGCATTTCGAAAACGCCATCGAGATTCCCAGCGACACTTTCAGGGAGCAGCTTCCGATGGCAGTGGATATGATGAAAGAAGACTTAAACAAAAACATCATCATGTACTGTACCGGCGGTATTCGTTGCGAAAAAGCCAGCGCCTATATGCTTCACAAAGGGTTTAAGAACGTATTTCACCTGGAAGGTGGTATTATCAACTATGCCCGCCAGGTAAAAGAAGCTGGTCTGCCCAACAAGTTTCACGGAAAGAATTTTGTATTTGACCAACGCCTGGGCGAACGAATCAGTGATGAAATTATCGCCCATTGTCACCAGTGTGGAAAGCCCGCAGATACGCATGTGAACTGTGTCAATGATTCCTGTCACCTGTTGTTTATTCAATGTGAGGAGTGTCAGCAGAAAATGGAACAGTGCTGCAGCCAGGAATGCCTTGACTTTATTCATCTGCCAGCCGATCAGCAGAAGGAACTGCGGAAAGGTATTGACAAGGGAAGAAATATCTTTAATAAATCAAGAAGAAGACTCAACAGTCATTTTCATCTCGACAAAGAATAGCTAATTAGTTTTCGGGTTTCAATCCTTTAATATAATTCGCAAAGCTGGTAGCAGGTTTTCCGAGATCCTGCCAGGTTTTTTCGCTTTCAAATTTTTCGGGATATTTATTCAGTGCTTCACAGATATGTGCAGCATAGTGCATCATTCCGACAAAGGGAGAAAGCATTTTTAGTATGGCGATAGGAGCGGTGAGTACGCTTAAAGGGCGATAATAGTTTTCCTGAACTACTTTAGCTGCTTCATTCCAGTCAAATGCCTCTGTTCCCTGGACGGTATACTCCTGGTTTTGACCGTCTGCTATTTTGATGGCATTTACCACCTGCTGTCCATAGTCTTTCCCGGCAATAAACCACATGCGCGCTTCTGTTCCGGAAACCAGCAAGATCCTTTTCCCCTTAATCATATCCCTCCCCATCGTTTCCATAAAACTGGATGGATAAAAAATGGAGTAGGGGATACCTGATTGTTTTACCTTTTTCACTGCTTCTTCCTTCATCCGGAATATCCACCAGTCGAAGCCGTTCATGCCATTGTAGCGCTGTACCAGTGATGACAGCAGCAAGACCCTTTTAAGACCATTAATTTTTGCTGATTGAAGGATGTTCTCCAATCCTTCTCTTTCAGCCATTGGCGTTTGCTGTTTGTTTGTTCGGGCTGGGCTCAGGCTAATGTAAACCATTTCCTGGCCGGCGAGGGCGGATGTCATCTCTGCCGGATCAAACACATCGGCTTTCACCACTTTTATTTCCGGGAATAGCTGTGATGCTTTGGAAGGGTTGCGGGCGATTAATGTGACGTCAAACCCGGCTGCGATCAGCACCCTGGTAACCGGTTCGCCAATGAGGCCGGTGCCTCCGACAACTGCAATTTTTACACTCATCAGGTTAGCTTAAAAATGGAATTTTATAAAAGGCCTGTATAAGCAATACCACTACAAATGCGAAATACAAAAAGGCAAAGAGAAATACCTGCCACCGTTTGGTACAAAGGTACAGTCCAATCAGTGGTAATATCTGCAGCGAATGGATCCCAAAGAAATGTGCCACTCTCAAATCACCGTAAGTCTTGCTCCAGTTCAGCAGCGGTAAACCCGGACTGCCATCAACATTGCCAACGGTATGAGCAAGCCTGGCAGCCATGATTCCACCTTCAAAAGCGAAGATGGAAAAGAACAGGATGCCCAGCCTTATTCCCCACAGATAGGTTTCAGAGATGCCGAATTCTTTTTGACGAAAGAAAAGGTAGTTGATATATAATGTCCAAAGAGTCATCACGGTGATGGCTATCCCCATGGCCTGGAACAAAGCAGTATCGAATGGAGTGGAAATATTGAAATGCGAAAGTCGCCCTTTGGCGGCTTGCCAGGTGATGACCAGTAATTCGAAAGCAAATACGATCACCAGCACCCAGGAATAAGTTCTTACTTTTTTAGCGGATTGGAGATAGAAGGCAAACCAACCCATTGTCCAGAGAAAGATGGCTGCCGAGAGAAAGAATTTCAAAGGCTTCAGCCATGCGTTTACGCCCAGCACAAAAGTGGTGTCAACCTGGTACATGATCATGCAAAGGAAGCCACCCAGAAGGCTCAACCATCCGGCGAGATACAGTAAGCGGTTACGTTTACGCAATTGAGAGAAGAAATCAATCATACAGGTAATTAAGAATTTTCAGCAAAATAGTTTTTAGTTCGAATTGTCCGTATCACGAAATACAACAGGAAACCCAAAGGCCCTAACATGAAAGTTGCCAGGAAGCAGGGTATCAGAAGCCAGTGGGATATGCCGTATTTCTGTCCGTTGCGTTTGATCCAGGCACCAGTGAGGAGATCAAAGGCCAGGTAATGAACCCAGCCGGCAGTAAGGGCTGTTTTATTGGTAAACAGTTCCATCACTCCAGCCAGCGATCCGAATTTTTGAAAATCCTGTGGATGAAAAGCCTGGAAGATCAGCCAGCCATATACCAGCGAGAGGAGCACAACCACCAATCCGACAATGAGTCTGTCGGTGTGAATCCAGAAAGGTGACAGAAAGATAAGAAGGATCCAACCGCTCATAGCCAGGTTGGAACTGATCTGGAATATTGATTCGGGGGTCATAAGCAGCGTTTGATGACCTAAGCTAAAACATTCCGATGTCATGATCAAACCTGCAGCCGATCCGGATCAGGCAGTTGCCTGTAATTTTTCCAGGCTTTGCTCAACGCTTTCCTGGATTTCAATAGCACTGTAGGCTTTTGGCTCGAAGGGCTCGCCAATTACTTTTTCATACAACTCGATATAGCGAAGAGAAATAGTTTGAACCCATTCGTCCGACATTTCCGGAACTGATTGACCTTCTTTTCCCATAAAATTGTTGGCGATCAGCCACTCTCTCACGAATTCCTTACTCAGTTGTTTTTGCTTTTCGCCCGTTCTTTGCCGTTCTTCAAATCCATCTGCATAAAAATACCGGGAGCTGTCGGGAGTATGGATTTCATCCATCAGGTAGATCTTGTTGCCGATTTTCCCGAACTCATATTTGGTATCTGCCAGTACGAGCCCGCGTTTGGCAGCCAGCTGACGCCCCCTTTCGAACAAGGCGAGGGTGTATTGAACAAGTATATCCCATTCTTCCTTTGTACAGATTTTACGGGCGATGATTTCTTCCGGGGAAATGTCTTCATCATGGCCGGCGTCGGCCTTGGTAGATGGCGTAATAATGGGGGAGGGGAAGTAGTCATTTTCCTTCAACCCTTCGGGCATGGTGGCTCCGCATAGAATCCGTTTCCCGGATGCATAGGTTCTGGCAGCATGACCGACCAGGTTGCCTCTCACGACCATCTCAATTTTAAAGGGAACACATTTAAGCCCGATCGACACGGTGGGGGCCGGTACATCGAGCAGCCAGTTCGGACAGATATCACGGGTTGCTTCCAGCATATGGGCAGCAATCTGGTTAAGGACCTGACCTTTGAATGGAATCGGCCGGGGTAAAATTACATCGAAAGCTGAAATACGATCGGAAGCGATCATGACCAGTAATCGATCAGCAATGGTGTACACATCGCGCACTTTCCCGCGATAAAAAGCCGTCTGTTTTTCGAACTTAAATGAATTCATTTACCGAAATTAAATGGAGGGCCTGAAATGGTAAAAAAACACTCGATAGAAATATCAACAAACCATGCTCATTTGTCTAAAAATTAAATTTTTACATAAATAAGACAATCCGTATTTTGCCCCCATAACGATAACTAAAACTTCCATTATGAGAAAAAGCTTCCGTTGTTTGGCGGCTTTGCTTTTTGTAAGCTTTTGTTCGCTTGCTGCCGTAGCCCAGGTAACCATCACCGGTAATGTCAGAAACGGTACGAATAAGGACGTTGTCCCGGCGGTTTCTGTTACGATTAAAGGATCTACAGTGGGTACCTTTACCGATGACAAAGGTAATTTCAAATTAACCACGAGTCTTAAACCTCCTTTCACGCTTGTATTTACTTCAGTAGGCTTCGAAGCCCAGGAAGTGGTGGTGAACAATGCCTCGGATGTGATCCAGGTAGATTTTGTTCCGGCCTCCTCACTGGGAGTGGAAGTTGTTGTTTCCGCCAGTCGTGTTCCGGAAAGAATTCTGGAATCTCCGGTTTCCATAGAAAGGGTTAGCCTGGCTAACATCCGAAGCACGCCGGCCACCAGCTATTACGACATTTTCAGAAATATAAAAGGAGTTGACCTGACTACCTCGAGCCTGACCTTTAACACTGTTTCTACCAGGGGTTTCAATGGTAGTGGCAGCGCCCGTGTGAACCAGATCGTGGACGGTATGGATAACCAGGCACCAGGTCTCAACTTCGCAGTAGGTAACGTAATCGGATTGACCGAACTCGATGTGGAGAGCATGGAATTACTGCCCGGCGCTTCTTCCGTATTGTACGGTCCGGGTGGAATGAACGGTACTGTTTTGCTCAATAGCAAAAACCCTTTCAAATACCAGGGGCTCAGCTACCAGGTGAAAGCCGGTATCATGCACACTGATAAGTTGCAGCGCAGCAAACCTTCGCCTTATTATGACTGGAGTGTTCGCTGGGCTGAGAAAATCAATGACAAATGGGCCTTCAAAATAGGCGCCCAACTGGTACAGGCTAAAGACTGGATTGGAAATGATACTTCCAACTACCAGGCTGGAGATCCTTCCATAAACACTTACGGATTTACCAAACCCGGTACACGCCGCAGTGATCCGGGTTATGATGGTGTGAACGTTTATGGTGATGAAACGGTATTCGATACCAAGAACATCAACGGTACCAACTTGTTTTCGCTGGTAGCTGCCGGTGTTCGTGCGCAATTACCCAGCCCGCAACTGCAGGCGCTGTTCGACAACGTGGTAGCAGGTTACAACAACCAGCAATTTGTGGTATCAAGAACCGGCTACAGGGAAAACGAAATCGTAAACAACAACACCGTCAACTTTAAATTGACCGGCGCGCTTCATTACAAGATCACACCCAACATTGAAGCGTCTTTATCGGCTTATTGGGGAACAGGTAACACTGTTTACACCGGTAGTGACCGTTATTCTTTAAAAGATCTCAAGATTGGTCAGTATAAACTGGAATTGAAACACAACAACTGGTTTGTTCGCGCATATACCACACAGGAGAACGCGGGCGAATCATTCAATGCTACCATCACTGCCCGTCTCTTTAATGAAGCCTGGTCGCCCAGTGCTTCCTGGTATCAGACTTACCAGACCGTGTTCTTCCAGTCTAAACTGGGCTTGTTGCCCGGTCAGACTCCTGGTTCTGTGGTGGATGATTACAATTCCCATCTGCTTGCGCGTGCTGCTGCCGATGCCAATCGTCCTGTTCCCGGTTCTGATGCTTTCAAAACACTGTTCGATAAAGTTCGCCTGACACCTATCAAAAAAGGCGGTGGGCTGTTCCTCGATAAATCAGACCTTTACCTCGCAGAGGGTCAGTATAACTTCTCCAACAAGATCAAAATATTCGACCTGTTGGTTGGTGCCAGTGTAAAACAGTATGTTCTTAACTCGGAAGGTACCCTGTTTGCCGATACTTCCGGTAACATCAAGATCAACGAAATCGGCGGTTATGCGCAGATTGCCAAAGCATTCTTTAATGATCGCATCAAGCTGACTGCAGCCGGACGTTATGATAAGAATGAAAACTTCAAGGGCCGTTTCACACCACGCTTTACCGGCGTATTTAAAGTGGCCCAGAATCATAACCTGCGTGTATCATATCAGACCGCTTACAGATTCCCCACAACCCAGAACCAGTGGATCAACCTCGTAGTGGGTGGCGGAACCGTATTGATCGGCGGTTTGCCGGAACTCCGTAAGTTTTACAACTTCAGAAGTGTCAGCTCACCCAATGATAATCCGGGCGGCAATCCTGCTTACACCCTGGCCAGTGTGGGAGCATTCGGCGCAGCTGTTCAGGCTGATATTATTGGTGGACTTACTCCACAACAGGCGATTGGCAAAAATGTCGGTCTGTTGAAAGAAGCTGAGTTCCCTGAATACAAAGCCGAAACCATGCGTTCCATCGAAGCTGGTTACAAGGGCCTGTTCGGAAAAAAAGTACTGGTAGATATTTACGGATACTGGGGCAAGTATGAAAACTTCCTCGGAAGAACCATCGTTCTGCAATCTACCACACCCGGCGGAACACCCGATGGTTTGCTGTCCGGATCTACCCGCAGAAACGTGTCCGTTGCTGTTAATGCCGCCAGCCGCGTGAAAACTTATGGATTTGGCGCCAGCATCGATTACCTGCTGCCCCGTAACTTCACTGCTACCGTTAACGTAACAGCCGACAGGATCACCGATGTACCAACCGGATTTATTTCATTCTTCAATGTTCCTTCCTATCGTTTGAACGTGGGACTGAGCAATACCGGTTTCGGATACCAGAAACGTTTCGGTTTCAGCGTGATGCTTCGTAACCAGGATGGCTTCTATTATGAAAGTGATTTCAGACAGGGAGACATCAAAGGTTTCACTAACATAGATGCACAAGTGAGCTTTAAGCTGCCCGCCCGCCGCTCCATCGTGAAACTGGGCGCAACCAATCTTACCAACAAATATTACCAGACAGCTTTTGGAAACCCATCCATTGGCGGTATTTATTATGTAAGCTTCGGTTACAACGTATTCTAATCAGTTAATGACCGACCTGTAAAACGGGCGGCCTTCAAAATAAAAAACAGGCAAAAGCGAAAGCTGATGCCTGTTTTTTTATCGGCAACCCTGCGGATCAACTGAGGGTCATTAACCTGACTTGGAATGGTGTTATACGTTAAACCTGAAATGCATTACGTCACCATCCTTCACGAGGTATTCTTTTCCTTCAATTCTTAATTTTCCTGCGTCCCGGCAGGCGGCTTCTGATCCATACTGAATAAAGTCATCATACCCGATCACTTCCGCTTTGATAAATCCTTTTTCGAAATCGGTATGAATTACGCTGGCTGCCTGCGGAGCTTTCCAGCCATCATGTATAGTCCAGGCACGCACTTCCTGCACACCGGCGGTGAAGTAAGTTCGCAATTCCAGCAGTCTGTACGTTGAACGGATGAGTCGGTTGAGGGCAGGCTCTTTCATTTTGTACTCCTCCATGAACATCTGGCGGTCATCCAGGTCTTCCATCTCCGAAATCTGGGCTTCGATGGAATTGTTCATAACAATCACTTCTGCTTTCTCATTCTTGACGGCATCCATCAATGCCTGTGAAAACCTGTTGCCGGTATGCATGGATGGTTCATCCACATTGGCTACATACAATACCGGCTTCTCCGTTAGCAGGAACAGATCGGCAATGGCCGGTCTTTCGATTTCATTCAGTTCGAGTGAACGGATATTTTTGCCCTGCTCCAGGTGAGCGTAACATCTTTTCAATACATCGAGCTCAGCCCTGATCTTGGCATCGCCTGTTTTTGCCATTTTCTCAACCCTGCTCAATTTCTTTTCCACGCTGTCAAGGTCTTTCAATTGCAATTCGGTTTCGATGATTTCTTTATCGGCCACCGGGTTGATCGGGCCTTCTTCTCGCAACACATTTTCATCTTCAAAACAACGGATCACATGAATGATGGCATCCACTTCGCGGATATTGGCCAGGAACTTATTACCAAGCCCTTCGCCCTTGCTGGCCCCTTTCACCAGTCCGGCAATGTCTACAATTTCAATTTGGGTGGGAACCACTCTTTGGGGAACGACCAGCTCCGCCAGTTTCTGCAAACGCTGATCCGGTACATCTACCAGCCCCACGTTTGGTTCGATAGTGCAAAAACGATAATTACTGGCCTGTGCTTTCGCGCTATTGCTCACCGCATTGAACAAAGTTGACTTACCTACGTTGGGCAGTCCGACGATCCCTGCTTTTAAACCCATATGAGTGATTCGATTTTAGCGCGCAAAGTTACGACATTAGCCTTTTTTAGCTGATTAATATTTGTTGAATTGGCAAAATTGATGAAACTTCATTTTTTGGATTCACTCCCTTAATAATAAACGGGTTATGATATTAAACTTCATTTGGATCGGGTTTTTCCTGCTTGCCTTTATCATCGCCATCATCCGGCTGGTCATGGGCGATACAGAAATTTTCAAGCAGATCATGGACGGGGTTTTTGATTCGGCCAACTCCGGATTCCAGATCTCCCTGAACCTGGTGGGGCTGTTGAGCCTGTTCCTGGGATTCATGCATATCGGGGAGCGGGCAGGGGCCATCAATTTTCTGTCGAGGCTGGTGGCGCCGGTATTCAGTAAACTGTTTCCCGAAGTTCCGAGGAATCACCCGGCGATGGGGCATATGATGATGAATTTTTCCGCCAATTTGCTGGGATTGGATAATGCCGCCACGCCTTTTGGATTAAAGGCCATGCAAAGCCTTCAGGAGCTCAATAAAGAAAAAGAAACCGCCAGCAACGCCCAGATCATGTTCATGGTGCTGCATGCATCTGGTCTTACGGTTATACCTGTCAGTATTATTGCCATGCGCATCGTCAAAGGTTCCAAAAATCCTACGGAGATATTTATTCCCTGCCTGATTGCCACATTTGTGGCCACGATGGTTGCTATGATGGTAACGGCTCTATGGCAAAAGTTTTCCCGTAAGCAATGGATCACGATCATCGCAGTGGGAGCCGTTGGGTCGGTGTTGTTGGTCAGTCTTGGTTACTTCCTTCGTCATTTGTCCTCCGATGGTGCGGCCAGGTTTTCAAATCTTGTCAGCAGCGGACTTATCCTCAGTTTGTTTGTTGTGTTCATCCTGGGTGGTCTTTGGAAAAAGATCAATGTGTATGATGCCTTCATTGATGGCGCCAAACAGGGATTCGATGTGGCGATACGAATTATTCCATACCTGATCGCGATGCTCGTCGCCATCAGTGTATTGAGAACCTGTGGTGCCTTTGATTATATGATACAAGGCCTTTCCTGGGTTTGCTCCAGCCTTGGTATTGATACACAATTTGTACCGGCCATGCCCACCGCTCTGATGAAACCGTTTAGTGGCGGAGGATCCCGCGCATTGATGATAACTGCGATGGATCAGTATGGGGCGGATAGTTTTGTAGGTCGACTTTCCTGTGTATTCCAGGGTTCAGCAGATACTACTTTCTATATTGTTGCTGTTTATTTTGGATCAGTAGGCATCAAGAAAACCAGGTATGCCGTCTCGGCTGCCTTGCTGGCGGATCTGGCCAGTATTATAACGGCGATATTGATTGCGTACAACTGGCCGTGGAGCAGTTAGTTCCGTTTATCGTTTTCTCAGGCGAGTCTTATTCGCCGAAGGCGGAGGACTCGCCGCGGAGTGGGAGTCAGGTCGCTTGTTTATCGTTTCACGTTGTTGCTAAGATCGATGACGGATGGAATGCAATTAGTCAATTCGCCAATCACTGTTGTCCGGGGAAAGTGTCGAAGTCCATCCAGTTAAGCTGAAATAATCATCTTTTTGCCACTTTTTGAGAAATGAGCCCCCTCTTGGTGAACGGGAGCGAGAGCGAGAGCGGACGTAATATGAGGGAGATTTTATTCCAGCGAGTCTCTGACGGGACTTTTTTTGTTTCGCCAAAAAAAGTCCCACAAAAAAAGGCGACGGTAACCGATATACAGCCCGGCTAATTTAGGGGAGCGGGAGTGAGAGCGGGAGCGGATTAGGAGAAGTTGAATTTTATCCATTTACCAATTCAATAAGTTCTTCGGTGGTGAACAGCGGTTGAATAAAGCCCGGCTATTGTTGAAATTCAGTTTGCTGTTTATAGTTAGGGGTTTGCTGTTCATTGGCAAATTGGCCCATTGGCTCATTGACCAATTGCGCTCTCCGAGTTTCAACCTATTAAGCTGAAATAATCATCTTTTTGCCACTTTTTGAGAAATGAGCCCCCTCTTGGTGAGCGGGAGCGGGAGCGAGAGCGAATACAGTTATCGCATTGGCAAATTGGATTTCATCCGCCATTCGTCATTCGTAATCCGTAATCCGTCATTGCATTGACTAATTGACCAATTGCTTCATTGGCTTATTAAAAAAAAAGGGCTTCCCCTTTCGGAAGAAGCCCATATGCCAGATTCATCTATTACACTACTAAAAGTTCAGAGCGATAATATTAGTTTGATTTGTTTGCATACACCCAGCCACCGAGGTTTTGGCTACCTGTTCCTCCAACAAAGCCACGGGCAGCGATCGTGTAGATTCTGTCCGGCAGCAGGTTGATATTGCTGGTAGTGTACAATACGGTGCTGGTATTGGCTGATTTAAACGCAAAGGTTACAATACCCGGATCCACTTCAATAAACTCCTGCAGTGCCGTATTGGTTGCCTGGTCGTTGAAGCTGCGGTTCTTGAAAAGAATCGCGCCTGCCGCGCCGAGGCTTACATCAATGGCCGGTGCATTGGGGGAGAAATGAAAGAAACGAATCTTTACTTTGCCGGGGTTGGGTTCTTCCAGGTCGTCTTTAACCAGGGCCAGTTTTATTTTGTTGACCGAATCAATGAGGAACGCCATGTAGGCCATATCCTCTTCCAGCGTTTCCGTAACAGAAGCAAAAGGCGTTGTTTGACCTGTTGGATTGAATTGAATAGTTGTACTTCCAGGAGTTACGGTATAATACGGAAGAGTATAAGTTGCGGTACCCGTAGTGGTGGAATAGCCGACCGTAGTGGCGAATATCTGGTTGTTGATCACAAAATCGACCGAACCGGAATTCGGAGACAACGGCGCCATTACCAACTGTGAAATACGCATAATGGGATCCTTTTTTATACAGGATGATACGCCAAAGAGTACCATCAGTAAAAGGAGCGAGAACGAATATTTATGGGTCATATCAGACTTCTTTAAACTGTTAACGATTGGTGATGATAGAAGCGGAATTGGTTTTGGCCGTTACCCCTGTTTTCCCTCTGACCACTACCGTATACATTCTCAACCCAGCCGGCGCAAAAGCCGGAGCAGTGCCCCCTACAGTAATATAAGTGGTGGTGGTTCCTTTCTTTCTTAATTCCAGGGTGTCACTGATGATCGGCAGATTGAGCTGTACCCAATCGCTGACCTCTTTGTGAGGAATGGCCTGGATGATCTCTGCCTTTTGCCGCCTGCTGTACAGGGTCAGCGTATCAAGAGGATTCATGATGAAGTTGGCGAGACGAATTTTGTAGGTCTGGTATTCGGGAACAGGAAGCAGATCTTCTTTTACGCTCACACGAACAGTTGGAACCGTATCACCAATATAAAAAGTATAGAATTTTCCGGCATCCAGTGACTGGTTGAAGGTTAGCAGGGTATCCCCGGCAATCGGCGCGGGAACGTTGGGAACGACCGCGAGGTTAATACGGGCCAGCACCAGGTCGAAACGGATATTATTACCCGAAGGCACTGCTGCATAAACCGTTGAAGCCGGAAATACGTTCGTATAACTAAGCGCGTTACCCGTCAGTTTAACTCCGTTCCCATACAGAAAAAACTGGGGTCCGGTAGTGGCATTGGGAGCGGTAGGCACCTGTGGTGTATTACCGGCGAAATTGTGAATCACCTTGATAAATGCCGATTGGGATGAATCGACATAGCCTGATTTTACATTCTCATCCAGCAGGTTTTTGGATCCGCAGGACGCCAGTAAGAGGCATCCCGCCGCTGCTGCATATATATTTTTTAGAAGTGTCATGTGCTTTTGTTTTTCGGGTTATGGTAAGGAGAACCACACTTTTTTAGTATGATAATCCAGGTCAAATCCGCCAACTTTGGCAAGGGCATCCACATTCCAGAGGTATTCTGAATTATAGCGTGGACGTACTCTTTCCGCCAGTTTGCCTCCATTGTCGGGGTAAAGACTGGTAATGGGAAGCCGGGAGTAAGTGGGATAAATATTAACCTCATCATAGGCATAACGTCGCATATCAACCCAGTTTTCCACGAAGCCCCATCCCCATAGCGACAGATATTTCTGACACATGATCATACTGATGGTCAGGTCAGCGGAAGTAGCGGGTACCACAGCTGTGCTGCCAAGATAAGTTGTGCGATCGCCGGCCGAGATGGTACTGTATCCGGTAAAATGGGTCTGTAACATATCGAAATGCCCGTTGATCCCTTTTACGTATGCATCCAGGGCCATGTCTTTATCCCCTTTCCTGAAGGCCGCCTCCGCTTTCAGGAACTGCATTTCACTATAGGTCATGATCGGCCATTTTGCATCATTCTTGAAGAAGGTGCGTGCACCGGTATCGATACCTCCGGCAGGTGCCGTTGTTTGGGAAATAACTCCCCAGAAGCTATATACTTTCTGATTGGCCGGACTGAAATCGGCCTGCTGGTTACAGGGAATACCTCTGAAAACACCATCCGGAGAAGGCCTCATAATAAATTTGGCCCGTGGATCAATGACACCAGTGAATACGGTACCGTTCATGAGGTTTACCGGGAAGGCGCCAATTCTGAAACCACCTACGTTATTACGGCTGGGCCCAAAGAAATTGCGCGCTGTTACATCCGGAAAAGCCAGGTTGAACTTCACCATCGCGTCATCATTGGTGGATGCCATGGCCAGATCTGCATACTTAATTACGCTGTCTGCCTTGTAATTACTCTTCAGGGAATAGCGGTGGAATATTCTTGCTTTGATTCCGTATACAAATTTTTTCCAGCGATCCATATTCCCGCCATAGAAGTACAGATCCCCTTCGGCCAGGGTAGACTTGCTCATGTCCGCTGCCAGTTGCCAGTATTTCAAGGCTGAATCGGTATAACGCAGCGCATATTCATAGGCCACATACTGACTGTCGTAATCGAAAGATAAGCGTCCTTTTTCAAAGGCCTGTCTGACAGGCAGGTCTCCGTGCATGTCTGCTACGGTTACCCAGCTCCAGGCATTCAGTGTATAGGCGGCTGCCACATAATCGAACTTCTTAACCACCAGGCCGGAGTCAATCATATCGATAATGTTGAATCCCATATTCCAGTAATGACCTCTCCACACATCTCCACCAAAGTCACTGGCGGGTGTATAGCCATGTCTTTCCCACTGGTTGAGGCCAACCACGCTGGCAAAGTTTTGTGTATACATGCCAATACCCCGGGAATCGAAGGCAATACCACGATGCATAGCCGAAATACAGGATTGCAATACCTGTTCCGGCGGTGCGTAGGTGGGAAGGTTGGGATTTTTATAGGCTTCATCCAGGTACTTCTTACAGGAAACACCCAGCAAGCTCATCGCCAACATTGACCAGATCAAAATTCGTTTCATATAAAATGTCGTTGAAGGTTGTTAATTATTTAGTATTCCTGAACGTCACTCTCAATCCAAAATTCACTCCGATAGGAGTTGGCGTGTTCCCCAGATCTATGGCGAAGCCACCAACACCGCCGGTTGCCGGTGTATTACCGTTGGCAGCGGGATCGGGGCCTGAGTAGTTGGTAAACAGGAGCAGGTCTGTTCCGGTTACAAACAAACTGGCAGCAGAGAACACTCTTGTTCTATTGAGGAATTCTTTTCCGAAATTGTAATTGAGGGTCACGTCTCTCAGGCGCAACCAGTTCACATCATGTTCCACAAAATCAGAGGCCAGCACACGGCCGGTGTAATAGTCGTTCTGATAGTAGGGTACTACCGGAATCGTATTGCGGGTAGGATTGGCGGATTCCTGTAGTCCATCGTTTAGCACTCCATTAACGATAATCGCTTTTTCACGATCGAGGGTGCGGGTACTCAAACCCTGCTGCAGGAGGTACAATTCCGTACCATTGAGTACATCGCCACCTTTCTTCAGATCAAAAGTGAAGCTGAGGCGGAAATTGCGATAAGAGAAAGTATTGGTGAATCCCATCACGAAATCAGGATTGCGATCACCAATGCTGACGTAGTTGGCGTTTACAATCGGATATCCGTTGGTGGGATCAATCAGCACTTCTCCTTTGGAGTTACGCTGGTAATCCTGTCCTCCGATGGTAGTGGTGGGATATCCTCTGTATAAACTGGCTCTGTAACTGGCGAGCCAGGAATCCGAATTGTAGAATTCTGGCAGCGGCAACCGGGTAACCTTGTTGGTTGTTTTCTGGAAGTTGACCCTGAAATCCCAGTTGATATTATTGTTACGGATGATTCCGAGATTGGCCACTGCCTCAAAACCTTTGTTGGTCAGGTCGGCAATGTTGGAAGTATACAGAATGAAACCGGTGGCATAGCTGGGACGGGCATTGGCAGCCACGGAATTCTTGATATCGATCTGGTAAACGGTCAGGTCGAGATTCAGCCTGTTATTAAACAAGTTCAGTTCAGCACCGGCTTCATAAGCAGTCTGCTGTTCGGGGAACAGATCGGGGTTGTTTGCACCAAAGCCATAGGCATAACCATAACCGTTTGTACTGGAAACGGCGTTGGTATAAACCGACTGGTTAGAGTAGGGGGCTACTCTTTTACCAGTCCTGGCTATAGAGGCTCGCAACTTTCCAAAGTTCAGGATATTGTTCTTTGGCAGCAGTTCTGTAAAGATGAAGGCAGCATTGGCCGATGGATAGAAATAGGATCTTTTGTTTGGCGGAAATTCGGCCAGCCAGTCGTTTCTTCCGGCGATGTTGAGGTACAGGATGTCTTTGTAAGCGATGTTGAAATCGGCAAACAAACCGATGCTTCTCTGCAGTGTAAGCGTGTCGCGACCCTGTGTGCGGCTGTTCAGTCGCTTCAGGGGAGACGTGAATGCGTCCACCGACATGTTATCATAGTTGATATTCTTTCCCGGTGCAGTAAGGCTATCACCTCTCGTGCTCCAGTCGGTAGTGGTGCGGTCATCGATAGCATTGCCGGCGCGAAGGGTAAAGCCCCAGTTGCCGAATTTCTTTCTGGCAGATGCCAGGAAGATAGAAGTAAATCCTTTGAACCGGCTGTTGTATTCTTCAATTCGTCCTACAACAGTATACGCGTTGAAAGATTCTTTATCGAGCAGGTAAGCACCGAACTGGCTATAGGCATCTGCGCCCAATTTCCAGTCGAAACTCAGCCAGTCGGTTGCAGTATAAGTCAGGCCGAGGTTAGCAGTAACCCGGTGTGTGCGATCGAAGTTTTTGTTTCTGTTCACTTCGAAGAAAGGATTGTTTGCTTCTGCCGGATTGTCGGCGCCGGATGTTTTCGAAATGATTCTCCTGTTACCGTTTATGTTTTCGTATTTGCGGGCATCATCATCGAGTGGCCAGCGCAGAAGAGACAGGTAATATCCGTCAGTTCCCCTGAACACTTTCCGGTTGAACTGATAGTAATAAGCGAAACTTCCGGTGATCTCGAGGTTCTTGCTTACGCGGCTGAATACATTCACACGGGCGTTGATCTTTTTATTACCCGTATTCGGAATGGTTCCGTCCTGGTCGTAATAAGCGCCGCTGGCACGATAGGTAGTAGAACCGCGCCCCCCTTCGAGGGAGATATTATGCTTGAACGAGGTTCCCACTTCAAAGAAGTTCCTGGCGTTGTTGTACAAAAAAGTACCTGGCGCATATTTGGGGCCGAAGAAAGAACGGGTTGTATTCGCAAATGATCCGTTGGTACCGTTGTCATACACTTTTTGTACATCGTGAAAACGGTTGATCTGTTCAAAGCGGAAACTGTTATCATAAGACACTTTGAGCTTGCCTGCCTTACCCCGTTTGGTGGTGATGATGATCGCTCCGTTACCCGCTTCCGTTCCGTACAAGGCAGCCGCCTCCGGTCCTTTCAGCACGTTGATACTTTCGATATCATCGGGGTTAATGTCGGCAGCGCGGTTGGTGTAGTCGTTGTTACGGTTGTCGATATCAGAGGCCAGTCTGTGTTGATTGAACACCGTATTGTTCAAAGGCACGCCGTCGAGGATGATCAGGGCCGAGTTGTCTCCGCCAATCGAGTTAAACCCGCGCAGCACGATCTGGGCAGAAGCACCCGGAGCACCACTCGTTGTGTTAACGGTAGCTCCAGCCACTCTTCCGGTAATGGCATTCATCCAGTTGTCGCGCTGGGTTTCATTGATCTCCTGTCCGGATACGCTCTGGCTGGCCGTACCCTGGGATCTCTTTGTTTTCTTAATACCAAAGGCCGTTGTGACCACTACTTCGGCCAACTGACCCTGGCTAACTGTAAGGGTTACTTGTAATTCGGGCGCATCTGTAACGGTAATTTTACGGGTTACATAGCCTACTGAACTGATTTGAAGTTCATCGCCCTTTTGGGCTCTGATCAAAAAGGTTCCGTTAGATGTACTCTGCACCGATTTTTTGGTGCGGAGGTTGGTGATCGTAGCGGCGATCACCGGCTCATTGGTCTTTTCAGAACTGATAGTGCCTGTGACAGTTCTTTCCTGTGCAAACACACTCCAGAAAGAAAGCAGCAGGGGAAAAATCACTAGCAGTCGAATCATGACTTTTCTCATAATGGGTTTTTTAATTTGTAACATATTTATGCAGCCACGACACGCATGACTGTTGATCGGTTCGTTAGTTGGTTACTTGTTCGTTGGTGCTACTTGATCAGAGAACGGTTATACCAGCTTCCACATAGGGTTTCAGAACAGGGTCTCCGGGATCGAGTTCGGTAATCAGGAGATCGATCTTTCCGACATCACTGACATGAATGGGTTGAACGGAGTTAATTTTTTCTGCAATCGTCAGGCAGATCACCTTTTTGGATGATTCAATCATGGCTTTTTTAATTTGTACTACATCCCAGTCATTGTCTGTAATGCCATGGTCGATATCGATCGAGTTGATCCCGAGAAAGCACAGGTCGGCGTGTACCTGTCGGATTTTTTCGATGGCATCTGCTCCATAAGTGATCTTGGCGCTTTTGCTAACGCGATCACCAATCAGTATTACATCAATGTTGGGGTGATTCATGTATTCAACTACCGCGGGAATGCTTCCGGAAATAAAAGTGGCACGAAGGGTTGGCGCCAATGCCCTGGCCATTTCAATAATAGTAGTGCCTCCACTGGTTAGCACAAACATGCCGTCCTTTACCAGTTGAGCTGCTTTCTGGGCGATGATTTTTTTCTGTTGAAGGGAATAGACGTGGCCGTTGGGGTAATTTGTCTGGTTGAAAGAATGGGAGAGGGCGCCTCCATGAACTTTAATCAGCTTGCCTTCTTCCGCCAGTTCCTGCAGATCCCGGCGAATGGTATCTTCTGATACACTCATCTCGGTCGACAATGACGAAGACAATAACCTGTTGTGCAGGTTAAGCTGATGCAGAATAAAGGCCTGGCGTTCCTTTTTAAGCATGTCCTTTTGGTTACCTACCAAAAATAAGTGAAAAAACCGCAGAAAACCGCAGAAACCATAAAATATTCCGCAAAGTCCGGCAAAAAAATGCCCCCCGTCAAGCGGAGGGCAGGCCGATAAAGGCGAATAATTTTTTCTTTATTTAAATACAAATCGGGCAGAAAGGGCAAATGCATCAGGAACAAATCGAATACTCGGCGTTATATCGAGTTCGGGTTTCCAGTCGAGAGAGAGGTTGAGGGGTATGCCGGAAAATTTGTAATCCAGGCCAATGATTCCTGTCGGCCCTACATAAGAGTTATTGTCTTCAAATCCTGCATACACACCGCCACCATAAAACCAGCTGAAACCGGCAGTTTGAAATGGCTTGTGAATTTCCAGTAAACCTCCAATACCAAACCGGCTTCCAAATGAAACAAGCCCTTCGATAGCGCTGGTTTCGGTTATGAAATATTTTGCACTAACCGAATTGCTGAGAGTCGGGGAGGAGTTGCTGAAACGAATACCGGCAGCGAAACGATAATCCTGCGCATGGGAGACAAAAGAAAGTGAAAGAAATGTTACCAAGATAAAAATGATCCTTTTCATGTTGTCCAGTTTAGTCCTCAGAAACGAAAATAATGCCAGTGCTATTGATTGAAAGGTTGTTAAAGTATATATAGAATTTATTTAACAACAGAGGTGGGGATATAGAAGTTAGCGGTTTACAGTTTACAGTTGGCGGTTAATTCGAGAAAATTAAAAAGTCAAAAGTAAAAATTCAAAAGAGAAATCGCAAACCGCAAACCGTCAACCGCAAACATTTTCCTCATTCTCCAAACAACTCAAACCTGGTCTTGGGACGGCGGTCTTCTCTCCAACGGAAGCCTCTCAGTTCGCGTTCGGATTCGGGAAATTGTCGCAGCGGATACATGACGCCTTTTACATCATTAATGAAGACCACTCTTTGAAGCGCTTTATTGAGGAAACGCATATCGATTATATCCCCACTGGCCTTGTTAACTCCAACCAGTTTCTTGTCGTCATCTTCTATATAGTATATACTCTCTGCATTTCCCCTTGCCCGGATATTATCGATCACACCATCTATAAAATATCCATTCAGTCGATTGCCTCTGATCTGGTTGAACAGGTTTTCACGGGCCTTGTTTATCATCAGCCCGTTTTCAAACACAAACAGGCGATCGGCCTTTTTGTTTTTTGTATATAAATAAATGGTGTCGCCGGTTACCTGGTTTTGATTTGACCAAACCACCGGATCCTGGAACAACTGGAAAATAGAATCTTTGCCGGAATAGAAAAGACTATCGGAAACAGCCTGCAGGGAATCTGAAAAAATTCTAACGTGCCGGTAAGCCTGGAAAAAACGATCGGCACTGTCATTATCAGACACCGGAGGATTCGTCACCACCAATTTTCCCTTAATGGTGTCTTTGAGGGTGAGGCTGTCCATTCCATTTTTCATTCGGCTTAACCGGCCGGAGAACAGCGTATCAGCCGTAATATAAATGGAATCCGATTCCTGTTTAATGATCATGAGCGGGTGAAGAGTAGCCAGGAAATTACTTTCTTTCGCGTTGGCCAGTATCCGCCCGGCAATAACCGAAACACCCTGTGCGGTGTCTGTATAAACCGCGTTTCCTTCCACCAGCCTTTCGCCGGTACTGTCGTTGGTCGACATCCGGTCGCCTTTTACCGTAACAGGCCCGTCTTCGATGGTGGTTCTGCTGGTGAAAACAGCTTTCTTGTTTTTCAAATCGTAGAATCCTTCCCTTGTACGTATTTTTCTTTTGGCGCTGTCTTCGATATAAGTTTGGGCAATGAACGTGGCAATCTCGGTACTGGTATTATAAAGCAGGGAGTCGGTCTTCAATTTGTATTTGGGATCTTTGAGGTTTACATTCTGTTTGAAGTAAACATCCTTCAGATCGGCATAGTACACGGCCTCTTTGCTGGTGAGAACGGAAGTGGCATTTTCAACGCGTCCGCCGGTGTGGTATTCCCCGATTTTCTGGTTAACATCGTATTGGATCTCTTCAGAAAAAAGACTTGTTTTTCCGTCGGTCAGTTTAACTTTTTTGCGCAGGTTGGCAATCCGTGTGTCTACATGATACAGCAGGTACTGGGAATACGTGTTGATGCTGTCGTGGTCATTGATATGAACATTTCCAAATGCTTCAATGATCCTTGCGTTTCTGTTGTACACTGCGCTGTCACAATCGAAGAGGGTGTTACCTTGTTTGATCCGAACATGCCCTACGAAAAAATTAAACTCGTTCACAGAATCCACTCTTTTATATCCCTGCCGGTCGGAGTTCAGGAACTCAACCAGCTTCAGGGTACTGTCGGCCGGCGCCGGTGTGTTCACCTGGGTCTGTGAATAAAAGAAGGAGAGGATAAACGTCGTCAATACGATCAGCCGCCTGGATATCTTATTCATTACCGTTGGGAATGCTGTCATAAATTGGCTTGGTCAGCGGTGTGGACTTGTCTTTTTTTCCAAACACCGTTACATTAACATAGCGTTTCGGGTGCGTTTTGAAGTCGTCGAGCAAGGTATTCAAACTACGATTGGTCTGGCGGATCTCGTCATACAATTTGCGATCATTTAACAGCGCGCCGATACTGCTGTTCGGACTGCTGGCCTTGGCCAAAGTGGTCTCGAGTTGTGATACCGTCTTTTTCAGTTCATCGATGGTTTCTGCAATTTTGGCGTTGGCGAGGTTACCGGTGGCCTTTTGCAGATTGGTAATGGTGGAATCGATTCGGCCATTATTCTTCTCCAGATTTCCGGTGATGCTTTCCACATGATTCAAAGACTTGGCCAGCGCACCGGTCTGGTTATTGAGCATATTGGCCAGTGATTGAGAGGAAGTATTCAAATTGGCTATTGCCGATTGAAGATTATTCTTCACACTGGGATCGATCAGGTTGTTCACTTTTTGAATAACCCCCTCTAACGCTATTAAGGTTTTATTCAGGTTATCTACGGCAGGAGAGAGGGTTGTTTTAAGTTCGCTTACCAGGTCTGGTTTGGGTGTTACGATAAGGGTGTCGCCATCAGACAGCAGGTCGGAACTATTTCCCATTTTTATTTTAATACTGGTGCCGCCCAACAGGCTTTTATCCAGATAAGCGTAGGAGTTTTTGGGGATTTCATATCCGCGGGAGAGGTTGATCGAAACAATGATACCCGTCAACTGCCGATCTTTTGCTTCCAGGTCTGATACCCTTCCCACCTGGTAACCGTTAATAAAAACGGCACTCGAAACGGTAACTCCTTCCACATCGGGAAATATGGCGTAGATGGTATGTGTTCTTTCTGTGATATTTTTCCCCTTCAGGTAGTTAAACCCCAGGATGAGTACGGTAATAGCGATGGCTGTAAGGGCCCCGACCTTCGTTTCGTTCGATACTTTCATGCGGATTGATTTGTATTAGTGACTGCTAATCATTAGCCTTCAACCATTCATGCGGACAAAAATAACAAAAAATGCACCGGCATAACCAGTGCATTCTTAAAATACTATGCCTGTGGCTTATTATTTCTTTTTTACCAGGGCCGGGTCACTGCTTTTGGCTTTTGCCGGAACCGGCGCTTTGGAATTCCCGTTTTGTCCAGGTGCCTGTTTTGATTCAATGGCAGATTTATAACGTTTCACTGCATTGAAAACATTTTCGGCAACTTCCGATTGCCCTTTTTCGCTGTTCAGGTAATCTTCTTCTTCGGGATTGGTAATAAATCCGGTTTCCACCAGGATACTGGGCATTGCTGTTGCCTGCAATACCCAAATTCCTTCCCAGGTTCTTTGCTTTACCCCGTAACTCTGACGACCCGAATTGGCAAATTCTTCCTCCACCATGGAAGCCAGGATAAGAGATTTGTCAAAGTATTTTTTGGTCCAGAGCAGGGAGCGGGCCTTGAATTCGGGGTCATTGATATCCGGAACAAATTCGGTAGAATCAACCACCTGTTCACCTACAAATTCTCCTTTCTCATCGGTGCGGTCGGCTGCCCAGATATAGGTTTCTGTACCATACCTGGCTGTATTGGGCGTGTAATACACACTGTATTTGGGAACAGACCTGGTTCTCTTTTTTCGGTTCTTGCCTTTTCCTACATAGTAAGTTTCCTTACGATAGCCAATAAACTTGGTGTGTTTAATATCGGGCATGGCATTCGCATGAATGGAAATATACAGGTCGCCACCGTTCTTGTTGGCAAAGTCAGCTCTCCACCGGTTATTGGTCGTGGCATCGGTGGTGCGGGTATACAGAATCTTTACATCCGGAAAACTCTCTTCCAGTTTTTTACCCAGCTTGAGGGCGATCGCCAGGCACACGTTTTTCTCCATGGAGTAAGCTCCTTTCGCACCGGTGGCTGTGCCGCCATGACCCGGATCGATGATGATCGTTCTCAGCGCGGGTTTTTGTACCGGCTTTTTACCAGGATCATTTTCGAATGAACCAAACAGGTGGAACAACAACATCAAGCAGACCGTAAGAGAGATGTTCTTCATCATAATGTACTGATCGGTTTGAAATTAATGGGTTAAATCTTCACATATTCTTACATGCACAAATTACATTCGTAAAAATTAATGGCTATTTTTGCCTCTTGACTGCTATGTTTATCGGACGCAAAAATAGCTTAAAATACAGTATCACCGCCATTTTAGTCATGGTATTCATGACATTAACGGCCAATAATTTCTCAAATGATACAGGCCGTCATCTTTTTTACAAATCATTAACTGAGGATCGTCCAAATACTAATGAAATCCTAACGTATAGTGATACCATTCCGGTACGCAACGATAGCGCCATCAAAAGGAATGATACCATTCCCGGAAGAGATTCCCTGATCAACAAGACAGATACTTTTTCGGTGGCTATGTCAAAAGATTCCCTGGACGCACCGGTGAATTACGAAGCGGCCGACTCCATGGCCTTCGACATCCCGAATAAAAGGATCATCCTTTACTCTAAGGGAAAGATTTCTTACAAGGATATTGTCCTGACTGCCGACAGCATTGCCCTCGACCAGGATTCTTCGATGTTATATGCTACCTATCGAAGAGACAGCCTCGGTAAAATTATCGGTCTACCGGTTATGGTACAGGGCGAAACTACGATGAGCTCCGACTATATCCGTTACAATTTCAAAACGCAGCGAGGCGTAACGACCAATTCCTACACCCAGCAAACGGAATTGTATGTCAACCTGGAAAAGTCCAAGAAGTTTTCAGAAAATGAATATTTCGGATTTCGTGCGCGGCTGACCACCTGTAACCTCGATACCCCGCATTTCGCTTTCATGGCGAAAAAAATAAAACTGATCAATAAGAAGCTGGCAGTTACCGGCCCCGTTCATCCCGAGTTTGAAGGAGTTCCTATTCCTATATACCTGCCCTTTGGTATTTTTCCTTTATCGTCCGGTCGTCATTCCGGACTGCTTCCTCCCCAGTTTACCGCCAGTGAACAATTTGGTTTGGGATTGGAAGGGCTGGGGTATTATAAGGTGATCAACGAATATTTCGATATTACCCTGCGGTCTAATATTTATTCTTTTGGGGGATGGAACCTCTATCTTACTCCCACCTACCGAAAGAGGTATAAGTATTCCGGATCATTGAACCTGGCCTATCAGAATACAAAAATTCTGACCAATGACGCCAAGAACGAATTTCAGTCGAGCAAAACTTTTAACATTGGATGGACACATACGGCGGACACAAGGGCGAGGCCTGGTACTACGTTTTCAGCCAGTGTGAATGCAGGTTCCACGAAGTTTAACCAGTATATAGCCAATAATGCGACCAGAAACTTCACCAACCAACTGAATTCTTCTATTACCTATTCTAAAACCTGGAATAATTTCGGTAACCTTTCTCTCAGTGCCAACCACAACCAGAACAACAATACGCGACTGATCAATTTGAGTCTGCCGAATATCTCTTTTACGGTAAATACTTTTTATCCGTTCCAGCGTAAAGAGTTAGTCGGAGAATCCAAGTGGTATGAGAAACTAGGTATCGGACTTAACTCTAACCTGGCTAACCAGATCAGCTTTTACGACAGCGCCTTCAGTTTTCGCCGATTGATCGATACCATTCAGTGGGGTGCACAACACAGCGTACCCATCCAGATGTCATTGCCACCGCTGGGCCCGATACAGATTTCTCCCGGTGTCACTTACCAGGAAAAATGGTATTCCAGGCAGTTTATGCGTAAATGGAACCCTCTCACCAAAAAGGTGGATACCGCGATCAACAAAGGGTTTTATTCTGCCCGGGACGTTACCTTAAGTTTGGGTCTTAACACCGCCATTTTTGGAACCTTTACCAATTTTGGCAAGAACAGTAAACTGCTGGGAATACGTCATACCATCCGACCCAATATTTCTATCAACTATAAGCCAGACCTGGCAAAGAAGAATTTCTATACCGCTCAAATCGATACTACCGGTCGGCAGTACCGTTTCTCTTACTACGAAGGATCGGTTTTTGGGAGTTTCAGTGAAGGCCGATTCGGGGGGCTTTCATTTGGACTCGACAATAACATAGAAGCGAAGGTCAGGAGCAAGACCGATACCAGTGAGTCTGGTATTAAAAAGGTCAGAATTATCGATGGCTTTGGTTTCAATGGATCATATAACTTTTTCGCGGACTCCTTCCGGCTGAGCCCGATCTCGCTGTATGCCCGAAGCACGCTTTTTGAAAAGATCAATATTACGGCAGGCGCCACCCTCGATCCCTATTTATATGATTCGCTGGGGTTCCGAACTAAAAACTACGCCTGGAAAGATAAATTCTCTCTCGGTCAAATCACATCGGGTAACATCGCCATCTCTGCTACTTTCCAAAGCAAACAGAAAGACAAAAGCAAGCAGCAGCAAAACCAGCGGGTATTGAATGATCCGAATCTTCCGCAACAAACTATGGAAGAACAGTTGATGCAACTCGAATATGTGAGACAGAATCCCGCGGAGTTTGTGGATTTCGAAGTGCCCTGGTCCTTGAATTTTTCCTATTCGCTAAACTTTACACGCGTATTTAAAAGTGATTACAGCGGGTTTAGAACCGATCTGTATAGTACTATTAGTGTTAATGGAGATTTCAGCCTTACACCAAAGTGGAAGGCCGGAATGAGCACTTATTACGATTTCAAGACATCGAAAATTCAAAGCATCACCACCTTTATCACCCGTGAAATGCATTGCTGGCAACTGGCGATCAACGTAACCCCGGTTGGCTTGTACCGCTCCTTTAATATTACCATTAATCCCAAGTCTGGTCTTTTGCGCGACCTGAAAGTGAATCGTACCCGTTATTTCTACGGTAATTAATTTTTATCCGGATGAGCCAGCAGGTAGGTTTCCATCACCTGGTGAGAGCGATCCCTCAATTGTTCTACGGATTCTCCGGTTTTCGGATATAATGGCGGCAGGAAATGTAATTCAAGGGTCCGCGGTAAAAAGTAGAATGTTTTGTTTACCGGAAGCACTTTTTTGGTATTGAAGATGACAGCCGGCAATATCGCATGACCTGTTTCTGCCGATAACCTGAAAGCTCCGCTGTGAAAACTGGCCAATACTTTTCCTGTTTTATTGCGGGTGCCTTCCGGATAAATACACATGTGAAAACCCTCGGCCAGTACATCTTTCATGCGTTGATAAGAGGATTTTCGGCTCGCTTCGCTTTTTCTATCTACCAGAACGGATCCCTTCTTATAATAAAAGCCAAATAATGGTACTTTGGCAAACGATGTTTTGGCAATGGTTTTGTTGATCCCCGGTACATACGGATAGGAAAGAGGTACATCCATCAGCGAATTGTGGTTGAAGATGACAACAAAGGTTTCACCAGGTTTGAAATTTTCCCGACCATATACTTTTACCCGACAACCTACCAGGAACAACCAGACATTCATCCATATCCGGGAAATTTTGGCGAAGAGGATATGATTTTTGGGAGCCGGGAAAAAATCGGTCAGGAAGGCAGCGAGCAATGCTATCAAAAAAGTGGTGATAAAGCTGATCAAACCCCAGAGCGCCCAGATCCGTGCAAATATTTCTTTGAAAATTTTCATGTTGCAAAGTTACAAAGCCCAATCAACCGGGTCTATGCCATTGGCCACCAGGTACTGGTTTGTTTTAGAAAAATGACGACAGCCGAAGAATCCGTTATTCGCCGAGAAAGGAGAGGGGTGAGCCGCTTTCAGCACCAAATGCCTGGTTTCATCGACCAGCACCTGTTTCTCCTGCGCGAATTTTCCCCAGAGAATAAACACCACATTTGTTTTTTCATCGGATATCTTTTTAATCACTGCATCCGTAAAGACTGCCCAGCCGATTTTCGAATGACTCATCGGTTCATTGGCTCTGACCGTAAGGGATGCATTTAATAATAGAACGCCATGTTCCGCCCAGGCAGTCAGATTTCCATGTGATGGGATGGGTACACCCAGGTCTGCATTCAATTCTTTATAGATGTTGACCAGCGAAGGAGGAGGGTTCACCCCGTTTTGTACAGAGAAACAAAGTCCATGTGCCTGACCGGGTCCGTGGTATGGATCCTGGCCCAGCAAGACTACCTTCACTTTATCGAAAGGGGTTGTGTTAAAGGCGTTAAAAATGAGTTGGCCCGGAGGGTAAATCGTTTTGCCGGCCATTCTTTCCGTGCGAAGAAAAGTAACGATCTGCAGGAAATAGTCTTTGGTAAATTCCGATTTCAGTACCTCTTTCCAGCTTTCGTGGATCTTGACGTCCATTCCAAAATTTTGGTAAAAATAAGCATCGCAGGCTATTTTGACAGCAGCCATTCATCGGTAGCTTTTTTCCAGGCTGGTACCAGGTATTTCATACGTCCATTTTGCGCAGCCAGAACATAGTCCCGCCAGAATAAATCATCTGAATCCAGGGCATATAAGCCTTGCAACAAACGACTGTCAAAATCCGGGATAATGGTGGAAAATTGCGCGAGCATCTGCTCGAATGGATTATCCCGGGAATGCGTTACAATTATTGGCCAATATTTCCACTGATAAACCAGTCCTGAAAAACAGTCAACAAGAAAAAATCGATTATGTAATTGTTCGCTGGAAGCGGCTGATTGAATCGAGAAGAGATAGAAACGGAAGTCAGAAGAAATCAGGCTCAGGAACGAAGAATACAGAGAAGAGACTGGTTCAATGACCGGCAGCATATAGTATCGGAAAGCACTCACAAAAGGGTCAACGTAAGTTGTTCGAACGAAACGCATGAATCGATCATTCTGCTCTTCTTCCCGGTCTAAAGCCTGGTGATACAACATCGACGGTAGATACCCATACTTCCTGAAGAAATAGGAATCTTCGTCTGGCAGTGCTGCATGCTGTTTTTCCTTTAACAATGTTGCTTCATATTCCTGAAAATTCATTTTGAGCCGATCTTCTTCCTCTTTTCTCGCCTCGTCAGCCGGTATATGAGTTCCTAAAAAATGAAAGCTATGTTCAACCCACCATCTGTTATTATAAAATATTCCGCGAAATTGAATAAAGGCAGCCTGAAAGTCATTTTCTTTAATTTTTTCCTCCAGTGATTTTCCATCACCTCCCATAGCTATCCAACCTTCCCCTCGCCATGCTGTATCCCATTTTTCTATATTGAATTTCGAAGAATAGAATTGTAAATTTCTAAGATACCATAACGGTTCGCCATTTTCGTCCAGCAGCGGAGACAAATATCTTAGCGCGAAAAATGTATTGCCGGAATCTCCAAAAGTCGAATAGTAACTATCTCCCAATAGATATTCTTCAACGGTCCCACGGAGAATATCTGAAATTTCCTGTTGACTTTTAGGTTCCATTATTGAAAAATACGTAATTCGTTGTATAATACTGTTAGATAGTACTGGATTTGATACATATTATTATTAACTAAACTGATTTTGCTAGAAAAAACGAGAGATTCATAATTGAATAAAAATTAAACCCTCCAATCAAGGAGTGGCGTGATGGAGGTAAATGAATCAAGAATAGTTGATGGTTTTCCATTTTCCGACGAAAATCTAAGAACATAAAAAAATGATAAAGGAGAAATCGCTCAATGAATTACTATTCCCAAAATCAAAAGAAAAAAAATAATGATGACAGCCTCGCCGTCTTCCAGTATAAAAACTGTTTGGGCAGGTCTTCTGACATCTGACAGACACGGTTAGTTTTACAAATTCCAATAACTGCACACTCTCTTCTTTCACGATTTTTCCTAAATCGGCAGTGTTTATTCCTCCTCAAACACTGCTGAAAAACTATTTTTCCCCTTTGGCTAATTTATAATTTGCGGCATAAAATTTACTATAGTGTTAAAAATAACTGCAATTGTTCATTAGACTAGAAAATCGAAGATCGCTAAAGAATTACCAGACAAAATAATCACCAAAAAAGTTCTCGTATCGAGAACTTTTATTAATTTCGTAATGTCAAATGAGGGTTCATCTTATAAAAAAGCAAACTATATTAGAGTTTACAGAAATATATACGAATAGCAGGAATTCATTTGAAAATTGGTTAGAGAAAGTAAAACACGCAGATTGGGAAAAACCAACTGACATTAAAGCAACTTTTCGCTCAGCTGATTTTTTAGGTAAGAATTCTAATAGAGTTGTTTTTGATATTGGGGGCAACAATTACAGATTGATTTGTCAATATGTTTTTGGTGAAAGGCAGGTGCATTTATTTGTTTGTTGGATAGGTACTCATGCCGAGTATGATGAAGTTATTTTTAAAAATGAGCAATATTGGGTAAACAATTATTAAAACATTAACCATGGAAACCTTGAAATATAAAATTATAAAGAGCAAGACCCAGTATAATCAATACTGCAGCAGACTGAAGGAATTACTGACCGGCGTTGACAAAGGAAAGGCAATTCAGGATGAAATTGATTTGCTGACCCTGTTGATTGAGAAATGGGATGAATCGCACAATAATTTTCAGGAGGTTGATCCGATTCGCCTGTTGCATTCATTAATGGAAGACCACCAAATGAAGCCGAAAGACCTGGTCAGCTTATTACAAGTGAGTAAAGGCTATGTTTCAGAAATACTGCACTATAAAAAGGGGCTATCCAAAGAGGTCATTCGTAAACTCGCAGCACATTTTAAAGTTTCCCAGGAGGCATTCAACAGGGTTTATCAATTGAATAGCCCGATGGCGCATGCAGGCAACCACCATTAATCCTTCCCGGAATCTTTGGGAGATATCAATATTTGAAGAGGAAATACTAACCAGTTGCCTGTTTAATAGAACAGAATCATCCCTGGATGAAGTCTTAGGCCGGATCCCTCTTTTTTAAAAGGCGAATATCCCCCGTCAAATTGTATAAAACAATTCGCCGAAGGATATCCCGTAATTCGAATTGACTGTCTTGGCTCATTCAGTCAACTACGAACATGCAATAGAAGATTATTTGTATTATCTTCTATTTTTCAGTAACAGGTTTAACCTGAAACCATTTATGAGCAGCAGTTAGTCTTCCTTGAATATTTTCTTGATCTCGGTATCATTTTCATAATAGACTTTCATAAAATAAGCTCCCTGTTGTGCTTTTGCGGGGAAGTTGATATAAATATTATGACCATCCGAGGGTCTGACAGGAACAGTCATCACCATCACTCCTTTCATGGTAAAGAACTCAATTTTCCGGGGCTTTTTTCCGGGAAGAATATTTACGGTGAATCCATTTTTGAATGGATTGGGATATACCCTGGTGATCGATCCCAGTTCGAAAAAGACTTTTTGAATAGGGCTGGTAACCGACACGTTTGCGAAACGGTTTCTGCATTGCACACGGTAATAAGCATATCCGTTCAGCGGATTTTTGTCGATGACGGCGAAAATACTCAGTTTGTTCTGTCGGGCGATGGTAATGGAATCAATAGACGTAAAGTGCCTGCCATCAGATGAACGCTCAATGGAAAAGATATATTCTTCATTGACAGACAGGTTGGTTTTCCAGGTTAACTGATAGGAGCTTCCTTTGGATTGAATCGTAAAATCAGTGATCTGCAGCGTTAGTAAGTGTATGTCCGTGCACATGTTACATTTTTTAAAGAGGTTGGCCTGTCCCCACGCATTGGGTTTACATCCCCATGGGCGGCAGCTCGAATCGGAATAGTGTTTGGGGCCCAGGCAAACGTTGATGTTGTTAGAATTGGTTAGGGTGTCGTAGAAATTCGAGTATTCGGTTACATTCAGGCAGGCGGCACCGGAGGGAGCTGCATAGCTGAATTTACTCTTGTTATACAGCACGGTCATGACGGTTTCGCTGCTTTTTCCCAGGCATACGCTTCCTTGTGCCGCTAACGGATCGGTTATGATGCCGTGAAATTCGGAGAATCCGTTGTTGACAAAGAATGAATAGGGATTGTTCATGACGAAGTACTGGTTCTGCATGTGAAACTTAGACGTTGGCAGAATGTTCATTACAATATTGGGTCTTGTAGCGCTGGCCCAGTTGCCTGAAAGACTAAGATTTCTCATACACTGAAACGTTCCCCAATTGTAAATGGCGCTTTTTCCTTTCAGATCAAGACCGAAGCCGATTCCATTTCCGATCACGAAACGGGCCCCGGGTCTGACTACGATCGTACCCGAATCCATGTAGAACTGGTCTACCGTAAGATCGGAGCATACTATCAGCGTACCTCCTCGTAGCGTTAATGAGGTAAAAGTGGCGGTGGCGCCATAGTACCATTTTTTTACGCCATCATTGATGGTTTCATTGTTAGTGACTGATGGTTCGGAGCCATCACAACTGTCTAGAGGAGGGGGAGTGATACATTGGGCGCGCACGTAAGACTGGCTGAAAAGACATAGCAATGCCACCAGGATTAGTTGGATTGGTTTTGTATACATGGTATCAGATTTAGGATTCGGCAGGGTGCCCGAGAGCGAAGGATAAGGTTGCAAAAAATCGAGGATGCCAGGTCGCAAACCAATTATTCGATGATCAATCAATCTGGTTCTTCACAGGATATCACAGCGACCTGACAAACCTGCGATGTGGTTGACTGTTGCACCAACCGAATACAAATTAGAAGGATGAATTCAAAAAGAAGAATGAACCTGTGCCAAGTGTTCAAAAAACAGGCGCATGTGAAAGGATTGACCGCCGAACCGAAAACGGCTTTTGTAAATATTTAACTATTCTCCCAGCCATGATTTGAAATCGTGCATTTTTTCCCGGCTAACGATGACTTCTTTCTCAAAAACAGGATGTAAATGCAGCTTCAAACGGTTTCCGCTATAGGGATGAATATGTTTTACCGCTTTAAAAGCCAGTAAAAGCGACCGATTCACTCTGAAGAAATTATCAGGATCTAACATTTCCGCCAGCTCTTCCAAAGAATATTCTACCAGGAATTTTGCGTCCTGGTAAGTTTTAAAATATACGAAACGCTCAAAAGAGAAGAAGTAGGCGATTTCGCTGACTTCTACCGACACAAATTTCTGTCCCTGTTTTACCAGGAATCTGTTTCTGTATACTTGTTCACGGGTGGGGAGGGTAGAAGAGAGCATGCCGGCCGGCAGGAGTTGTTTATGCCAGGCCGAAGACCTGGTTGTTGTGGCCAGTTCACGGCTGTCGGCATCGAAGAGCTGTTTTTCTGCCAGGTATTCGAGATTATTGGTTCGAAAGGCGGTAAAATGATATTGGTCATTTTCCAGGGAGAATATGACCGTTGCTTCCAGGCCAAAGGCCGAAACCAGGTGAGGGCTTTTGTCACGAAGCATCTCCTTGCTCACCAGGATGACGTCGGGCGACCCATGTGCCTTGAGCCAGTCGAGCGATTCCGGGACGGATGGTACGGTGGCTACAATTTGAATGGTGTTGTCGAATTTCCTGAGTGTGCGTTCCAGTTTTCTGCTGCTATGCTTTACTTCATCAACTACTAAAACTTTCATGGCCACTGTTGAATGTTCAAAATGTCCGTCGAATTTACACTACAATAAGGCGGGAAACGAACAAAAAGGCATCAGCAGTAAATCCCCATGGATAAGCTGTAAGAATAGGGGTATGAAGTGTGTAAAGTTTTGTTGGCATATATGCTAAAAAAATTTAGTTTTGCGCCCTGTTCCGGTCCGGTAGCTCAGCTGAATAGAGCAACAGCCTTCTAAGCTGTGGGTCATTGGTTTGAATCCAATCCGGATCACTGCCTGTATTTATACAAAGAACCCGCTCAGAAAGCGGGTTTTGTTTTTTTCAGAACAATATCTCTATTGAATGTATTCCATTAACCAGACTGGTTTCGACGTTTTTTCCGAGTTATTCCAACCAAGAAGCCAGATTGGAATCAAACCATATTAAAGCTTTCTCGACCGAAAAAATCATACGCGGTCAAGACCCCTGACTTTTGGTTTTGTTTTGCTGTTTAAAAGTGAATATACCTTGGAAAAGTGTAAAGGCTATTTATTTCTCCGATTTGCAGCTCAATTAGTAGTCCAAAAATACGAGGGAAACAAAAAGGGCTGGTACTACAGTAATGACAGGCTATGATAATTAATATCTATTGACTTCTGGTTGGCTCAATTTGTTTTACATAAATTCTTAGGCTTACTCAGGACATCTTCATTACGATTTCCAGGAATGTCTCAATACTACAAACATTCACCTTCGGAAACTCCAGATTCTTCACCACATTAAAATGGGCATCATTCGTAACAAGATAATCTGCATTACAGGATACTGCAATATCAAAAAACTTATTGTCATCCGGATCTGCTATAATTGCTTGCCATTTGTAATAGATATGCTTGAAAATAACGTCAGGTGATTCTGAAAGGATATTGTCGATTATTTCAAATGCACCGGGCGCGCCGTGCTCACCTATTACTTCTTCATATTCATGCAGAATTTCCTGACACAATCCGATTTCGAATTTTCCTTCAACAAATGCATTCCAAATTGGCCGGTAGCGGCTCCTTATTCCGATTGCAACCAGTAAAACATTTGAGTCAAGAACTACACGCATCAGTGAGAAGAATGTGGCTTGCGAAGATGTTTTTGAGCGAGATCATCGTAATGTTCAGAGGAAATGCTCTTTTCCTTTTCCCATGTATCCACCTTGCTGTCGAGTTGTTTAGCCATAAGTTGAACCGCTAAACGCCTCATTTGGATATAGTCTTCTTCAGGCATAGGATTTTTAAACAGGCGGAGCATGTCCTGTTGCTGTTGATTAAGTTGGTTAAATGATAAAGGCTCTCCCATTTTTAATAAAGATATTATTCTCAAATTTACTCCTTTCCATGGTATTCAGCAACAGACACCCGGGTAGCAGCCAGGCCAATTGCCCAATGACATTTTTGTTGAAATATTTTACTGTAAATCAGCAGCTTACCATAGTACCGCAATATAAAATCCTTACTGTTCCAGTCCGGTAGCTCAGTTGAATAGAGCAACAGCCTTCTAAGCTGTGGGTCATTGGTTTGAATCCAATCCGGATCACTGCCTTACTTTGTGCATAAAACCCGCAAAATGCGGGTTTCTTTATTTTAACTCCGTCCGGTAAGTAACAAAGAATGGAAAGTTGGTTCTGGAGGCAACTTAAGAATAAATAAATATTAAATGCTTTCGTTCGCTATGATCTTCATCCTATGATGGTGAAAAAGTGATAATCAAATCGAGACCTACAGAAAAGCGCTGTTACTGTGTTATTACTTTTTAACAAGCAAGCCTTTTGCCTTAATTGTCTATCCAAACACTGTTTCCTTTTATGGCGGTAATTAACCAAAATCAGCAATAAAAATCACTGGACATTTAAAAAACGATTTTACCTGCGATTTTTAAAAAAACCTGCAATTAACCCTTTCATTTCGGCATACACCCTTTCATTTTGGAAGGGTTTTTTATTGATTCCGCTTTGCCAGATAGCCATCCTTTTAGGCTAAAAGCATTGCCAGACAACCACTTGGCGCTCCTTTCCCCGATTTTTCCGATATGGGCATTCCATTTGGCAGAATGAATCGGACTATTTACTTCAACCTGTTTAACAATAGCTCGATGAAAAAGGAACCGAATTCACACCTGGGCGACCGCACACCACGATTAAAAGATTTTTTGATGGTGATCATGGCGGTTGCAGTGCTGATAGCATTTTCCTGGATCGCCTATTTTAAACTGGGTTGGTTTCACTAAACATAACACTATGCTACCACTATTATTATTTCTCGCCGGCCTGTGCTGCTTCTATGTCTGTTACAAATCCATTGACTGGTTCGAAAAAATTTAAATAACATGATGACCGCCTTATTAATCCTTTCAGTCGCTGTCCTGGCTTATCTGCTTTACGTGCTCATCAAACCTGAAAAATTTTAAACAAAGAAATGGTATGATCACCAAAGAAATCATCGGTATAATACTCATCTATGGAACAGCCATCCTGCTGGCATGGCCGCTTGGAAAATATATTTCCGCGGTTTTCAGCGGACGTAAATCCCTTCTCGATTTTCTTTCACCGGTTGAACGACGCATTTTTCGTTTTTGTGGTATCAATCCTGCGGAAGAAATGGACTGGAAACAAAACCTGAAGGCGTTACTGACCATCAACCTCGTCTGGTTTGTCTATGGATTTGTACTGCTGTTAACGCAGGGTTCATTGGGACTAAATCCCGATGGAAATCCTTCCCAAACACCCGACCTGGCCTTTAATACTGTAATATCGTTCCTGGTCAACTGCGACCTGCAGCACTATAGTGGTGAAACCGGTTTAACCTATCTCACGCAGGTAGGTGTGATCAGTTTCCTGATGTTTGTGTCTGCGGCTACCGGCATAGCTGCCGTAGCGGTATTTTTCCGGGCCTTGCGAGACAAGGTTACCGACAAACTGGGCAACTTTTATGTATTCCTGGTTAAAAGCATTACCCGGATATTATTACCCATCAGTCTATTACTGGCCACTTTGCTGGTGTTTAATGGCACACCCAGTTCCTTTAAAGGAAAGGACGGTATTGTCACCTTGCAGGGAGATTCCGTTCAGGTTAGCCGCGGGCCAGCTGCTGCCATGATTGCTATTAAGCATCTGGGTACAAACGGAGGCGGATGGTTTGGTACCAACTCAGCCCATCCAATGGAGAACCCTAACAGTTTTACCAATTCACTGGAGCTGGTTGCTCAGTTATTGATACCCCTGGCCTTGTTATTCGCATTTGGTTATTTTGTTAATAGAAAAAAATTAGCTTTCATCATTGGTGCAGTAATGACCATCGGATTCCTGACACTGGTCATTCCAACCATTGTGCAGGAAGTAAAAGGAAGTCCTGCCATTGCCGCTCTTGGGATCAGCCAGCCAACAGGAGCCATGGAAGGAAAAGAAGTGCGGTTTGGTCCTGCGGTATCGGGTTTCTGGAGTATTGCCACTACCGTCATTTCAACCGGCTCAGTCAACTCAATGCATGACAGTTCCATGCCCTTATCGGGATTGATGCAACTGCTCGCTATGATGATTAACTCGTTTTACGGAGGTTGTGGAGTGGGTATATTGAACTATTTCATTTATCTCATTATTGCAGTATTTATCTCCGGATTAATGGTAGGCCGTACACCGGAGTTTATGGGTCATAAAGTAGAAGCAAGGGAAGTAAAAATTGCGGCGCTGATTACATTATTATCTCCATTCCTGATTCTGACCGGCACTGCTTTGGCAGCCTACTTTAACGTACACCATGCTGCAGCGCAATGGTCGGTGGCTCCCGGCAACTGGTTGAATAATCCCGGCTACCACGGATTCAGCGAAATGCTTTATGAGAACACGTCAGCAAATGCCAACAATGGAAGTGGATTCGAAGGTTTGGGAGACAATAACATCTTCTGGAATGTAGTCACCGGCTTCATCCTGTTCCTCGGCAGATTCCTCCCCATCATTGGGCCCATTGCCATTGCAGGATTACTGGCCAGAAAAAAACACATTCCCGATTCGGCAGGAACGCTGAAGATTGATTCGGTCACTTTTGGCGCTATGACTTTTGCGGTGATTATCATCGTTAATGCGCTGTCCTATTTTCCGGCGCTGGTGCTGGGCCCGATCGCCGACTATTTCTCTAATCATCCATAAACAGGTTTTATGTCAACTCATCATAGAAAAGCATATCGTTTATTTGATCCTGCCCTGATCAACACGGCATTGAAAGCTTCGTTTACCAAATTGAACCCGGTGTTGATGATCAGAAACCCGGTGATGTTCACTGTGGAGATAGGCACGTTTGTCATGTTTGTTGTGGCAACCTATACAGTGGTTACCGGCAATACCTCACAGGGTCCGGTATGGTACAATGTAACCATCTTTTTAGTGTTACTATTAACTGTTCTCTTTGCCAACTTCGCAGAAGCCATTGCCGAAGCCAGGGGCAAAGCGCAGGCTGAAACGCTTCGTAAAACAAGGCAGGACACACCCGCCAAATTGATCGTACCTGTGAATGGTACACTGGAGGAAGAAGTGCAGATCATTTCTTCCGCCCAATTGAAACTGCAGGACAGGTTTGTTTGTGAAGCCGGTGATATTATTCCGATGGATGGTGAAATCGTCGAGGGCATTGCCACTATCGATGAAAGCGCCATCACTGGTGAGTCTGCCCCGGTTATCCGGGAAGCCGGGGGTGATAAATCTTCGGTTACCGGTGGAACCAAAGTGCTGTCGGATCGCATTGTGGTGAGGGTAACAACTGCGCCGGGAGAATCATTCCTCGATAAAATGATCGCATTGGTAGAAGGCGCCAACCGGCAGAAAACACCCAACGAAATCGCACTGACCATACTATTGGCTTCTTTTACCATCGTGTTTGTGATTGTATGCGTAACATTAAAACCGTTTGCGGATTACGCCCAGACACCTATTACCATCGCTGCCTTTATTTCACTGTTCGTTTGCCTGATACCGACCACTATTGGGGGATTGCTTAGCGCCATTGGTATTGCCGGTATGGACAGAGCCCTGCGGGCAAACGTAATTGCCAAAAGTGGTAAGGCCGTTGAAACCGCCGGTGATGTGGATACGTTGTTACTGGATAAAACAGGAACTATTACAATCGGCAACCGGAAAGCCACCCAGTTTTATCCTGCAAGCGGTGTAGCTGAAAAAGAATTTATTGAACTCGCTGCCATGAGCTCATTGGCTGATGAAACACCGGAAGGTAAATCTATTATTGAGCTGGCAGCCAACAAGGGGATTGCCCTGGAGAAAAAACAAAAAGACTGGCGATTCATACAATTCACAGCAGAAACGAGAAGCAGTGGGGTGGACCTTCCGGGCGGCCTCATGATTCGAAAAGGAGCACAGGATTCCATTAGGAAGCTGGTAGAGAAATCCGGTCACTCCTTTCCAAAAAAAACAGCCGAGCGGGTCACACTTATTGCCCAGAACGGAGGCACCCCCCTGGTGGTGTCTGCAAACAACGAGGTAAAAGGAGTGATTGAATTGCAGGATATCATCAAGCCTGGTATCCAGGAGCGATTCGAACGTCTTCGGAAAATGGGTGTGAAAACCGTGATGGTTACGGGCGATAATCCGCTGACTGCAAAATACATTGCTGAAAAGGCAGGGGTGGATGATTTCATAGCAGAAGCTACTCCTGAAGACAAAATGAATTATATAAGAAGAGAGCAACAGGGGGGTAAACTCGTTGCCATGATGGGAGATGGAACCAATGATGCGCCCGCCCTCGCACAGGCAGATGTAGGCGTAGCCATGAATAGTGGTACGCAGGCAGCCAAAGAAGCCAGCAATATGGTGGACATGGATAATGACCCTACCAAACTGATTGAAGTGGTTGAAATCGGCAAACAATTGCTGATCACCCGAGGTACTTTGACCACCTTCTCCATTGCCAATGATGTGGCCAAGTACTTCGCTATAGTACCTGCATTGTTTATTGCCTCTATTCCGGCGCTTCAGCATCTGAATATTATGAACCTGAAGAGTCCCGAATCAGCGATTCTCTCGGCCGTTATATTTAATGCCATCATCATTCCCATTCTCATTCCATTGGCTCTAAAAGGAGTGCAATACAAACCCATTGGTGCATCGGCCTTGCTCAGACGAAACCTGCTGATCTATGGACTGGGCGGAATTATCGTACCCTTCATCGGAATAAAACTGATAGACCTGTTCATTGCTTTATTTATCTAAACAACCTCACATGAAAAAACATCTTCTTCCTTCTATAAAATTAACTGTCGTTCTGATCCTGTTGATCTGTGTGCTTTATTTCCTGCTGGTAGCCGGTATTGGCAGGTTCTCCAGGGGTTCCGGAGACGGAGTTACACTCGAAGTAAAAGGGAAAAAAGCAGGATACCAGTTAATTGGTCAGCGATTCACCGAGGATAAATACTTTTGGGGCAGGCCGTCGGCTGTTGACTATAATGCTGCGGGCTCCGGAGGAAGTAATAAAGCAACCACCAACCCCGAATACCTGAAGCTCGTTCAAACCCGGATCGATAGTTTCCTTGTACATAATCCTACTATTAAAAAGGAACAGATTCCGGCAGAGCTGGTTACCGCCTCCGGAAGTGGACTGGATCCGCATATTTCGCCCGAAGCGGCCTACATTCAGGTGGATCGGGTTGCAAAAGCTCGTGGGATTGATCCCTCTGTGCTAAAAAAACTCATCGAAGAACATACTCAAAAAGTGACGCTTGGTCCCGATGTGGTAAATGTGCTTGAACTCAATATTTCTCTGGATTCACAGTAAAAGAATGAACAAATTTGACTAGTTATGAAAAAGATCTTCTTCACTATAGTTCTATTCACTTCAATTAAAGCCGTTAGCCAGGACAGCAGCCAGGTTGACAAAAAAGCCGAAGCCTCTTTTCAGGTCTCAGGTTATGCAGAAGCCTATTATAGCTATGATTTTGGAAAACCGGTTGACAACAACAAGCCTTCCTTTGTGTACAGCCATAACCGGCACAATGAATTCAATATAAACCTGGCTTTTATAAAGGCGGCTTACTCCAATGAGAGAGTAAGAGCCAATATTGCCCTGGCCGCAGGAACGTATATGAACGCAAACTACTCTGCAGAACCGGGCGTGTTAAAAAATATTTTCGAAGCCAATGCCGGTGTAAAACTAAGCGCACGAAAGAATCTGTGGTTGGATATCGGAATTCTGCCTTCACATATCGGCTTTGAAAGCGCCATTGGGAAAGATAACTGGACGCTTACCCGAAGCATGGTAGCCGACAATTCACCGTATTTTGAAAGTGGTGCACGGTTATCGTATGCTACCGATAACGGCAGATGGCAGGTATCAGTACTGGCCCTGAATGGCTGGCAAAGAATTACCCGGGTTTCCGGTAATTCACTGATGAGCTGGGGATCCCAGTTTACCTTCAAGCCCAGCGCAAACCTGACGATTAACTATAGCAATTTTGCCGGAACCGATAAACCCGATTCCATCCGGGCCTGGCGAATCTATCATAACCTTTATGCTACCTGGCAAATCAGTGAAAAAGTTGGGTTAATTACCGGCTTTGATATTGGCTCCGAGCAAAAAAGCAAGGGATCCAGCAAATACAATACCTGGTATGCCCCTGTGGCTATCCTGCGAATTACACCGTCTTCGGAATGGGCATTCGCATTACGGGGAGAATATTTCAACGACAAAAATGGCGTAGTCATTTCCGGTGGGCAATTTGAAACGACCGGACTATCTGCCACAGCCGACTATTTCATCTTCAAGAATGCCGTTTTGCGAGCAGAAGCCAAATCATACAGCGGAAAAAATGACTGGTTCGTAGACAGTAATGGGAAGCCGTCCGGTAATAATCATTCTCTAAGTTTCGCATTGGCGGTGTGGTTCTGATAAAAAACAAAATCAAAATGATTCATGTCAGCAGACTCTTTCGATAGCGCCGAAGACTGGTTAAAGAAAGTGCAGCCCAGTGTTAGTACCAAGGGTCGTTTGAAGATCTATGTGGGCATGAGTGCCGGTGTAGGTAAAACCTACCGTATGCTGCGGGAAGCGCATGATCTGCTAAAAAAAGGAATGAATGTAAAGATCGGTTATGTGGAAACGCATGGAAGGATAGAAACAGCAGAGCTGTTGGAAGGGTTACCGGTGATACCCAGACGGGAAGTGTTCTACAAAGGAAAGAAGCTCGATGAGCTGGACGTACAAGCGATCCTGCTCCTTCATCCCGAAGTAGTGATCATCGACGAACTGGCACATACCAACATACCCGGAAGTAAAAACGAAAAAAGATGGCAGGATGTGATGGAGGTACTGGAAGCAGGTATTGATGTCATTACGGCTGTCAATATTCAGCATATTGAAAGCATCAATGAAGACGTCAGGCAGATCACCGGGGTGGAAGTGAAAGAACGCATTCCGGATAAAGTGCTGCAGGTAGCCGATGAAGTGGTTAATATCGACCTGACGGCAGACGAGTTGATCAGCCGCTTAAAAGAGGGAAAAATATACGATCATAGCAAGGTTCAGCAGGCCCTTACCAACTTTTTCCAACCCGAAAAGATTCTGCAACTACGCGAACTGGCGCTAAAAGAAGTGGCCGGGCAGGTGGAAAGGAAAGTGGATTATTCCATCGACTACCAGAAAAATCCGTACCGCCACGAAAGATTTCTGGCCTGCATTTCTTCCAATGCCGAAATTGCCCAGCGTATTATTCGTAAAACCGCCCGACTGGCCTCTTACTATAACAGTCAATGGTATGTTTTGTATGTTCAGACAGCAAAAGAATCCACCGATCGGATACCACTCGACAAACAGCGACATCTGATCAACAATTTCAAAAATGCTACTGAACTGGGCGCCGAGGTGATACAAAGGAAAGAAGAAAACATTGCCCAGGCCATCCTGGAAATGATACAGGAAAAGCAAATTACCACCCTCTGTATTGGAAAACCTCATATAGCTTTGTGGCAACTGATGCTTAAAACTAGTATGTTTAACCAGTTGCTGAAGGCTGTTTCCAAAACCGACGTGGATATCGTTATATTGTCATAGTAAATTTATCGATCAATGCCGTTGAGCATTAAGTACAAAATCAGGTTCGGAACTATTTTTCTTTTCCTGCTCGCGTTGTTGTCGGGCGGGTTGAGTATTTTTTACCTGGCCTCTTTACGTAAGGATTCGAGAAATATCCTGAAAGCCAATTACGAATCCCTTCAGTTTTGCCATGAGATGCAAAGAGACCTCGACAGCATCACCCATCAACAACCGCAGTTTATCGATTCTTTCGAGATAGAACTGGCCCGTCAGGAAATGAACATTACGGAGCCTGGAGAGCAACAGGCTACCATTGAGCTCCGGCAACAATTCGAGTTGTTGAAAAAAGGAGACCGGTCGGAATTGGTCAGCCTTTCTATAGACAACCTCCTTCATCGTATTCTGCTACTGAATATGACAGCTATCAAGGATAAAAATGAAAAGACCGAGACTGCCTCGGAAGAAGCCATGACTTTCCTGATTACTGCCGTGGCATTCATATTTATAGTCGGGCTGACGTTTACTTACAATTTTCCTTTTATTATTACCACCCCCATTCAGAAGCTGACCGAAGGTATCAGAGCCATCTCACAAAAGAAGTATGCCCATCGTGTTCATATCGAATCCAAAGACGAATTCGGCCAGCTTGCCAGATCTTTCAACGAAATGGCCGAGCGGCTGGAATATTTTGAGAACAGCAACCTGAACAAAATTCTCTTTGAGAAAAGCAGGGCAGAAGCCGTAATCAACAGTCTCAAAGATGCCAGCATTGGCATCGACAGGGATAATAAAATCCTGTTTGCCAATTCGCAGGCGATGCAATTGCTGGGTGTGAAGGCCGCCGATATCGTAGGACAATCCGTGGAAAGCTTTAGTCAGCGCAATGATCTTTTCCGGTTCCTGACCGAACAGGAGAGCTCTGCACCATTCAAGATAGTGGTGGAGGGCAGGGAAAACTACTTTACCCGTGAGGTCGTTGAAGTGGAGCAGGGAGAGTCAAAAAGCAAGGTAATCGTCATCAAAAACATTACCACTTTTAAAGAACTCGATGTTGCCAAAACACATTTCATCGCAACCATTTCACATGAACTGAAAACGCCCCTGGCATCTTCAGATTTCAGCTTGAAGCTGCTCGAGGATGAAAGAATCGGGCAACTTAGTCCTGAACAAAAGGAATTGGTGCAGCACATCAAACAGGATAACCAGAGAATCCTGAAAATATTAAGTGAGTTGCTGAATATGTCGCAGGTTGAAGCCGGCAGGATACAATTGAAAGTTCAGAAAGTGTCGCCTTCATTCATAGTAAATGCCGCATTGGAAACAGTTGGCGCCGTGGCAAAGGAAAAGGGTTTGCAGATCAAAGAGGTCATTGAACCGGGTTTACCGGATTTACTGGCCGATGCCGAGAAAACAAGCTGGGTGCTCAATAATCTGCTGACCAATGCGATCCGCTATTCACCGACCGATGGGGAAGTTTTGATAACCGCGAAGAATACAGGCGACTCGATCGAATTCACCGTAACCGATCACGGCCCCGGAATTGCAGAGGAGTACCAGGAAAAAATATTTGATCGTTATTTCCAGGTGCCGGGTTCCCGTTCGAAAGGAAGCGGCCTGGGGCTGGCTATTTCCAAGGAGTTTATTGAAGCGCAGGGTGGCATGATCTGGGTGAAAAGTAAATTGGGGGAAGGAAGCCTTTTCGGATTTAGGCTACCGATGCAGTAAACAAGATAATGAAGACAGTTGTTTCACCCGCCGGGCATTCCGAAAGTATTTACCTTCGTTTGGATTTTTAAAGGTTTAATTTTACTCAACGATCTTACTTTTCATGCAAGCAAGTGTGCTGATCATAGATGACGAAGAACCCCTCAGAAAATTATTGGGAAGAATTATTTCGCTTGAAGGATTCACGGTGTGGCAGGCCGGCAATCTCAAAGAAGGATTGGCTATGCTGCAACAAAAACCCGTTGATGTAATCCTGTGCGACGTAAAATTGCCAGATGGAAATGGGGTTGATTTCGTAAAGGTTCTGCATGAACAATTCCCGTTGACAGAAAGCATTCTGCTGACCGCATACGGAAACATACCGGATGGAGTGCAGGCGATCAAAAACGGGGCTTTTGATTATATCACCAAGGCCAATGACAATGATCGGATCATTCCCCTGTTAAACCAGGCGGTTGAAAAGGTGAAGCAAAAAAAACTGGCATCCGTAAAGATCCAGGACAAGCCCGCAGCCGGATTCGAAGCTATTTTAGGGAGCAGTGCTGCCATATTGGAAGCAACTGAGTATGCCCGAAAGATTGCCGCTACTGATTCAACTGTTTTGCTGCTGGGTGAAACCGGCACCGGAAAGGAAATTTTTGCCAATGCGATTCATGCAGCAGGTAAAAGAAGCGGGAAACACTTTGTGGCCATTAATTGCAGCGCCTTTCCGAAAGATCTGCTCGAAGGAGAATTGTTTGGTCATAAGGCAGGGGCATTTACTGGCGCTTCCAAGGATAAAAAAGGTTTGCTGGAACAGGCTGATGAAGGCACGCTTTTCCTGGATGAGATTGGCGAAATGAATATTACCCTGCAAGCCAAGTTGCTCCGGGTTTTGGAGAATGGAGAATTTATCAAACTCGGCGATACCAAGACCAGCAAAGTAAATGTAAGGCTCATTGCCGCTACTCACCGCAATCTTACTGACCTTATCAGCCAGGGATTGTTCAGGGAAGATCTTTATTACAGGTTAAACGTGTTTACCATTCATTTGCCTGCCCTCAGAGAAAGAGCTGCTGATATCCCGGAGCTGGCTCGTCATTTCCTGGATCAGTTTGCCAAAAAAGAGCAGAGAGTCCCTAATCGCCTGTCAAAAGAAGCCCTTGGTTTACTGCAACAATACCCCTGGAAAGGAAATATAAGGGAACTAAAGAATGTATTGGAAAGAGCTTGTGTGCTGGCCAGCCAGGAAATGATCGAAGCTGCCGACCTGCCGTTTGAGATACAACAAAACCAGGGAAATGCGTCCGGTCTATCCCTGGCATCCGTTGAGAAATCACATATTCAGAAAGTGTTACAGTACACCAAAGGCAATAAAACAAAGGCCGCCGAATGGCTTGGGATCGGTTTGACAACACTCTATCGCAAACTGGAGGAATATCATATCAAATCCTGATCAAAAAACAGCGAGAATAACTTTCGCCGGAAGGCGAATTAATTACCTTTGTGTCGCTATGAGAACTTACGAGGATACATACAGACACAAAGGATTGAGAAAACAGTTGGTAGATACGCTCCGAGAAAAAGGTATCACCGACGAAAGAATCCTCGACGCAATCAATTCCATCCCCAGGCATTACTTTCTGGATTCTGCCTTCGATAAGGTGGCCTACGAAGACAAAGCCTTTCCAATTGCCGAAGGCCAAACCATCTCCCAACCATATACAGTTGCTTACCAGACTCAGCTCCTGGATATAAAACCATTTGAAAAAGTACTGGAGATAGGAACGGGTAGTGGCTATCAATCAATCGTTCTGGCAATTCTTGGAGCACAGGTTTATACCATCGAGCGTCAGAAAAAACTGTTTGATCAGCATCGGGAGTTTGTGCTGAGATCAAAATATCCCACCATTAAATACTTTTATGGTGACGGGTATGAAGGTCTCCCCAATTTCGCCCCATTCGACAAAGTACTGGTTACTGCCGCGGCGCCCTATATTCCACCCAAACTGATCGATCAGTTGAAAACAGGTGGTAAAATGGTAATACCGGTAGGTGAGGGAGAAGTGCAACGAATGTTGCGATTGACCAAACAGCCCGATGGTTCCTATACCGAGGAATTGTTTGATCGTTTTTCTTTTGTACCCATGCTGGAAGGCAGAAACCAATAAAACCAAAGCAGCTTATCATGAGAAATTATATCCTGGAAGCAGAGGCGGTAACCAGAAAACTGGAAAGAATGGCCTATGAAATTCTGGAGCAGAATATGGACGAAAAGGAAATTATCCTGGCAGGTATCAGGGTAAGCGGAAGCGTGGTAGCCAAAAACATACAGGATCTATTACAGAAGATCAGCCCGATCAAAACAACGCTGCTCACCATTGACCTCGACAAAAAGCATCCCCGGGAAGTGAACTTAAGCCAGAACCTCGATTTTAATGATAAAGTGATTATTGTTATAGATGATGTGGCGAATAGTGGCAAAACCATGCTTTATGCGATGAAGCCATTCCTGCAATTTCATCCAAGGAAAATTCAAACCCTGGCCCTGGTTGAAAGAACCCATAAAACATTCCCGGTATCCACGGATTTTACCGGGCTGTCCATTGCAACCACATTACAAGAACACATATACGTAGAAGTTGACGGAGAGAAGGTTACTGGCGCTTACCTGGAATAAAATCATCAGAAATAAAAAGGCTGAAAACGGAATTTCCCTCCGGAGTTGATCATAAGCGAGGGAGCCGGGAATTTAAAAGCATTCAGAATATAGAAGGCTGACTTCAGCCATTTCCGGTTGGTCTTGATTTTCATCCAGTCAATATCGGGCGCGAGGTAAAACTGTCGAACTCTTGGAATATCTCTCCGATCGAAAATGATATTACCGTTGTCGTCCTTTCCGGTATTATCAAAACCACCAAACATTCCATCCGCTCCGTAGCCGACAGCAAGGTTTAACCAGGCCGGCCATTTGCTCTCCGGGAAAAAAGAGTGAATATTCGCGCTCAGCCAGTAGGTCTGTCCATTGTAATCCTTCAGCATCCGTTCATACCAGCTTTTACCGAAGAGCTTATCGGATCGGTTTTCGAGCAGCGGATCTACATAAGATTTTCGGTGAAAGGAAAACTTGTATTGAATTCTTTGCTCCCCCCAGGCCAGTTCCTGTCCAAGGAAAAGCCCTGTACCGAAAGTGTTGGCAGCGATGTCACTCCAGCTCCATCCCCAATTGCTTGAACGGCCATCCAGGAACTCAATTACCGTTAGAAAAGCAAAACCGGCAGAGGCGCCGGCAATGGCAGACTGTTTCTTGTTTAAACCCGCCCATCTCCAGGCCGCCATCGACCCGCGGCCCAGGTTGTAAGCGGTCCAGGCATGACCGAACTTATCTGTCTGCAGCCACTCACGACTGTCATCAAAACTCGCCAGGGATTGTTTGGCGTATCCTTTATACCAGGCTTCATTCAATAAAATCAGTGACCCCGTGTACAAACCCGCATGGGCAGAACCTGTGATCCATAATCTTTTTGACCTTACCCGATCCGAGGAAGGCCGGTCAAGACTATCCTGCGCCTTCAGTTGAAGACCGATCAGGATATACAGGCATGATATGAAGGTGGATTTTAGCAATCTGCAGCAATGGGTATTCATCAAACGACGCGAAAAAGGTTTTATGATGGCAAAAATAGGGAAGGCTTAAGGATGTTCTCATTCAATTGGTTTGAATTTCAAAATTTTATAACTTTCAGCCTCATTGTCCGGTGTATGTTCACCACTACTAAATCTGCAATATGGATAAAGCGATTCAAGAAAAAGTCAATACCTGGTTGAGTGGAAGTTTTGACCAGGAAACCCGCGATGCGGTAAAAAAACTGCAAACAGAAAATGAAAAGGAACTCGCCGACGCATTTTACCGCAACCTCGAATTCGGCACTGGCGGATTAAGAGGCATTATGGGCGTTGGCACCAATCGGATGAATAAATACACGGTGGGTATGGCCACGCAGGGTTATGCGAACTACCTGAAAAAATCTTATCCGGGCGGAGAGGTGAGAGTAGCCATTGCACATGATAGTCGAAACAACAGCCGATTTTTTGCAGAAACAGTAGCAGGCGTTTTTGCGGCCAACGGCATCAGGGTGTTTTTGTTTGAAGCATTGAGACCCACTCCCGAACTGAGTTTTGCCATTCGTCATTTGGGATGCCAGGGTGGTGTTGTCTGCACTGCTTCCCACAATCCGAAAGAATACAACGGGTATAAAGCTTACTGGAATGATGGCGGACAACTGGTGCCACCTCATGACAAGAATGTTATTACCGAAGTGGAAAAGATAGGATCGGTCGATGAAGTAAAATGGAAAGGCGGTGAAGAAAACATTCAGATCATCGGAAGGGAACTGGATGAGGCTTATATGAATATGGTGAAGAGCCTCAGCGTTTATCCCGAAGTGATCGCCCGTCAGCATGATCTCAAGATTGTTTACACACCCATACATGGAACCGGTATCATCCTGGTTCCGGAAGTATTGAAAAGATTTGGTTTTACAGATGTTAATATAGTAGCTGAACAGTCCACTCCCGATGGCAATTTCCCCACGGTTCATTATCCCAATCCCGAGGAGAGTGAAGCCATGAGCATCGGGTTGAAAAAAGCAAAGGAACTCAATGCAGATATTTTGCTGGGTACCGATCCGGATAGCGATCGCGTGGGCATCGGTGTAAAAGACAATAATGGCGACTGGGTGCTGATGAATGGAAACCAAACTGCCGTATTGGCTTTCAACTACATGATCGAAGCCCGGAAAGCCAAGGGAATAGCCCAGGCCAACGATATGGTGGTTAAAACCATTGTTACCACGGATATGATTGACCGAATTGCGCATGAAAGCGGCATTAAATGCTACAATGTGCTGACCGGGTTCAAATGGATCGCCGAGCTTATCAAGGAAAAGGAGGCTACTGAAAATTACGTGGTGGGCGGAGAGGAAAGCTATGGATTGATGATCGGATCCAAAATCCGGGATAAGGATGCGATTTCAGCTGTGGCCCTGCTTTGTGAAATGGCCGCTTATGAAAAGGACAAGGGCAGGAGTCTTTTCAGCAAATTGATTGACCTGTATGTACAGAATGGTTTCTATAAAGAACATTTGATCTCCATTACAAAGAAAGGAATGGATGGTCAGCAGCAGATCGCCGCGATGATGGAATCTTACAGAAGCCAGCCTCCGCAAACCATCAATGGTTCTCCGGTGGTGGAATTACTCGATTACGAACTGCGAAAAGGAAAGAACCTGCAGACCGGTGCGGAATGGGAAATCAAATTACCCAAATCGAACGTGTTGCAATTTATCCTGGCCGATGGCAGCAAAATATCCGCCCGTCCTTCGGGAACTGAACCCAAGATCAAATTTTATTTCAGCGTTAATACGTCCTTATCGGATGCGCGGAACTATGAAAAAGTGAACGCAGAACTCGACAGCCGAATTAAAGGAATCATTCAGGATATGAAATTGTGATTATGCTCAACTATCTTAAAAAGTTCCGGGCCTGCTGGTTCGGAACTCTTTTTTTACTGGCAGCCTGCGGCGAAAAGCTCTCCGACAACAGGGCCATCGAACTGGTTCGACTCAACTACCGGCAACAAAGTCTGACCGAAGGAGCCGGTTCCTGGTTATTGGATACAGTGGAAATACACAAGATTGAAAAGATTCCCGATTCACTCCCTCAATTCCGGGTAACCGCTTACACAAGGGGCATATACAGTCTGCCCGTTATAGAAGATGCCCCTCGGGGAGCACGCGAAATATTCTACGACACAGTACAGTTCATTGCCAGGAAAACCAATCAGTCGTGGTCGGCCCGTAACTGGATTGTAGTCGGTTCGCGACATGAATAGTAAAAACTATTTTACGGGTATTTCTTACATTGAAATTAACAGTCGTCATGCAGCTATTTGCCCGCCAAAACTGACTGACAAAACAAAAAACACCAAATTAACTGAACATGAAATTGAAAATCGCCGCTCTGATTATTATGACAACGGTTATGGTTAAATCCGTTGATGCCCAAAGCAAAATTGGCCATGTGAGTGTACAGGAAATTGTAAACAATATGCCTGAGTATAAAGCAGCCCTAACCGAGCTCGACGACTTTGAAAAAGCATTAATTGACCTGGGCAAAGAATATAATCGGGAATACAATCGCCAGGACAGCCTTTTTGCCGCAGATTCGTCTAAATGGACACCGGCCATGAAAGAGGTAAAAAGAAAGGAATTGAATGCCGCTTATCTGAAAGTGCTCAACTTCAACCAGGATGCGCAAAATCAAATGAATCAGAAAGAACAGCAGCTGCTGGCCCCTGTTCAGCAGAAAGCTATTCAGACCGCCCAACTGGTAGCCAAAGAAAACGGTTATGCCTATGTGCTTCCGAAAGAGCAGTTGATTGCCTTTCCGGCTTCGGAAGATATTTTACCACTGGTGTTGAAAAAGCTGAACATTACACCTCCGGCCTCGACCAACCCGGCTCCTAAAAAGAATTAATCTGAAAACGCAGCCTGGTGCTGCGTTTTTTATTTGATCCATTTGGGAAAGATCAAAGGAACCTGACGGCGGTAGTTTCGGTAGACTTGTCCAAAACGTTTTTCGAGTTTCTTTTCTTCGAGACCGATTCCAACCAGGGTATACAAGGTAATCGCGAGATTCATGACCAGTATCGACCAGTATGGAAATACAAGCCATCCTCCCCATATAAAGGCAAAAGTACCCAGGTACAGGGGATGTCTTACGTATTGATGTATCCCAGAAATATGTAATGGCTGAACTGTTTCGCCATTTTCTTCAGTGTACAGACCGCTCAGATCCGGAAAATATTTACGGATACTCAACAGCATGAGCAGGATACCTGCGCCGGCAATTATTGCGCCTACGAGAATAGTGGTGGTAGTCGAAGTAAATATTTGGGGAGACCTGATCTGCCCTTGGTACCAAAGAATAGCAACAAGGGCCAGTAGTGAAAAAAGGTTATAGTAAAGGCGATAAAACCTGAAGAGCTTTCCTATTCGATCGGCAAACCATTTTTTCACCCGGTCATCGGCCAATACGCTATGCAAAAAGCCATAGAGCAGCCACACAAGGGCCAGTATGATATGGTTCAATAACATCAGCGGAAATTGCTAAATAATGATGCCAGCTTTACTTACCTTTTTCGGGTAAGGTAAAAGCAAGGTATTGGTCGCCGGCCAGCGTTCCCAGCTTACCGCCTCCGCAGGCAATCACCAGGTATTGGCGGCCATTCCATTCATACACGGAAGGAGTGGCAAAGGCGGGAGCGGGTAACTGATATTCCCAAAGCAGTTTGCCCGTGAATTTATTGAAAGCCCGCAACATTCCATCTCTGGCGGCTCCAATGAATACCAGGCCACCGGCGGTTACCACGGGTCCTCCATAATTTTCGGTGCCGGTGGGCGGTATGCCTTTTGCTTTCAGCTCCGGGTATTCGCCCAAAGGGATCTGCCATTTGATCTCTCCTTTATTCAGGTCGATGGCATTGAGTGTGCCCCAGGGCGGACTGATGGCGGGTAATCCTTCCGGGCTTAGAAATTTAAAATATCCGGTCATCCGATAGGGCATGATATCCGCACTATCGATCTTTTTAACAGGGGGTATAAACGGCTTTTTCTGCGCACTTTTATTGTCGAGTATGAATGAGGCTATCGCTGATTTTTCTGATTCGCTCAACCGGTTAAAGGCCGGCATCATTCTTCGCCCACTGTTCAACAACTCAATTACAGATTGATCGGTATAACGTGCCTGAATGTTTTGCAGGGCGGGATAATTACCGGATCCTTTTCGGTCAGCGCCATGACAGCCGGAGCAATTGTTGATGAATAAGCGTTGTCCTGCCTGTCCCAGGTTTTCTTTCTTCGGCAATTCTTCTTTGCGATCGACCAACTGTAATCGCCAGGCCATTTCATTGGCATTTACATACAGCAAGCCGGTTTCCGGGTCAAAGGCAGGGCCTCCCCATTCAGCGCCACCATCATAACCCGGAAAAACAAGCGAAGGCTTTTTACCTGGTGGCGTGTACATATTACCGTAACGATGTTCGCCATACAATTTCTTTACTGCTGCTTTGGATGAGTCTGGCAAATATGGATTGATATCATTATCGGTTAATGTTTGCCTTACAAACGGTGCCGGCTTTACCGGTATCGGTTGTGTGGGCCATACTTTTTCACCGTCTAATTCGGAAACCGTGTCAACAGGAACCTCACGGATTTCAAACACCGGTTTGCCGGTTTCGCGTTCAAATACATATACCATCCCGTTCTTGGTGGGTTGAGCAACGGCATCTATTGCCTTGCCATCGATGTGTAAAGTAACCAGGGCAGGAGGGGTGGGCAGGTCTTTATCCCACAAATCGTGATGCACGAATTGAAAATGCCAGATTCTCTTCCCGGTGGAAGCCTGCAACGCGATCAGGCTGTTGGCAAAGAGGTTGGAACCTTTTCTTTTCCCTCCATAAAAATCAAAGGAGGCCGACCCTGTCGGAACGAACAATATCCCTCTCTTCTCATCCAGGGCAAAACCACTCCAGGCATTGGCGCCACCGATATGCTTGTAGTTGGTGGAATCTTCCCAGGTTTCATATCCAAATTCACCGGGTTGTGGAATGGTATGAAATATCCAGATGAGCTTGCCGGTTCGTACATCAAATGCACGTATATGCCCGGGGGCAGAAGGAGGAGCTTCATCCACCCTTGTTCCGAGGATAATCAAATCCTGGTATACCGTTCCGGGGGAGGTATTGACAACAAACAGATCAGACACTTCCCGTCCCAGTCCTTCATGTAAATCGATTGAGCCATGATCTCCGAAGCCGGTTATGGGATGACCGGTCTTTGCGTCGACTGCATAGGTCCTGGAGCCAGCTGTAAAAAATATTCTCCGATCGTTTTTTCCGTCCGTCCAGTAGGCAACTCCGCGGCTGTTGATCATAATGTGATAGGCAGCACGGTAAGCATCGAAATCTGTTCTGGCATTGGGATCAAACAACCAGACCTGTTTTCCTGTACCCGCCTCTACTGCAAATAATTTCATCTGCGGAGTTACTCCATACAACAAGCCATCCACCATAATGGGATTACATTGTATTTGCGAATGGTTGGCGGTATCAGCATCCTGGCTGCTGTAAGTCCAGGCCAGCGTCAGCTGACCTACATTGGAGGTATCAATTTGCTGAAGGGAGGAGTAGCGAATCATTTCCGGCGATCCGCCATAGGCCGACCAGGTGGTATATGTTTTTCTGGCAGATGGCTGGCAGCTGACAATAAAACCGAGCAGCACAGCAGCCGCGAATATTCTTTTCATTGGCAGTCGTTTTGATTCGATGGATGCGATCTGTTCTCACTATTGATATCTCCTCAACTAAAACTCCTTAAAAAAAAGAATGGATGATTGCTCATCCATTCCTCGATAGTTCTCTATAATCAGTTCAGGACTTTTTCTGATATTTTACCGGTTTGTTTGTTTTTCAGGATCACTTTTTTTGCGCCGTAGTGAGTAACCTCTTCTTTCACCAGGTAATGATCTTTGTCGTATTCGGTGAGATGTGAGTCTTTCGAAACACCCACTCTTCCCCGCCATATTTCCAGGTTAACCGGTTCCCATTGTTTGGATTTCACGGATCGATAGGCAGCATCGAGCACACAGTTTACCACATATCCGTCATAAAATGTTTCCTTGGGAGCTTTGCCGGTTTCCATGGAATTGAACATGTCCATGAACATGTGATTATAACCCAGTTCATTCAGTTCATCTCCCACGGGGAAGAGCCAGCCGCTATTGCTTTCGGCTTTCTCCGCTACGTAATCAGCGCCCTTTCCTGTAGTAAACATATCAAAACCGGTTCTTAAAAAACTGTTGATCCAGATGGTGCCTTCTGTTCCCATTACTTCATCCCGGAGATCCAGCCCGCCGCGGAAAGTCCAGCTTACTTCAAACTGGGCGATCGCTCCGTTTTCGTATTTAATGAGACCAATGGCATGATCCTCTGCATCGATGGGTTTCACCTGAGTATCGGCCCAGCACATGACCTCAACAGGTTTGATATCTTTTCCGATATAGCTCCGCGTGATTTCCACGCAATGACAGCCCAAATCAAGGATACAACCACCACCGGCCTGTTCGATATCCCAGAACCAGTCGCTGTGCGGGCCAGGATGGGTTTCGCGAGATTTGGCCCAGAGTATTCTGCCCAATGCACCGTTCTTTACGCTTTCATGTGCCTTGATGAATTTGGGTGTATACACCAGGTCTTCCAGGTAGCCATTGAAGATTCCGGCCTTTTCCACCGCCTCGAGCATACGTTTTGCTTCTTCCCCATTTCTTCCGAGTGGTTTAGTGGTGATCACTGCTTTTTTATGTTTGCAACACAGCATTACAGCCTGTTCATGCAGGTTATTGGGAAGGGAAATGCAGGTAATCGGCTGCAAATTTTTTTGCACTTTCTTCCCGACGGGAATAGATGCTCACAATCTTATCCTTGCTTCTGTATCCCTGCAGCGAATCGGCATAAAAACGGCCAATAAAACCGGAGCCGAGCATTGAAATTTTCATATCCGTATTTTTATATGAGTTATTATATTGAATAATTTTTCTTGTTTAAGCTGCCACCTGTTTGGCTGTCTTTTGATTATCGCGGAAGAACAGCAGGAAAAAAACCAGAACGGCAACCGCGATTCCGGCAGGAACCATCCACACACTTCTCCAGTTCACTATTTTTTCAACGGTATAAAAATCCTTCACATAACCAGATAACAATGTACCGATCCACATACCAATACCATAGGTGGCCATTGTAATCATTCCCTGCGCCGAACTTTGAATACTGACCGGAGCCTTGCTGTCCGTATAGATCTGTCCGGTTACGAAGAAGAAGTCAAAACAAACGCCGTGAAGAATAATGCCCGCAAATAGCATCCAGAGTCCGGTATCGGCATTACCATAACCGAAGAAGAGAAATCGGACTGCCCATGCGATCATTCCGACTGCAATCATCCATTTCACGCCCAGTCGCCTGAAGCAAAATGGAATCAGTAAAATAAAAGCCGCTTCCGAAAACTGGCCGTAAGTCATGCTGCTGGCTACATTCTCCATTCCTGCTTCGGTGAGGTACAGATTGGTAAGACTGTAATAGAATGACAGGGGAATACAAATCAGAATGGAAGAGATAAAGAAAACGACAAACGATCTGTCTTTGAATAATACGAAGGCATCCGCTCCGAGTATCTGTGCAAAAGTAGTTTTGGTTCCTTTTGATTTTGGAGGAGTGCTCGGAAGAAAAAAACTCAATAAACCCAATGCGGCAGAAGCTACTGCCGCCATTTTAAAGGTAAATGCCAGCTCCTGGGTTTCTATCTTGAATACTTTATCGATTAACCATCCTGTTGCGATCCAACCAATTGTTCCCAGCACCCTGATAGAAGGGAATTCTTTGCTTGGGTCGTTCATTTGACGGAAAGCAACTGAATTTGCCAAAGCAAGTGTGGGAGCATACAGTAAAGAATATACCAGTAACACCCAATAAAAACTGTCCTTATCGATCCTGGTCAGGTAAAACAACAAAACAGCTCCTGCCAGGTGAAGTACGCCCAATACCTTTTGTGCCGCAAAGAACTTGTCCGCAATCATTCCCACAAAAAACGGAGAAATGATGGTGGCAATGGCCATCGCACTATAAGCTGCCCCTACCTGAACGCCGCTAGCCCCTAACACTTTATCGAGATAGGTTCCCATCGTCACGTACCAGGCTCCCCAGATAAAAAACTCAAGAAACATTAATACGGAAAGCTGGATGCGGGTTGTCATTTTCATATAGCAGTAGTGTTTTTATTGTTGGGTGGGGAAATTACAAACAAATTGGTATTGATCTGTAACCGTTGAAAAAATGTAGATAAGGATACAGGTATTTTTTTCCCGATTGGCTGACTCTCGCTACGCAATCGTTTTTCCTGATATTACCTGAAATCCATTTACTTTGCCAACACAGAATTGCTTGCCATGTCAAATCAGTTTTACTACGGAAAGGATACCCTCACTGTCGGAATTGCCCTGGATATTGCTGCCGGTAAATGTACCGGCCTGCTTCATCCCGATACCATTGCCCAAATCAACAGGAGCGCGGCCCATGTTCAGCAAATCGTAGCCGATCACCAAACTGTTTATGGTGTCAATACCGGTTTTGGCATCCTCGCCAATACGCCCATCTCCGAAGAAGATACCGCTACCTTACAATATAAGATCCTGCAGAGTCATAGTGTGGGAGTGGGGGAGCCGATCCCGGCAGAGGTCGCCCGATTGATGCTGATCACCAAAGTGCAGGCTTTATCAAAAGGTTTCTCGGGTGTGCAGCTCTCCACCATCGAAAGAATATTGTGGCACCTGGAAAAAGATATCATTCCGGTTGTGCCGGAAAAGGGCAGCGTAGGCGCCAGTGGCGACCTGGCCCCCCTGGCTCACCTTTTTTTACCCTTGATTGGACTGGGACAGGTCCAATACAAAGGCAGGGTAAGAGATACAGCCTCTGTATTGAAAGAATTACAAATGATGCCGGTTCGCCTGGGTCCTAAAGAAGGACTTGCGCTGATCAACGGAACCCAATTCATTCTTTCTTTTGCGGTGAAGGCGGTTCAGCGATTGCATTTTTGTCTCGAAGCGGCGGATATCATTGGCGCCATGAGCCTGGAGGCGCTTACAGGAACCAAAGCTCCTTTTGATGAACGATTGCATCAGCTTCGGCCCTTTGAAGGGAACAGGCTGGTGGCACAACGGTTAAGGTTATTGCTCGACCACTCCGATATCATGCAAAGCCATATTGATTGTGGCCGGGTGCAGGATCCCTATAGCTTGCGCTGCATGCCCCAGGTTCACGGGGCTTCCAGAACAGCCTGGTTACACCTCAAACAACTCACCGAAACCGAGCTCAATGCCGTTACCGACAATCCGATCATCCTCGGGCCGGACGATACCATCAGCGGCGGTAATTTTCATGGCCAGCCATTGGCGCTGCCACTGGATTACGCCTGTGTCGCAGCTGCCGAGATCGGCAATATATCAGACAGGCGTTGTTACCTGCTGCTCGAAGGAAAATGGGGGCTTCCGCTCTTGCTCATGAACAATGTGGGCCTCAACAGTGGCTTTATGATTCCACAGTACACCACAGCTGCCCTGGTTACCGAAAATAAAACGCTTTGTTTCCCAGCCAGCGCCGATAGCATTCCAACCTCACTCGGCCAGGAAGACCATGTTTCAATGGGAAGTATCAGTGGACGCAAACTCAATAAAGTCATTGACAATCTCGAATACATCCTGGCCATTGAATTGTTAAGCGCCAGCCAGGCCATTGAATTCAGAAGACCGCTTCGCAGCAGCGCTTTGCTTGAAAAAGCACATCAACTGGTCCGCAGCCAGGTTGGATTTGCGGAAGAGGACAGAATATTCGCAGAAGACATCAACAAGATCGCCGGTATCATCAAAGATTTTTCTTTTGTGAATGAATTGAATGCCGTTGCCGGCGGTCGATTGAACCAGGGATTCGACAGTTTTACCCTGTAACGCGATCACCATTTGTGTACATTTGTTTACCTAATCTAATTCTTGTTTGGCTATGTCAACTACTACCCAGCGTCGATATGATCCCGTAAAATACAAGACACCAACCGGCAATACCCTTTCGTGCAAAGGATGGATACAGGAAGCTGCCTTGCGTATGTTGCTGAACAACCTGAACCCGGACGTGGCAGAAAGACCCGACGACCTGATTGTTTACGGAGGCCGGGGAAAAGCTGCCCGGAACTTTGAAGCGCTGGATAAGATTATCGCTTCTCTTCAAACGCTCGAGAATGATGAGAGCCTGCTGATTCAATCCGGAAAGCCTGTTGGTATTCTCAAAACACATAAAGACGCTCCGCGTGTATTACTCTCCAACTCACAGTTGGTACCACATTGGGCTACCTGGGAACATTTTGATGAACTGGAAAGAAAAGGGCTGATGATGTACGGACAGATGACTGCCGGTTCATGGATATACATCGGATCACAGGGTATTGTGCAGGGAACTTATGAAACCTATGCAGCGCTGGCCAGGAAACATTTTAATGGAAGTTTGCAGGGAACACTAAATGTCACCGCTGGTTTGGGAGGGATGGGTGGCGCCCAACCGCTGGCCATCACCATGAATGGCGGCGTTGCCCTGGTGGCAGAGGTGGAAGAATGGAGAATCGACAAACGGCTTGAAACAAGATATCTCGATGAGAAATTCGATGAGATAGATGCGGCTATCGACAGGGCACTTGAATTGAAAGCAAAAGGTGAAGGGCGAAGCATCGGCGTAAAAACAAATGCGGTCTTTCTGCTGCAAAGACTGTTGGAAAGAAGTGTTATTCCAGATACATTGACTGATCAGACCTCCGCACATGATCCGTTGATCGGCTACTGGCCACATGAACTGAGTTATGAGCAGGCGAAAATATTGAGGGAAACCGATCCTGCCACTTATATCGCCAACGCTTATCATTCGATGCACAAGCATGTGCAGTTGATGATACAGTTGATGGACAAAGGCGCCATTACATTTGATTATGGCAATAATATCCGTGCAAGGGCACAGGAGCACCACCAAAAACTCGTGGCACTCGGCAACGGAGAAGACATGTCCTCATTTGAAGGAAGGTATTTTGATTTTCCCGGTTTTGTGCCTGCCTATATACGTCCGTTGTTTTGCGAAGGCAAAGGTCCTTTTCGCTGGGCCGCATTGAGTGGTGATCCGAATGATATCGCAGTAACGGATGAAGTCGTTCGTCAACTCTTCCCGGAAAATAAATCGTTGTTAAGATGGCTTGATCTGGCGAAAGAAAAGATCGCCTTCCAGGGGTTGCCGGCAAGAATCTGCTGGCTGGGCCAGGGAGAAAGAGAAAAAGCAGGACTTGCCTTCAATGAACTGGTCAGAACAGGCCAGGTAAAAGCACCTATTGTTATCGGAAGAGATCACCTCGATACAGGATCAGTCGCCTCACCCAACCGTGAAACCGAAGGCATGCTCGATGGATCTGATGCTGTAGCCGACTGGCCCATTCTGAATGCCCTCGTGAATACAGCCGGTGGCGCCAGTTGGGTTTCTCTCCACCATGGAGGAGGAGTGGGGATGGGCTACAGCATTCATGCCGGTATGGTGATTGTGGCCGATGGTACCCCGGATGCAGCAGCCAGACTGAAAAGAGTGCTGCGAAACGATCCCGGAATGGGTATCATTCGTCATGCAGACGCAGGCTACGAAATAGCCATCGGGGAACGGAAAAGGCATGGGTTGGACTTTTGAGCGGTTGGCGGTTGGCGGTTTGCAGTTTGCGGTTTGCAGTTGGTTACTAAAGTTCATAAAAGTAGCAGGTATAAAAATTCTACTATAAGTAATGAGTTTTATCGCCTTCAAGTTCTTACTGCAAACAAACCAACGTGAAACGCTAAACGATAAACGATAAACAACAAACAAATCTTTCATTCATTATGAAAACACGCCGCTCTTTTCTTCGTTCTGCCGCTTTGATGACGGCTGCCGTTTTAGGTGGTCGGTCCTTGGCAGCGCCTGTTGGATTGAAACGAAAACTGTCTTTCTCCACTTTGGGTTGTCCCGACTGGACATTGGATGAAATCATTTCCTTTGCAACCAGAAATAAATACCAGGGCATTGAATTCAGGGGGCTTAAACGTGAAATGGATTTATATAAATGCCCGGAGTTTGCTGATAAAGCTTCGATAAAGAATACCCTTGAAAAACTGGCGGCCAACCGGCTGGCAGTGGTAAACCTGGGATCTTCCTGTACACTTCATTTTGCCAAACCGGAGGAAAGAAAGAAGCAGCTCGATGAAGGAAAAAAATTCATCGACCTGGCCCGGCAGCTCCATTGCCCATTCATAAGAGTGTTCCCCAATAATTTTCCCAAAGATCAGACCCGCGAACAAACAATGGATCTGATTGCTTCCGGACTGCTTGAACTGGCAACCTATGCCAAAGGCTCAAATGTAAAAGTATTGATGGAAACACATGGAGAACTGGTTCATACGGATGACCTCGTTCAAATCATGCAACAAGTGAACCATAAACAGGCAGGTCTGCTGTGGGATTTTTGCAATATGTGGAGCGTTACGAGGGAAGAGCCTTCTTACATGTATCAGCAACTAAAACCTTATATCTATCACACCCATATTAAAGATGCCCGTATCGTAAACGGACAACCGCAATATGTTTTCCTGGGTAAAGGCGAAGTGCCCATTTTCAAGGCCGTCGATCTGCTGACCAGGGATAATTTTAGTGGTTACTACAGTTTCGAATGGGAAAAACTGTGGCACCCGGAACTGGATGCGCCGGAGTTGGCTATTGCCGATTATCCTTCAGCCATGAATGCGCATTTATAGTTGCTTTTCGCGACATAAAAATTGATTGATTATTCTGTTTTCCTCGTTTGATAATTTTTCCTAATTTTTGACTGCTAACGATTGTCAAAAACCAAATTGACTTGCCATGGCTGAATTAACCTTTCAGGATGCCGGTTTGTTACAGCAATTGATTCAAAACAAGACCGAGGTTCGCAGCATAGAAAGCATTCTTCAATCAAAGGGATATGATCCGGAAAGAATTCATTTGCTTACCCGCGAATTCAAAAGAATCAGGGCTTCCCGCCGGCAATTCAAAGGATTTATTTTACTGGGAGGCGGCGCTTTACTTGGATTTATCAGTTGTGTGACGACGCTGATCAATCCCATACCCGAATTATACAACCTTATCCTGTATGGTTTGACCTCAGTGGCATTGGCTGGAATGATCATGGGATTATATTATATTTTCGAAGACTAGAATGTATTAACTTCAGACAATACACCATCACTAAATGCCTGTCAGTAAATCGAAGCCTGCTACCATCGAAGCGTATATTGCATCCTGCCCGGTTGACATTCAAGACCGGCTTCACCAGATACTCGCTACAGTTCGACAGGCTGCCCCGCATGCTACAGAGTCTTTGAAATGGAGCATGCCTGCCCATTCTCTTCAGAAAATCCTGGTAACCTATAAAGCATTCAGGAATCATATCGGGTTTTATCCAATGCCTTCTGCCATCAAGGCTTTTTCGAAAGAATTGAAGCATTTCAAAACCGCCACAGGCTCTATCCAGTTGCCGCACGATAAACCGTTGCCCATCGCCTTATTGAAAAAGATTGTAAAATTCCGGGTGAAAGAGGACAAAGAAGGTTCCATCCGGTGGCGTACCAGCAGATCCTAAACCAACCAATACTATAACTGTATGCAAAAATTTCTACTGCTGCTTTTACTGGTTTCTGCCGGTATCGGCACGTCATCTGCCCAAAATCAGTTGGCCTATCATCAGGAAATCCGGCAAACGGCCGATCAGTTCATCGCCTCGCTCAGTCCGCTGCAACAAAGAGGAGCCTTGCTCAGCTTTGAAGACTCCGCCCGCCAGACCTGGAACAATTTACCTGTAGGACTCAGACCAAGGGCCGGTATCTCCATCGGATCGATGAATGATGACCAGCGGAAAATATTACACCGGATTCTTTCCGCTTGTCTCAGTTCACAGGGATACCTGAAGGCAACGAGTATCATGCACCTCGATAACCTCCTCAATACCCTGTATGATAGTCTGTACTACCGTCAAAGTATAGATGACAACGTATATAAGATGGTCAAAGACCTGAAATGGAGTCATCGTAATTTTTACCTGGCCTTTTTTGGAAAGCCGGGAGACGCCAAATGGAGTATCAAAGTGGAAGGACATCATCTATCGATCAATTTCACCTTCCTGAACGACCAGTTATCCGTTACTCCTTTTTTTATCGGTACCGATCCGGCAGAATATCCGATCGGCGAATATGCCGGATGGAGAGTACTGGGTCAGGAGGAAGACCTGGGTTTGTCTTTGATGAAATCGCTTGACGCCACTATGCAGAAGAAAGTAATCATCAGTGATAAGGTTCCGGCAGATATTATCACTTCTGCCGAAAGCGGGATCAGATTGATCGACTACCAGGGAGTGCCGGCCTCGCAATTGACTAAGGAACAAAAATCCCTGCTGCTGTATATTATCCGCGAATTTGTATTTAACATGGAATATGATAAGGCCATGATAGAATACAACAAGATTTTGAAAGCGGGTATTGACAAGATTTATTTCGCCTGGATTGGCCCGGTACAGGAATTCAAACCTCACTATTATGTTATCAACGGTCCCAATTTCCTCATCGAGTTCGACAACCATGGCTTCAACAATGATGGCAATCATATTCATGCCATCTGGCGGGAGAAGGGAAATGAATACGGGGAAGATGTTTTGAAAAAGCATTACCAGTCCGAAAAGCATTAACATGCATCGGGTTGAGAGATGACGTAATTACCCCGAAAATTGACGTAATGCCACAGTTTTTGAAACAGGTATTTTATTGAAGTTTGTGTTATCAAATCAAATAACAACAACAAATGAATACCATGGAAAAAACAATGATTACCATCGAAACAACCGTAAACGTACCGGTTTCGCAAGCTTGGAAAATTTTTAACTCGCCGGAACATGTCACCAAATGGAACCATGCCTCTGACGACTGGCATTCACCTCATGCGGAGAACGATCTTAGACCGGGCGGAAACTTCAAATATCGGATGGAAGCCAAAGACGGCAGCTTCGGTTTTGACTTCGGAGGCGTCTATACCGCTGTAGAAGAAAATAAAATGATCCGGTACACAATGGGTGATGGTCGCGAGGTAGAAGTACTGTTTACTGAAGACGGAAAGAATCGCACCCATATTAAAGAGACTTTTGATGCCGAAAATATGCACGATCCCGAAATGCAGAAGAACGGCTGGCAGGCCATTCTCAACAATTTCCGCGATTATGCCGAATCCGTAGCAACTTCCTAAGGTACATTTTGGGGAATTCCGGTTACAACCTGTTTATAATAAACCGCGCCTTTCTGCGCGGTTTATTGCTTTTTATCTGCTGGCATTCAAATTGTCCATCCATGTTTGATTCATCACTAAAAATGAACAATTATGGTAACAAAATACTGGAAAACAATTTCGATTACATCCCTGCTGTTTACTACCCTGGTGTTTTCATCCTGCGAAAGCCAGGATTACAAAAAGTATGACGAGAAAACAAGCAAAAATGCAAGCATTGAGGAACCAGCTGGCGAGGCAGATCGAATGGCGGATGGCGGAACTTCCCTGAAGAAAAAAGGAAAAGTTTCCGTGGCTGCCGAACAAAACGCTTCCTCCCATGCTAATAAAAAGATGTATAGAAAAGATGCCTTGGGCGTGTATGACCAGGTTGAAATGCAACCTGTGTTCCCGGGTGGCGAAGCCGCTTTATCTAATTTTGTAGAGACCAACCTGGTATATCCGGAAAATGCCATCGACCGGAATGTGGAAGGTACCGTGCGGGTTCAATTTGTTGTTGACGAAAAAGGCAATGTAAAAAATCCTGTAGTGGCCGGAGAGAAAACAGGCCAGGGTCTTGATGAAGCGGCCATGGAAGTGATCAGGAAAATGCCGGCATGGACACCCGGTCAGGTAAACGGGAAGAATGTAAAAACCAGGCTGGTACTGCCAATCACGTACAGGCTAGAATAACTCGCCATATATGTTCCTTTTTTATCCAGAAGGTCCCGCGTTGTCGGGACTTTCTGTTTAAAAGGAAGGTTGTAATTTTGCGTTTTATTGATGCCATGAAAGAATCCATCACATTTGAACTGCAACCAGTCCTTGACAATGAATGGGTGCATATGCGTCCGTTATCAGCCGATGATTTTGAATCGCTTTACCAGGTAGCTTCTGATCCATTGATCTGGGAACAACATCCTAATAAAGACCGTTACAAAAGGGAGGTGTTTGAAAATTATTTCAAAGGGGCTATGGAATCCGGAGGGGCGCTGGCGGTTTTTGATCAAAAAAACGGCGAGATGATCGGATGCAGCCGCTTCTATGACCTGGATCCGGCTGAATCTACCGTGTTGATCGGTTACACATTTGTCGCCCGCCGTTGCTGGGGGCTACCCTATAACCGATCCATGAAAACATTGATGATCAACCACGCGTTTAATTATATAGACAAAGTGATCTTTCACATTGGCAAAAACAATACACGCTCCCGTATTGCGATGGAAAGGGTAGGAGGCAAACTGGAAGGTTTTTTATCTGTTCCCTATTATGGCGAGGCTGCCAGTGAAAACTGCGTGTATAGTATTACCCGGAAAGATTGGATGCCTTAGAAATTTGATTTATCAGGTTTTGTTAAGATATTGCCAACGTTACCAAGCGAATCAAGATATACATCAGGGTTAGTGTGTATTTCGCCCATCCTGATCATCAAAAAGTAAAGAGGTTCTGATTAAACTGTAACACATGAAGAAAAATTATCTCTACCTGGCTGTCATCATTGCCCTGTTCATACCCGGATATGGTGTAGCGCAAGCTAAGATACCCGCCAGCTGGCAGCCGGGAATGAAGATTACAGCCAATTACAGCGGCGGTCAATCTCCTTATTCTTATAACCTGGAGATTACCGACAGTCTCAGCACTTTTAAATTGAGAACCCAGAACGGTCAAAAAAACTACCGGAAAACATTCAGCAAAGAGGAACTGGATAATATTCTTAAATTCCTCTCCGCCCAAAAATTTGACAGGATCAAATCTGAATACACCGGTTTTACGCATGACAAGGCTTCGCAGTCGATTATCCTGAGTTGGGGAAGGGAATCCGTCGGCGCCTCCCAAAGCAGCAACCAAAGTATCGTAGAAAGTTACCGCGAAAACTTTGCTGCCATCGAACAATACCTGCAGGAATTATTTGATAAATCAGGAAAAAAATAACCTCATAATTTCTGTAGCGGCTCTTTTGCCGGAATGAAGGGCTGCTTCCACCGTTCCCTGTAATGGTCCTTCGTATAATGCCTCCCCGGCAAGGAATATCCGTTCGGCCTGGGGTTTCATCAGGTATTCTTTTGCTTCCCGATAACCGGGCTTATTATAGCTGTAACCGCCCCTGATATGCGTTCTCTGATCCCACTTAAATATCCGAAGAGATCGCAGATTGTTTTTTATTTCCGCTGGAGGTATGCCGAAAATTCCACTTAAAGAATCAGTCACTATCTCACTGAGCTGATCATTCTCCAGTTTCGACATAAAATGCGCAGACGGTCCTCCGATCCAGCCGGTCAGTAAACAACTCTGGTTGTCCTGTGTCCACCAGGTAGGTATCATTTCGTTACTCAACATAAATCCGACACCAGGCCGGATAGATTGCCAGATCGGACTTTTGAATTCAACAATACATTTCAGAACGGAACCAAATCCCAATTGTTCAATAGCCTGTTGAAACCGGGGGTCCATCGGATGAAAGCTGACCGAGCCAGACTGTAAAACACCTACTGAAGCAGTAAAGAGCAGTGTCTTTGCATGGAACTTTCGGTCATCGATTGTATGAGCGATTACTTCCGCTCCCTGTATTTCGATGCTGTTTACTTCCGCTCCGAACCATATTTCTGTTTTATGTTTCCTGGCTTCCTGCAGCAGAAAATTCATTAACCGGCTGTAGCCACCATCCACCCGGTATTGATGCGAAGGGTCTTCCGACCATTCATCCACCAGGGCCTTTGCGGAAGCGTTTGTAATATCCGCCAGGTCATAGCCTTCCGCAAAACGAGTGATCCTTTCCCTGAGCATATCATACTCCCCTTCAGGAAAATACCTGTTAAGCACTTCCAGGATCGTTGTATCTTCTTTCTCTTCAATAACCTTTTGTACAAAGCTATCGATGGGATCCATTTCATCCTCTTCCGGGAACCAAACACCATTGACAACGGGTACCATCTCGCCGACAGTTTTGTTGGCTGCGATTCCTGCCTGTTGCAGCAATTGAAACGTGATCTCCAGGTCTCCATGAATGAATTCCGCTCCGGCTTCAAACTGGAATACGCCGGCTTTATCATACACCGAATGTATTCTTCCTCCAATGATATCAGCAGCTTCCAGAATGGCAACCGAACAGCCTTTCTCTGCCAGTTCCCGGGCTGCCATTAATCCTGCCGCGCCTGCACCAATTACCAATACATCAATCATGATAGCATCTTTATCCTTCGTATACCGATGACATTATTTTTTATTACCGTAAGCCTTGTCGAGAAACTGGTATCGAGCATCGTCTGTGGCTTTGACAGACTTTGATTCTGTATTAATGACCATAATATCCGGTTGAGGATCGCCCGCCTTCGCCGCCGGCCATTCCGGCAATTTTGATCCGTTCGGGTTGCCATGAATAATAAAATTGGCAAAGTATCCCTGCATAAGCTGGGAAGTTTTAAAGTCATCTTCCGTCCATGCATAATCGGTGACCAACGACAAGTTACCCATGCAATATTCAATTTCACTGGCGTGCGGAGCGCCCAAAGGCGGCGGCAATTTTATGCCTTCGCCGTTTTTCTTTACTGTTCCACCTGCCAGGCCCGGAACCATATCCTGGTTAACGAGCGGAGGCCTCACCCGGCTGAACAGATATCTGTATACAGGCTGACTGGAATTGTTGAGATGCAGGTCGTACCATTTCCAGGTACTGTAGGAAATAAATCGGTCGGAAGCCAGGTTGGTGGCTGCCCACTCAACCTCCTTATCACTTTCCGCCGGATACAGCTTCAATACTTCTTCCCAGTTATTGGGATATTCCTGCTTCAATCTCTTCAGGTAATTGTCGCGTGTATTCGGTTGTCCATACATGAAAGCTCCGGCCGGCACTTCCGCGGAATTCCAACCCAGCAAAAGCGGAACCATGGATTGCTTCTTCGCTTCAAATATCTCCGGCAGCGAAGCTGTGAGAAAATAATTATCAATGACCGTCGGGAACCCGAATCTTCCGGACTCTTTGTATAATTCAAATAACTCACGGGTGCTGAGCTTGCGCAATTCGGCCAGGCTGGGGTGGCCGGCTTTTTTAGCGAAATCCATTCCGTTCTTTTCAGCATCTTTCAAGGACACCGGAGCCAACGTAGGATTGATCGAGGCGCCACTTTCGCCAATAGCGCCGGCAAACATACCCTTGGATAAGGGTGAGGCCATCTGCAGACTTACCGACATCGAACCGGCAGATTCACCCGCAATGGTGACCTTTTTAGGATCGCCACCAAAGGCCGCAATATTTTTCTGCACCCATTTCAACCCGGCAACCTGGTCGAGCAATCCGTAATTACCGGATGCCTTGTAAGGCGATTCTGCGCTCAATTCAGGATGGGCAAAAAAGCCAAACACATTGAGCCTGTAGTTGACCGTTACCACAATCATCCCTTTTTTTGCCATACTCTCTCCATCATAGCGCGGCTCCGACCCATCACCTGCCACAAATCCACCTCCATAAAAATATACCAGCACCGGAAGGCTGCCGGTTTTACGTCCACCCGGTACCCACACATTCAGATAGAGGCAATCTTCATTCAAACCATCAGACCGGCTCTGCATATCGCCAAATACATTTGACTGTACCGGTCTCGGCCCAAATACTTTTGTTTTCTTTACTCCCATCCATTTGTCCAGCGGCTGTGGCGCTTTCCATCGCAGCGCACCCACCGGTGGTTTGGCAAACGGAATACCAAAGAAGTACTGCATACCGGAAGTGGGATCATAATTTCCTTCTATTAAACCCGGTTCAATTTTTACCTGCACGGGAGCGTAGTTGTTTTTTTGAGCGAATAAACAGGTTGAAGAAATCATCAGCAACCCTATAACGAAGAACTTGCGCATGATGAAAATGTTTTTGTAACAGAAAAGACGTAACAATAATAACTCATTTTCAACTAACGCGCGTTGCAGACTCCCGACGGCGCTATCCAATGTTTCCTGCAATCCGGATGGGCCAACTGTTCCTTCGAATAGAATTCAGAGATAAACTCCTTATTTATAAAGTCCTGTTTGGGCAATTCTTCCAGTAGTTGCAACCAGTCTTTTCGGTTGGTTACAAGATAGGAACTAACCTGTAGGATATAAAACATCGTAATTGTTTCATGATAACCTGAGTGATCAGTGTTTTGACCACCTACGGCTTCATTGTAATGCCTGATCCCATTTCGGATGCGAATAACAGCATCGGGCAGCGGAAAGTGGTAACAATACCAGAGCGCCATATAAAAATGGGCGAGATGGGTCCATTTTTCTTTAGGATAAGTTCCGTCTTCAAATCCGGCTATCAGCTCTTTCAATTCAATATTTTTCATAACCCGGAAATTTTGGCATTCAATTCTTCCTTATAGGTATCCAGTATAATAGTAGTGTTTGTTCGGGAAACCGATTTCATCGCTTTTATCTTGTCGACCAGGAGCGACTCCAACGATTTAGTATCCCTGACGAGTACCTTTAACAACAAATCAAAATCACCTGCTGCATGGTGGCATTCCAGCACTTCCGGCATTTCCGAAAAAAGCTGACGGACATTTTCTGTTTTGCTGTGATTCAGCCAGACCTGTATAAATGCCAGCAGTTGCAATCCCATTTTTTCCCTGTTGATACGGATAGTATAGCGATCGATCATACCAGCCTGATCGAGCTTACGAAGGCGACTGGTTACAGCAGGCAAAGACAAGTTTACTTTCCTGGCAATATTGGCACCGGAAGTGCGGGCATTCTGAACAAGGGTCATTAATATTTTTACATCCAGTTTATCCATCTGTTTGTCAATTTAAAGCACAAATGTAGTTTTCTGTATACTTTATATACCTGATTCGGTATAATTCAAGCCATTATTCCGTATTATTTAATTTTTACTTAATAAACGATTGCGAAGGTTTCTCAAATGCCTATTTTTCAAAAGATTTCAACAGGACATTGTCCTGATATCGGGCAGTTATTTTTTGAGTTATCTTCCTTCCGGGAAAGTCATATGAATCAAACCAAAACTTACGGGCTGTTTTCCCTGCCGGTACTGGTAGGAGCCCTTGGATTCTTTGTAGACATTTACGATCTCCTGCTTTTCAATATTGTGAGGCGTTCGAGCCTGTCCGACCTCGGTGTTGATCCTGCTTCCCTGCAGGGCATCGGGGAGGATATACTCAGCTGGCAGATGATCGGCCTTACCATTGGGGGCATCATTTGGGGGATTCTGGGAGACAAGAAGGGCAGAAAAAGTGTGTTGTTCAGTTCCATCATTTTGTATTCCCTGGCTACCATTGCCAATGGATTTGTCACTTCCGTGGAACAATACACCTGGATTCGTTTTATAGCCGCCCTTGGACTGGCAGGGGAACTGGGTGCCAGCATTACGCTCACCAGCGAGTTGCTTCCCAGCAAAAAAAGAGGCCTTGCCGCTGCTATCATCGCCACCAGTGGCGTATTAGGTACCATCACTGCGTATTTTATTTATTCGATCGGTAAAGACTGGCGGCTTTGCTATTTCATTGGCGGTGGAATGGGAATCGCCTTGTTGTTTTTGCGAATAGGTGTTTTGGAAAGCGGTATTTATAAACATACCCGCGAATCCAATGTTTCCATGGGGAATTTCTGGATGATCCTCAGCGATGGTCGCCGGCTGCTGAAGTACCTGCGGGCTATCTTTATCGGCCTTCCGGTGTGGTATGTAATCGGCATCCTGGTAAGTTTTTCCGACAAATTTGCCGAACAATTCAATATAAAGGGTTTTGATCAGCCAAAAGCGCTGATGCTCCAGTATGTGGCACTGGCTTTTGGAGATGTGGCCGCGGGTCTGCTCAGTAATTATATCAAAAGCCGGAAAAAAACCTTGCTGGTTTTTTATGGCATCATAACCGTATTCATCATATTGTTTTTTGCCTTGAAAGGAGGGGGCTCTGCCACGAACCTGTACCTGATCTGCCTGGGGCTGGGCTTTGGTTCCGGGCTCTCCGTTCTCTACATCACCATGAGCGCAGAACAGTTTGGTACCAACCTGCGGGCCACGGTGGCAATCTCTGTTCCAAACCTTGTCAGGGGCTGTCTACCGTTGATGATTATGCTATTTAAATTCCTGCGAAGTGAACCCGTTTTAAACAATTTCGTCAGCGCGGCTGCCATCACCGGAGCAGTGATACTGGTGATAGGAATACTATCGGCATTGTACACACCCGAAACATTTGGCAAAGACCTTGACTACATTGAAAAATAATATGGGAACTAAAACTGCCGCAGCGCTTCCACTTCCTCGATAGTTCTGGCAAGATGCCGACCCAGTCTCCTGCTTCCGTCCGGAGTAATTACATAGTTATCTTCAATCCTGATTCCGCCGAACTGCTTGAATTGTTCCAGCTTCGAATAGTTGATAAATGAAGTAAGCTTCTTTTCGGCTTTCCATCTATCAATCAATTCCGGGATAAAGTACAATCCCGGTTCAACAGTGAGAGTAAACCCGGGTTGAAGTGTTTTGGCCAGTCTTAGCGACTTCCATCCGAAGGAAGTGGATTTCGGGCCTTCATTTCCATATCCCACATATTGCTCTCCGAGATCTTCCATGTCATGAACATCCAGTCCGATCATATGTCCCAATCCACATTGAAAAAACAGGGTATGTACATCGTTGGCAACGGCTTCTTCCGGATCTCCTGTTACTATTCCGGCCTCAGACAGTCCTTTCACCAGTTCGATCGCTGCCTGACGATGCACCTCGCGGAATCGTATACCGGGTTTCAGGAGGGACTCGGCCTTTTCAAGGGCATTCAATACTACCTGGTAAAGTTCTTTTTGCCCGGGTGTAAATCGCGTTCCCACCGGAAATGTGCGAGTGAGATCACCGGCATAATGAAGATGCGTTTCCGCACCGGCATCGCAGAGCACCATCTGTCCTTCATTGATGATGTTACCGTGGTAGTGATTGTGGAGTGTTTGTCCGTTAATGGTAAGAATAGTTGGATAGGCCAGCTTTCCCCAGGCGGCGAGGGCTTTTTCTTCCACCACTGCTGCCAGTTGATATTCTTTCATCCCGGGTCTTGCCATTTTCATCGCGGCTTCGTGCATATCAGCGCTGATGAGTACCGCTCTTTCCATTTCTTCGATCTCAATAGCCTCTTTTATTTCCCTTTGTGCCACGATAGCGAGAATGAGCGGCATCGATACAAAAGAATCAACCCCGGGCAAACCGGTATTGAGTAAGGAAGATAACCGGATGCGGTTCTCCGGCCGGTAAGGAGGAAGAATATGAATACTGCGTTTTTGCCGGAGGGCAGCATTAATGGCAACCTGTAAGGCATTTCGATCTCCACTGGCTTCCAGCCCGGTTAGTTGGGATAATTCCTTGATGGTAGGTTGAGGGCCCATCCAAACGATATCGTCTATCGTATAGTCTTCCCCGTACAGTGTACTGGTGCCGGTCTCCGCGTCTATCAGGCAGGCCAATCCTGCCAGATCAATTCCGGCATAATAAAGAAAACTGCTGTCCTGGCGGAAGTGATACCAGTTGTCTTTGTAGTTCATGCTGCTTTCTTCGTTGCCGAGCAATAATATCAATCCGTTTTCAATCCTTTTACAGAGTTGTTTTCGTCTTTCGATATAAACCTCTTTATTGAAATGATGTACAGCCATTTTCTTGAATTAAGGGTGCAAGATAATGAATCGATGAGGTCAGTGTTTTACCGCGCGAAGCATTTCTCTTTTTCCCGGAGGGCCCGGTATCTTTTCAACCTGGAATCCGGCAGCCTGCAAAGCACGACGTACATCGCCTTTGCTGCAGTAGGTTACCAATAGTCCACCGGTGACCAGGTTTTGAGCGATGGTTTTAAACATATCGACCGTCCACAGTTCTGGCTGTGCGCCCGGAGCGAAAGCATCGTAATAAACGAGATCAAACAGACGGGTAAACGTATGACCCTCCATTTGGCCGGCTGATTTCTGGTAAGTGAATCCTTCAGCAGGTTGAATGATGGTATTCCAGGTAGACTGATGTATCGATGTGAAAAAATCAGAAAGATCGTTTCTCTCGAGTGCGGAAGTGTAATTGAGCGATGGAATCAGTGAAGGAGAAAGGGGATAAGCTTCAATGGATTCATAAAACACCGGTCTTCCGGTATTTCGGGTCTCGATGAAAGTCAGCAGCAGGTTTAACCCGGTTCCAAAACCCATTTCAAATATTCTTATTTCCTGCCCGGCCGGTACCCGCTCGTTCAGATACCGAAAACCCGCTTCTATAAACACATGCATCGATTCCTGAATGGCTCCATGAATGGAATGATAGGTGGCGCCCATCTCCGGTATGGAAATAGTAGAAGATCCATCACGGGTCGTCATTAATTCGCGTTTCCACTGGGAGAGAGACATGGGGAAAGAATGGTTTGATTGTCAAAATTAGTGAATAAGCAAATTTAAATTACGAATGACGAATTACGGATGACGAATTACGGATGACGAATTACGGATGACGAATTACGGATGACGAATTACGGATGACGAATTACGGATGACGAATTACGGATGACGGATGAAGGAAGCAAGTAGTTAATCGATATATTGCCAAATTGAATTTCATCCGTAATTCGTCATCCGTCATCCGTAATTGCATTGGCTCATTGACTAATTGACCAATTGACAAATTGTTTTCCATCCGTCATCCGTAATCCGTAATCCGTCATTGCATTGACCAATTGACAAATTGTTTTCCATCCGTAATCCGTAATTCGTAATCCGTCATCACCATTGGCTCATTGACCAATTGACTAATTGTCCAATTGCATTTCCCTATCTGTTGTATTCGCTCAACCAGTGAAACTGTCTTTCGGTGAGCTGGTAATGGCGATTGATTCTTTTGAGAACTGCGTAAATTGAATCTTGCCGGATCTTTCCTGCCAAGATGATGGAAGAACTATCAGGAAATAAATACTGGAATTCGCTTATCTGGGTTCTGTCTCCGCTTATTGAAAACCTGGAAAAGGCAATAGTCTTTTTAACGGTATCTGGTTTATAAGAAAAATAACCGCGGTGATACCGCTGCGAAAACGCGGTATCGGTTGTATTGATGCTGCCATAGCTGCCGTTTTCAAAGATGAAATCCTTCCAGCGTATAGTATCCGTTAGTTTTTCGGGAATGGTGTCTCCATTGCGGACAAAAGTTAACACCTCGTAAATGCCTGGCTTAAACAGGCGGGGAGGCATGGGCTTCTTCATAGACAGATTACGCTCGTAGGCATCGCTGAACGGCATGACCACTGCCAGTATCACAAATGCTATTTTCAATACAATTCGCGTAATCCGTAACCATCTTCGTGAGTACCTGACATCATAAATGACCGCCTGCCCGGCAGAACGATTAAAGAGGAAAAACTGTACCAACCGATGAGATTCGAAAGACAACAGGAAGAGACACATGATGAACAGATGAGTTGAGAACAGTTTCACCGGGATGTCATAGCTCAGGTTCATCATCATCACATTACAAAATACCCCGGCAGCCAGCAGGGTACCGAACGTGGAAGTCCTTCTGAAAAGCATCAGCAGACCTGCCAGCACTTCCATAAAACCCGAAAACTGCTGGTAAGGGGTAGAATAACCCATATATATCCACGACAATCGCATGGGAAGATAATCACCCATCGGTGTAGACATCAAACTCAGATTGGGAAAGCTCATTTGCAGTGCAAATACCTTGATAATGCCATAGGTAAAGCAGTTAATGATGACAAAATACCGGATTACAATACGTAACCAGTAGGCCAGTTGGTTATAGCTGTTCCGCTTCCGGTCCAGTATTGACCAGACCAGGCAACCAGCCAGCGACAGACAGGCAATCAGCCATACCTGTGTCCAGTTATACGATGTATCGCCGCTGCCGTTGGGCGGCACCAGCTCTTTATAAACTTTGAACAGGTGGGTATTGGCCGCATTCACCATCCAGTCGACGGCGGAATGATACCAGCCCATCAGTACTTCGGCTCCGGGAATATATTCAATCCAGGTCCAGGGTTCTGTATACAGGAGGAAATAACAGCAAAAAAAACGAAACAGCCATTTTTGCCAGGCAGCCCACTGGGCAGATCCCGGCCATTGTGTTGAACTCATTTGTCGGTTGGGTTATAAGAAAATAGCGTAACTCAGGGTTTCTGTTGAACACGTGTCCAGGGTTCGGGTCTGAACGCGCCGGAACGTTCTACACAGGCATCATCGATAGGGGTTATGGTAAGCTGGTTGTCTTTTAATACTGCCTTATAAATTCCAACCACATCACTGCAGGGGCTGGTGCCACTGATCTTGACAATTCGCAAAGTATCTTTGGTCAGTTTATAACTCATTACTTCGATCAACTGGCTGTTGGCTACTGTATACGCCTCAAGGGTATCTTTCTTGAATACAAATTCACATTCTACCGGATCTGGTACATTCAACGTGTTTCTCCAACGGGTGTTCTCCAATTGAGCACTGGCGGCCAGGCCAAAGAAGCCCATTACAAATGCAGTCAGCAAAATTCTTTTCATATTAGTCGATTTGAGATGAACAATATACAAAACATCAACCAAAGATTGATTTTTGAACTTGCGAACTGTCGATTTTGAGAGGTGGAAATACTATTTTCGCGAATGAGTTTCATTCAACTCGAGGCTGTAAGCAAGACCGGCGCAGTCAGTAAAGCGCAGTTTTCTTTAGAAAAGCATGAGAAATGCGCGATTATCGGAGAGACAGGCTCCGGCAAAACCTCCTTATTAAAACTGATTGGCGGACTCTATCAGCCCGATCAGGGCGAAATATTATTTCGTGGCCGGAAAGTGGAAGGGCCGCTCGACCGCCTGATACCTGGTCATCCCGGCATCGCCTACCTGTCGCAACACTTTGAGCTATGGAATAACTATCGGGTGGAAGAAATACTCCATTACAATGTTGACCTGGAAGAAGAAATGGCGGAGTCCTTATTTACGCTTTGTGATATCCAGCATCTCCGGAAAAGAAGAACAGATCAACTCTCAGGCGGAGAAAGACAAAGGGTTGCCCTCGCGAAACTGTTGACCGCGAAACCGAGCTTGTTATTGCTTGATGAACCATTTTCCAACCTCGACAGAACACACAAGAACATCATCAGGAAAGTCATCCAGGATATCGGAGAACAATTGGACGTTACCTGCCTGCTGGTTTCGCACGATCCGGCAGACATCCTTTCCTGGGCCAGCCGAATCATCGTTCTGGAAAAGGGCCGGATCATACAGGACGATCGTCCGGAAAATATTTACTTCCGACCCGTGAATGAATATTGCGCCAGATTGTTGGGAGATTACAACCTGATCGATATGGCGCATCATCAAAAACACTTTGTCCGGCCCGAACAGATTGAGATCTCCCTCGACAGTACCAACGCCTGGAGAAAGGGAACCATTAAAGAAATTCGTTTCTTTGGAAACTATTATCTGCTGACAGTGGATTGCGGACAGGAAAAGTGGCTGGTTCAAACGCAGCAATCGGTTTTTTCCGAAGGGATGGAGGTATACTTGTCTATCAATGATGACGATCCCTGGATGATGAATCAGGATTGATGGCAGCCAATGTATTCGCGCCCTTGTCTGATAACAAATAAACTTCCCGATATGAAAAATAAACTACCCGTTTTCGGAAGCCTGCTATTATTATTTCTTTTGAGTTGTTCCACAACTGTAACAAAAAAAGATCCGGAAAATGCCAAAAAAGAAGTGGCGAAAGCAGAAGCAGACTTTGCCAGGATGGCCGCAGACAAAGGCATTGCAGAAGCCTTTGCCTATTTCGCAGATTCAAACGCAGTCATCAAAAGGCAAAATGATTCCCTGATCTACGGAAAAGAAGGGATCCGAAACTATTATTCAAAACCCTTCTTTCAAAAGGCAACTGTTGACTGGAGCCCCGATCTGGTGGAAGTTTCTTCTGCTGCAGACCTGGCATACACTTATGGAAAATACAGTTGGAAATCGCCCGATTCCAACGGCACCATTCATGAATCAAAGGGTATTTTTCATACCGTTTGGAAAAAGCAAAAAGACGGCAGTTGGAAATATGTATGGGACTGATCGATTCCCATTCTTCCGGGTTAATTCCCTAAAAGGGAAACAACCAAACAAATAGGGGTCTATTCATTTCTGAAAACCAGCGACTTACACACTGGCTTCGGGTTTGTATTTATTGGCATACCCAATTAATGATGACCCTTATGAAACCTACACTTTCCATCCTGCTTGTAATCGTAGCCTGTGCCGTCGGCGGCCGGGCGATCGCTCAAAATGCCGTTACAGAAATCGTTACCGATTATAACGGATACTGGAAAAGTTCATCTGCCAGCATCAATCCGGTAAAGCCTAACAATAGTCATAACCTGGTTTCCTTTTCCTTCAATGGACAGCGGTATTCTACCGGTGTCAATGATGGGTTGCTGACGAATAAGGGGTTATCGTTTGTCGCCGGACAGTTTAAAGCGTTGCCCATGCAATCCATCACCGGTACCGTCAACGGAAATACAAAAATCGGGTTGGGTGAGATGTATGATGGTGTAAGCAATGGTGCTTCGAACCCTGCACCAGTAAACAGTATTCCCAAATACCTGACGGATGGAATCAGAGGACTCGATATTGGTACCTGCGTGGCCAACCTGCCTGCAGGAAACATGTATTTCCCTGCTACCAATCTGCATCTCTCATCGATCGGCGACAATATCCCCGACCTGCTGATCACACAGGTTGCTGATCCGGCCGCCGGAAGTTTTGATCGTTATGAGTTCACCGATATCAGTGGAAACAGAATTGGCAATTATGTTGATATTGTCTTAAGCAATATTTCTACAGTAGGAAACTGGACTGCTGATTTTTATGAAGCATCTGCCAATCCCATGCAATTGAATGGCGGTTTTACCAAAACTGATCGTCCGATCCGTTTATGGGCTGCAGACTTCAGCGCCTTCGGCATCAATGCGTCAAACATAGCCAGGGTTGCCTATTTCAAAATTACACTTAATGGAAACAGTGATGTGGCTTTCGTAGCCTACAACGAGAAAGCGATCGACGTGTCAGCTGCAGCCCTCCCTGTTTTGCTCACTACCTTCCAGGTTGCACCAAAGAATGGTGTTGCTACTGTACAATGGGAAACTTCCAAAGAAATTCAAACAGATCGCTTTGTCATTGAAGTATCCGGAAACAACAAAGACTACAGGGAAGTCGCGTCCTTACAGGCAAAGGGGTATTCGTATAACCTGAACCGGTATGAATATAAAGTGACTGGTCTGACCAATGGAACCTGGTACTTCCGTTTGAAAATGATTGACCAGGATGGTACAGTTAACTACAGCCCTATCCAGGTAGTAAAAATCGAATCCGGTAACGCTTCCCAGCCAATTTTGAAAGCTTATCCCAATCCGGCGATCGAAGCCACAACTGTTCAACATCCATCGGCTGCTAAAAATGATATTTTGCAGGTGGTAAATATGCAGGGTAATGTAGTTGCCAGTTACTCGCCCGCAATCGGAAGTCAGTCTACCAGGTTGACTCTTTCTCTCCCGAATGGCGCTTATCTTATTCGGTATGTTGGTCAGGGTGCCCAGCAGACCGGCAGACTGGTAATTCAGAAGTAATCCTTCGGTATCTTTGACAGATGCAACATCCACCTACCGAATACTGGCAGGCAGGGGCTATAGAAGGAGTACCCGCCTTGTTACAACCTGTGGCGCACGCTCTTTTACAATCCGCCCGTGAAGTGGAAGAAACATTAAAAGATTTTCCCCGGGAAAAATTATGGGTGAAACCCGCAGGATTAGCCTCCGTTGGTTTTCATGCGAAACATATTGCGGGTGTTACAGACAGACTCTTTACTTATGCCAGCGGCCACCTGCTTTCCGACAAACAACTCAGCGAATTGAAAGGAGAGAAGGAGGAGGAAGATCATATCACCACCGATCAACTCATAGCCGATGTTCATCGGCAGGTCGAAAAAGCGATCCGGCAATTAAAGGAAACAAACGAATCAAGCCTTACAGACGCAAGGGGAGTGGGTCGAAAGCAGATTCCCAGTACGGTGATCGGTTTACTGTTCCACGCAGCCGAACACGCGCAAAGACATACCGGCCAATTATTGGTTACTGCCAGGGTGGTTACCAGTTACTGAGGTTCATCTTCAGTAATCCAAATTTTATTTTGACCAATAACTAGCGGCTGCCCCATTCCCATAATCCAAACAGGATTTTTTTATCAGGCAGGTGTCCGTTCTCCTTTAGTGCCAAAATAATTTGACCCCGATGATGTGCTTCATGAGCCACGAGGTAGCCGACAAATCCTTCCGGGTGAGGTTTAAATCCTTTGATCTTTCCTGTTTCGATTCCCTTCTCCAGCAAGAGGGAAACAGCTTTTGCGCTTTGTTGCAGCGCTGTTGATAATACCTTCCTGGTAATAACGGTTTCCTTATCCAGTTTGATCAACCCTTCAAGCAGATCCGGAGAAGAGGCTTTGAGCCACATTAATCTGACGTTATGAAGGTGTGCAAATTGTTCGCCTACCGTTCTGCCTTTTGCCAGCGCTTTATCTGTCAGCTGTGCTTCTTCGAGAGAAGATAAAAGATATTCGTTGATGCGGGCGCTGATCTCCCAGGTTTCTATCAAGGGGTGCATGGCTATATTTTCAGATTAAAGAATACGTTTCAACTCGCTTCAATAAACTCCTGTCACCAGATAAAACTACTTCATTTACCATTCTGATAAACGACCTTAAAAAAAAATCCGGGTTACCCCGGATTTAACAGTTGGTATCAGGATGAAAATCAGTTTTTGGTGATCTTGAATTCTACCCGGCGATTGAGCTGTCGGTGTTCGTCAGTATCGTTGTCAACCACCGGCTTGGTTTCGCCATAGCCCTGTGAGGTGATTCGGTTCGCCGGAATGCCTTTCGACAGGATATACTCCATCACCGAGCGGGCCCGGTTGTCACTGAGTTTGAAATTGTATTCATCCGAACCGCGGCTATCAGTATGCGCACTCATTTCAATCACAATTCCGGGGTTCTCTTTCAGGAGGGTAACTACACGGTCGAGTTCCACAAAGGATTCCGGACGAAGATCCCATTTATCGAAATCAAAGAACACATTGTTCAATCGAACGATCGTGCCTACTTCAATTGGTGCCAGGTACAGGTCTTTGTGAATTTCTTTATATCCCGCCTTAATCAATGAATCAAGGTTCAGGTTTTCGGAGATAGCAAAAAACTTGTCTGCCGAAGCCCGGATACTATAGTTCTTATCATACGGTAATACAATTTTAAAGGAACCATCCCTTTCGCTCGATACCCCATTTCCCACTTCCACACCATCGGGTAATGTTTCATAAATCAGGCTGGCGCTAAGCGGTTCTTTTGTTTTCAGGTTGTAAACATTTCCTGTCACCATCACCACAGGATTTGGCTTTTCCTTCTCCATCAGCTTCACACGAACGATATCGCTTTCTCCATAGGTATTAAGGCTGGTTGTTAAATAGGCATATTCGCCACCGGCATCCAGTGTAAAGAACGCGTCCCAGTTTTCTGTATTGATCGGTGACCCCAGGTTAACGGGTTCGCTCCATTTTGTCCAGGTCTTGTCAAGTCTTTTGGTCATCCAGATATCATTGCTGCCCAGCGTTCCTTTTCGGTTACTGCTGAAGTACAGTGTTACGCCGTCTGAGGCCAGGTAGGGCGTCATTTCATCGGTTTCCGGTGCATTGATGGTTTTCCCGAGGCTTTTGGGCTCAGTCCAGGTACCATCTGCAGATAAAAAGCAAACAAAAATATCATTGTCTTCTCCGCCTTTATCGGGGGTCATATACAGCAGCAGTGTTTTCCCGTCATGCGCCATCGTCGCGCCCGACTGACGACCCCGGTCATACTTTTCATAATTCTTGATCATAAGGGCATTGGGCTCACTCCATCTTCCATCCGCTTTCAGCTTACACATGCTGACCCCTTTTCCCATATAAGCGCCATTAATAAAAGCTCCCCGTATCAGGATGCGGTTATTATCGGGAGAGATCCAATACACCGCATTATACTGCATGGTATTCAGCGGATAGGCCAGGTGACGTGCTTCCATCCATTTCCCATTGTCATCACGCATCGAATACCAGATATCCTGCGAGTTGGGTACAGAACTGTATTTGGTATTCGCCGGGTGATTCTCACAAATGAAAAACAAGATGTTTCCATCGGCGGAAATGGTAGGTCTCAATTCAGGAAGATCCGAATTGATATTAATTCCCAGGTTTTCGATCTTGAGGATCGTATTGCTGTTAATTATATTGTCTTTTTGGTATTTAAGACCGGCGGTATCCGGTGGGGTAGGTTGTGCGTATGCGATAACGCATGCGGACATCAACAGGAGAGTGAGAAAGCTCTTCACGGTTATTGGGTTTGCCAACAAAATAAGCAGAATACCTTAAAACTGCAAGAGGGTGATCCGGGTGCTTAAAACAAAAAACCGGTTAATCGATTAGCCGGGAAAGTCCCGTTTAACCCATTAACCAGTTTTTTGCTTAACGCAGTCGCTCCGGAGCGTTATTCCTCTTTTGCTTTTTCGATGGGGACTTTAATTCTCCGCCCCTGGTCTTCATCAAGCTCGAACCAGAAAGTAAGCACACCTGCTTTTCCTTCCACGGTAATTTTTCCATTCTTGGATTCACCGTTCGGATTGGTGAATACAACCTTGCTGCTGCTGCTTTTTCCGTTTTTCAATGATTCCTTCCATTCGCAAACCAGATCTTTGATGTCTCCATCGATCACATCATTGGGGCCTTCGCCATGCTTGATATGGATGCTGGTCTTGGTGATTTCAATGGTAATGGCAGATTCCTCAGATCTCTCTTCGCTGCTGTCAGCAGCTAAAAAAATGGCTTTGGAGGCAGATAAGATGAGCTTTTTGTCGCATTGTGCCTGGCTGGCCATGACGAACCCTGTACTCAACAGGACGGCTAATAAGATTGTTTTCATGACTATTTTTTTAAATGTGATCAAATGTAACCCTATCTCCCTGTACTATGCAAAACATAGTACATGAATTTACATAATAGAGGATAGGCGGTAAATCAGTCGGTAGGACGGGTATAAAGCCAGGCAGGTTACGGGCTATTTATGTTTTTTTCGCCGACCTAGCCAAAGCAATGAGTTGATCACTAACTGATTCTGAGTTGGATTGGCAAACTGAAAGGACAGTTCCTTATTGGTACCGCCTTCATAGTCGATGTCATTGTGTCCCATATTGAGGTAAACCATGCGATAGCGTTTGTTCGTCCAAACCACCGGATAGTATCCGCTATGCCAGATTTCGTGAGGCTTGGGTCCGGTACCAAGGGGAAAAGAAGTTGAATCGATGGAAAGTAATATCTCTATGTCTGGGTTTTTTCGAAGGTCTTTTTCCCATCGATACCATTCATTGGGGGCGCTTTTGAAAACGGCTGGTAAATTTCGCGTCACCGGATGGTGCCGGTTCTCCACTTTTAATATTGCGGAAGTGGGCCTCCAGGTATTGCTTTTATATTGTCCGCTTCCAAGAAATTCATTGTGATACCAGTCCCAGTCCTGGTTAAACGCAGACGGTGTCAGCGCAAACCCGGCGAAATGAAAACCGATCCAACCACCACCCGCACGCATATACCTTTCAAATGCCTCCCGCTGTTCTTTTTTTTCAGGGCGCGTATCGAGGAAAAGCAGTATATCGTATCGGTTGATTACCGAATCCGTCAACCTGTTCCAGTTGCTGGTGGTATCGAATTGAAAATGATATCTGGCAGCTATTTCAGGAAAAAATCGACGCGCTTCTCCAACAAAACTGATGTGTGCCCGATCCTCTTTGGCAGTGTAAAATGCCAGCACTTTAAACCGGGTCTGAGCGGATGCCGGCAGGCAAAACAACAAACCCGCTGCGATATAAAAGCATGCCGCAACAAGCAAACGGCTCCGATCATTTATGGCATTCAATGTTGACGATTTGATTTGAAATGATGAGTAAAGATATCTATTCGATCAAACAGAAAGGGCAAATACGTTTTGTTGTTTCTCCGGAACAAATCCTTCCTTCAAATAAAACTGATGGGCCTGAACCCGTAAAGAATTGCACCTTACTTTCAGTTTATGGTGACCTCTTTCCCTTGTCCACTGCCGGGCAGCTTCGATCAGCAGGGAACCCAGTCCATTTCCTCTCGATGATTCCTCTACCACCAGCCCCCCGATTTCACAAAAATATCCGGACTCAATCCTTACCGTTTGGAAAACCTGTATCCATCCTTTCAATATTTCGTTTTCGGTTACTACCAGCAGCGCCATGGAAGAATCGCGCAGAATATCGGTTATCCATTGAAATGTATTGGTAACTTGAACCGGGTATCCCAACTGGTTGGAGAGAAGAGTAACAGCTTCGGCATCAGACGGCTTCATGCTCCGGATGGATCTGTTCATGAATAGTTTTTTGATTAGCGAATGGAATACAAAAAAATAAATTAACCAGGTACCCAACCTGTCATCTGCTCAGCACCGTTTATCCGGGTGATCACCTTTATAACGATTATATGAAAAAACACCTGCTCTACTGTATGATCACCGCCGTGGCGGTTTCCTCCTGCAACCAGGAATTAATGGATACCCAGGACGATCCGGTTCCGGAAGAAGGACTCCTCAAACAGAAAGTTACCATAAGTCTGCCCGATTCGAGCTACCGGATTACTGAAAATTTCAGTTATGATGCCAGCAGCCGGCTGGTTGGGTATTCGATTGACAATATGGAAACCCTGTACATCCGGGATGAACTGGGAAGAATAGTTCGCATTCAATCCAGGTCCGGCGCCGGGGCGCCCGTGATCACCACCGATGTGTTTTATGAGAGCAGTTCTTCCAAAAAGGTAAAATATCTTTCGGATAGCAGCGCAGTATTTATTTACAACGACCTGGGACAGGTGATACGCACCGATACCTATCAACACTGGCCAACGCCCACGAGTCCTCTAAAGAGGGTGGCTTATCACCAGTACACCTACGACAGCCGGGGTAACCTGCAAAAGAGAGCCGAATATACAGATGTAAACAATGACGGGCAGTTTGATCTCACTATTACGTATATCCTGAGTTATGACGATAAGGTAAATCCCACCCGCAACACCGACGACGCGCTGATTGAAACAAGCTACCTGACCAGGTGGCAGAACAACCTCCTGAAACAACAAAATGATGCGGCGCTGCCGGGTGGAATCGATGATGAAAACAATTCATTGTATGAATACAGGGCAGATAACAAACCGGTGACCGGGCTGTTTACCGGAGGAGACGGAAGGAAAACTATTACCAGGTTTTATTACTATTAAACCGATCGGGAAATAAGATTTGAATGAACTGCAACAGCTGATTGCCAACTGCGCTGCCAACGACAGGCTGAGCCAGGAAAAACTTTATCAAAAGTTTTACCCGGCTCTTATTGTGCTGTGTAAGCGCTTCTTTGCAGACAATCATCAGGCATTGGAAGTAGTGAACGATGGAATGCTGAAAGTATTCAGGCGTATCGGAGAATACGATGCCTCCAGGGGAGATCTCTTTAACTGGATTTATACCGTGGTGCGAAACACCGCGCTCGATAAGCTGAAATTAAACCGGATTCCGTCGGCGATATCCCTGGAAGAAGCTGAGCTGCCTGGTCCGAAAGAAAATCCATTTAACAGACTTGAATGGAAAGATGTGTTGGTGTTGTTGGACAACCTGCCACCAGCTACAAGAGCTATCTGTGTGCTGTACTATCTCGAAGGTTTCAGTATCGCGGAAATAAGCGGGCAACTGTCTGTGAGCACCGGAACCATCAAATGGCATCTCAATGAAACCCGGAACAGGTTGAAACCCGTTTTTAAAAAACACTTCCAGTAAACGTTATGAACCCGAAGAACAGAAACAATATGACGGATAAAGACTGGGAAGCACTGCAACATTCCCTTTCCCTCCCTTCTCAAAAAGAAGGGTGGAATCAATTACTTCCTGCGCTTGAGCAGCAGCTTCCGTTGCAATCAATCCCCGATAAAAAAAGGCGCAAAAGATATTTGTGGGTATGGTGGATGATCATCCCGATGATCGCAATAATCCTTTATTATACCGGATTCCATTCCAAAAATAATAGTGATTGGGTTGCCGGGCGAAGCAACAACAGTTTACAAAACACCGATTCAAAAAATACTGATCCGGGAAACAGAGATCATAATACCGATATAAGTAACACAGATAAAGAAAAAAATAGTTCAAGAGGTACAGAGGTAAGCACAGAAGATTCTTTGAACCATCATCCATTGAACAAGGAAAATCTCGAGACTGAGCACCACATTACAAAAGATGAAAAATCAACAACAGCGCCCGGGAAGAAATCAAATGTGGTAGTTGCAGCACAAGAAAATCAAACTGGTACTATTCAGCAGCATAAGACCAGCGGACAGTTTATTACTAAACATCAGTCAGCAAAAAAGCCTGGCTTGTCTAACTCTTCTTCAGAACGATCAGCCCGGAAAACCCGGAACAAAAATTCCAATAAAGCTGCGAGTGGTAATAACCCAATCATACCTAAACAAGCGATGCAGGTAAACCCGGAACTGGTGAAAAACGAAACCGTTCAGGTAAACAACCAGCCTGAACAGGCAGTTACCGCTCAACGGAAGGATTCTTCCACTACTATACAAAAAACCGGAAGTGCAAAGGTTGATTCATTAGGAAAGGAAACACCTGTTACGTCCATCGATACTAAAGAACTCATCATCAGTGCCGGCTTACAATGGAATTTCCAGGTGCCAGCCTCTAATCCATCACCCTATTTTACCGGTCCGAATCTTACCTTCCAGCCTTACCGTAACCTCGTACCTGGCGCCTGGATACGTGTGCAGGTCGAGCGATCAGCCATCATTGCGGATGTCACCCCATTCTATTCAACGATCGTTTCACCCCGCACTCACTATACTTTTTATCAATCAACACGTGTGGGCGACACGATTATCAATACCACTGAAGAACGTTCAATGCGCAAGAATTTTGGCATTGGAGCGGGTATCGGTTACGAATACCGGCTTTTACCTCAATGGTGGATAGGTGTAGGTTTTCATAGTTACTGGTGGAACAAAGCCATTGGCCAGGCAGCGGGCAAGGAAGAAAAAATCCCGGTAGGTGGTACTGATAAGGTTTCCAGGAACTACAACAGGGATTATATCATTCCATCTGAAGAGAATTCCTATTTCAGAAAATCTCAGCAGAATCTTTCCTTCACTGCACTATACACGAAAAACAAGTGGCAGGCTGGTATGCGTGCCGGCTTCACGTTTTCCAGTCTCGCGAAGCGCGATGGCCCGCGAAACCTGACCCGATTTGATTTCCTGTTCCGCTTGCCGTTAATAGGAGCAAGGAAAAAATTCTGAACAGCCGGAAAATGAATATTTTTACCAGACAAGCAATGATATGTCTGGAAATGTAAAACTGCTCTCCACCGAGATCCTGTCTGATAACTGGTATATCCTTAAGAAAATCACTTATGAATACCTGAAAAAAGATGGACGCTGGCAAAAGCAAATAAGAGAAGCCTACGATCGTGGAAACGGCGCCACCATCCTGTTGTACAACAAAGAAAAAAATACTGTCATACTAACCCGGCAATTCAGGCTCCCTACCTATATCAATGGCAATGAAGACGGCATGCTGATCGAAGCCTGCGCCGGTCTGCTCGACAAAGACAATCCGGAAGACTGCATCCGACGGGAAACGGAAGAAGAAACAGGTTTTAAGGTAACGGCGGTACGGAAAATTTTTGAAGCTTATATGTCGCCGGGATCTGTCACCGAGATCATTCACTTCTTCGTGGCTGCCTATACCAGCGACATGAAAATAAATGAGGGTGGGGGCATCGAACACGAACAGGAAGATATTGAAGTGATCGAGCTCCCCTTTGCACAGGCCTTGAAAATGATGGAAGACGGACAAATACGCGATGGCAAGACCATCCTGCTACTTCAATATGCAGCCCTTCATCATTTGCTGGAAATGACTGAATAACCAATCAGAGAATCAACACACTGTTGCTGCCGCCAAAGGCATTAGCCTGCTCTGCATCCGCAGACGGTTCATTAACCCATTCGCTGGTATTGATCCTGTATTTAAACTCGTGGGTGGAGTTTTTAGGAAGATTTACATCCACACTGAATGTTCCGTCTTTCTTACGATTCATGGTGATGGAATTACTCCAATCGCTGTTCAGACCCATAATTTCAATGGTTTCTGCATTCTCCGCCTGGAATGAAAATTTCACTTTGCAATAATCCTTCGTTTTGTAGTAAGTCTTCTGTACCATGTAAAAATATTTTTTTAAGAGATTGAACCACACGAGATTTGCTCAATATCCGTGCCTTTATACAACCAACTGCCAAAAGTAACCTCCTGCAGCACCCGATCTTTTTCACACCCTGTGAATAAACTTTTCTTCTTCCTGCAAACGATAACCCGGACAGCCAAGGACTAAGCTGGCATCTTATTTTAAGTAAAACCTATAAACTCCTGCACATGAAAGCAATTTGGACAGGTTCCCTCGGATTTGGACTGGTAAATATTCCGGTCAGATTATACAGCGCGGTTCAGGAAAGCAGCTTAGACCTGGATATGCTGGATAAGAAAGACCACTCTAATATCAAATTCAAACGTGTGAATGAAAAGACAGGCAAAGAGGTGGCCTGGGAAAATATCGTGAGAGGGTACCTGGTGAACGATAAATATGTAGTACTGGATAAGAAAGATTTCGAAAAGGCTAGTCCGGAAAAAACAAAACACATCGAAATCACTCAATTTGTAGATATTAAGGAAATCGATAGCATTTACTTTGAATTGCCTTATTACATCGAACCGGAAAAGACCGGTATCCGCGCATATGCTTTATTGAGAGAAGCCCTTGCAAAAACCGGTAAGGCGGGGCTGGGTGTATTTGTGATGCATAACCGCGAGCATGTATGCCTGCTGCAGGCAATGGGCGATGTGATCGTCCTGAACCGGCTCCGCTTTGAGCAGGAAATCAGAAAAACCAAAGACCTTAAACTACCCACCGTCAAATCTAAGCCGGCAGAAATTAAAATGGCAGTCAACCTGGTTCAACAATTAACCAAACCTTTCAAAGCCTCGAAATTTAAAGACGAGTATACGGGTAAGTTGTTAAAGATCATTCGGGCTAAAGCCAAAGGCAAGACCACGCCTTTCAAACCCATGAAAGTGGTACATTCCAATGCGAAAGATTTAATGGAACAACTGAAAGCCAGTCTTCACCCTTCCAAACGTAAAGCATCATGAGCCTGGCTACCTATAAAAAGAAAAGAAACTTCAGGTATACCCCCGAACCGAGCGGGCAACAAAAGGGGAAAAATAAATTCCGTTTCGTGGTGCAGAAGCACCAGGCAACGCATCTTCATTATGATTTTCGGCTTGAATTGGGGGGCACGCTGAAAAGCTGGGCGGTTCCGAAAGGCATTCCCAACACCACTGCAGAAAAAAGACTGGCCGTACAGGTCGAAGATCACCCCCTTGACTATATCGATTTCAAAGGCATCATTCCCAAAGGCAATTACGGTGCGGGAAAAGTGGAAATATGGGATAAAGGAACTTTCATACCAGTAGATGAACATCATGAACCCATCACCGAAAAACAAGCCCTTTCAGCCCTTAAAAAAGGGGAACTGAAGTTTATGCTGAAAGGGAAAAAACTAAAAGCAGGATTTGTACTGGTGCAAATGAAAAAAGAGGAAAAGAACTGGCTGCTGATCAGAGAACGGGAGATGAGAGCGGGAGTGGGAGCGGGAGCGGGAGTAGGAGTGAAGCAAGGAGCGGGAGCGGGAGCGAAGCAGGGAGCGGGAGTGGGAGCGGGAGCGGGAGCGAAGCAGGGAGCGGGAGTGGGAGCGGGAGCGGGAGCGGGAGCGGGAGCGAAGCAGGGAGCGAAGCAGGGAGCGGGAGTGGGAGCGGGAGTGGGAGCGGGAGTGAAGCAAGGAGCGGGAGTGGGAGCGGGAGCGAAGCGAGAAGCAGGGAGGAAGTTTGATTCTTATATCAGGCCGATGCTGGCAACTTTATCTGATACGCCTTTTGATGACAAAGACTGGATTTTTGAGATCAAATGGGATGGATATCGCGCGATCGCTGAAGTTGGAAAGGCTGCTGTACGTTTCTACTCCCGAAACGGGTTGGATTTTGCGGAAAGATTTGAAGTGATCACGGAAGCTTTGCGAAAAATAAAAGTGCGCGCCACGTTTGACGGGGAGATTGTGTTATTGAATGGAAAGAACCTGCCCGATTTCCAAAAACTCCAGGACTATGAAAACAACCACCAGTTCCCATTATTGTACTATTGCTTCGATCTCCTTTCGCTCAATGGCAAAAACACGGAAAAGCTCCCGTTAACGGAAAGAAAAAAATTACTCAAAAAGCTATTGGGCCGCAACAAGATCATACGTTACTGTGATCATGTTGAAACAAACGGCATCGCCTTCCTTGACAAAGCGAGGGAGAAAGGATTGGAAGGAATTATCGCCAAAAGAAAATCCAGTGAATACACCGAAGGCATTCGGTCGAGGGAATGGTTAAAGCTCAAAAATGTTCAAAGCACGGAAGTGGTGATCGTTGGTTTTACCGCCCCCAAAGGAAGCCGGACTCATTTCGGTTCACTGGTACTTGCCAACAAGCATGGAAACAAATGGATCTATCGGGGTCATGTAGGAACAGGATTCAATCACCAGTTGCTCGGCCAACTCCATAAAACGATGATGCCGTTGCAAACAGATCACTCACCGTTCTCACAAAAAGTGCCACTCAATGGTTCCGTCACCTGGTTACAACCAAGGCTGGTCGCGGATATTGCCTATACAGAAGTAACGAGAGACGGTATTTTCCGGCATCCTGCCTTTCTTCGGCTGCGTGAGGAAAAAAAACTTTCCACTTTAAATGAAGAAATCGTGAAAAGCAAATCGGGCTCGCCCAAAAAAGAAGTTGTCAGTGTGAACGGCAACAACGTCACGCTGACGAACCAGGACAAACTATTCTGGCCAGACGAAGGATACACAAAAGGAGACCTGGTCAGGTATTACGAAAGTATATCTGCTGTAATCCTGCCTCATTTGAAGGGAAGACCCTTATCTCTCCTGAGGAATCCCAATGGTATCAGCGAAAAAGGCTTCTTTCACAAAGATGCTGGTGAACATGCTCCCCCATTTGCCGAAGTGTATAAGGTGGAAAGTGAAAGCAGTCAAAAGATCATCGATTACCTGGTATGCAACAATAAAGCCACACTGCTATATATTGCCAACCTGGGTTGCATTGAATTCAATCCCTGGAACAGTACCACCCGAAAACCCGATCATCCAACCTGGATGGTCATCGATATCGATCCATCGGAAAAGAACAAATTCAGTGAAGTGGTGGAAGTGGCGCAGGTAACACATGACATCCTCGAAAAAGCAGGTGTAAAAAATTATTGCAAGACTTCCGGCGCGACCGGTTTGCATATCTATGTACCGATGAACAATAAATATCAGTATGATAAAGTCCGAGATTTCGGGCATATTGTCGCCACCCTTGTAAACGAACAATTGGCGGGGATCACTTCCCTGGAAAGGTCGCTCCAGAAAAGAGGCAACCGGATTTATATCGATTATCTTCAAAACAGTCCCGGCCAGACACTCGCGGCCGCCTATAGCCTGCGACCCCGACCGGGCGCTCCGGTATCAACACCCCTCGAATGGAAAGAAGTGAAAGACAAACTCGATCCGCTACAATTCAATATCACCAATACTTTAAAGCGGGTAGAAAAAAAAGGAGACCTCTTTCTCCCGGTTCTAAAAGAATCCACCAACCTGGCGGCAGTGTTGAAAAAATGGGGGGCCTGAAGTCCGGGGTTTTGTCTTTATTCGTTTCATGAATCAACATCTGGCCTTGATCGCCCTGGTAGTAAGAGAATACGACGAGGCGATAGCATACTATACAAAAGTGTTGGGGTTTTCCCTGATCGAAGACACGCCGCTCACCGAAACCAAGAGATGGGTAGTGGTGAAACCTGCCGGCAATGGACAATGCTCCATCTTGTTAGCCCGGGCTGCCAACGAACAACAAACCCCGTTCATCGGAAACCAGTCGGGTGGTCGGGTATTTTTGTTTCTTTTCACCGACAACTTTCATCGCGATTATGAACTGTATAAGTCACGGGGTGTCACATTTGTTCGGCCAATACTGGTAGAGTCATATGGAACCGTATCTGTATTCCAGGATATGTATGGCAACCTCTGGGATCTGGTTGAACCTGCCAGGTCTGCTTCCTGATTCATCACTCACTTAACCGCATAAGCCGATATTTGCACAGGATGAAGGAAATTACCCTCGATCTGAAACAACAACTTTATGAATATTGCCTGAATATTCTGCAGCAACGCATCCAGGTAAGTCAATCCCTGATGAATGCCGCACAGGCGGCGGCGAATGAAGAAGAAAAGAGCAGCGTGGGCGACAAATATGAAACCGCCCGGTCAATGAACCAACTGGATCGGGAAATGCATGCCAAACAATTACTGCAACACCAGAAAGAGCTGGAACGGTTAAAGCAGGTTAACTGGAAACAACAGTCTTCAACCGTTCAACCGGGGTCTTTGATCGTTTGTTCCGACCTGCTGATATTTATTGCAGCAGGTATTGGAACAATCGGGTGGGAGCAGCAGCAGGTAATCATATTGTCTCCTTCTGCGCCAATGGCAACCGCCCTGACAGGAAAGAAAGCAGGGGATTCTGTGCAGGTTAAACACCAGACATATCAAATTCAGAAAATATTATAGACTTCATGAGAACAGCAAGCGTGCATGAGATCAAACAGGAATTACTGGCATTAAAACCTTCTGAGCTGGCAGAGATATGTCTTCGATTGGCCAAATTCAAAAAGGAAAACAAGGAATTGCTGACCTATCTTCTTTTTGAGGCCCACCAGGAAGAAAATTATGTGCAGGAAGTGAAAAAGGAAATGAATGAAATATTTGCTGAAATCAACTTCTCACATCTCTATTTTGTCAAAAAAAGCCTGCGGAAGCTTTTGCGACAGGTGAACAAACATTCGCGTTACATCGGTTCAAAGGCTGCTGATGCCGAATTGCGACTTTATTTTTGCAGCCTGATCAGGGAAAAGGAAATTGCGTTGGAGAAAAATACCGTCATCAAGAATATGTATTTTTCTCAACTCGAAAAAGCAAAGCAGACGGTAGCAGGCATGCACGAAGATTTACAGTATGATTTTCTGAAAGAAATTCGGAAATTGGAAAAGGTATAAAACTGATTGGCTGGCTTTCACTTTAATTGAATAATCATGTCCGGGAAGATCACCTTACTGATTGTGTTAATTTTTGCCTGCTTAACAGGCTTTGGCCAGCAATGCGATTGCAAAACAGATTTTTTGTTTGTGCGTCAGTTTATGGAACGGAACCATCCCGGCTTTAACAGCGATATCAAATCTGTTTCCGAGCCGGCCTATAACCGGTTTGTGACCGATCTTGAAAAAGAAATGGAAAAAGACAAGGAGGGCAGATACTGTATCGCCTTTCTCAAAAAATACATGCTGTATCTCAAAGATCATCATAGTAATATTGACGAAAGCAGTCTACCCATTGCTGAAAAGAACCCCGATTCACTGGCTGCCTTTTTTCAATCCGATCGATTTAAGAACACGGAAAGAGTCGCCATCGACAGCATAACGATATTAAAGAAACTACAAAAAAGCCGGGATCCGGTGGAAGGAATTTATATCACATCCGACACCACTTATACGGTAGCCGTGATAAAAGATCCACGGAACAACAAAGAATACAAGGGTGTCATATTGAGTTCCCGTACGCCCCTCTGGCAAAAGGGTCAGGTTAAACTCAGAATCAAAGAGAGCAGTGATGGTTATCGGGAAGGATATTTCTTTCTTCGCAATCACAGCCTGAGTTTTAGCAGGTGGCGTCCGGAACCGGAAGCCTCGCCCATTGAAGGGTGGACAAGAATTTACCCAACAATGGTCAACCGGCCCAAAACAATGTTGTCGACAGAACTGATCAGTTTTAAAGTGCTGGATAGCCAAACCGCCTATCTCGCCATCAGATCCTTTGGTGGTCAGTTTGGAAAAACACTGGACTCTGCCTATAAAGTGATCATCCCGCAAATAAAGCAATTCGAAAACCTCATTATCGATGTCAGGGGCAATGGAGGCGGCAGTGATGCGAACTACAACGCCCTGATGCCGCTGATATATTCCGATACCATAGAAAATGATTACGTGGAATTGTTTGTTACAGAAGATAACCGAAAAGCCTACCAGGACATGCGTGATTATGCCAAAGCCCATCCCGAACAATGGGGGCAGCGAGGCTACATGAGTTGGGAATACCGGTTGAACCAGATGAAAAATATTCCGGTCAATACTTTCATTCCCATCTCGCCGAAAGGCACAAAATCAACCTATAAAAAGGAAGAACTGCCGAAGAAAATTGCGATTCTTTATGATCGCCAATGCGCCAGCTCCTGTGAGCAATTGATACTCGATGCACTTTTCAGCAGGAAAGTAGTGCTGACCGGTGAAAATTCCGGGGGTTATATTGCCTATGGAAATGTAATGAGTATTCAAACCCCCTGCGGAAGAACGCTCCGATGGACAACCACTCGTAAAAATAGGGATAGGCAATTTGAGTTCGTCGGCATTCCTCCACAAATAAAAATCCCGGTATCGGAACCTGACTGGATACAGTATACGCACCAGCAATTGAAAAACCGGTAACAGAAAAGCCTATATGACTACATTATTGGTAAATATTAAAAAAATAGTGGGCGTACAACATCCGCAGCATCCACTACGTGGCGATGCATTATCTGTATTACCCTCTATCGACAATGGCTGGATACGGGTGGAAGATGATGTGATTGCCGGTTTTGGCGAGATGAGCCATCTTCCGGACACTCATTTACGAAACGGACAGGTGCAGGATGTGTCTGGCAAGATGATTCTGCCAGCCTGGTGCGATAGTCATACCCACCTGGTATTTGCCAGCAGCCGCGAGGAAGAATTTGTAGACAAGATCAGGGGAATGTCATATGCAGACATTGCCGCCAAAGGAGGAGGCATACTCAATTCTGCCAGGAAACTGAATGAAATGAGCGAAGATGAATTGTTTCAGAAAGCCTGGAATCGGCTGGAGAACGTTATTAAAATGGGTACCGGTGCAATAGAGATCAAATCCGGCTATGGGTTATCGCTGGAAGGAGAGATCAAGATGCTTCGGGTGATTCGCAAGCTGAAAGAGAAATCATCCATTCCCATCAAGTCTACCTTCCTTGGTGCGCACGCTATTCCGGCAAATTACAAAGACAACCGGGATGAGTATATCAGGCTGATCATTGAAGAGATGCTGCCCGTTATCCGGGCTGAACAACTGGCCGATTATATCGACGTGTTTTGCGAACAGGGCTTTTTTACCAATGAGGAGACCATCAGGATCGTCAATGCCGGAAAATCGGTTGGCCTGAAAGCAAAGATCCATGCGAACCAGCTTAGCGCCAGTGGCGCCGTGGAAACAGCCGTCTCACTGGAATCAATATCCGCAGATCACCTCGAGATCATGAACGAGAAAGCCATTTCAGCATTGGCTCATTCCAATACCATTGCCACGATGCTGCCTACCGCGGCCTTTTTTCTCCGGATGCAGCAACCACCGGCGAGAGAATTGATTCAATCCGGATGCGCGGTTGCATTGGCATCCGATTACAATCCGGGGTCGTCACCCTCCGGAAACATGAATCTCGTTGTATCCATGGCCTCGATTCAATTAATGATGCTACCGGAAGAAGCCATCAATGCCGCCACCATCAATGGTGCCTTCGCAATGGAACTGGCGGGTGAAGTGGGATCTATTGCAGTGGGCAAAAAAGCCAATCTTATTTTAACCCGGAAAATTCCCTCCCTAGCCTATCTTCCCTATAGTTTTGGAGAAATGCCGGTTGACAATACCATGATCGCCGGTCAATGGATACAATAAGATGGCACGATCCTTTCTTATAAAGGCGCAGGATTTAAACCTTAACCGAATTCGCAAGCATGGTCAAACTGAGCAAGAAAAAAGGAAATTTCCTGGAGAAATCAAAAGAACGGGTGACAGTCATTGACATTCGTCACCGGGAGGAAGGATTGGCCTTCCTGGTTCAGTTCTTTCACGATATCCGGCCATCAGGCTTAAAAGATTACAAAGACCCCGAACAAAACCTGAAAAGAGCGATCCGCTTGTTACATGAGTATCCCTTGCTGTTGTCCAACCTGAGAAATGCATTCTTTTCGCAACTGGTCAATACAAATCTTAACTCCACACTTACGGAAAGCGGCATCCCGTTGTCGAGGGGTTTCTGGGAAGAATTTTCGAACCGGTTAAAACATAAAGTTCTTCCGCCGCTGCAGGACAAGAACGATTTCCTGTATGTAGTTCATTCAGTCTTTTTCCGGAAGGATGATATTGAATGGGTGGAGCAGATCTCCCGGCAAACCTGGCTGCAGTTCTTTGAAACGGTCGGGTTATCTTTTCATGTGGAGAACCGTATTTTGCAACACCAGTTGCTCGAAGCGTTGAAGATCCTTTCGTTCCAGGTGGCGCAACTGGGGCTTGAAAAAGAAATGACCCGGTATCTGCCCACTGCGATGAGTGAAAATGTTTTCGTTCTTCAGAATTACCTGGTACACGAAGCAGAGCAGGCAATCGATCTGCAACAATCGGCAGCCGAAGTGCAGGGTATTTTTGTGAAAGTGAAAGAACAACTGGCTGCCTGCGAATCGATGATTACGGATATCCGGGCCCATCAATCCGAAAAAGGCGCCAGTATTTCCCTGACTTATATGTTGCTGATCTTGTCTTATCGCCTGCAAAGAATGCATCTCTTGTTGGATGTGCTGGACAGGGATCAGCAATTTGATACCGGTAGCTTCGTGGATTTGTTTTTAGGGCTGGTGAGGAATGAAACCCGCAAGAACAGTATCAGTGAATTTCTTTCTCAGGGTTTTGGATACCTCGCTTATCGCATTGCCGAGCACAAAGGAAGCAAAGGCGATAAATATATCACCAATACCCGGCTGGAATACTGGAAGATGGTCGGTACGGCGATGTGGGGTGGATTCATTATTTCCTTTATCGCCATATTCAAAAACCTCCTCGGTAAGCTGGTACTGGCTCCCTTCTGGCAGGGCTTTTTTTACAGCATCAATTACAGTGTAGGCTTCCTGGTCATAGAACAGACACATTCCACCCTGGCTACCAAACAGCCCGCCTTTACGGCGAGTGCGGTGGCCAGTTCGCTCGACGTTCGAAAAACAGGTAGTCAGCCCAACCTGTATAACCTGGCAGTAACAGTGGCGAAAATATCGAGGAGCCAGACCGCCTCCTTCCTGGGCAACCTGATTATTGTATTCCCCCTGACTTTCCTATTGGCCTGGGGGTATTATGCCTTAACCGGCACACCTGTGG
>JBGAHR010000074.1:0-16909 GCA_044226045.1 Chitinophagaceae bacterium
CTCCTTGATATCCAGATGCCGATCATGGATGGCATCCAGACTCTTCCCGAAATTCGTAAAATCAGACCCGAAGCGAAAGTGATCATACTTTCCATGCACAACGATCATTCAATGATCAGTAAACTCATGGAAATTGGCGCAAACTCCTATCTCACCAAAAATTCCGATTCGGAAACAATTTACCAGGCAATAAAGACCTGTTACGAACAGGAGTTTTTCTTCAACGAGCTGACTAACAAAGCCTTGCTGACCGGAATTCGTACCAAACGCACGGAAACGCCCGGGCCGCAGGAAGTGAACCTGAGCGATAAGGAAATGCGGGTGTTGAAATTGATGTGCGAGGAAAAGACTACCAAGGAAATTGCCGATATCGTAGATATCAGCCCCCGTACGGTAGAAGCGATTCGCGACAAGCTCAAAACCAAAACCGGTGCAAAGAGCATGGCGGGCCTGGTAATGTACGCGGTTAAAAACGGTATCATCGACCAACAGATCTGAATCCAGCCAAACATTGAAATATAGAAGCCCCGGACATCGTGCCGGGGTTTTTTATTCAGTTGCTTTGCCGGAACTTCACGGCATGTCGCAAATTATTTTCGATGGCCGGCTGCATCCTTCCGATAGTCCCCTGGTGCCGGCATCCAATCGCGGGCTGCGCTATGGTGACGGTCTGTTTGAAACCATTCGGATGATCAGAGGGGAAATGCCTTTGTTCGACCGGCATATAGCCCGTTTGTGGAAAGGCCTGTCCCTGCTGGGGTTCGATTGCCCGGCTCTTTTTACACCGTCCCTGTTAAAACAGGAAATCCACAGACTGGCGGAAAAAAACAAAGTCGGCCACCAGGCGAGAATCAGGTTGATGCTGATTAGAGGCAATGGCGGATTGTTTGATCCGGACAACCATCATCCGCACTATATCATCGAAGCCACTTCATTACCGGATCATTACCTTCAGTTAAATGTAAATGGATGGGATATTGGTTTGTATCCGGATGCCCGGAAATCGGCTGATGTTTTTTCGAACAGCAAGACCAACAATTTTCTTGCTTATGTGATGGCGGCCAGCTATGCCAAAAAGAACCGATTGAATGATTGCCTGGTGTTGAATCAATACAACAGGATTGCTGATTCTACCATCGCCAACCTGTTTTTGATTCACAAAGGTCAACTCATCACCCCTTCATTGGAGGAAGGCCCGGTAGCCGGTGTTATGAGGGAATACCTGATTGACTCGTTATCCAGCCAGGGTTATATAATTCAACAGGCACCCATCGAAGCCGGCCTGTTGCTGGAAGCCGATGAAGTGTTCCTGACCAATGCCCTCTATGGAATCAGAACCGTAAAGCAATTTGAAAACAGGTCCTATACAAACCGGGAAACAGTAAAAATTTACAATCGTTTCATCCAAACAATACAGGTCAACTGATGTTGTACGAAGGGTATGTCAACTAAACAGACAGTGAATATTTGCTGGTTCAGGCGCGATTTGCGCCTGCATGATCAGGCGGCCTTATACCATGCTCTTCGCAGCGGCAAACCCGTGGTGCCGGTTTTTATATTCGATCGTAATATTCTCGATAAACTGGAAGATAAATCCGACAGGCGGGTAACGTTCATTCATCTTAGGCTACAGCATATTCAGCGGGAGCTGGAAAAGTTGGGATCCGGATTGAAAGTGTACTACGATACGGCTGAAAAAGCCTGGCAGCAGATATTGAAAGATTTCCAGGTGGACAAAGTATTTACCAATCACGATTATGAACCCTATGCGATCCGGAGAGACAAAGAGATCAGTGAATTTCTTTCCGAACACCATATTGCCTTTCACAGCTATAAGGACCAGGTGATTTTTGAAAAAGAGGAAGTGCTGAAAGACGATGGCAAACCCTATACGGTGTTTACTCCTTACAGCAGGAAATGGAAGACTACGCTGACGCCTTTTTATCTTTCTTCCTATCCAACCCAAAAATATTTTTCTTCCTTCTGGAAAACCGGATCAACAACCATTCCTGACCTGTCGTCGATGGGGTTTAGCGCCCGGGAAGAATCCTTTCCGCCCATGAGTGTCGAAGAAATATTGATACGGCACTACGATCGGCAGAGAGATTATCCGGCGATTCACGGCACCAGCCGGCTCGGGATCCATCTTCGATTTGGTACCATCAGCATCCGCGAACTCGCGAGAAAAGCAAAATCGCTCAACGAGACTTTCCTAAACGAACTGATATGGCGAGATTTTTACCATATGATCCTATGGCATTTCCCCAGGGTAGGAGAGGGAAAGGCTTTCAAGCCTGAATACGACGCGATTCATTGGAGAAATAATGAAAAGGAATTTGATGCCTGGTGCCAGGGACAAACAGGATACCCGATTGTTGATGCGGGTATGCGCGAACTGAATGCAACCGGTTATATGCATAACCGCGTACGAATGATAGTGGCCTCCTTCCTCACCAAGCACCTGCTCATCGACTGGCGATGGGGGGAGGCTTATTTTGCAGGAAAACTGCTTGACTTCGATTTGGCGGCCAATAATGGCGGATGGCAGTGGGCTGCCGGCAGCGGTTGCGATGCAGCGCCTTATTTCCGGATATTCAATCCGTATCTCCAGACAAAAAAGTTCGACCCCGATTTGAAATACATCAGGAAATGGGTGCCGGAATTTGAGGAGTTCAACTACCCCAAACCGTTAGTTGATCACGAGCAGGCAAGGAAAAGATGCCTGGAGACGTACAGTTCTGCGTTGAAAACTTAGGGCGTTTATCGTTTTAGGATATTTATCATTTTTCGTCTATAGTTCGTTAATTGCCAAATACCTCATAAACACTGTTGTCCGGGGAAAACTCGCAGAGCGCAATTGGTCAATGAGCCAATGGGCCAATTTGCCAATGAACAGCAAACTGAATTTCAACAATAGCCGGGCTTTATTCTACCGCTGTTCACCACCGAAGAACTAATTGAATTAGTCGCTCCCGCTCTCACTCCCGCTCACCTAAAGCAGCCGGGCTGTATATCGGCTTTGGACGCCTTTTTTTGTGGGACTTTTTTTGGCGAAACAAAAAAAGTCCCGTCAGAGACTCGTTGCAATAAAATCTCCCTCATATTACGTCCGCTCTCGATCTCGCTCCCGCTCACCAAGAGGGGGCTCATTTCTCAAAAAGTGGCAAAAAGATGATTATTTCAGCTTAACAGGATGGACTTCGCCACTTTCCCCGGACAACAGTGATTGACTAATTGACCAATTGACTAATTGGCAAATTGCTTCTATGCTTCGAGTTGCTGGGTCAATAACGACCGATAGTTGCTTCCAACCGGTATCTGCACATTTCCCATACTAATTTCCGTGAGGCTATAGGCTGTTACCTTTTTCTTGGCAACGATATAGGAGCGGTGCACCCTGACAAAATCACGGTTAAGCATATCCTGTATCTGCCCCATCTGGATTTTGGTGATAAACCATTTTTCTTTTGAAACATAGATCTTCACATACTCCTTCATTCCTTCGATGTACAGGATCTCGCTGAAGTTAATTTTAACTCTTTTCTTGTTGATATTTACAAACAGGTAGTTGCGCGGTTCGGCAGAAACCAGGTTATACAGGCTGACAGTGGGTGGATCAAAGACTTTCTTCACTGCCTGCAGGAAGCGGCTGAATTCAATAGGTTTCATCAGATAGTCTACCACATTCAACTCAAACCCCTGCACAGCGTATTCGTGATAGGCGGTAGTGATGATGAATTTCGATTTACCCTGGAACATCCTGATAAAATCAATACCCTTTACTTTAGGCAGATTGATATCGATAAATACAAGGTCTACTTTCTGGGTTTCGATGAATTCAATAGCGCTGACAGCATCATGGTATACTGCTTTCAATTCCAGGAAGGGCACCTGGCTGATGTAGTCGGTAAGTACGTTTGATAAGAGTGGTTCGTCTTCAATTACCAGACAGGAAAGTTTGGTCATCTTCTGAAAGATTTAGTTTTAGTAAAACAAAAAATTCAGAGTTCCTCGTCTGTATGGTTAGTTGGTGATGTGGATAAAGCAGCTCAAGTTGTCGTTTAACATTGGCTAAACCTATTCCATTCTTTTCGTGGGTATCGGAAAGCTGTTCTTGTGAATTTACGATTTCAAAACTAAGTTGCTGCCTGCAAAGCGATAAATTTATTTTAACGGTTGCCTGGTGTCTGCTATCAGCCACTCCATGCTTAAACGCATTTTCCACGAATGGTAAAAGAATGAGCGGAGTGATCTTTTGTGAACCCTGGTCAATATGCCTTGCGAACTCCAGTTTCAGCTTGGTTCCAAATCTAACTCTTTCCAGGTCGATATAGTTGTCTAAAAGTGCTACTTCTTCGTCGATCGTTACCAGGCGTTGCCGGGCATCAAACAACATATACCGCATCATCTTAGAGAGCTTAATCGTTACCATCGCTGCATCGGGTGCTTTAATTCTGGTCAGGGCATGAATGGACCCCAGCATGTTGAACAGAAAATGGGGGTTGATCTGCGCTTTGAGAAAATCCAATTCCGATTGCAGCTTCTCTTTTTCCAGCCGGGTCTCCCGATGCCTGGAATACAGGTTATTGATAAATAACTGGTAAGCCAGTAACAATACCACGGGCAGGATCAGATCCAGCAGCGTAACAATGAAACTGGCAATATTGAAAAAGCGACCGTTGGAATTGTCATACAGGTATACCCGGGGAACAATAACATAAAACATCATGACCCGCTGCAAGAAAAGAGCCATCGCCACCGACAAAGCTGCTTTCAAATACAGATAGCCGGTCATCCTGCGTTGCTGAATAGCGGGCTGTAACACTAAGAACAACAGGTAATAGGCCAGCAATATTTTCAGGATCGTTCCCAACAGGGTCGACAAAAATGCCATCGACACCTTGGGGGAGAGTACGCCGCCTTCATCGCTAAACGTCACTACCGCTTGCATGATGTCCCAGGCCATATAGGCAACCCAGAAAATTATATGATGCCTGAACATCACTTTCATTCTCAAAAATGGTATAATTCTTTTACAATCGCAAAGAAACTACTAAACACCATTGAGGGTATACGAAAGCGGCATCAGCGCATATGAATGCTGTTATTTATAAAAAAAGGCCCCCGGATTGCCGGGGGCCTTTACATTATTTATAAACCAGGTTATTGCTTGACTACCTGTTGTTTTACTTTCAGTTTTGAACCTGTTACTTCGATGGTGTAGTTACCGTTTGGCAATACAGCCAGGTCTCCCACATTGATCGTGTTCAATCCGGAATTCACTCTTGTAGTCTGTTGTTTAACCAGTTGACCGGTTTGATTGTAAAGACGGATCGTAATGGTTTCACTGCGATCAGCCTGGAACGATACATTCATCGCTCCACGGAATGGATTGGGAGAGATCTTGGCACCGATCCTGTCGAGGTCTGTTCTGAGCAGCAACACTTTGCTGTAAGCAAACACGCCATCTTTATCAACCTGTTTGAGTCGATAGAAGTTAACAGCCGACGGTTTGGCATCAATCAGGCTATAATTGTTGTTGATGCCGCCTTTGGCAGCCACCGTACCGATCTTGCTGAACTGATTTCCGTCTGAGCTTCTTTCCACTTCGAAACGATCATTGTTGATCTCCTGGCTGGTGCTCCATTCAAGACTAACCACGCCGTTGTTCACGCGACCATTAAACTGGGTGAATCTGACAGGCAGGGTAGAGATGAATGACAGACCAAACTCGGAAGTGCTGCCCGGTGAACCAACTGTATTGGTTGCGGTTGCTATTACGATTGTGCCGGCCGTTACAGTACCCGGCAGTGAAGCCGCAGGAATGGTAAATCCGAATCTTTCATCGGTTCCAATACCATATGTTACATCAGAGTAGGATCCTGTGCCAGTGCTGTCGTCTGTAATACCGTTTACGAAAGTGCCGCCTTCCTGGCCAGAGAACAGGTAGGTCTTACCTTCTGTTCCACTCGCATCAGCAATGTAGAACTCAATGATTGAACCAGCTGGAGCGACTCCGGTTACGACCAGGTTTCCTGCCTGTATCTGAGACTTAGTAATAAAAGGGAAGTTGGTACGGGCATTGGCACCTGCATCTCCATCGCCATTGTCGTTTGCGGTGATTCCATCGTCGCCCAGATCAATACCCAGACCGGTATTATCGAAAATGGAATTCATCGCAATGACATTTCCTTCGAGTGTAGAAGAACCGGTAGGGGCGTCGAGAACCACTCCTTTTGCATTATTGGCGATGATATTTCCTTCCACATCGTCATTCACACCATCCTGGTTTGATCCGATGAAGTTGCCATCCGCGCTGAAGTTATTATTTACCATCAGGTGAACCCCATAACCGGTATTACCGGCTACCAGTGTACCGGCAGCGTTGGTACCAATTACGTTACCAGCCACGATGTTGCCATTTGCATTGGAAGAACCAAAGAAATCACCACCAACGATTCTGATACCGTCACCGGTATTGAATCCAATCACGTTTCTTTCAAGAATATCGGAAGTACCGTCGGAGTTTGTGCCAATGCGGTTGTTGGAACCAGGGTTCACTTCAATACCATTTGTTCCATTGGCGGCAGCAGTGTTGGTAGCGGTTAATCCAACTATATTTCCGGCGATCACGTTATTGTTGGAGACGGTTCCTAAAAAAATTCCTCTTCCGACATTGTTGCCAATTCTGTTACCCTCACCATTATCAGAAATTCCATCGCCTTCCGTTCCAATGATATTGCCATCAGAATTTTGAGTGGCCAGGATACCGTTTCTGGCATTGCCAAAGCCTGATCCGCCCCCATTCTTATCAAATCCGATCACATTTCCTTTGATGGTAGAGTTGATGGTGCGCCAGAAGAATATTCCGTCCTCACCGTTGGAACTGATCAGGTTTCCTTCAATACGGATTCCGGTGTTAGGAGTTCCATTAAAAGTGTTACAGGCAATACCATCAAGCGCATTTCCCAATCCCGATGTAGTCCCGGTACTGTCGGTTCCGATGTAATTACCCCAAACATATGCCACCGCACCATTGTTTATCTGAACACCACAACGAGTTGATTTGTAGATGGCCAGTCCGGCAATCGTAACATCCGTGGAATTGATGTCGAAAATATTGGTGTTACCGGGCAATCCCGTTCCATCAATGTTAATACGGATCACACGGGTAGCCACCGATGTACCAGCACTGGAACCAGGTTGAGAATAACCATTGATGAACACCCCCTCTGTAATGACAGGGAGAGCAGACGTCAGCGCGATGGTCATGGAAAAATCTTCGGGCAGATTGAAAGTGACGGTATCCAATCCGGGATTGGCATTTGCCTGCGAAATCGCGTCATTGAGAGAACCGGCACCTGAGTTATTGGTGTTGGTGACCGGATACTGATTGGCCATTGTAGAGACAGAGAAAAACCCAAACGAGCATACCATCGCCAGCTTGAGTAAAGCAGAGTAATTTTTCTTCATACACTTGTTTTGTTATTCAGAGAAATGTTGGGAGGAAATTGGATGGCGGAAATTTCGAAGGAAGGATTTCGAGGCACTAAAATAGAAAGGTTTATCCAGAATTTGCCAGTTTACCCCTACCATTTTAATAACATTCACGGAAAGCTTTTCCCAGGCATCGGATGGTATCTGACGGCAATAAACTTTCATAAGCATTATCCATAACCGCAATATCTGCGGCGCGTCCTGCCAGCCAGGTACCCAGGGCCGCCGCCTGTGCTGCGCCATAGCCCTGACATAAAAGCGCCAAAATGATGCCAGTTAACACATCGCCGCTACCTCCCTTGGCCATACCTGCGTTGCCGGTTTCATTGTAAAAGGAGGGCCCGCCCGGAACAGCAATAAAACTGTACCTGCCTTTTAGTACGATCACCAGGCCGGTTTCGTTTGCTTTTGTCCTGGCTTTTTCCCATCGCTCAAATTCATCAGGGCTTTCTCCAAAGAGCCGATCGAATTCCTTGGGGTGGGGAGTAAGTATGGAACCGGGGGGTATGAGCGCCAGCAGGTCGATATGAAGGGCAAGATTGTTTAACCCATCTGCATCAATGACTACCGGTTTTTTATACTGCTCCAATACTGTGCGGATAACACTGGCCACCGTATTATTCACAGAAAGACCCGGACCGATAGCAATAGCGGTAAAGGGCGATAAATCCGGCAGATGCTCCAAAAACCTGTCGCCGGATATCCTGCACATAGCTTCCGGTACCGTCGATTGCAGCACAGTATATCCAACGGATGGAACCAGGCAGGTCAGTTTACCGGCACCTGCATGCAGACAGGCGGAGGCAGCCAATACCGCGGCGCCCATCATTCCTTCGCTTCCAGCTAACAGCGCCCCATATCCGTAGTTGCCCTTGTGCGAAAAAGGCAACCGGTGTTTGAATATTTGCTTTATCCAATCCATATTCACCCAACGGTCGCCGTAAGGGTGTTGGGTGAAGAAGCCAGGCTGCAATCCAATATCCAATATGGATAACCGGCCAATATAAGGTCCGTTCCGGGCAGCCAGAAACGCCCTTTTGTAACATTGAAAACTGAGGGTGGCCGTGGCTCGCACGATCGCTGAACCGTCTGAATCTTTATCTACGTACATTCCGGATGGAATATCTATACTGATGATGTCATTTCCCGACCGGTTCATTTCCGCTACAATGGCTGCACTCAACCCGGAAACGGGTTTATTGAGACCGGAACCAAAAAGCGCGTCAATGATCACTCTTCCCGGCTCTACCGGATGTACAGACTCTTCCGAAGAAATGAAGGAAATATCCACTTTCGTTTCATGAAGCCTGGAGAGATTGGCCTGAAAGTCTTCCGTTCCGCGGTTGCCGAATTCAAGAATGCGTACCTGCACGTCATGATGAGTAATGGCTAAAAGACGTGCGATGGCCAATCCGTCTCCTCCATTGTTTCCTTTTCCGCAAAAAACGGTAAATGATTTTTGAGAAAAACCGTTTTCCATCAACCAGGTCACACAGGCTTTTGCGGCTCGTTCCATCAATTCCAAAGATGAAACCGGTTCATGCTGAATGGTGTACTCATCCCATGCTCTTATGGAAGCTGCATCCAGAATTTGCATGTGGAAATTTACCAATAATTTGCTGGTAAAGACTTACTTTTTCTTTTTCGCAGTGGTTGATTTGGCGGGCGCCTTTTTTTGAATAGTCTTTGTTCTTTGGGTAGCTGTTTTCTTAGAGGAGACCTTAACCCTCTTTCTGGCAACTGTCTTTTTTTGAACGGGTGCAGAAGATACCAACCCGTTTGCTTCTCCATCTTCCTCTCCTTCGCCGGTTTGCATGTATGGACCGAAGAGATCTGCCAGTTTCTTGACTGAATAGATCATCTTTGAATCATTGTTACACAACGCCAGGATGGTTACTTTTTCATCCAGCAGGCGGTAATAAGCGGTCCGGTTGCCATGCCACCATCCGTTATGATAAATTATTTTTTTACCATTTTTCAGCAACAACATACGCCAGCCGAGTCCGTAATTGTGAATTCCTGGCTTTTCGAAACTATAAGGGGTACAGGCTTGCAGAAGGATATCCTTGTGAAGGAAATTCTCGTCATACAACGCCTGATCAAACTTCAACAGATCCTGGACCGTACTGTAAATGTTCTTATCGCCATACACCAGGTCAAGAAAATCAAAAGCATACTGACGCCCGTTATAAAAATAAGAGGGCATGGAACGTGCGCTGTCATTAATGGAAAAAACATAGGTATGCGTCATACCCAGTGGTTCAAAAAAGGTTTTACGCATGTACTCAGGGTAGGAGAGACCACTGACCTTTTCAATAACCAGGGCGAGCAACGCATAATTTGTATTGGAGTAGCTGAACCGACGGTTGACCGGCGCGATATCAATATCCTTGTAACGGGAAACAATGAAGTCAAAAACAGCCTGGTTGGTCACTCTTTGCTTTTTATTCCAACCCAGTCGCTCCATGTAGTGAACATAATTGGGCAAACCGCTTCGATGGTTTAACAGAGACCGGATGGTAATGGCAGGAAGCGGGAAACCCGGCAGATAGACCGCCACGGGCGTATCGATTTTTATTTTGGCATCCTGCCAAAGCTTAAGGATCGCTGTTGCGGTGAGTGTTTTTGAAACGGAGGCGAGGTGAAAGGCACTGCTGTCGGTTATTTCGTCTCTTTGTGACCGATAGTGAGCAAAACCACTGTAATCTTCATACAGCACTTTTCCTTCCTTGGCCACCAGGATACTGCCATTCAGCGTACCATGTTTGAAGGTTGTATCAAGGAATGAGCTGATAGCAGCCTCATACTTGCCGGCTTCGGGAGATTTTCCCGGAGCGATCAGCGTATCTGCCGCGATCACCGGTGCGGCGGAAGCCTTTACTTTACTACTATCGACCCAACTACAGGCATTTATAAAGATTGCCAGAGGCAAAAAGAGAACCACGGTTTTCAAAAGGACCACTTTGAAAGGTTAGTAATAAGCAAATATATCCATTGCTATCGGTTGTTAGTCAATCAGGAAGATGTTTTTTCATCTCAAAATTTACAATCATCTTTGCAACTCCTTTTGAATAACGTTATCCGAGATTGAACATTATGAGCGACAAAAAAAATACCAGTTATCCCAAAGAGAAAATAAATATTCTTTTACTGGAGAATATCAGTGATGCGGCCGTTAAGCTTTTTAAAGATTCGGGGTATACCTCGATTCGGAAACTCGGTGGGGCCCTGTCTGAAGAAGATCTGATCAGGGAAGTGAAGGATGTTCACCTGCTGGGAATCAGATCAAAAACGCAGATTACCGCAAAAGTGCTCGATGCTGCCCGGAAATTACAGGCAATCGGCTGCTTTTGCATAGGGGTAAACCAGGTAGATCTTAAATCGGCCACCCGGCATGGTGTTACCGTTTTCAATGCTCCCTATTCCAATACCCGTTCAGTGGCCGAGCTGGTGGTGGGACTGTCCATTATGCTGATCAGAAGAATTCCCGATAAAAACAAAGCCGCTCACGAAGGCATTTGGATGAAAGAAGCCAAAGGAAGCTATGAGCTCAGAGGCAAAACCCTGGGAATCATCGGATACGGAAATATAGGTTCACAGGTAAGTGTATTGGCCGAAGCCATGGGGATGAAAGTGATATTCTACGATATCGTAACGAGGCTTCCCCTGGGTAATGCCAGTTCGCGGAAATCATTAAAAGAAGTGCTGAATCAATCAGACATTGTTACACTGCATGTGCCTGAAACCAACAGCACTAAGAACCTTATCAACAAAAATACTTTAAAGCAGTTCAAGCCGGGTTCCATCCTGATCAACTATGCAAGGGGAGAAGTAGTGGACCATGAAGCACTGGCCAAATCCCTGAAAGAAGGCCATCTTTCCGGAGCTGCCATCGATGTATTTCCCTGGGAGCCGGAAAAGAATGGAGATCGCTTTCAATCACCTTTACAGAATCTGTCGAATGTGATCCTGACACCCCATATCGGTGGATCAACAGAGGAAGCGCAAACCAATATCGGAGAAGACGTCAGCAACAAACTGTTTCAATACCTCGAAATGGGAAGTACACTGGGTTCGCATACGGTACCTTCCATCAGCCTGCTTCCGCAGGAAAAAACACATCGTATCCTGCATATCCACCGAAATGTACCGGGAGTATTGTCGGAAATAAACACCCGACTGTCAGAGAATCACATCAATATCCTGGCTCAGTATCTGAAAACCAATGACGAAATAGGATACGTAGTCCTGGATGTCGATAAGAAACTCTCTGCTCACGCTTTTCAATTACTGAAAGATGTAAAGGAAACTATCAAGGTCCGACTGTTGTATTAATGAAACAACCAGCCTGATATTGCTAATATCTGCCAGCCTTCGGGCTGGTTTTTTTATGCTCCAAACACAGGGTGGTATTGCCTTTGCGGGAAGACAGCAATAAATTAACACTAAAAGTTTCAATATTTTTTGAAACTTCCATATATTTGTAAAACAAATGAACCTCATATGAAAGTCGTAATTGTCGGGGGTGGATTTGCAGGGTTGAAACTGGCCAGGAAGCTCAACAACAGGCAGGGATTTGAAGTGACTTTGATAGACAAATTCAATTATCATCAATTCCAACCCTTGTTTTACCAGGTGGCTACGGCCGGTCTGGAACCCAGTAATATATCTTTCCCTCTCAGAAAAGCATTTCACAACAGCCGGAATGTCCGCATCAGGATTGGAGAACTGCAGGAAGTGCGAGCCGGCCAGCAGGTCATCATTACCAGTTTTGGAGAGCTGGAATACGATGTGCTGGTAATCGCCACTGGCGCCGATACCAATTTCTTTAACAATGTGTCATTGAAGGAAAATGCCTTCCCCATGAAATCGACTGTGGAAGCCATCCAGTTGCGCCACCAGTTGATTCAGAATTTTGAAAATGCGCTGCTGGCCACAGATCCGTTGGAACTGGAGAAGCTGCTGACGATTGTAGTGGTAGGGGGAGGGCCGACTGGCGTGGAACTAAGTGGTGCGATCGCAGAGATGAAGAAATTTGTGCTGCCCAAGGACTACCCGGAAATTGATTTTTCGAAAATGAAAATTTACCTCCTGGAGGGTCAGGATCGAACCCTGGCCATGATGAGTGGTAAGTCTTCCTCAGATTCCATGAAGTACCTGGAGAAACTGGGAGTATCAGTTCTTACCAATAAGATTGTAAAGGATTTTGATGGTGAGAAGGTGATGCTTGACAATGGTGAAACCATTCATTCCAAAACAGTGATCTGGGCAGCCGGTATTAAAGGAAATGTGCCGGCTGGAATCGATAAAACAATCATAGCGAGAGGAAACAGAATCAGGACGAATGAATTCAACCAGGTCTGGGGAATGGAGAATGTTTTCGCGCTGGGAGATATCGCATTTGTAGAAAGTCCGGACAATCCCAACGGTCATCCTCAGGTAGCGCCGGTAGCCATGCAACAGGCGGGACTGTTAGCCAGAAACCTGTTAAAGAAAAATCGTGCAGAATGGAAACCATTCAAATATTTCGACAAGGGGTCGATGGCTACAGTTGGCCGCCATTTGGCTGTAGTTGATTTACCCAAACCCAAAATGCATTTTAATGGACTGTTGGCCTGGTTGATCTGGATGGGACTGCACCTTTTCCTGATACTCGGCGTAAAGAACAGGTTGTTCGTGTTCCTGAACTGGATGTATGCCTACATCACCTACGACCAGTCTCTGAGATTGATGTTTAAAGAATTTCAGCGATCGAACGAGCCGGCAGGTAAAAAGTCAGTAGTCGCCGTGTAGGGGAGCGTTTCGCGTTTCACGTTTATCGTTTCACGTTGCTTGAATATTGAATTTCCCTCTGACGAGGCTTATCCGCCGCAGGCCGAGGACTCGTCGGGCGAGCAAAGCGTTTCGCGTTTCACGTTTATCGTTTCACGTTTCTTAAATATTGAATTTCCCTCTGACGAGTGAAGAGTTTTTCGTTTATCGTTTATTGTTTTACGTTACCTAAACTTTGAATTTCCTTTGCGCCCTCAGCGGTACTTGGCGGCCTTTGCGTTCCAAAAACGCTAATCGTTTCAGGGTTGCCATTTATTGTTTATTGTCAGTGTTGACTTTTGACTTTTGATCTTTGACTTTTGACTTTTTAATTTTGAATTTTGACTTTTGACTTTTGATTTTTGATTTTTGATTTTTTACTTACTCTCCCTCAAATGTCTTGCTCTTGCTTTAAAGGCTGGTCCTTCCTGATCCCATCTTTCTTCTATGATGGTAACCAGTTCTGGTAAAATTTCCGGGTATTGCCGGGAGAGGTTCTCGAGGATCGTTATGGAATACGCTTTAACAGCGATAGGTGTATTGAAATCAATCAGCGCATTGAAGCAATAATCCATGATAACTCCCTGCCACTTTTCCGGAATCTCCATGGTCTCCATCAATCGGGTGATATTTCTCGCCACTGCCACATGCATGTCTGTTCTTTTCAGGCAGTCGACCAGTTTTCCGAAATAAGGTTTTACAAGTGAAGGATGATTTTTTACACAATCGCTCATAGGCCAGGCTGCTCTTTGCGTGAGCCGGTAATCGCCTTTGAAAAAACAGGTCATCAGCTCCTTAAAACGACCAGGATCATTTCCGATATACTTGACTATGGCGGCCTGCTGCTTTTTGGAATGTTCCTTTAATAAAGCGGCTTCAATATTCATATCAGGAGGCAGAAGGTGATTTTCTGAACTTCTTCAGCAACTTAAATATATCCCGGTAAAACTGTATCGCATATAGGTAGATATTTTTTAACTCGAGGTGAATGTATTTTTTGAGGATATAGGTCATCAGCCACAAACCAATGCAGTAATTAATTACGGTGGCATACGCGGCACCAATACCCTGGAAAGTATATAAGCATACATAATTCACACCCAGGCTGATCAGCATATAAATCAATCCCACCCAGAAATTGATCCGGGGTTTGCCAATGGAATCCAGGGTGGAACCAAAAAGATAACCCAGCGGACGCGTGATACTAAACAAGACAGTTATCTGCAGAATGGGTATGGCATCATAATATTTCGGGCCTGCCAATACGTAAATAATGAATTTCGGGAAGAGAAATACAAACAGGGAAGCCGGTACAATCAGCGCCAGGATAGTGGCGATCATCTTTTCAAAATGATATTTCACTTTCCCGATGCCATCCGTTTCCAGGGTCTCCACATTTTTGGGAAACAGCACATCAGCAGCGGCCAGGGAAGGAACATCCATCATGTTATAGATCCTTGACGTTACATTATAATAAGATACATAATTTTTGCCCTGAACAGGGTCCAGTACATTGGCCGTTACAAAGTGATCAAAACTCCTGGCGAGGTTCGAAAAAAGATTGGTACCGAAAATATACTTACCGAAATGAAGCATCTGGCCAATGATCATTTTGTTCAAATGAAACCGCTTCATTAGATAAGGTCTCGCGTTTACCATCATGATGATGACGCCCACGCACAGTGCCAATATCTGAACCAGCATCATACTGGTTAGCGTAAAATAAGCAGGAAAACCGAAGTTGATGACAACAATCGCCAGGAAGATGAGACCCTGCCGGACAAAATAAGCCCAGAAAATAGCCGAAAACCGATAGTTAGCCTGCAACATAACCTCGCAATGACTGAATGGAATCAATAGTATGATCATTACAATACTCCAGTTCAGCAGTGATAATAATTGAGGTGATTTCAGCCAGTTGGCAATGGCTGTGCCTAACAGCAGCAATACAAGGATAGCGATTGCTGAAAAAAGCAAATTGATCACCAGTGAAGCGAACTGTATGTCGTTTTTATTATTGACGTATTCCGGAAGTCCGAGAAACTTGATGGTTGGGTTTCTGAGCAGTCCCTGTTTAACGGTTTCAAAAAGGGTCATGATGACCAGATAAAGGGACCAGGCGGCAATTTCTTCCTTATTATCACCCTTCGACAAAGCCCTGACGAGAACCATATAGGAAATCGCGCCGAAGAAAAACAGGGAGAATCGCTGCATGAACGTGTAAAACATGGAATGCAGCCAGAAGGATGACTTCAGAAGTTTCAAGAGGTTCTTTTTGTGGCGGTAAAACTAACATTAAAAGTTGACAGGCACAAGGTTAGGTGGTTAAACCCAGGCTCAGGAGCGCACTCATCAAAAACCCGTGATTGTATCTTAATTTCAACTTTCATTACTCATTCAAATAACATGAAAAGACCTGTTTTAGTATGGCTGGGGATGCTGATATTTTTAGTGTCCTGCGGGCCCCAGACGCATCCGGTACTGGTGATGCAGACTGATTTTGGTTTAAAAGACGGCGCCGTCAGTGCGATGAAAGGCGTGGCGATCGGTGTCGATCCGGGATTAAAAATATTCGATCTCACACATGAGATCCCGGCTTATAATATTTGGGAAGCTGCCTACCGGCTCGAACAAACAGCGGCTTTTTGGCCCAAAGGAACCGTATTCGTGTCGGTCGTTGATCCAGGAGTTGGAACAGATCGCAAATCTGTTGTATTAAAAACAAAATCGGGGCATTTTTTCGTCAGCCCGGACAATGGTACACTCACCCTGATCAGCGAATCACTCGGCATCGAGGAGATCAGGGAGATCGATAGCGTTACCAATCGCCGAAGCGGCTCATCTGCATCTTATACCTTTCACGGACGAGATGTATATGCATATACAGCAGCCAGGCTGGCTGCCGGCGTCATACGATATGAAGAAGTTGGGAAAAAACTGCCTGATACGGTGGTGAAACTAAAATACCAAAGAGCCGTAATTGACGACAATCGCATTAAAGGAAACATCCCGATCCTGGACGTACAATATGGGAACGTCTGGAGCAATATTCCGGATTCGCTGATCTGGAAATACGGGCATCATTATGGCGACAGCCTGCAGATTGAAATCCGTCACCTGGATTCGCTGGTTTATTCCGGCCGCTTGCCGTTGGCTCACACATTTGGAGAAGTGAAAGAAGGACAGAGCCTGGCTTATTTCAACAGCCTCCTGAATTTCTCACTCGCCATTAATATGGGCGATTTCGCAAAAACATATCGGGTATCCAATGGCGCTGACTGGTCGATTTGGGTTTACTAGATTGCGGTTTGCAGTTTTCTGTTTGCGGTTTGCGGTTTGTGGTTTGTGGTTTACTGTTTGCGGTTTGCGGTTTGCAGTTTGCGGTGTCCTGTACAGTAAATATGATTGACAATCAGTCCATTGACTGTTCCGCCTCCTCGTTCCCAAATCTAACTTTTTGTCTTATAATTTATATTATGTTAAATAATACTCCTTTAGATAGATAAAATTATTTAGCTCTATCAATAATATGTTTTCACGAAAGGATTACTAACGTGTAGTTTTACTGAATTGAAGTTCTCCACATATTAACACTAACTGT
>JBGAHR010000075.1:0-16409 GCA_044226045.1 Chitinophagaceae bacterium
ATAATTATAAGGAGATAATCCAAGCATATTATCCCCCAAAGGGTCAATAGAATGCCACCTCCCAATCTGCGCATCATACATCCTTGCCCCATAGTCATACCAGTCGAGGCCTGTTCCATCTGTGAACTCCCTCTCTTGTTTTTCCTTTCCATTGTACTCGTACTTATTATCCAAAGAACTGGCAGCCTTCGAGCTTATCCCCGCCATCGTCAACCCAAACGGAGGGGAATACAATAATTTCATCTTGCATACTCATAGTGTTTGGGTAAAGAGAACATCCCCCACAGAAATATCAGGTCTATAATTTAAGTTTGGCAGTCCAATATCCTGAACTTTCATTTCAATTATCTCTTTTGGTAACCATATTACCTCTGGATAATATTCAAGAACAATTCTATAAAAGGTATCGCACAACGGATTACTTCCCTTATCGATAAACTCAATTGGATGAATGATGAAAGTTTCATCTGCTTGTTGATCGTAATCGCAACTATAAACTGTAAAAAAACCAAAAATACTAACCATTACTCCAAAACATTGACAATTCATACCCAAGGATTTTTCAACAATTAGTCTCAAACATCTATCGTTCTTATAAAAAAAAGTATGGTCAAAAACATTATATCCCGGGAATGTATTTCTAAAATCAACAAAAATTCCTCTATCACGCCAATCTAATTTACAATCAGTAAATTTGTTAATTAACATCCGTATTTTCTCAGATTGAGGGTATAATTCCTCATTTATCACATTCACATCGAAATAATCCAAAATAATCTTTTTTATTTTTTCAAGCATTGAATTCCAATTAATACTATAGTAATAAAAGTTTCCCCTCGCTCGCGCAAGTATGCCATGCTCTACCTTACATGCCTATCCGACACTCATCCCTGTTTCAATTTACTCAAAATTCCCATTGCCTCAAAGTCGCTGGCGCAAGTGTTCCAGACGGTACGTCTGGACTACTTGTGCCTGCTGGAAATAACGGAATTCCATAAATAATCGACAGAAATAAAAAATCTACTAGACTTAAATCTTTAACCACCTAGTTTTGTATAGAAGCCGATATTTTTGAAAAGCAGTTAATCCGATTTGCAAGGCAGAAAGCTCAAACCTTCTTCCTGATTATCTAAAACCCCTCACGCGAGAGAGGGGATCGATGAAATTTACTAAAATTCCCATCCAACCATCAGATTTCCCCGTCAAGATCGAAATAGCTCATTTTTGTTTCATCAAATTAGTAATAACAGGTACCAATACAATTGGTAACACGATCGCAATTATGACAAACACTCCTCGAAACCTTCTTTGAAACGCGGTTTCTGAAGCCCATCTTCGTTTGTATGTATTATATTTTCCGTCGTGAATTTTATAATTAAAAAATAAAGCAACACCAAAAATGACTGCGAATATAGTAGTCATTAGATTTTTATCCCTTGGGAAAGTTCCAAAGGGTATAAGTTTGTCTACAAAAAGAAATATATCCAATAGCCAAAATAATTGCACAAAAGTAACTCCAAACAATGCCGTTGATCCTCGCCTACCATCCCATTTGAAGTAGGCTTTATTCAGTCTGTAGTATATGTACTCAAATATTCGGTTCATCACTTTTGTATTTCTTCATCAACCATTTGCCCTATTCTATCTGTTAAACTTGTTCCACTAAATATCGCAAATCCAAAGTCGATAATACCGCATATTGTCCCAATTGATCCTCCGAAAACGGAAAATGTGGATAAAGCAACTTTACCCCCCGCCTAGCGCAAGTATGTCAACCTCTATCTTCCATGCTTATCCGATATCCATTATCGTTTCAATTTACTCAAATCCCGATGAACTCAAGGTCAAAAATCAAAAAATCCGGTATGAACCTGGTGTACTCGGGTTTCGACTCTTTAAATTTTGACTTTTGAATTTTTAATTTTAGCTTTTGCCTTGCCCTCACCCAGGCACTTGTTAAATTTTTGCATTTCATTTATCCGATCTGTGGAATAAATAGCGTTTCGTTTCAAATAAGCTCCTTCATTTTTGAAGCTAACATTATGAAACGCTTTCTGCTGCTATTCTTCCTTTTTGCCTCCCTCACGCTGTTTGCTGCATCGGCCTGGTATTATGCCCATTTCCGGGAGCTAAAGACTAAACCTAAAACCGTGGTGAACAGCCGACTGATGTCCAGACTGACCAACCGGGCGTCACTGGCCAAAGACTTCATCAGACGAAACCGCTATAACAGCGATTGGTGCTTCCTGGTAGATATGAGTATAGAATCCGGCGCCAACCGATTTTTTGTATACGACCTGAAGAATGATTCGGTGCTGCAATCGGGACTGGTTACACACGGCAGGTGCAATGAGGAATGGCTCGTGGGAAGACGCTACGGAAATGAAGTGGGATGCGGCTGCACTTCGTTGGGTAAATACCGGATTGGAAATCCATATAAAGGAAAATTCGGTCTCGCCTATAAACTACACGGACTGGATTCTACCAACAGCAGGGCCTTTGAACGTTTTGTGGTATTGCATTCACACGAATGCGTGCCGCCAAGAGAAGTAAAGCCCGCACCGATCTGCCAGAGCGATGGATGCCCGACCGTTGCCCCCGCTTTTCTTCAATCACTGTCAGACATCATCAACCGCTCTAAAAAACCGGTACTGCTTTGGATTTACGAGTAGCAATTGGCCAATGAGGGTGACGGATGGCGGATTACGGATGACGGATGGCGGATGGCGGATTACGGATGACGAATTCAAAAGTCAAAATGCAAAAGCAAAAAGTCAAAACCCGACTACACAAGGTTCACTTTAGATTTTTAAATTTGACTTTTGAATTTTTACTTGGCCCTCCGCGTACCGGAACTGTTTAACGTTTCACGTTTATCGTTTCAGGTTTATCGTTTCACGTTATCCTTTTATTTTTGACTTTTCAATTTTGACTTTTGACTTCTTCCTTGGCGCCCTTAGCGGTTCTTGGCGCCCTCTGCGTTCCGGAACTGTTTTTCGTTTCACGTTTATCGTTTCAGGTTTATCGTTATTACCCACTTTTGACTTTTTACTTTTGACTTTTTACTTTTGACTTTTGAATTCGTCATCCGTAATCCGCCATCCGTCATCTTCTTCGTCCAACTAATAACTCAGCTTTCCCATTTTACCAGACTCATAGTCTGTGATGGCTTGTTGTACTTCCGCAAAACTGTTCATTACAAATGGACCGTAACTGACTACTTTCTCGCGGATCGGCTCACCGCCGAAAATCATCAGGCTGGCGCCTGCAGAAAGTTTCAATACCAATTGATCGCCATTGTTGGAGAATTCTGCTAATTGCCCCGCATCGATCGTTTCGTTCAGAATGGTGGCCTTGCCCGCCAGCATATAAACACCGGCATTATGCGAATCCTTAACGGGAATGGTGATCAGCTGATCGGCTTTCGCTTCCACCATATACCAGAACATTTCTGTTTGAGTGGCCACCGCGGATGTTTGTCCGCCCAGTGCCCCCAGCAAAATCTTTATTTGCGCGTTGCCGATCGTTTCAACCGGAAACTGGTCTGCCTGATAGTGCCTGAAGCTTGCTCCCAGGGTTTTCTTGGCTGCCGGCAGGTTGATCCACACCTGCAGCAATTCGGCCTCTCCGCCTTTTTGCAGGAAGTCTTTGGTGGGTCCTTCCGAATGCACAATACCGGCACCGGAGGTCATCCAGTTCATATCTCCCGGACCCGCTACCTGGTCGTGACCTTTGCTGTCGCGGTGAAAGAACTCTCCCTGCAACAGGTAAGTTACCACTTCAAATCCGGCATGCGGATGCGGGGGGATGCGTAAATCCGCTCCTGCGGTTACACGGTAGGGTTGCATATGGTGGATCAGCAGGAATGGATCCACCTGGTTCAGGCTTCGGGTAGGGAGGGCATTTTTGATTTTAAACGGCCCCACCCTTTCATTGGTAGCATCTACGATTTGTGCTACTGTTCTTGTTGTCATACTAACTCCTTTTTCGGTTGTTGTGCCTGGCGAATGGCTTCTGCCAGCCAGGTGAATTCCTCCACGAATTTCTGACCTTGTTTCGCCAGCAATTCGCTGATTGGATTCATCTCCTTATCAAATGCGTTTGGCACATCGGGTACGATCAGTTTCTGTGGCAGCGGATAAGCCCCCATGCTCAGCACGACATGTTGCAACTGCACGGAGGCATTGAGTCCGCCAAACCTGCCGGTAGTGGCAGTTGCCACCCCCACCACTTTCTTCGCAAATTCCGGCAGAAAATAATCGAGTGCGTTTTTCAATACACCCGAGAAGCTGCCATGGTATTCAGGTGTTACCAGTATCACCGCGTCTGATTCTTTCAGCAGGCGGCTGATTTTAATGGCATTCACCGGCGGTTGTTCATCCCGGCTGATTCTTTCTTCCATGATGGGTAAGGGATCTGTTGCCAGATCGATCAATATCACTTCATGGTTTCTCTTTTGTAATTCTTTTTCCAGGTACAGTGCTGCTTTCTGGCTCTGCCTTCCGGCACGCACAGAACCGATCATGATCGCGATTTTCATTGGTTTCTCTTTAGTTGGCATAATCTGTAGTAGTTAGTGCTTGCCCATTGCCCTGATGAAAGCAACGGAACAAGATTGCATAGCCAACAATGTCAAGCCCGGAAAGGTTTGAAAACTGATGATCTATTCCCTAAGTCGTAAGTTGGAAGTGGACTATACAGGGATACTACAAATTCAACCGCCCAGGTTCAATATCTGTACCAGTGGAGAATTTGACTGATCTGTCAGGGAAATCAGGCCGTTTCGTCAGGAGATTCGACGGGTAAATCGGGGTTAAACGGGACATCCTCTTCCTGGCGGTTTTCGTTCCACTCAACGATGAAGTTATTTCGACCCTCTCCTACCATCAGGGTCATGTATTTCATCTGAACGAGTTCAAGCATGGACAGGAACAGGAAAATCGCGTGAATACGGTCCTCGCAGATTTCAAATACTTTTTCGAAAGGCATGATCTTCTGCTCCCGAACCGTATCGAGCATATAGGCCCGGCTGCCTTCCATCGTGTAGGCATATTGAACCACCGTATGGACCGGTCGGCGCGAGCGATCTTCCATTTTCTTCATTACCTTTTCAAAGGCCTTCATCAGCTTGAAAAGCGTAATTGTTTGAATTTCAGTTCCTTCACCGGCCTCTTCGCCGATATGGGTCAGCTCTTTCTGAATATTGCCGCGTTTAACCATCAGCAATCGCATCGCTTCCATTTCAGCCATCTGGGCAGCAGCTTCTTTGTATCGCTTGTACTCGAGGATTTTGTCGATCAGCTCCTGGCGGGGATCGATCTCGTTGCCTTGTGCATCCAGTTCCTTACGGGGCAGCAGCATCTTGGCCTTGATCCGCATAAGCGTGGAAACAAACAGGATAAACTCGCTGGACAATTCAATATTCAGCTTCTCCTGGCTATGGATAAACTCGAGGAAATCATTGATAATCCTTGTAATAGGTATATTATAAATGTCTAATTCATCTCTTTCAATGAAAAATAACAGGAGATCGAACGGACCTTCAAACTGTGCTAACTTGATTTGATACGAAGCCTGGCTCACTTTGCTTTGTTTAGATGAAAATAAAGCCCCAATCTACGACCGGGGCTTCATAAAGTTGAAAAAACTTATTCAGAATTTTGCCGACAGGCCGATGGCCAGCAGAGACCGCAACTGGGCGGCTGCAGAGGTCTTGTTGGGACCAAACTGGCGAACATCGTCGTCGTAAATCAGGTCGAAATTATAGGTAACCTGGAGCCATTTGTTCACGGTAAGTCCGAAAGTATTGGTCCAGAAAACGTCTACATTTTGTGGATTGGGCCCAGACTTTGTAATCTGTAACTGATCTGGTCCGGTGGCTACAAACCGGGTTGATTCCAGATAGTTGGAATAAAGATCGAGCCTGGTTTTATAGTTCACGTTTTTGAAAATTTCCTGGTGATAATTTATAGAGGCGAAACCACCCAGCTCGAAACGAACCTGGCGGGCCGGATCCACACCGTAGAAGGTAGCTACCGGCAATTCATATCCGCCACCATCGGCTACCGGAATCACACCACCCTGGAAATAGTAGCTTTTCGGCTCACGGGTAACGATTACAAAACGAGCCGCTACCGGCGAGAGGAATACAGAAAGATTTTTAACAGGCTTCCATTCCAGACCGGGCGCCAGTGTTACATAGGCGGGAGCCATGAAGCCCGATGTGCGGCGCTTATATCCTTTGCCCAGGTAATTGTAGTCGAATCCATCGTTGAACTGTGAGCGGGCATTACCAACTAAAGAAACAGACAGGTTGTGACCGATTGATCGACCCATCTTGCTGAAGAGGTCAATCTTGTCGTCATTTTTGCGCACCCCTAATGAGGAAGTATTAACGAGCGCATATCCGAGATCGAGTGTATTATCCCATGACCAGGGTCCTACTTTTCTATTGGCATACAGGCTGGCATAAGTTGCAAGGGAGAAAGAAAACTTCTCCGCACCGGCTGCCCAGTTGCGGCTTCCCCCCTGTCCCATGTTTATAGAAATAGTACCTCCGGTTTTCCAAACCTTATTGCTTTTTGAAGTGTCTGCTTTACCACTTCTGCCGGCCTGGCTCTGCATATCCTGTACCGCACGATCCTGGGCCAGCGTAGAATATGCGAAAAAAATCGCGAAGGAAAATAGGATAGATTTTCTCATACTAGCTGTTTAGGTTTGGTAAAAAAAAGGCATTTTGAAGATACTCAAAATGCCGCATAAAGATACGTCTTTCGCTTATTTCTTTAAGGCATCGCGAATCTCGGTAAGGAGTTGCTCCGTGGGGGTGGGACCGGGAGGAGGCGCGGCTGCTTCTTTCTTCTTCATTGAGTTCATAGCCTTTACAATCAGGAACAAAATAAATGCGATGATGATAAACTGAATAACGGTAGAAAGAAATTTGCCATACTTGACCGTTCCCCAGGCCAGCTTGTCAATATTTTCTGCATTAGCCATTTTTAAGGCGGGCGCCAGCAATAGTGGTGTGATAACGTTATCCACCAGTGAGGTAACGATGGATCCAAAAGCAGCACCGATCACTACGGCAACAGCCAGGTCAACCACATTACCTTTCAATGCGAAATCTTTGAATTCTTTCATTAAGCCCATAAAATATCAGTTTTAGTTGTTGAAATTGCTTGCTAACTAAATGTACTGAATATTTATAGTAGACAATCACTTTGTGGATAGCTAAACTCATATTACCCACAAACCGGAGAGAACCGCAAGCTTATTTTTTGAGTCCGGGAAACTGCATCTTTAATTCGACAAGCCGATCCCGTAACTGCTTCGCGACAACATACTCCTTATACCAGTTTTGATCAGAAGGTACGATGGTCCAGGGAACATCATTGCAAAGCTCAAAACAGTCTTCATACATTTTCATGTATTCGTCCCACAGTTTGGCTTCTTCAAAATCCTTTTCATTGTATTTCCATTGCTTGGCAGGGTCATGAATGCGTTCATTCAATCGTTGCTGCTGCTCTTCGGGTGATACATGCAGATAGAATTTCAGTATCACGGTACTATTATGAAGCTGTAACAGTTTCTCAAAATCATTGATGGCCGCGATTCTTTTTTGCGCGGTTTTATCATCGCACCATTTGTGTACCCGCGTAACGATGATATCCTCATAATGCGACCGATTAAAAAGCTGGATCATTCCTTTGCCGGGAGCGGCACTGTGAACACGCCAGAGAAAGTCGTGACTGAGTTCCTCGGCCGTTGGAGCTTTGAAAGATTTAACGGTTACGCCCTGCGGATTCAGTACACCGAATACTTCACGGATCAGTCCATCCTTTCCACTGGCATCCATTCCCTGTATAACAACCAGAACGGCATGTTTCGACTCAGCATACAGCAGGTTTTGCAACTCGTTGAGTTCTGCCAGTATTTTGATCGTCTTATCCTTGATGTCTTTTTTATCGAGCTCTTTGGGAGCCCTTGTGCTGATTTCGCTGAGCTTTATTTTACCCATGCTTATACGGTCATTATTTCTTTTTCTTTGGTGGTAAGATGCTTGTCTACCAGCGCAATGAATTTGTCGGTGGTTTCCTGCATATTCTTTTCTGCATCTTTGGTTATATCCTCACTCAGGCCGTTCTTCTGCAGTTTCTTGATCTGCTCCATGGCATCTCTTCTGATATTGCGGATGGCTACTTTGGAATGCTCTCCTTCGCCCTGTGCCCTTTTCACCAGTTCTCTTCTCCTTTCTTCTGTCAACGGAGGAAGAAACAGGCGTATCATATTTCCATCATTCTGGGGGTTGATCCCTATATTGGAGGCGATAATAGCTCTTTCAATCGGTTGCAGCATATTCTTTTCCCAGGGCTGAATAGTCAGTGTACGGGCATCTGCCACGGCGATATTGCCGACCTGGTTGATTGGGGTAGGATTTCCGTAATAGTCTACCATGATTCCGTCGATAATTCCGGGTGTTGCCTTTCCTGCCCTGACCTTTACCAATTCGGTTTCCAGGTGGCTGATGGCTTTTTCCATGGCATCCAGCGCGTGCGCATTGATCTTGTTAAGTTCTTCAGACATATTCTTCAATTATTAAGGCCCACAAACCTACAAAGGAAATAGAACATGCAAAAGACAAAATAGCCCGATCCAACGGTATTAACACCGTGGAAGCTACTCTTTAAAGGAAGGAAAATCAGTTCTTTTGCTCGAGAATCGTGTCTTTGGTGAGGGGAACCACACGGGTAGAGCCCACTTTGTTTTTCATGGACCTGGCCACAAAAAGCCGGGGTTGACGACGGGTGTAATAGAGCGCTCCCATTCCGGCAAAAAACAGCGTTATAAGGGATAATATCAGCCAGGTACAACCTGCCTTACGCAGGAGGAAAGTGGCTGCCACACAAACCACATTGATGGAAACAAGCAGCAGGGTGATGGTGCGGTGTGAAAGACCTTTATCTAGTAACAGGTGATGAACGTGATTGCGATCGGGACTGAAAGGTGAGCGGCGATGGAACATCCGGATGCCAAAAACCCGTAGTGTATCCAGCAGCGGGATCATCAAAACAGCGAAACCAATGGCCGGAGCAGCCAGGATCGGGGTTGTAACTTCACTGGATTCACCGGCAGAGTTGATAAACTTGATAACTAATATGGCATTGATCAGCCCGATCAGCATCGAGCCCGTGTCTCCCATAAATATCTTGGCCGGTTGAAAATTGAAAATAAGAAAGGCAATCAGGCTGCCTGCCAGTGAAAAAGACAATACCGAATAGGCGATCTGGTTGGCCTGTAAAAAGTAAACACCAAATATCAGGGCAGTCATTAAACCAAGACTACCTGCCAAGCCATCAACACCATCGATCAGATTGAAAGAATTGATAATGACAATTACGGTAAAATAAGTCAGCAATAAACTGAACATCTCCGGCAGATCATGAATACCCAGGAATCCATGCATACTCTTGATCTGAATGCCGCCTTTGTAAATGATCAGAAAAGCCGCCAGCACCTGGCCGATGAATTTCTTTACCGGTGATATAACGAGGATGTCGTCTTTCAGGCCCAAAAAGAAGATTACAATGGTGGCTGCCAGGAAATATTGAAATTCTGAAGCGTTTTGAAATTTTACAGCGAGCAGGCAGGCAATGACAAAACCCGCAAAAATGCCCAATCCTCCCAAAGAAGGGATCGGCGTTTTATGAATTTTCCTTTCGTCTGGTATATCGAAAAGCTTTTTTCTCTCAGCCACTGTTACAATTACCGGTATCGCCAAAAATGTAATGGTGAACGATATGGCAACAGAGAGTAAGACATCGAATACATTGTTTTGTAACATCAGCCAAGTTTTGTATGTCTGTAATATCCTACGTGCTACGAATCTGGCCGGTTGGGTGTTGCGGGAATAACCGGTGCAAACTTAAAGCATGTTCCTTGAATAACAACAATTAACACCTTTTTATTGCCAAAAGCCCGCCGGAATCAGTAAAAAGCGAATATTTTTTTCAAGTCAGCCCGGTGATTTCCATTAGTTTTGCGCCACATTTATCACATTTCACATATGCCTGCATTAAAAGATATTGCCAGCCAGTTACGTAGAGATATTGTTCGTATGGTTCACGGAGCAGCTTCGGGTCATCCGGGTGGATCATTGGGCTGTACCGAATATTTTACGGCGCTCTATTTCAAAGTAATGAAGCACAATCCTCAATTCAATATGGATGGGACCAATGAGGATGTATTCTTCCTTTCTAACGGGCATATTTCTCCCATTTATTACTCCACACTGGCCCGCGCGGGCTATTTCGATGTGAAAGAACTGGCGACTTTTCGTAAACTCAACAGTCGTCTTCAGGGACACCCCGCCACACATGAACACCTCCCGGGTATTCGTATCGCTTCGGGTTCTTTGGGTCAGGGTCTTAGTGTAGCCATTGGTGCAGCCCTGGCAAAAAAATTAAACAAAGATCCTTACCTCGTGTACTCATTACACGGTGATGGAGAACTCCAGGAAGGTCAGATCTGGGAAGCGGTGATGTTCGCCGCACACAATAAAGTGGATAACCTGATTTCAACAGTTGACTGGAATGGACAGCAAATTGACGGCCCTACCAAAAAAGTTCTGAATGAAGGCGACCTCGGCGCCAAATTCGAAGCCTTCGGATGGCAGGTGGTTCATCTCGATAAAGGCAATGATGTGGATGAAGTGGTAGCCGCTCTCGAAAAAGCAAAAACATTTGTTGGCAAAGGCAAACCCATCGTTATTCTCATGAAAACGGCCATGGGGGCCGGTGTAGACTTCATGGCCGGCAGCCACGAATGGCATGGAATCGCACCCAACGACGAGCAACTCCAGAAAGCCCTCGCGCAATTACCGGAAACATTGGGGGATTATTGAGACGTTTATCGTTTCAGGTTTATCGTTTCACGTTTATCATTACTGATTAACGGGTTTATTTTTAACGGAAAACTGGTATGATAATGCTTAACCTGAAACGCTAAACGTAAAACGATAAACGAACTCAGCTCCTCAGCTCCACCACCTGGCTTGCGGCTCTTCGGCTGGGCATCCAGGATGCCAACAGGGTAACCAGTAACACCGTTGCAGCAATAAGGAGTAAATCGGCAAAGTGAACACGAACGGGGAAATAATTGATGAGGAAAGTGCCGCCTTCAATTTTTACCAGGTGAAAGTTCAGTTGTGCCCAGCATAATAACAACCCGAGAAAAAATCCGGTGAGTACGCCGATACCACCGATAAGCAATCCTTCACTGAGAAATATTTTTTGCACCAGCCTGTTGTTGGCGCCAACAGCCTTCAATACCTGAATATCTTTTTGCTTTTCCAGTACAAGCATCGTCAGCGCTCCCACGATGGTAAAGGCGGCCACTGCAAGCATTAAGGTAAGTATGCCGAAAATGGCCCATTTCTCCAATGTCATCACTGCATACAAACTCCGATCCTGCTCATAGCGGTTCAACACCTGGTATTGTTTTCCCAGGATCTGCTGCACCTGCTTTTTCACCTCTTCTGTTTTACCGGCATCTTTTACCGCTATTTCCACACTCGAAAATTCATCCGGCTGCATCGACAACATTCTTTTCATGAAGCCGATATTGGTAATAGCGTATTTACTGTCTATATCCTGCTGAATGAAAAAGGTACCGGTGCCGATAATTTCATCAATAGCCGAAGACTGATAAGGATCGAGTACCGCCCCACTCACCCCTCTCCGGAACAAGTACACCGTGAGCGGATAGATCGATCTTTCAACATCCGCTGCAACGGCGTGTTGTACCCCGCTGCCCAGTACAATACCCGGCCTGTCGGCTGTTCCCAGATCGTAGCGACCTTCCCGGATGTTGCGAATTACGCCTGTTACGTCCTTGTACTGTTCATCCGCTCCTTTCAGGGTAACAATGGTTTTAAGATCTCCATTTTGAATAAGGGCTTTTTCTTCCACAACGGTAGAGAAACTACGAATACCATCAATTGACCTCAGTTGCTGCAGTTGCGAGGGTTGCAATTTTATCACTTTACCGCTAACGGCACTCACTCTTATATCAGGGAAGAAAGAAGAATACAATGATTTGACCAATCCCTCAAATCCGTTGAATACACTAAGGGTGACAATAAAAGCCGCGGTGATAAGGGTAATAGCCGTAACACTCACCCAAGCGATAATATTAATGGCATTGGTGGTTTTCTTTGCTTTGAAATATCGCCAGGCAAAAAGAAAATTCATGGGTGCTGTAATGAAAACGGGGTTACAACGGCAAAGCGCCTTCACGATGCAGATGCATCCCTTTCGTCATTTATCTTTTTGAGAATCTCTTCGATCTTGAATACATGGTCGAGGGTGTCGTCGAGGAAGAATTTCAGCTCGGGCATCCTTCGCAGTTGCTTGGCGACTCTCGAAGTGAGCTCCTTCTTGATTTCCCAGCTGCGATCTTCGATTTTTTTCATCGTGGCGGCGCTGTCCTTCACCTGGAAAAGACTCAGATAAATCCTGGCCTCGAGGAGGTCGGGCGTTACTTTTACGGAAGAGATGGATACCATACCCCCGTCCAGCATGGCCAGGCCAAGCCGCTGAAAAATATCGTTCATTTCTTCCTGGATCAGGCCTGCTACCTGTTTCTGTCTTTTACCTTCCTGCATTGCTGTCAGATTTTACGGGTGAAAGCTCCTGTTGGTTTACCGATAAGGGAGCCCTGTTTACCGTTCAGGCCCGTCGGGGGTCTTCACTTCGCCTCAAAATTAGTTACTTTGCACCGTTTAACTCAATACATGAAGCGTTTTTCAACGATTTTAAGGCACCTGAAAGATCAGAAATCCAGTATCTGGTTATATGGAATCACCATTTTGCTGGCCATTGTATTCGGATTGGTTTCGCTGGCGGGTATCGGCCCTTTCCTCAAAATGTTATTCGACATCAACGGGCAGGCACAAATACCGGCAGAAACGCCGGTTGTCACCTGGTCGGCTTCTTCCGTTTCCGAATTCCTGAAATACAAATTGTCGATCCTGGTTCATGAAAACAGCAAGGCTTTTGCCCTGGGTGTGATCTGCCTGGTAGTAATTGTGGCCATTCTCCTGAAAAATATATTCATCTATCTCTCCTACCGGGTAATGGCTCCGATCCGCAACAAGGTGATGAATAACCTCCGGGCGCACCTCTATGCCAAGATACTCCAGTTGCCCATCGGATATTTTACCGAACAAAGAAAGGGCGATATCATCAGCCGGATGAGTAACGACATGAATGAAATCGAATGGAGTATTTTCGGAACACTCGAAGGGCTCATTCGCGAACCACTGACCATCGTGTTATACCTGGGAACGCTCATATACCTGAGTCCCTATTTGACGATGGTAGTTTTGCTATTGCTTCCCATTGCCATTCTCATCATTGGCCGACTGAGTAAATCCTTACGGAAAGATTCGGGGGAAGCACAGCGCGAAATGGGTGGACTGATGTCTATCGTAGATGAAACACTGGGTGGTTTAAGAGTGATCAAGGCTTTCAACGCAGAGAAAAAGATCGGTGATCATTTCTATTCTTCCAACGACCGGTTGAGCCATCTCAGAAACAAGATCGCCTTTCGTCGCGACCTCGCCTCCCCGATGTCGGAATTTCTGGGGGTAATGATCTTATCATTTATCCTCTGGTATGGCGGCAAACAGGTACTGGAGCAGACGATCGCCATGACACCGGAAAATTTCATTACCTATATTATAGTATTCTCGCAGATTATCAACCCGGCCAAATCCCTTTCAACTGCTTTTTACAATGCACAAAGAGGCAGTGCGGCCATTGAAAGAATTGAAGAGATCATGCAGGCGCCGGTTACCGTGCAGGAAATCAGCCAGCCTAAAACATTGTCTTCATTCAATGACAAGATTGAATTTCGGAATGTTAGTTTTTCTTATGAAGACGTTACCATTCTCGATAATATCAACCTCACCATTCCCAAAGGCAAGACGATAGCACTGGTGGGTTCTTCCGGAGCCGGTAAATCCACACTGGCTGATCTCATTCCCCGTTTCCATGATGTAACCAGTGGAGAGATCCTGATCGATGGAACCAACATCAGAGAATTTTCATTGGGAAGTCTTCGTCATCATATGGGTATTGTTACACAGGAGCCGGTCTTATTCAATGATACCATTGCATCCAACATAGCGTTGGGCGACGGCACTGCCAATATTGCCGACATTGAAGATGCAGCCCGAATTGCCAATGCGCACGATTTCATCATGAGAAAGGAAGAAGGTTACCAGACCAATATCGGTGATCGTGGCAGCAAATTGTCGGGCGGCGAACGCCAGCGACTGACCATTGCCCGGGCTGTATTGAAGAATCCCCCTATTCTGATCCTCGATGAAGCGACCTCCTCTTTGGATACCGAAAGTGAAAGACTGGTTCAGGACGCCATCAGCAATATGATGCAAAACAGGACCAGTATAGTCATTGCGCATCGTCTGAGCACCATTCGTCATGCCGATGAAATCATTGTATTGCAAAAAGGCAAGATCATTGAAAGAGGCACCCATGCCGAACTCATCGCCCTCAACAGTTTCTATAAAAAGCTCGTTGATATGCAGGAAATAAGTTGAGTTGGCGGTTTGCAGTTTGCGGTTGGCGGTTCACGTTTCAGGTTTATCGTTCCTCAGACGAGTCTTATCCGCCGAAGGCGGAGGACTCGTCCCGGAGAAACTGCTATTACTCAGCGAGTGCGAGTTTATCGTTTCAAGTTGGTTTGCGGTTGGCAGTTTGCCGTTTACAGTTTCCCTTGTCTTTCCGCTCTCGCTCTCGCTCCCACTCCCGCTCCGCTCCCCCTCACCCTAACCCTCTCCCAAGGGAGAGGGAATTTGATTTAATTATTCTTTGACTTTTCAATTTTGACTTTTGACTTTGCAATTTCGACTTTCCCTTCGCGCCCTTTGCGCTACTTGGCGTCCTCTGCGTTCCAGAACTCTTGAGCGTTTCTCGTTTCAGGTTTATCGTTTCGCGTTATCCTTTTATTTTTGACTTTTCAATTTTGACTTTTGACTTTCCAATTTTGACTTTGCAAAAAATGCAGTCCAACCTGAAACGATAAACCTGAAACGCGAAACCGACAGAACCGCAAACCACCCACTGCAAACCAATTAGTAACTCTTTCGTACATTCATCCCTCAAATTTCACATACATGAGAAAAATCTTCTTGCCATTTTTATTTCTATTTGTATCGATTGCTGCGGTACAGGCTCAGAAAAAGAACTTCACTTACGATCAGCTCTTCAAAGGAGCTGCTACGAATATGAGCAAACCACTCCCGGCCATTAACGGATGGGTGGATGATGATCACTATATCGAGATGAGAAAAGATGATGCGGACGGAAAGAACAAACCCTTTTCCGTAGAGGTTAAAACCGGACTGGCCAAGCCTTATACCAATCCGGCAAAGACTGAAGCAACCGTTAACCCTCCATTTTCTGTGAAGGACGGCAGGAACATCACTTTTTCTCCCGATAAAAAATGGGTGGCCTATACCAAGCCCGACAATAATCTTTATATCAGCGAGGTTGGCTCAGCCAAAGAAACACAGGTTACCAGGGACGGATCCGAAACCATCCTGAATGGGTATGCTTCCTGGGTTTATTATGAAGAGATCCTCGGACGTGGCAGCCGTTATAAAGCATTTTGGTGGAGCCCCGATTCCAAAAATATCTGCTTCATGCGTTTTGACGATTCGCAGGTACCCGTATTTCCTATTTACTGGAGCGATGGCCAGCATGGAAGACTGGAAAATGAACGATATCCCAAACCAGGCGACAAAAACCCGGAAGTGAAAATGGGAATCTTCTCCGTGAATAATCCTGCCTCGATCACCTGGGCAGATTTTAATCCGAAAGACGATCAGTACTTCGGCGCTCCCATCTGGACACCCGGCAACCAGCTCTGGATTACCTGGATGAACCGCGGCCAGGACAATTACAAGATCTATCAAACCGACCTGGCCACCGGCGCCAAAACAGAAATCTATGATGAAAAACAAAAAACATGGATCGACCTGGATGATGCCGAGCGTATCGATTTCCTGGAAGACGGAAAAACGTTCATCCTGAAAAGCGATAAAGACGGCTGGGAAAACCTCTACCTGCATGAGATGAATGGAAAGCTGGTCAATCAGATCACCACTGGAAATTTCTGGGCTACTTCCATCCTCAGAATCGATGAGAAAAATAAACTGCTGTATTTCCGGGCACGCAAGGAAAACTCAGCCCGCTTCGATTTCTATAAAATCGGACTCAATGGCAAAGTGCTGACCCGCCTGAGCTTCGGGGAGTACAGCCACGACATGATCAATCTATCTCCCAATGCGAAATATTTTATTACGGCCTATTCCAATGTAAGTACTC
>JBGAHR010000076.1:0-16173 GCA_044226045.1 Chitinophagaceae bacterium
GTGTTGCCATCTCCAAAATCCCACAGTGTATTTACTATCGGATCATTACCGATGGTATAATTCGCGAACAAGACGGTGCCGGTATCACAGAATGCTTTTTTATCAAGGCCGAACAAGGGCTCTGCACCCAGGATACGGATTTGCGAAGCGCCTGTTAGCCCAACAATGCATTTGAAACTGTCCTGTATCGACAGGTTCGGACTGAAGAACCCAAATGATTTATATAAATGTTGAAATGTCTTGGTCTGCGTGGTATCAATGAACCCGTCGCCAGCCTGGAAAGTGAATTTTGTGCCGGGGGGCGTCACAATATTGAAGTCTACCAGGAGTGAATTACAGGCATTCAGTGGCGAATAAGTAATTGAGGCATCTACCCCGGGGTTGTATACATTCACCAATGAACTGGCACTATCAAGGCAACCCCCATATCCTACCAGGAACAGTTTGGGGACAAAAGAGCCATAAGAGTTATAGAAATGTACCGGGTTGGTTAGCGTAGAAATACTTCCGTCTCCGAAATCCCAATAGAACGATTCAAAGTCGCGTCCCTGGAAGGTGAATTTAGTTTCCAGCGGTGGGCATATTGTGGAGGTATCCCTGATGCCGAAGGCCGGTTTCGGACGCTTCACAGATACATAGTTTAGTTTGGTGAGTGAATCCTGGCATCCATTTGTATCGGTGATCAGTAACCTGACCGAGTAAACGCTGTCGTTGCCCGTATATTGATGGACGGGATTTTGCAAATTCGATGTTGTTCCGTCTCCAAAACTCCAGTTATAGGTCAATGAATAACCGGATGAAGAATCGGTGAAGAGCAAATTGGTCGCCTGGCAAATCAATGGTAAGGCTGCACTGAACCTTGCTTCGGGTTTTGTAACAAAAATGGAAGTAGGCAGGGCGAAAGAATCAACACAACCAATCTGGTCTATTACTTTCAAACTGACGGTGAATCTTCCGGTATCAGTATACACATGGTTAAAAGGAGCCGTGGTGAAGGTTTGTGTTTTCCCGTCTCCAAAATTCCAAATCCAACTGGTAATAGTGGCACCGGCAGTGGTGGAAAGATCGTTGAATGTAAAAGTGGTGTTTGCACAGATTCCGGTGTTGGCTACAGAAAAATTGGCTGTTGGACCAGATACTGTTACCACATTGGAATATGTTTTTATGTCCTGGCAGCCGTTTACATCTGTTATTCTCAGGCTGATACTATGCGCCCCATTAGTGGCAAATGATACTGATGCAGGGCTGCCAAGATTTTGATAGGCGCCGCCATCCAGTGACCATTCATATGAACTGATGTTGCCTGGCGAACTGTTGATCGCAGTTAGCGTCAGTTGCTCATACTTGCAAATATTATTTTTCGAAACTGTAAAGTCTGCGATGTCGTCATTGATGTCAATGGTTCGGATCTCTGAATGACTGCAACTTCCATTGTTGACGGTCAGCCGAACAGTATAAGGGCCGGGGGAAGGGTAAGTGAAAGTTGGATTGGCAACTGAGGAAGTGCTGTTTGCGGGATCCCCGAATTCCCATTGATAACTGACGAGTCCGTAACCGGCGTCCGTAACAGAAGTATTTGTAAAAGTGACCAGCCGTTTATTGCTGCAGGAAACAGCATAATTGAATTTGGCTATTGGCGGTTTTACGTGGATATAAAGATTACGGGTTACCGTGTTCGGACAACCATTGTTAATAGCGGTCAATGTAACGTTGAAATAGCCGGTATCCTGATATGAATGCTGGGGATCACGGGCAGCAGAGATTCCACCATCTCCAAAATTCCAGCTAAAGCTGTTTGCGATGACGGCTGGATCTGTGGTGAAGTTCACCTGTTGAAAAGCACACACATCCAGTGGACTGGCCGAAAAATTGGTAGCAGGGGGGGTGCCAACGCTCACTCCATTATTAATCACCAGGGAGTCTGTACATCCACCGGTAGTGGTAATAACAAGTTTGATAGTGTAATTACCTGTTGCGACATAAGTATGACCGGGATTAGGCAGGGGGGAAGTAGCGCCATCTCCGAAATCCCAGAAATAGGATGCGATGCCGTCTATGGCATTCACATTTGGTACGGGATTGTACGTAAAAGGAACGCAGCCACCAGCCGGAGCGTTATTAATGGAAATGGTTGGCCGTACAATTCTGACGAAGTTCGATTTGGTTATCGTGTTGGTGCATCCTCGTGCATCCGTAACTGTGAGCGTTACAGTATATAGTCCCGGTGAATTGTATTGATGTGTCGGGTTTTGCTGACTTGACGAGTTGCCATCTCCGAAATCCCATTGCCAACTCACCGCTGATGGAGCCAGCGATTGAAAGTTTACTATAAAAGGCGCTTTGCAGGCAACGACCTGAGGCGCAGTAAAATCTACTGTTGGCGGCGGGCTGACTACAATATTTTTTGTAAAACTGTCCGTACAGTTCGAATACGTGTTGATTAGCCGAACCTGGTATACTCCGGGCGTAGAATAAGAGCTGGTGTCACTTATTTTAGTTGATTGCCGACCATTTCCAAAGTTCCAGGTATTTGCAACCGGCGCAGGGGTGGAAGTATTAAGAAAATTAACGGTGCTGTTCAGGCAAACAGTATCGGGTGCCGAAAAACTGGCTATGTTGGATACTACAGTAACCGGTTTTTGAACTGTTCCGGAGCAACCATATTCACTGGTGGCGGTTAACTGTACCGTGTAGTTGCCTGCGGTAGAAAAGGAGTTTGCCGGATTCTGTACGGCTGAAGTATTGCCATCGCCAAAGCTCCATGCGTAAGTGATGTTTCCCGGACCGCTGGTAAGATCATTAAAATTGACCAGGAAAGGAGCACGGCAGGTAACCGGTTCCTGGAAACTGAAATCCGCAGTAACTCCTGATACTACCCGGATAAAATTGCTATAACTGGCAGTTGAGGCGCAACCGGTGCTTGAGGTAACCTTGAGTCTTACATTATAAAAGCCAATCGAATTGTAAATTTTCTGTGGATTTTGCTGAGTAGAAGTAGTGCCGTCTCCGAAATCCCATTCCCAGGAAACGATATTGCCGGCATTAGGTACGGATGCGTCCGTAAATTGAATGGTAGCAGGTACACAGGCAAGTTTCTTATCAGCAGTAAAACTAACTGTTGGCGACGGGTTTACTACAATCAAATCTGTCTTAGTTACCGAACTTATCCCATTCGCATTTCTGACCACTAGTGTAATAGTATAGGTTCCGGGCGTATAATATGTTGTGGCCGGGTTTTGCAAGGTTGACAGCTGGCCATTTCCCAAATCCCAATTCCAGAAAACCGGGTTGCCCGTTGACTGGTCCCTAAATTGTACTGACACTGGGGAGCAGCCTGAAGTAGTACTGGCGCTAAAATCTGCTACAGGGCTTTGTGCACAAGCAGATGAAACTGTGAAAAGCAGAATGAATGCAGAGAAGAAACGCAGTAAAAATTTCACCTGAAAAAAGCCAGGTAATATTTGGTAACCGCAATTCGTTTCAGAAGGTTTTTCCAATCTAGTCAGTTTTTTTTCGTCATTTCATAGTTAGCGGATCAGGGTCACATTCCCGCTGTATTGCATCACCGTCTGGTTTTCGCAAACAACCTCAATGAGGTATACGTAAACATCCTGTGAAGCAGGCCTTCCTTTATATATGCCATTCCAGCCTTTTGTGACATCATTCGCCTGGAAGTTAGACTGGTCAAAAACCAATTCTCCCCAACGGTTAAATACCCTGAAGTTCCGTACCACAAATAACCCTTTCCCTCTCGGGTAGAATACGTCGTTCTGACCGTCTCCGTTGGGCGAGAAAGTATTTGGAACAAAAAGATTACTTCCCTCGCAAAACACAAAAACCGTGACTTCGTCCCTGGATACACAACCTCCCTCATTGCTAACTTCCACCTTGTAGGTAGTTGTCTGGCGGGGACTGGCCACCGGCTGGGCACAACCGACACAACTAAGGTTGCTGGCAGGTGTCCATCTGATTCCACTTACATCCTGCGAAATACGGGCCAATATTTGTACCTGGCTGCCTACGGTGATGGTTTTGTCATCACCCGCATTCACTTCCGGAATTGGATAAACAACCACGGGTACATAACCGGTATCCGTAAAACATCCCTGGTTATCAGAGCCAACGACCCTGTAAAGAACTGAATTGGCAGGACTGGCCTTAGGAACAGCTGACCTTCCATTGTCAAGGCCGGTCACCGGACTCCAGGTGAACTGGTCGGCGCCTTTTGCCCATAGTTCCGTACTTTCTCCCCGGCACAATGTATCGCCTTTTCCAACCTCGATTGTAAACGGCTGCTGTACCCGTATTAGTACGGAATCCCTTGCTTCGCAACCATGTATATTTTTCCCCACTACATAGTATTTCGTATTCTCGAGTGGGGCAGCTTTTGGTGCGGCGCAATTTAGGCAGGATAAATGAGAATCGGGTCCCCAGGTATAACTGAGTGCACCGGTTGCGATGAGATCAGTCATTGCCTCACGGCAGATCCACCGGTCTGCCCCGGCCTCCACATCGGGTAAGGGCCAGGCAACATACGTGTGAGTGACCGTATCGGCGCAGCCGAAATTGTTTTTTCCGATCAATCGAACCTGGTAACTACCCTCCACCTGGTAAAGAACCGGGTCGGGCGCCTGCATTTCCGACTGGGCACCGTTTCCAAATTCCCATTTCCAGGAAAGCCTGTTCGTATCCGACTGAATAACCAATCCCTGGAAGGAAGCAGTTGCAGGAATACAGGCCGGTGCTGTTGAACGGATATCCAGAACCGGGGTTTGCGTTATTTTAATAGGCAATGGAGCCAGTACCTGGCTTCGGCACCCCATCCTTGTAACTACCGCCAATTTGATGGAGTATTGCCCGGGTTGTCTGTAAAAGTGAGAAGGATTTCGAAGAGTGGAAGCAGACCCGTCTCCCAAATCCCATTGATAAGAAGTGATCAGATCGTTTGACAAAGAAGAGTCGGTAAATTGAACCAGTCCCGAATCACAGAGGTATTGCCGGCTGTTTCCAAACCTGGCTTCTACTCCATATATCCTGATCGTATCACGGCCCGCTATGGAAACCTGGCAGCCTTGCGGATCTTTAAGGATCATTTTAGGAACGTAAAACCCTCTTCGTGTATACAAGTGACTGATCAGCGAATCTCCGGTTTGTATAACTGTTCCATCGCCAAAATCCCAGATGAAGCTCACGGTGTCTTTGGTGGTGCCGGTAAATCTTATCTGGGTGGGTTCACAACCGGTCAGCTGATCGTATCGAAAATTGCCCTGCGGCCCCCGCACTGTAATAGTCCGTACTAACGTGTCAGCACAACCGCCAGGTCCGGTAACAACCAGCCGGGCTTTGTAAGTGCCCGGATAGGTATAAAAATGTACCGGGTTGGAAACGGTGGAGCGGGTACCATCTCCAAAATCCCACTCATGACGAATAAAATTTTGTGACTGATTGGTGAAGTTTACCACCAGGGGCGGACAGGTAGCCACGGAATCGCTGATCACAAAAAACGATCGTGGATTTTTGATGTGGATGTATTGCGGCCTGAACAGCGAATCGCGACAGCCAAACCGGTCCGTAACTATTAATTTGACAGCATAATCCCCTTCCAGGGAATAACTGAACACAGGCTGTACGGCATTGCTGTTATTACCGTTTCCAAAATTCCACTCGAAATGGAGCGGCCCGTTTCCGGCTGACTGGTTGATAAACCGAATGGGTTTATCTACGCAGGACAATGTATCGGGGGAGGAAAACGAAACAACCGGTTGTGAAATCAACAGCAGCGCAGGCCTGGTTCGCGTGTCTTTACAACCGAGGTTATCAATGACCGTTAGCGATACGGTATATTGCCCGGCGTTGTTGTACTGATGTTGAAAGGGTGGCGCCTGAAGTGTATCGGTTCTTCCATCACCATAATTCCATATCCATGTTTGCAATGGATGGGTTCCATCGGAAACGGAGGAGTCTGCAAAACTTACCAGCGACTGCCGGCAAACGGATGGATTGATCGCTGTAAAATCCGCCGTGGGCCCGTTTACCCTGACCAGCAACGGACGGTTGAGCGTATCGCTGCAGCCATTAAGATCTGTAATGACCAGCTGAACAGAATAAACGCCGGATTGCGTGTATACATGAGAGGGGTTTGACCCGCTGCCGGTCAACCCGTCGCCAAAATTCCATCGGTAACTGGCAATATTGGCTTGTTGACTGACTGTGGAGGCAAATTGTAACGGGGTGCCTTTACAAATTACCGTGTCGCTTACTGTAAACTGGGCAGTTTCGGCAATGATCATTACCTGGCGCGTGTAGCTGTGTTCACAGGTATCGTTTTTGACCGTCAGGGTAACCCGGAAATTACCGGATGATTGGTAGGTATGTACAGGGTTTTGAAGGGAAGAACTGGTTCCATCTCCAAAATCCCATGTCCACGAAGTGGCTCCTATGGATTGATCCCTGAACCAACGGGTGAATTTCTGATGGCAATCCGAAGAATCCCTGAAACGCGCAATTGGAGGTTTGATGTAAATATATCGGGGTAGTACCAGCGAATCCCGGCAGCCATTGCTCCATACATACAACCGTATGTTGAACCATCCCGTATCCTGATACAGGTGACCGGGGTTTTGAATGGAAGAAGAACCCCCATCTCCAAACTCCCATTGCCAGCGGTCAATTGGCGCGCCGGTGCTTTCATCTTTGAATCGGATATTTTGAAAGGCACAGGCATACCTGGGAGTGGCACTGAATCCTGTTTGTGGTTTGTTGCCAACCCGGACAGCATCCTGAACAACCACGGAATCGGAACAACCGCCCGCCGTGGTATAAAATAATTTTATCGTATAGATTCCTGCGGTAGTATAAGTATGTTGCGGATTGGACATGTCGGCAGTGGATCCATCTCCAAAATCCCAATGAAACTGAACAAGCGAATCAGCAGTGAGAACACGGGCCAATGGTTGAAATGAAAATGGAATACATCCCTCCTGCGGGAGCGGAAGGATGGCAACCTGTGGTTTTTCAATAACGATCCAATCCGGTTTTCTCAGCGTATCGCTGCAGCCCGCTGCATTGGTAGTAATGAGTGTGACAGTGTACCGCCCATATGAAGTGTAGGTATGTATTGGCTGTTGGGTCAGGGAAGAATCGCCATCACCAAAGAACCATTTGTATGAAACCGCGCCTGTACTGTTTTCCCGGAACTGTACCTGCAAGGGAGGTTGGCAGGTCCGAACAGTATTGGCATTAAATGAGGTTTGTGGTTTGGGTAAAACCCGCAGCGGTTTGATCACAGAATCTTTGCAGGCTCCAAAATCTGCCACGAGCATAATTGAATAATCCCCGGCTGTGGAGTAGGTTTTTGATGGATTAAAAATGGTACTGCTGGTTCCATCTCCGAAATCCCAATAACTTCCTTTGGGGGCCGGTGATGACGAATTGAACAAGGTAAGTGGTACACCTGCACATACAGTGGCAGGGATCACAAAGGCTGCCTGAACGGTGCCAATTACAATGGCGTTTGGTAACACCAATGAATCCACACATCCGGTATTGTTCCTCACTAACAGTTTCACGGTATAGGAGCCGGGATTGTTGTAGACATGTTGCGGATTGGTCTGTGTGGAAGTAGTCCCGTCCCCAAAAAACCATTCATAATTCAATTGACCGGTTCCGGTACTTTGATTGATGAAACTGATAGCCGTAGGAGGTTTGCAATTGGCAGCTGATCCTGCCACAAACGCCGCCTTTACGCCATTATTCAGTTTGATATAATTCAACCGGGTAATGGAGTGAATACATCCGCTGCTGTTTCTTACCTGTAATGAAACATTGTAATTACCCTGCGAAGAATAGGTATGAGCGGGATTGGCTATGGCTGAAGTATCACCATCACCAAAATCCCAAAGCCAACTGATAATATTTCCATCACCTGGTAAACTCAAATCGGTGAAACGGATGGAAAGCGGAAAACAGCCGGTCGTATCCGAAGCGGTGAAATTAATGGTGGGAGATTCATGAACAACGATGTATTGTGTTTTTACAACGGAATCCGACTGAACCCCATTACTGATAACCAGTTTAATGGTGTAACTGCCCGGGTTAAAATAAGTGGCTGCCGGGTCTTTCAGAAAGGAGACCGTTCCATTTCCGAGGTCCCAATACCAGGAATTCGGATTGCCGGTCGATTGATCACGAAACTGGACAACGAGGGGCGCGCAACCTTCAGTACGGTTAGCCGAAAAATCAGCGCTAAGTTGCGCCTGTAGGCTATTTAAACCCATGGCGTGAAAAAATAACATCATCATCCCGCCATATAGAAGCGATTTTCCCATGGGTTAAACAGCAAATAGTAGTGGTTGAATCAGTTGAAAATTACTTCATTCTGTCAGCTTAAAAAAATAAAAGCAGCCTTAACTGGCTGCTTTCCATTCTGTTTAAATATTAAATTAAATTGATTAGGGCTTCTTTCTCAAATGCAGGATGTTTTTTCCGGACGGCGTTGTCATTTCAGCTTCTACATAATCCCAATAACTGTCGGTGATTTTCCAAGATCCGTTTAATTTCAGTACCGGATTGGAGGCGCCGGGAAAGTTGGAAGTGATGGTGTAGGTGCTGGCACTACCTGTCCAGGTTCCATTACTGATATTTCCTGATTTGGTTCCTTTTACCGTTCCATCTTTGAAGAACTGAAAATCGTAATCGAGAAAGTCGTTGCTGATGTTGACGCTGTTTTCGATGTATTGTTCAACTACCCAAACGCCATTGGTCATGGCATCCACCACAATGTCTTCCTTCTTTTGCTCAATCGCTTTTTTACAGGAGAAGGAACTCCCGATCAATATGAACAAACCTGTAAGTAGTAGCCCTTTTTTCATGATAGGATATTTGACCTTAAAATTGGTAAATATTGCTGTATTTAGCAAGCAGGTAGTCCAGGAAAAACCTCGATTGTAAGCCATCTCCGGTAACTTTTTTGCATAAGTCCTCGCTGGTATAAAATCGCCCATAACGATGAATATTTTCTCTTAACCAGTTCAGCAACTGTGAGTTGTCGCCTGCAATGATCTCCTTTTCGAGGGTGGGAATGGCGTTGGACGCCGATTGATAGATTTGTGCCGCGTACAAACTACCCTGGCTATAAGTGGGGAAATAGCCAAAACTGCCATGGCTCCAATGCACGTCCTGCAGGCAACCGGTTTTATCGTCTTTCACGGAAACACCCAGGTATCGGTGATAATGTTCATTCCAGTACGCCGGAATATCAGCAACCGCAATCGTCTTTTCCATCAATTTTTTCTCGATTTCATACCGGATCATTACATGGAAATGATAGGTTAGTTCGTCGGCTTCGGTTCTGATAAAAGACGGTTCAACTTTATTGATACCCCTGTAAAATTCATCTACGGATATATAACCCAACTGTTTTGGAAAATATTTCTGCAGAATGGGAAGAACATATTCGCAAAACGCCCTGCTGCGACCCACATGATTTTCCCATAACCTGGACTGTGATTCATGGATGGAGAAAGAGGCGGGTTCACCCAGGGGTAAACCATATTGATCGGATGGAATGCCCTGTTCATACAATGCATGTCCAACTTCATGAATACAACTCCAGATCATGTTGCTAAGGTCATTTTCATCTATTCGGGTCGTGATTCTCACATCCTGGCTGTTGAAATTGATGGTAAACGGATGTTCTGCGAGGTCCTGTCTTCCTGCTTCCAGGTCATAACCCAGGTCTTTGATGATTTCCATTCCGAATTCCCATTGAAGTTGCCTGGGAAAATGCTGTTTGAGGAATGTATCATTTACTTGTTGCCGGCTGGTAATGGTATCGAGGAGCTCTTTCAAAGGCACCTGCATGTCTGAGAAAAGACTATCCAAAAGTTGCACAGAAGACCCTTTGTCATGATCATTTAAGAGCGCATTGTATGGATGTTGGTCGTAGCCCAGCAATTCGGCTTCCTGCTGCTTGAGATGAAGCAGCTCGGTTAAATCTTTTTCAAATAGTGAGAATTTATTTTCTCTGCGGGCCTGTATCCAGCTATGAAAACTCTTTTGTGTGGTTTCTGCCATCGCCCGAACAAAAACTGAGGGAAATTTTTTCTGTTTGGTATAATCTTCCCATGTCAGCTCCACATTTTTGCGTTGACGGGATGGAAGATCATTTTTTTGAAGAAGAGCATCCATCAGGTTGCCCAGTTTGGACGATGTGAACATTTCATGCGACATTTCCGAAAGTGTGGCCACCTGTCGCCCCCTGATGTTGGCGCCTTTGGGTGGCAGATAGGTCTCCTGGTCCCACTGCAGCACAGCGGAAGCATACCTGAGATCTGCTACTTTCTGCATGTAATCCTTGTATTCCTCGAATAATTGAGCACTTGAAGTCGTTATCATTCCTGTTGCCGGTTTTAACTACTAAAATACGTACTGGTGGGTAGATTAGGGCTGGAATTAGTTTGTAATTTGTATGTTGAATCGAATCAAACCTCCTGCAATGAACGCCCTACGCCTTTCAGTCCTGTTTTGCCTGTTGCTTTTGGCAGGCGGGGAACTCCGGGCCCAGAAAAATCCCGCTGCCAAATTGCTATATGATCAGGCTATGACCGACTCGGTTTCCCGAAAATGGTCGGATGCGGCTGAGAAGTTAGTAGCGGCTGGTTTGGAAGAAAGAAAAATTCCTGCCGGCGATCCTGTTTTCGCAGGAAACTGTTTCAAAAGGGCTGCTGTATTGTTTGAAAGCACCCGTTATTATGCAAAGGCCAATGATGCCTATTACCTGGCCATTGATCAATTTCGTACAGCCAGAAAGGAGCAGACGGTTTTTGAATTGCTGAAAGCAGTGGCGCTTCTGTACAATACGACTTCGAAAAAGAATGTTACTTATAATTTTCCGCCTTCCAAATCGATGGAAACGATTACGGCAACCCGATCCATCGATTCGCTCAGGCGATTGCCGGGCGGCGGTTTTGAAGCCATCATCGATGGAGGGTTAAACGATGGATTGTACGAAGGCGCAGACGCTGAAGTGTTGGGCAAACACCGTCGGCAGGGTGAAGACAGAGCCAACAGGGTGCTGGGCTCGGCAAAGATCACAGCGGTTTATCCGAACTACTCGAAGGCGATCATTCAGCTGGTGAACCAGGCCGATACATTCTATAATGTTTACCCGGGCGATATGGTATCACTTCCCATCCGTTTCCCCAAACTCCCATTCAAGGATGTCTTTCTGGAAGTATCCCTGCTCAATATTCGTTTTGTAGATAATTACCGCGACCCGATTGCGCATACCCGCACACTCATGTATCATGCCTCTCCCCAACTCGAGCAGGAGTTATATAATAATATGCTGGCGGCTGTAAAGGAGATCTATGATATGATCAAAGATGATCCCAACTATGATCCGAAGGAAAAAATTACAAGGGGAAGATTCAAGGGAATAACCTGGAAAGAAGCCATGAATAAATCAACCGCCGGCGACCTCAGGGCTTTCCTGGGTTTTGTGAGAAGCTTTCCCGGAAAATATATGGGAGGCACCTGGAAAATTTCGGAAACCTATGCTACCTGGCTGTTGAACAATGCCCCTCCCGGTTCCAATGAACTAATGGATAGCCTGCTGGCGGCTAAAACGGAGCCGGCCTTTCAATATTATATCAGAAACTATGAAAAAGAGATCAACGACTTTTTCACCAGTTGGCAGATAGATGTTCAGAATATGGGGTTGGCAGGGGATTCCAAAACGGCGTTTGTCTGGAATGCCGTTTTACAGAAAATTGCGAAAGCAGCAAATAACCCCGATTGGATGGGTTGGACCTATTTTAACCTCGGCAGAATACAGGACGAAGAAAAGAAGTACGACGAAGCCATGAAGAATTACGAACAGGGGAAATCATGGTTTGAAAAAGGCAAGGACGCCAAAGGCCTGACTTTTTGCATCAATAATCTCGCTTATATCTATTCACAAAAATATATGTACAAGGAGTCTCAGCAGTTGTACGAACAGGTGGCCCGGATGAGACTTGAAAAAATGAAAACCGATACATCCGATGATCAGAAGACCCTGGTTGCCCGAAGCTACTGGGGACTTGGAGATGCTTTCTACAATCAGAATAAGTATCCCGAGGCCATCGAGCAGTATAATAAAGGACTGACAATTTTATTGACCGCGCGTTCCCTGGATGCCCGTAAAACAACGGCTATTCTGAACCGTATGGTTGGAAAATCGCTCGAGAAAATGAGTGAGTTCGACAAGGCTGCCAGCTATTATGAACTTGAATATCGGTTTCAGAAAGCCTTGGGCGATGTGGAAGCCCAGGCCGATGCCCTCGATAACCAGGCATACCTGCTTAGCAAGGTGGGTAAATACCGGGAAGCGCTCAATACCTACCAGCAGGCATTCAATTTCCATTTGCAGACAGGCGAGAAGGATGATGCAGGATTTACCATGTCTAACATCGGCCAGGTTCTTTGGAGCCTCGGAAAATTTGATAGTGCCATCAATGCCCATAATGAATCGATCAGTTTGCGGCGCCAGACAAACAACCTCAAAGGGGAAGCCAATAGCTGGAAGAAAATAGGCGGACTCTATAAAGAAAGCGGTGATGCCGCCAAAAGCCAGGAGGCTTATCAAAAAGCCCTGGATATCTACAAAAAACTCGACGCCAAAAAAGACTATGCCGAACTGCTCGAAGACCTCGCTTCCTCTTATCTGAAATTGAAAGATCTCGATAAATCCATTTCGCTTTATAATGAAGCGATGCAGGTTTATCGGACCATCAAGGCGCGCGACAAGGAAGCATCCGTGTTGAGTGCCATGGGGAACCTGTATTATGAAGACATCAAGTACGCCAAGGCAGATGAATATTATGTACAGGCAGCCGCTATTCAGAAAGAGATCAATGATCGGTCGGGGCTGATGTATACATTTATCAACCGGTCGGCCGTATCTCAATATTTGCGGGAAGATTATAAGGATGCCATCCTGAAATTGCAACAGGCTCAGAAACTGGCCGTCGAAACGAATAGTGAAAGCAATATAGCCTACTGCGAAAACAAGCTCGGGATGCTGTATAGTTTTATCAGCGAATATGACAGCGCGTTGGTGTATTACGATCGGTCTCTTCAGATTTATCAAAAGCTGGAAGACAAAGAAAACCAGGCAGGCCTTTTTATTAACTACGGGTACTATTATAACTATCGCGGCGATTTCGAAAAGGCGAAAAGCCAGTTCGAGAAAGCATTGGCTGTTGGTAAGGAGATCAACAACGCTTACACGATTGCCAGCGCCATGTATGGCCTGACTGTCTATTACTACAACCAGGGAGATTTCCCTCAGGCATTGAAAACCATCGATCAGGTATTGCAGATCTACAGGGAAAAGAACAATCCCTGGGGTATCGCCTCAGTTTACCTCGATCTTGGAAATATCCGCAATCAGCAGGGTGAATTTGATGATGCCGTTGCTTACTACCATAAGACCGACAGCCTGTACAAGGAATTAAAAATGGAGAAGCCGCGTATTACTGTGATCAACAATATCGGCACCATTTATTATCAGCAGAAGAATTTCGATGGCGCCATGGGGCAGTTTGTTAAGACATTTGATCTTCTGAAGAAATTGAATGACGATCCTGCCTTTATAGCAATCGTCAAGGCCAATATCGGCGAGGTGCTGGTAGATCAGAAAAAATACAAGGAGGCCGAAAAATGGCTCGTCGAATCACTTGACATGGCCCGTACCCAGAAAAATAATCGGCAACTGGCTTCATCCAGCCTGATCTATGGGCGATTACTGACCGGCACGCAACAATACGCGCAGGCAGAAAAATATTTTTCGCTCTCAGATTCCATTTTAAAGATCGGAATGGAGAAGACCTCCAAAATTCAATTGCTCGAATCCTGGGGCAAGATGTTATTTCTGAATAACCGGACCGACCTGGCGAAAGAGAAACTGAAAGAATGTGTAAGCCTGTCTGAAGCTATTCAGTATACCAACTATTCCTGGAAAGCCTATTCTACCCTGGCCGATATTGAAATGAATACAGGCAACGCCGATCAGGGGCTTAAGTACCTGAAATCTGCGGTGCAGGAAGTGGAAAGAATCAAAACAAAAATCACCGGCAACGAGGCCAGGAAGATTTTCTCTAATGACCAAAGTATTGTTGAGTTGTATCAGAAGATGGTGGTTTGGTTAAAGAAGCAGGGTAGAACCGAGGAGGCACTGGTGTATATGGAAAAAGCAAATGAAGAAAATATACGTCTTCGGTTGAATAATGACGAAGTTACTTACGATAATGCGGAAACCAATAATGCTCTGGCCAAAGAAAAAGACCTGAGAAAGCAGCAGGCCCTATACGATAACCAGATCGCAGCGGAAAAAGCCAAGCCCGATGCGTTGCAGCATAAAGAACAGATTGCTCAATGGGAGAAGATGCGTTCCGTAACTGCTGAGCAATACAAGTCTTATGTCAATGAACTGAAAACAAAATATCCCAACCTGCAGGCATTTAAAACCGTTGATCCGGCAGAATTTATGTCGCAAAGGAGACGGATCCCTGCGGATGTGGCTGTGGTGAGCTATCTCGTAACAGACCAGGAGATGAGTGTTTTTGTTGTGATGAAGGATACGGTATTTATTAAAGACATCCCCCTTGACAAAAACCTGCTGCAGCAGAAAATAAGAAGTTTCTATACTCTGCATGCGCGTTCTGCCAAATCTGCCCAGGACATCCGCGGAGGGAAACTGAGCAGTTCCGGGAATGAACCGGTTAAGGAAGATCGCAAACAACTGGCCCAGGATCTATATGAAGTGTTGATTAAACCCGTCATCCGGGATATCGAAAGCAAACAAAGAGTGGCCATTGTTCCCAGCGGCTTCCTTTGTTTCGTGCCTTTTGATGCCTTGATGTACAAGGCAGGGGATGGATCCCTGAAGTATTTTGCGGAACAGAAACAGCTTTTTTACGTAAACAAGATCACTACCGTTACTTCCGGTGATGTGGAACCGCTTACCAGTTTTAAAGTGATGGCTGTGGGAAATGCCGACAAGTCTCTGCCGAATGCTGAAGCGGAGGTAAATGAATTGAAATCGATGTTGCCACAAACCGCCATTTATGTGCGAGAGCAAGCCACCAAAAAAAATGTGTTAGGCAACAAGGGCGATTATAATATCCTGCACCTCGCTACCCATGGAATACTTGACTATAGCAATGCGGAGAACTCCTATCTCGTGCTGGCCTCTGATCCCGGAAACAATGACAATGGAAAATGGACCATTGCCCAGATTCAGCAGAACACAGATATCGATCGTTACCTGCTGGTGATGCTGTCTGCCTGTGAAACCGCTGTGATCAGGGAAGTGGCCGAAGGTTGGCCCATCAGCACAGCCTCGGCTTTTATTGAGATGGGCGTGCCGACCGTGGTGGCTACCCTGTGGCAGGTAGACGATAAGGCCACGCGGATGCTTGTACGTAAATTTTACGAGAATCTAACAACTATGGATAAGTTATCGGCCCTCCAGCAGGCACAATTATACCTGAAGTCGCAGCCGGGCTATGAAGACCCCTATTACTGGGCGCCATTTCAGTTGATCGGGTTTTGGAAATAAAATTATATGTTAAGAAGGCAGTGACTGATTGTTGAAATTAGAATTGGTTGTATTTTGTTCTACCATGAGAAAAATACCTGCACTGCTGCTACTGCTGTTTTCTCTGTGTCGACTAACCGCACAAGAGCCCGCCGAACTTATCCGGATGTTAAACGACAGCTTTCCCCAGGAAAGAATACACATTCATTTTGACAGGGACGTATATACGACCGGTGATAAAATCTGGTTTAAAGCTTATCTTTTTTCCGGATTTCTCCCAAGCAGCCTCAGTTCCAACTTCGTTGCCGAATTGGTTAGTCCGGAGGGTAAACTGGTTGAAAGGCAGAGGCTGCCGATTATGGCGGGCACGGCCAGCGGCTCTTTTGAAGTGCCCGATAGTTTCCCCGGCGGCCAGTACACCATCCGGGCTTACACTCCCTGGATGCTGAATTTTAGTGAGGATTTTCTTTATCGGAAATCCCTTTTCGTGTACAAGCCCGGAACTGATTTGGCTTCCTCCAAAAATGCCGGTGGTTCCTCTGCATATAAAGTATATGTTTTCCCGGAAGGAGGGGATCTTGTATATGGTT
>JBGAHR010000006.1:0-139266 GCA_044226045.1 Chitinophagaceae bacterium
TCAATGCACAAATGATACTGTTTATGATTGTTCCTACCTTGATCCTGCTGATCTCTTATTACCTATGGTTGAAAAAAACCAGCCAGGTGTGAGAGGTGGAAGTCAAAAGTCAAAATTCAAAAGTCAAAATTCAGAAGTCAAAATTCAGAAGTCAAAATTCAGAACTGAATGGCAGCTTTCTTATAGATACAGTCAGTTTTGGAACGCAGAGGACGCCAAGTACCGCAGAGGAAAATAAGAAATTCAAAATTCAGAACTGAATGGCAGCTTTCTTAAAGATACAGCCAGTTTTGGAACGCAGAGGGCGCCAAGTATCGCGGAGGGCGCGGAGGGAAATAAGAAATTCAAAATTCAGAACTGAATGGCAGCTTTCTTATAGATACAGTCAGTTTTGAAACGCAGAGAGGACGCCAAGTACCGCAGAGAGCGCGGAGGGAAATTCAAAATTCAAAAGTGATATTTAAAGCGACTAAATTAGTTAATTATTATATTTTTAGTTTCTCGAATATTGGTAAACGGTATATTATTTAATTTTCAATTTTACTTGACATCCCAGAACTGACATTGTCGTTTTTAGTAGTTCTCTTCGGATTTAAAATTTTACTTTTGAATTTTGAACTGGCGCCCTCTGCGTTTCTCTTACGATCTGTAAGGTAACGGCGGTTAAACTTTTTACTTTTAACTTTTGACTTTTGACTTAGCGCCCTCCGCGGTACTTGGCGTCCTCTGCGTTCCTTTTACGGCCTGTGAGTTAAAGGAGATTTTTGAATTTTGACTTTTGAATTTTGACTTTTGATTTTTGACTTTTGATTTTTGACTTTTGATTTTTGACTTTTGACTTCTGAATTTTGACTTTTGATTTTTGACTTTTGACTTTTTAATTTTTAATTTTTACTTCCTCCCCCTCACCGCCACAAACTCATACTCTCCTCCTCCGCACTCAATCACTCCGTAGTTTCCCTCTCTTCCCAGGTACTTTACAGATGCCACTCTATCGATAGATTGGGCTGACTCCATCAGTTCCTGTCCTTCCTGCATCGGAACATATATTCGCGCTGTTGTATTTCCAGGAATAGTCACCTTCATTGTAAACTGATCTCCTTCTTTCTTCCAGTCGACCTTTATCCAACCTTTCACAGACTCATAACCACCCTTCGCCCACTGTACCTGGTTAACAGGTCGTGGCTTGATGATAATCTGGCTGAATCCTGGCGCTCCCTGGTTGATACCCAGCAAAGATTTATAGAACCATTCATCCACCGATCCAAACATCGGATGATTTTGAGACGGGGCATTGTCCGGGTATTGCCAGGTCTCCCATAAGGTGGTAGCGCCTTTCTCGATCATATACCCCCAGCCAGGATAGGTTTTCTGGCTGATAATGCGTGCAGCCAGTTCTGCCATGTTATTTTCCCGCAGCACGTCGAACATCATCTTGGTACTGAAAATACCGGTAGAGATATGGTCATTGTGCCGTTTGAACTCCTCCAGCAACCATTGGATTGACTTTTCCTTTTCCGGTGTCAATCCATAATAGAGTCCAAACAATTGCGCCGATTGTGTACCGTTATCTATTCGCCCTGTGCCATGGACTGCATACCGATCGATGATCGCCTGCCGGATATTTCGGGCAAGCCGGTTATAAGAAATCGAATCCTCCCGATTGCCCAGGATACCGGCAAACTCCTCTCCCAGTTTTACATGATGGTAATAAAAACAGGCAGCCGTCAGTGCCTCCGGTTTGGTATCCAGCGCTTCGTGGTCACTGATATCCCAAAAGAATAATCCCGCCTGTGATTTTGACTGAAGAAAAGTCAGTTGTTTCTTGAAAGCCGGGTAATGTTTTTCGATTATTTTTTTGTCGCCATAGTAATCGTACAACTTCTTCTGCAGGTATGGAAAGGCCAGCTCCCATCCCAATGGGCCCGACATCCCGCCATAGCCACGGTCAGCAATACCCGTAGAAGGCGCAATCTCCGTGATCCCGCCATCCGGTTGCTGATCGTTTTCAAAGTCCTGGATGGTTTTGGAATAAAAACCATGCATATTGTAGTTATGAATGTACGCTTCACCCGTGGCCACCAGGTCGCCGCCATATCCCATTTTCTCCCGGCCCGGACAATCGGATTGAACGCTGAAAATATTACTCAGGAAAGTCCATTGTATCACTTCATGGATGCGATTAAAAAGTGGGTCGGAACAGGCAAACGTTCCCGCTGATTCCAGGTCGCTGTTCATCCTTAATCCTTCAATATCCGCCAAAGACGGTGTTCCCGGCCAGCCGGTGATCTCCAGGTACCTGAATCCGTGGAAAGTAAAACGCGGAGACCAGGTCTCTTCCCCTTTGCCTTTCAAAATATACTGGTCCCTTTGCCAGGCTGTTTTAGGCGAACCCGGACCGCCATTGGAATTCCATATCTCTTTTATCTGACCTGCTACAGTAGTGAGGTAATTGAGGCGACCATCTTTGAACAAGTCTTCTCCATACCGTATACCAACAACCGAACCGGTAGTACCCTTTACCCGTATGCGTGCCACTCCCGCAAAATTCTGTCCCATGTCTACTATGAAGGTGTCTTTACCAGTTTCTTTAATGCTGACCGGCTTTACCACCTTCGTCACTCGAATGGGTGGTTGCTGCTGGGACATCAATGGGCCGGAAGGGGCTGAAGCCAATACAGCATTTTTCCAGTTAGCGCTCTCATCAAATGACAATTCTTTCCTGGCATCATAATGCTCGCCGAGGTAAACATTGTTTCTGATGACGGGCCCGGGCGCCGTCTTCCAACTTTCATCTGAAATGATCGTTTGCCGGCTTCCGTCGTCAAATACCATTTCCAATTGAGCGATGAATCGCGGACGACCCGTTTCCTGGTGATCTCGCAGATTGAACCGTCCGAACAATCTTAGTGGAAGGGGATTATACCAGCCATTTCCCAGCATCACACCCATCCTGTTCTTTCCTTTTTTGATATTGGCTGTTACATCATATACTACATAAGAAACCTGTTTCCGGTATGCAGTAAATCCGGGATCCAGCACGTGATCGCCCACTTTGCCATTGTTTAAATAGGCTTCGTAATAACCGAGCCCGGATATGTACAGACGTGCAGAGCGAACTTTCTTTGAAGCCGTGAAACTTTGCTGAAACAACGGCATCGGGTCATCCTTGTAAAAGTCCTCATCCTTTTCAAACTGGCTGCTCCCATCCCCGATCCATTTCGCTTTCCAGTCGGCAGGTTGCAAAAATGCGGTCTCGAACCACGATCCTTCACTCCATAGCGACACGTTCCCTTTGTCGTCATACACTCTTACCTTCCAGAAATAACGTTGGGATGACTTGAGTGGAAAATCAGCAGGCAATACCAGTATGTTTTCATTTGACTTTACTATACCCGAACTCCAGCGTACAGCGGAAGGGAAATTGACCAGGAATGGATTTTCCGAGACAATTACTTCGAAAGCAGTCTGTCTGAAATTTCTCGACACAGGTGGAATCTCCCATGACAATACCGGCTGAGAATTATCTATACCTAAAGGAGTCAGCCGATAGTCGCAACGAAGTCCCTGGGGAATAACCTGGGAAAACGCTATTGCAGCGTCGAGAATACACCAAAACAATATCGTAATCTTCTTCATATAGCAGGTGGGCAAAGTTTAATCTAACAATAATAAAGGTATTTACTCAGTCACTGACCGGCATCCTGCACCATACTGCCCGTTTTCCTATATTTGATGGTCATGACTTCTCCGGGATTCACCATAGATAAAGATAATAAAACGCCCAAGTACCTCCAGGTGGTCGATGCAATCACGGATGCCATTCGTAGAGGGAGATTGAAAAAGGGCCAACGACTACACTCAATAAATGAACTGAGTGACGAGTTTCTGTTGTCGAGAGACACCGTAGAGAAAGCCTATACCCTGCTGAGAAAACAAGGTATTATCACAGCTGTTAAAGGGAAAGGCTATTATATCCGGCAATCGAACCTGCAAGGACAAGTAAGGGTACTGTTACTCTTCAACAAGATCAGCAATTACAAAAAACAAATCTACCAGTCTTTCATACAAACACTGGGTAAAAAGGCACTGGTTGACCTGAAAATTCATCATTTCAATACGCAGGTTTTTAAGAGCCTGGTTGAGCAGCATCTACAGGATTATGATTATTTCGTGTTGATGCCGCATTTCTATGATGACAGGGAAGAAATACTGAAATTGATAAAATCCATCCCTTCTGAGAAACTGATTCTGCTGGACAAAAAAATCAATCACCATTCGCTTACGTGCACATCGGTTTACCAGGATTTTGAAAATGATATTACGGAGGCCCTCGAGCAGGGACTTGATTTGCTGAAAAAATACAAGCGATTGTTCCTGGTTCATCCCCGGCTTATTCCTTATCCGCCCGAAATTATCAAAGGCTTTCGCAACTTCTGTATGCAAAACGAATTTCCGGGATCTGTTATACATGAAATTGACAGTACCAGCTCCGTTCAAAAAGGCGACGTCTATATAGTAATAGAAGAAACAGACCTGGTAAATCTGATCAAACAATGCCAGGTAAAGAATTACAAGGTTGGAAAAGACATCGGCATCATTTCCTATAATGAAACACCCCTCAAAGAAATCTTACTCGATGGCATCACCGTCATTTCTACCGACCACCACCAAATGGGTGAAACGGCGGCCAGGCTCATCCTTGAAAACCGTCAGGAATCCATCAAAAACCCATTCGTGTTGATCAGAAGGAAATCGCTGTGAAGAATGACGGATGAGAAATACAATTACTCAATTTGCCAATTTGTGAATTAGTCAATGTGCCAGTTCGATTACGGATGACGGATTACGGATTACGGATGGGAAATGCGATTTGCCAATATACCAATACGAAAATTGCTGCGTTTATCGTTTCAGGTTTATCGTTTCACGTTGGTTGTGTGTCCATTTCTCTTTCTGTTTCCGCTCCCGCTCTCACTCCCGCTCTCGTTCTCCGCTCCCGCTCTTCCTCCCGCGAGTCTTATCCGCCGCAGGCGGAGGACCCCAAAGTCTATCGTTTCAGGTTTATCGTTTCACGTTTATCGTTGCAGTTTCCGTTTCCCTTTGTCTTTCCGTTTCTGTTTCTCTTTCTCTTTCCGCTCTCGCTCCCACTCCCGCTCGCGCTTGCGCTACCCGCTCTCGCTCTTCCTCCGGGTCCGCCGCGGCGGAACGGCTTTAAGTAGGCTACATGTTCTCAATAAAAAAACCTCTGCAAACATTGCAGAGGTTCATTAAAGCGGTGAGGGAGGGATTCGAACCCTCGGTACGGCTTTAAGGCCGTACGACGGTTTAGCAAACCGTTGATTTCAGCCACTCATCCACCTCACCGGCTCGGCTGAATTGATTTTAAGGGTGGCAAAAATAGGTCAAACAAAACAAAATCCCAACTAATTATGCGGATATTACTGATACCCCCCTGAAACAGAAAAGGACCCTTTGGAGGTCCTCTTCAGAATAATATTACAGGTGGTTTGGGTGCCGCCTTATTACATGGCAGCCAGCTGAACTTTTTGTTGCAATTCCATTACACTCTCGCGGAAAGTGCTGTCGGTGTCCATCAGATCCTTTACGGTCTGGCAGGAGTGAATGACGGTGGTATGGTCGCGACCGCCAAAATGCTCACCAATGGTTTTTAAAGAATTTTTAGTGAAAGCCTTTGCAAGATACATGGTAATCTGACGGGCCTGTACGATCTCTCTTTTGCGTGTTTTCTGCAATAGTTTATCGTATGGCACATCGAAATATTCGCATACCATTTTCTGTATGGTTTCGATAGTAATCTCTTTGCTACTGGTTTTCACAAAATTCCGGAGGACACGTTTTGCCAAATCAAGATCAATTTCACGCTTATTAAGCGAAGATTGTGCCAATAATGATATCAGTGCGCCTTCCAGTTCTCTCACATTACTGCTGATATTATAGGCCAGGTACTTAACAACTTCCTTTGGCATTTCCAATCCGTCGTTCTTCATCTTACGTTCCAGGATATCTATGCGGGTTTCATAATCCGGCAATTGCAGATCCGCGCTTAACCCCCAGCGAAAACGACTCAGCAAACGCTCCTGGACCCCTTCGAGATCTTTGGGCGATTTATCTGAAGTAAGAATCAGCTGTTTTCCGCTTTGGTGCAGGTGATTGAAAATAGCGAAAAGCGCATCCTGTGACTTTTCGGCCCTGTTGAAGAACTGCACATCATCAATGATCAGCACATCCACCAACTGGTAGAAGTGAATGAAGTCATTGATAGCATTATTACGGCTATGATCCTGGAATTGATTGATGAATTTCTCGGAGCTTACATATAATACCACTTTATTGGCATGAACCCGCTTGGTTTCATTGCCGATCGCCTGGGCCAGGTGGGTTTTACCCAAGCCTACCCCTCCGTAAATTACCAGTGGATTAAAAGAACTCGCTCCCGGCTTCTCCGCCACAGTCTTACCCGCCCGGCGAGCAACACGATTGCAGTCGCCTTCAATGAAATTGTCGAAAGTATAGATCGGGTTAAGCTGCGGGTCAATCTGCATCTTCTTCAGACCCGGGATAACAAACGGATTCTTGACAGGATTATTTATTATTAATGGAAAGTCCATTTCGTTGTTTGAAAAAGTTTTGTAACCATAGGCCGGAACATCCATGGTCAATGGCTTGTTTTGATGATTGCCACTATCCACCATGATCCGATATTCTAACTGAGCATCCTTACCTAAAACTCTTCGCAAAGTCTTTGCCAATAAATTCACATAATGCTCTTCCAGGTATTCATAAAAGAACTGACTGGGTACCTGTATTACAAGAATATTATTTTTAAGCTCTACGGGTTTTATGGGTTCGAACCAGGTTTTGAAATGCTGCCACTCTACAATGTCCTTGATCACATCCAAACAATTACTCCAAACTTTATCAATAGTCTTCGCCATTATTCAATAAGCAGTTTATATGCTGAGTTAAGATTATTCTTTTTTCTTCTGCCTCACAAAAATCTGCCCTTTCCAATCATCTAAAAAAGTATCGCAGGGGAGCGAATATCAAATTTTTTAATTGAAAAAAAAATTTTTTATTCACCTGTTTTTTACTGTTTTAATATCGCTGTTTTTTCAATAAAATCTTTCAATTATTAAAGGGTATTTTCACTCTATTTTCAAAAAAAATTCATTGCTTTTTCGAACATTGAAAAATCTCGAAATTCAATGCTGTACTCACTAATACTCTAAAATGTTTGATTGAAAAAATGTTTCCGGTAACAATTCTTCAGTGCCTGTCAGCGAAGTAATTCAAAAGATGGTTGGAGTTCAATTTTCTGAGGAGAAACCGCCTGTTGATGTCGTTAATGTGGAAATCTTTTATCGCCTGTTGTTCAATACCGATCTCTTTGAAGGTACAACTATTTTGTATCGGCCCTGCGACCGACTGATTTTTTTTTGCGTGACATCAAAAAATAAAATTTTAGGAAAAACACCCTTTTTTTCTGCCGAAAAAAATAATACATTTTGTCATACTGACACGAACTGACAAACAAGGGAAACCCGGCCAGCCCGATCTTCGCTTTTAACCCCTGCCGGGTGCGGTTTGTACGCGATCAGCATTTAAAATATTTTTGCTACTTTAAATACCAAGAATTTTCTTTGTATAGACTAAACTAAACTGTTTATGAGAAAAGTACTCACAGCGTTGCTTGTTGTGTTCATCTGCCATTATGCCGCTGCCCAGGGGCGTTTTGGAGTCAAAGTCGGCTCGAACTTTTATACCCTTCATGCCAGTAACGATAAACTCCAGGATTTTTCGAACGGAAAATATGGTTTCACTATCGGCGCTACTTACGAATGGGTGCTCAATAAATCATTCGCCATCCAGCCGGAGTTCAACTATTCATACCAGGTGGCTGAAGAGAATTATTATAATAAGCAGATCAAAATCGGCTATTTCCAGATTCCGATCCTCCTGCATTTCTACCCCAAAAATGCGCCTATATCTATCTTCCTCGGCCCCCAGTTGAATTCCCTGGGTAAAGCCCAGATAGATCCGGAACAGGGCAGCACCATCAATATCCGAAACAGCGTAAACCGCACAGATTTTGGCGGAACCTTCGGCGTATCCTATTGCCCAAGCAACTTCAAAAACGGCCTCACGGTTGATCTCCGGGTGTATAAGGGAGTCATGAACGTGATGAAAGCCGAATACGACAATGGTCTTAAGACCCGCAACACGCTGGTAAGCCTCACTGTAGGCTATCTTTTCAAACCTTAATGAACGATCATTCATACCTTTGCAGGGAGTTCGAAAGAACTCCCTTTTTTATTTCAACAATCGGTTTTCAGGACAAATACCTGACATCATGCAAAAGGACCTTAGCATCAAACTGCTGCCATCCGAGGCAGCCAATGAATCCATCGTCAAAAAGCTGGCAGCGGCCAGCCTGGGTATCCCGTCCAGCCAGATCACGGGTTACCAGGTAACCCGTAAATCAATCGATGCCAGGGGTCGGAAAGTGTATTTTCTCCTTACTATTCGCCTTTTTATCAATGAACCATTTGAAGAACTGACTTTCAAAAAAGTCGATTATCCCGAGGTCCGCCGGTCCGACAGGCAGGTGGTCATTATCGGGGCGGGGCCTGCGGGGCTGTTTGCCGCTCTCCGCCTGATAGAATCAGGTGTGAGACCCGTACTCCTCGAAAGAGGGAAGGATGTACGCGCCCGTCGCCGCGACCTGGCTCGCATAAATAAAGAAGGCATGGTGAACCCGGAGAGCAATTACTGTTTCGGAGAAGGGGGGGCGGGTACCTACAGCGATGGCAAACTGTACACTCGCAGCCACAAGCGGGGAGATGTGCAAAGGATCCTCAACCTGTTTTGTCAGTTCGGAGCCTCAACCGATATACTTGTTGATGCGCATCCGCATATAGGCACCAATAAACTGCCCCATATCATTACCGCCATGCGCGAGCAGATCATTGCCTGTGGGGGAGAAATCCACTTCGAACAGAAGATGGTCGACTTTGATCTCAAAGATGGTCGCATTACCCGGGTAAGAACGGAAAAGGGCGATTTCTTCGATGGGCAGGCCTTTATTCTGGCAACGGGCCATTCAGCGCGGGATATCTTTGAACTTCTTCACCATAAAAAAGTACTGATAGAGGCCAAATCCTTCGCCCTGGGGGTGAGAATAGAGCATCCGCAATCTCTTATCGACAGCATACAATATCATGCTGCGTTCAGGGGAGACTACCTCCCTCCGGCCTCTTACAGCCTGGTTCAGCAGGTCGATGGGCGGGGTGTATTCAGTTTTTGTATGTGCCCCGGCGGGATCATCGCTCCGGCAGCCACCTCGCCGGGCGAAATCGTGGTCAACGGCTGGTCGCCATCCAAGAGAAATAATCCTTATTCGAATTCCGGCATAGTCGTAGCAGTGGAGCCCGCCGATTTTCAATCTCTCGAGGCCGCTCATGGTCCCTTGTCGGCAATGGCTTTTCAGCGTTCCGTTGAACAAAAAGCCTTTCAGGCAGGAGGCGGAGAACTGAAAGCACCGGCTACCCGAATGACGGACTTTGTATCGGGAAAGCTCTCATCGACCCTGCCCGATTGCAGTTATCTGCCGGGACTTCAAAGCGCGGGTTTAAAAACAGTATTACCCGGGTTCATCTATAACCGCCTGGCAAGCGGATTTGTGGAATTTGGAAAAAAAATGAAGGGCTACTATACCGAAGAAGCCGTGGTGGTAGCTACAGAGTCGAGAACCTCCTCCCCTGTTCGGATACCCAGGGACCCGGTTAAACTGTCCCATCCCCAGATCAATAACCTTTTCCCCTGCGCGGAAGGCGCCGGTTATGCCGGAGGAATTGTCAGCGCCGCTATGGATGGAGAAAGAATTGCGGTTGCCGTTTTTCAGAAAAGCGAATAATTACGTTTATCGTTTCACGTTTATTGTTTCACGTTGGTTGAATGTTGGCGGTTCTTCCCAATCGGGGGAGCAGTTTTTTTGACGACTATTCGAATTATGAAAACGATAAACGATAAACGTGAAACGTGAAACGATAAACGCCCTCACTCCTGCCCATTGCTTTTCTTCGCAATCAACCAGTTTTTCCGGATCAGTTGATTATGCCTGAAGGCTTTTTTTTCTGCCTTGCATTGTTTGATTTCGGCGCTGGTAAGCGGATTGTTGATTAAACCATCGAGATCAGGCTTACCGGCATCCACCCAGGCGGTGTACCAGAAATCTGCAACGAGGTCCGCAGAGCGAATCAATTGTGTATTGATGGTATTTCCGAGTAATCGGGCATATTCTTTTGCGAAAGCCGAAGTATAGTATTTCACTTCCCGGCCGTTCCTGATTTGAATCCGGTACTTGGTGGAATCAGTAAACGCCTTGCTGGCTTCTTTCTCTTTTTCGAATACATCATCGAGCAATACAAAGCCGCTTCTTACGGCATTCCAGGCAGATTGTTCCGGTGATGCCAGGTATTTCGCCTTGTGCCGACTGCTTAAACGATAGCTGGTGAGTTCCAGTTCCGGCACCACCGATTCCCAGAGCGCGTGCAGCCCACGCTGATTAGTCAGCTGACCATCATAATTAACGGAGGTATGCAGGGGAACATGCGCATCCCCGATATAATGGGCCAGATCAGTAGCATAAAAAAGGATACTATCCTTCTGGCGATTGCGAAAAGCCCTCACCAGGTTATCTTTCATCGTAATAATATAGTAGGGTACATAGCCATATTTCAGCAATGAGTCTTTTGTATATCGTTGCTGCGCTTCCGCCCATTGCAACGGCATTTTCCAGGCTGCTGAATCTCCAAAAATTTCCAGGTCTATGAAGTGCTTGGTGGCTTCCGTTGCATCTTCATTCCTCCGTTGATCCGGCCTGACCGAAAAACGGACTATATACTCCATATTTTTGTAAAAGAAAGGCTGCATCCCCGACGGAAGTTCATAAACGGCCAGTTGGTTTACGGTCCGGTGTACCAAAAAACCCCAACTGGATAATGCCATTACCAGCACAAAAAGCAAGACTACCCTCGGAATTACTTTCATGATTCTTTCCAATTTCGTGCGAAATTGCAGTAAATTCTCGCACGGAAAAAATAATCCGGCCTGTAACATTTCCCTGCAATCGGCTACCAATAGGCAGGATGCGTTTCCTGGAAAGCTATCCGGTCAAATACATGACTAATAAATCAGCAATATGAATATTCTCGAGGTCAAAAACCTTAAAAAGTATTATGCTACCCAAAAAGCGGTGGATGATATCAGCTTCAACCTCGCGCAAGGGAGCATTTTCGGATTGTTAGGACCCAATGGAGCGGGAAAAACAACCCTGATCCGAATGATTACGGGTATTTTTTATCCGGATGAAGGAGAAATCCTGTTCAACGGCAAACCCTTTGACCCGCTTCGCGATATCGTTCAGATCGGTTATATGCCGGAAGAACGGGGTCTGTACAAAAAAATGAAAATTGGCGAACAGGCAGTTTATCTCGCGCAATTGAAAGGATTGTCGAAGCAGGACGCCACGGCGAAAGTGAAAGAATGGTTTGTGCGGTTTGAAATGCAAAGCTGGTGGAACAAGAAAGTCGAAGACCTCAGCAAAGGGATGAGCCAGAAACTGCAGTTTGTTACCACTGTTTTACATGAACCCAAACTGATCATTCTCGACGAACCTTTCAGCGGACTGGATCCGGTCAACGCCGGACTGATCAAAGATGAAATTTACAACCTCGCCAAAAGAGGTGCCAGTATCATCTTCAGTACCCACCGCATGGAACAGGTTGAGGAAATCTGCGATCATATTATACTGGTGAATAAAGGCAAGAAGATTCTCGACGGTACGGTAAAACAGGTGCGACAGCAATTCAAGGAGAACCTTTTCAGCATCGGTCTGGAAAAGCTCGATGGGGTTGCCTCCAATACAATCTTCGAGGTGATAAATCGCCGTGATGATCACCTGGTGGTTAAAATTCACGATGGTCAGAAACCAAATGACGTATTGAAATATTTCATCGACAAAGGCGAAGCGGTTCATTCATTCAATGAAATCCTTCCCTCCCTGAATGAAATATTCATCCGCCTGGTTGAAAACACACCACTGTCCCGTCAATTTGAAAAAATTACTGCTTAAACGAATTATATGAACAAGACCTGGATTATAGCCCAAAGGGAATTTCTTACCAGAGTTAAGAAAAAAACATTTCTGCTGAGTACCATCCTGCTTCCCTTGCTGATTTTCGGCTTTTATGGGTTGATGATTTATTTCTCCGTGAGCGGAGACAGCTACAAGATAGCTGTTGTAGATAAGGCAAAAGTATTTAGCGATTCCATTGAAAAGAAGGATGGCGACATACAGTTCAAGCTGATTGTCGACGATACCAGCAGCGCCCGGAAAAGAGTCGAAAGCAAGGAATTTGACGGATATCTGTATGTACCGGATACTTTCAATGCCCTGGGGAAAGATTCGCTTCAGTTGCGTACGGCCAATACCGTTGGATTGGTGAACAGAGCCAATATTGAGAAGAAAATCAACAAGGCGCTCGAAGACGTTCGGTTTGCCAAACTGCAGATCCCCAAATCCCGTTTAGACAGTCTTCAGCATTCGAATGATATATCGTTTATACCTCTTTCGGGAAGCGCTGGCGAAAATGAAGGACGCACCGAGCTTAGTTCGATTGTGGGTTATATCACCGGCTTCCTGATCTATATCGTGTTATTTGTGTATGGCACGATGGTGATGAGAGGGGTAATGGAAGAAAAAGTAAGCCGTATCGCGGAAGTGATTGTGAGCAGCGCCCGGCCCTACCAATTGATGATGGGAAAAATCATTGGTATCGGCGCTGTTGGCCTCGTACAATTCCTGATCTGGGCTGTGCTGCTGGTGGGATTACAGTTTGTGATGGTAATGATCAGCCCCGATTTGGCCAGCCATGCCTCTTCCACGCCTATGCCCGGAGGCGGAGCAGTTCAGGCCGTTCAGGCAGCACAAAACAGCGGTGCCGCTGCGGGAATAACAAAGGCTTTGTCATCCATCAACCTGCCGTTGATCATCGGCTGCTTTATATTTTATTTCCTCGGAGGCTACCTGCTTTACTCTTCCCTGTTCGCTTCCGTAGGCAGTGCCGTCAATGAAGATCCGCAGGATGCTCAAAGTCTCATGTTACCGATCACCATGCCGATCATTTTTGCGATAGTGATCATGACAAAAGCCGTTAACAATCCCAACAGCGGTATAGCGGTGTTTGGCAGCCTGTTTCCCTTAACCTCACCGGTAGTGATGATGGCCCGGATTGCCCATGGTATTCCCAATGGTGTTCCGTTGTGGCAATTGTTACTGAGTGGCGTGCTGCTGATAGGTGGATTTTTGGGAACCACCTGGATGGCTGCGAAAATTTACCGAACAGGCATCTTGTTGTACGGTAAAAAAGTTACCTGGAAGGAAATGTGGAAATGGGCATTCCGAAAAGCATAAGCGGAAGAAACAATTTGCCAATTCAATTACGAATTACGGATGACGGATGACGGATAAAATACAATTGGTCAATTAGTCAATTGGTCAATGTGCCAATTCAATTACGGATCACGGATTACGGATGACGGATGGAATACAATTGGTCAATTAGTCAATTGGTCAATGAGCCAATTCAATTACGGATTACGGATTACGGATGACGGATGGAAAACAATTGGTCAATTAGTCAATTGGTCAATGTGCCAATTCAATTACGGATTACGGATTACGGATGACGGATGGAAAACAATTGGTCAATTAGTCAATTGGTCAATGAGCCAATTCAATTACGGATTACGGATGACGGATGGAAAACAATTGGTCAATTAGTCAATTGGTCAATGTGCCAATACAATTACGGATCACGGATGACGAATGTGACAAATTCAAAACTAAATGCTATTTGAGATTTGGGAGTAGCCTGGGCAAAATGAACCGTGAAACATGAAACGTAAAACGCTAAACGTGTAAGCCGCAAACCGCAAACTGCAAACCAACGAGAAACGATAAACCATAAACGCCAAATCCCCTTGATGTAAAATATAGACAGCAAATTCAAATGACCGGGGGTAACTGGGTAAAAAATTATAGTTCCTGTCATATTTTTGTCAGCAGGCTGTTTTAAAAAATCCATTTTTCATTGGAGAAACGGAGCAGTTTTGTTCCTTTCATAAGACTATCATGGTCATTCATACGCTTATCAAAGTCGGCGATCGCCTGGCTATGGCAGCTGTTAAAATTTTCAAAAGATGATGAACGGTGCAACATATTTCGCATTTGCTCGTAATTTTATACGAAGAACATCGTAATTAACCAATTGCACCAAAAGCCATGAAAGCATCCTCAACAATCATCAAATGGGGCCTGCCCTTCGCAGGCGTTGCTGCCATCATCACCCTGGCAGCCTGGAAACAACAACCATCAGGCAATTCATCATCAAACAAGACCGTTATTACCGACACTATTCCGCAGAAAAACAAACGCGAGAAAAGATTGGCGGGAGATCGCGACCTTGACTTCGAATTGAGAGAATTGGATAATGCCGCGAAAAGCCTGGACAATGTTCCTGATATCAATTTCGCTGACATAAAAAAAGAACTGGAGCGTTCTTTGGAAAAACTGGACCTCGACAAAGCGAAACTGGAAACGGAAAAAGCGCTGATGGAAATCGACGTCGAAAAATTAAAGGCTGAAATTGAAAAATCTCTCAACAAAGCTGATTTTGACAAGATCGAGGCTGAGATGGAAAAGTCGATGAAAGACGTTGACTTCGATAAAATGAATGAAGAGGTAAAGGCCAGCCTGGAAAAAGCTCGTAAAGAAATGCGGAAAGCCAGAGTGGAGATGGAAAAAAGCCAGGCGGAAATGAAGAAAGAGCTGCAAAGCGAATTGTCAAAAATCAATTTCGAAGACATTAAAAAAGAGCTGGAAAAGGCGAAAGAAGAGATCAAACGCAGCAAGGCCGATCTGGAACTGGAGAAGCTGAACATGAAGGATGAAATGGCCAAGGCCCGTAAAGAAATTGAAAAAGCCAAGGAAGAATTGAAAGGCTACCAGGAAATGATCTATTCCATGGAAACGGATGGACTGCTGAGCACCCGCGAAGACTACAAAATTGAATACGAAAATGGCCAGATATCTATTAATGGTAAAAAAATCCCGGATGAGATGAATCAGAAGTACGGAAAGTATTTCAAAAAGAAAACTACCATTAAAAAAGAGAGTGGACATTTCAACATAGATCTAGATTAGAGTTTTCTCATGTCTGTTAGTAACACGGGGCTGTTCTCAGCCCTGTTTTTTTTTGTACAAGGGAGAGGGAAGTGAAAATTTAAAAGTCAAAATTCAAAAGGCAAAAGGCAAAAGTCAAAAGTCAAAAGTCAAAAGTAAAAATTCAATACCCACCACTAGTTCCCAGGCCGTAGAAGGAACGCGGAGAGCTCCAAGTACCGCCGAGGGCGCTAAGGAGAAATTCAAAAGTCAAAATTCAAAAGAGATAGACCGCCGCTAACTCGCAGGGCGTAAAAGGAACGCGGAGAGCTCCAAGCACCGCAGAGGGCGCTAAGGAGAAAGGCAAAAGTTAAAAGCTATGGTAAAACGTGAAACGCAAAACGTGAAACGCGAAACGCTCCTATTCTCCATCAATCATCCGAAGCAACGGATGGAAAACGCCACCATCATCATCATCTTCCTCTTCAATATCCATGGTCAGCTTTAGTGTGGAACCTTCTTTTATCATCACTCCCTCCTTACGGTAGGTTCTGTAGCCTTTTTTCTCCAGAATAATGGTTACTTCACCTGGAACGAGTGCGTTTGTGCGGAAGTTGCCGGAAGCGTCCGTAGTGAGTGTTTCTTTTTTGTCGAGTCCCTTCCCGGTTATTGACACGGTTACTCCAGGCACCGGCTTTTTGCTATCGGCGTCTGAAACAGAACCATTGATGGATGGTTCACCCTTTTTTTCAACCTTGGAATTGTCGTTGTTGGCTTTCGCGCAGACAAATGCTACGCTGAAAAGAGAAAGCAACAAGAATTGTTTAGGGACTCTCATAACATTTGGTTTTCCTTGATTCTAATAAAATCGGTCAATCCGGTTCAATCCTGGGTGATAAAGACACTGGAACTCTATCAACTGTTGCATCAGGACCGAAAGGTACGAATTAACTCCATTCAGTAAAACAAGGCGGATAAATTAGTGGATAACCCTGAGAAAAGGGTGACCCAGAGCTCTTAGACGCTGCTTTTCAGCATTTCCATACGCCGGCCCGGCTCTTTTTTTTTACGATTCCCCCAGGTCGATTTCCGTGTTGTCACCAATGTTCAGACTTCGGCTTTCCCCTTTTACTTCGGTATCGCTGCCGATCAGGGAATGGGTCAGAACAATATCGTACAGGTCTGCAAAAGACCCAATAATTGAATCTTTTACAATGGAATAGCTGATATTAGTCTTTTCACCAATGGTAACATTCGGCCCGATAATGGAATTTTTGATTTCACAACCGGGAGCAATGCTGACGGGCTGAACGATGATACAGTTCTCAAAAACATGGTCGTCGGCAATCATCCCCCCAAATTTCTTCATCAGGGTGGCATTGGACTCCAGGAGGGTTTCTTTTCTACCGCAGTCGAACCAGTTCTGCACTTTGAAAGACTGGAACCTGGCGCCATGAGCAATCATACATTCAAGTGCATCGGTGATGCTGAACTCGCCATGGCTCTTAACCTCATTGCGAATATTGCTTTCGATACAGCTGAAGAGGAATGAAGTCTCCTTTATTTTATAAATCCCTACCAGCGCCATATTGCTCTTGGGTATCTGGGGCTTTTCTACCACTTTGGTAATGAAACCGTCTTCCCCGATTTCCGCTACCCCGAAGCTTCGCGGGTCATCTACCTTTTTCACTCCTAAAACCGAGTGAGGGGTATCGATGACAGCTTTTACGTCGTACTCGCAAATCGTATCGCCCAGTACGATAAACATTTCGTCCTCGCCAACGATCTCCCGCGTAAGCTGGATGGCGTGGCCGATACCGTAGCGGTCCGACTGCTGCACGAAATGAACCCTCAGGTCGGGGTATTTTTCTGCCACATAATCTTTTATTTTCTCACCCAGGTACCCGACGATAAATATGAACTCCTGTATGCCGGCCTCTCTTAGCTGGTCTACGATGATACTGAGGATAGTCTTACCCGCCAGTGGTATTAAAGCCTTGGGTTGTGTATAGGTATGAGGTCGCAGTTTGGTACCTGCGCCTGCTACTGGTATAATTGCCTTCATGCCCCGATCCCGGGATGGGAGTTTAGTTAGAATTAAAAAGCGAACGAAAATAGGACATTTCATTCAAACAAAATTTGGGGAATGAATCACCGGGCTGGCTTAACTTTGCGCCGTGAATTTGACATTCCACCATTCATTCCACAAACTCTCCTACACAGCATGCAAAAAGATCAACTGATATTCGACCTCATCAACAAGGAACTGGAACGCCAGCGCAACGGTATTGAACTGATCGCCTCAGAAAATTTCACTTCGCTGCAGGTCATGCAGGCGATGGGAACCGTGCCGACCAATAAATATGCAGAAGGCTATCCGGGCAAACGCTATTATGGAGGATGTGAAGTGGTGGATGAAATTGAGAATATTGCCATCGACCGCCTGAAAAAAGTATTCAATGCCAGTTGGGCCAACGTACAACCACATAGCGGAGCGCAGGCCAATGGAGCCGTCTTCCTGGCGGTTCTCAAACCGGGTGAAAAGGTGTTGGGCCTGGACCTGAGCATGGGTGGCCACCTTACACACGGAAGCCCGGCCAACTTCAGCGGCAAGACTTACCAGGCAATCCACTATGGAGTAACCAAAGAGGGCCTGGTCGACTACGACCAACTGGAAAAGAAAGCACTGGAAGAAAAGCCCAAAATGATCATCTGCGGAGCTTCCGCCTATAGCCGTGAATGGGATTATGCCCGAATCAGGGCGGTGGCCGATAAAATTGGCGCGATTGTTCTGGCCGATATCGCTCACCCTGCCGGACTGATCGCAGCAGGTTTGCTGAATGACCCATTCGATCATTGTCATATCGTAACCTCTACCACACACAAGACGCTTCGCGGACCAAGAGGTGGGATTATTATGCTTCGTCATGATTTCGAAAATCCCTGGGGTATCAAAGATCCTAAAGGTAATCTTCGTACGATGAGCCAACTGCTCGACCTGGCGGTTTTCCCGGGCACACAGGGCGGACCACTGGAACACGTGATCGCTGCAAAAGCGATTGCGTTTGGAGAAATCCTTACCGATGAATTCAAGGTTTACGGAAAACAGATCATTCGAAATGCCCAGTCAATGGCGGCTTCTTTCGTAAAACGTGGCTACAACCTCATCAGCGAAGGCACAGACAATCACCTGATGCTGATCGATCTCAGGAATAAGAATATTACCGGTAAAAAAGCGCAGGAAACGCTTGACAAAGCGCATATCACCCTGAATAAAAACGCGGTTCCCTTCGATGACAAATCTCCTTTTGTCACCAGCGGCATTCGTGTTGGCGTGCCGGCCATCACTACGAGAGGTATGAATGAATCGCATATGGAAACGGTCGTATCACTGATTGATACTGTACTGACAAATGCCGATGACGACAATACCATCCAGCGCGTAAAAGGCGAAGTGAAAGAATTCATGAAACAATTTCCGTTATATCCGGAATTGGGGTGAGAAAAAGTCAAAAGTCAAAAGTAAAAATTAAAAAGTCAAAAATTACTGGTAGCGTATAGGAATGCAAAGTCGATTGGTTTGCGGTTTGCGGTTTGCTGTTTGCTGTTTGCGGTTTGCGGTTAGCGCGTTTATCGTTTCAAGTTTATCGTTTCAAGTTTATCGTTTATCGTTTAGTTGACATTTGGCGGCTAACGCGTATAACATTTGCCTTTCTTCCATGCGCCCTCCACGTTCCTTTTACGCCCTGCGAGTTAGCGGCGGCTTAACGCTTTTGAATTTTTAATTCTGACTTTTGATTTTTGAATTTTGATTTTCTTCTTCGCGCCCTCCGCGTTCCTTCTACGCCCTGCGAGTTAGCGGCGGCTAACGACTTATGAATTTTGAATTTTCACTTTTGACTTTTCACTTTTGACTTTTCACTTTTGACTTTTGAATTTTGACTTTTGACTTTTCACTTTTGACTTTCTCACCCACCCAACAACCCCTGCCATCAAAACCACCATTGCTGCTATGAAATAAAGCCACATCCCCGGACCGGCTTTCTCCAGAATTATTTTCTCCGATCTGCCGACTAATACCGGCGCGGCCCAATAGTACGGTAGGTTGAAATCGCCACTGGCGAGTAACGACAACTTCGCCTGTCGCAATGCTTCATCCGTATTCATTCCCTTTGAAAGAAACTCATAGAATTTCTCCGTCAACCGGTAAGTAGCCCTGCTATCGGCTTCCCATAAATTGGCGATGGCCGATGGAATACCCAGGGCCGCAAATCCGCGGTTAAAACTGAATACCCCTTCCCCGACATATGCCTGACCATTCGCAGTCAGACAGGCAGATAATAAAATCAACCGGCAGGAAGGTTGTGCATCATTGATCAGTTCCGACAAAAGGATGCTTGAATCTGCTAACCAGATGATAGGCTCTCCCCGTTCGCTGCTATCAGACGCATGAGAATAGAGTTGAACAACTTGAAAATTTGAAAACTCTTTAAAGAAATTCCGGCGTGAAGCTTCCTGGTTAAAGAGCCCTTTTGACTGAGCAAAATGCGAGAGGATATTTTTCATAGACTGTTCACTACCCTGTAAAGCAGGCAAACCTGTTTGTATTCCAAAAGTAACAGGTGCCAGACCCAGAATGGAACCAGTACTTTTCGCAGGCCTTTCGAAAAGATTCATCCAGTATGCGGCTGAATAAGTGTAGTAAATGGGATGTTGCTCCAGCAGGTATTTCCCTTTTCCTGGCCCCTGCTGAACGATGAGCGCTTCAAATGGAAAATACCGGCCTCCGGGAGAAATAACCACCGGCCCGTCCGGGAGTAATAGAGAGCCAAAAATCAGGTTGAACAAATTGGCTGAGGCGGTTTTGAAAGCATAATAGTTAATATTCTGCTGGTCTACCCCACTCACCTGTGCGATAAATTGTTCAGCAGCTGTTTGATATTCCGGCAAAGAGATCTTTTTGACAGACACTTCATTTTCTGTCACCATCATCACAAAAACTGCGCTGTCGCCCACCAGCATTTCTACAAACGATCCGTTAGCTGGAAAAAAAGCTTTTCTGAAATCTTTCAGGCTGACAATCGATGAATCTATCTGGCTCTGAAAGAACACGGGATTATTCCGGCGAATATTTTCTCGTAGTGTCTGTTCGTTTTGCCTTAACGTAAATAATTGCTTGTTGACATCAGTGAATTGTTTGTCGGAAGGGGGCAGTGTATCCTTTTGTATCTCCAGATCCCTGATTTGCTTTTTAAGAAGATGAATCGAGCCCAGCTCCTTTGGATTGAACATATACTGTTCCTTTAATTGCTCGAACAACAGCGCAGACCTGCTCTGTTCAAAAAAATAAAAGGCAGACTCCTGGTCGTAGGCAGACAGGCTGGCATCAATGGCAGGTTCGTACAACCTTCGACCCATACTTCTGAGATATAAGCGAGATAATAAAGTGCCCTGTTGTTTTTGAACCGCGGAGAAAACCCGATCGGTCAATCTGTAATTGTCGATAGCCAGCTGAAGATCTGGCTTTCTGCCCAGCAACCGGTATTTCATTCGATAGGCCTCAGCTTCCGATAATAGCAGATCAATAAGGTATTCACTGTAATTTTTCTGTACCAGTTCTTGCAGGATAAAGGGAATCTGACTTTTTTCATAACTACCCAGGGTGTGTTTATACGCCTGCTGAAAAAAATAGAGAGAAGAGTCATACTTTCCCAACATCAGTTGAACATTTGCGATATTCTGTAAAATATTGGCAACTTCTTCGCCTTCCGCAAACGGCAGGGCGCGCTGGTAATACCGGAGAGCCCCGGGATAGTCTTTCAATAAGGTAAAGAATATATTAAATCCCGCATTATTCATCGTTTGAGCACATCCGATAGTGTTCTTGGTTTTCCGGTAAAAATTAAATGATTGCTCATAATATGATAGCGCCTTTTTCCAGTCATATTGCTCTACCGTACGGGCGTACAACTGATAATAAGTAGCCAGGAAAGCATCATCCCTGCCGGGATGAAGAGAGCCAATGATGGATTTAATGATCTGTCCGGCTTCTTCAAATTTCTTCAGAAAGATCAGGGCATTCAGTTTCTCTGCCGGGAAGCCTTTGAGGTAATAATCCACAGAGGCAATTTCTTCCTTGTGCGACTCTGTTAGTTTCTCTCCCAATTCCGCTTCTTCCAGCACCCGGTAATAGTCGCCCATTCTGAAATGATCGGTCATTTGAGAATACAGTAGGGGAACTACCAGGTTGGCCCCAGTTCCTTCCCGTACACCGATGCTGATACAACTATCGCGGGCAGCACGGGCGGCATTCAACTCTCCCAGCGACTCGAGGCAAATCCTGAGATTGTTGTAACTGCGCATGATCAGCAGGCGATCGCCCTTCATACTGATTCCATTCCGTTTGTATTCGTAGATGGAGCGTTCTAGTAACTGACGGCTTTGATCAAAATTACCCAGGCTATGATTTAGCCACCCCAGACGCTGATACAGCAATACCACCGCCGAATCCGGTGATGTCTGGCAGGCCTTGACATTTTCAAGATAAGGAGCCAGTTCTTTAAACTGCGCCGCCGGAGAAAACCCCGATGAATCCCTCAGCCAGATAATCTTATTCCAAAGCTCCGTCCCGGGTGGACATTGACTGTACCCATAAAAAAGGCAGGCTGAGAGCAAAATCGCCGTCAGCCATAATCCTTTTAGCCATCTGTTAATTATTCTATTCATGCAGCGGCTGAATGTATTGCCCTCCCTGTGTATAGGTGGAAGGACCTCGTTTTACATAATTTGATTTCCAGTCTGTAAGTGCGGAAGACATCACCACCTGATTGCGCAGCAGGCAACCCATCATCAGTCCGGCGGCAACGGGTGTAGCATAGGAAGAACCCTCGTAATACTGATTATAGTAAGGGATCTTGTACATACAGCAATTCACACGGTTTACCACGCCCAGTGTAATGTATTCTCTCGAATAATTCTGGTAATAACATGGCTTAAACGAACCGCTAAGACCGGTAACAGCTATCACATTGTTAAGCTCTGTACTGAATAATGCGGGATAGAACGGATTGCTGGCCGTTAACAGATTCCCCGGATTAATCGTGGAGGAACAATACATACCAGAATTTCTGCCTCCGCCCGCATTGCCGGCAGCTACGAAAACCACCGCTTTCTTTTCGCGGTCTGATTTGGCGAGATACCATCGCAAAATCGGGTCGGGTTTACCTTTGTAACCGAGGCTGGCATTGATGACCTGGGCGCGATGCTGAATGGCATAGCTGAGGGCACAGCTCACTGAAAAAGTACTTCCAACTTTATCTTTATCGAGCGCTTTGAGCACCATGATACGGGGATATTGTGAACTGTCTCCAATATTGTTTAGCGCCAGTGCGGTTACAGTTGTGCCGTGTTTGTTCGGATGATCGTCGAGGAACTGACTGGTTGGCTGACCGGGAATGAAATTGTACATCGTGGTTCCGTCTCCCTCTCTCCACATTAGTTTTCTGAAACGTGGATCAAAAAAAGTGGTATCGATACCTGTATCGATAATCGCCAGTAAAGCACTGTCGTTAACGGCTCTGCTGTCAACCATCACCCGGGCGCCATGAGTAACACTTCCGGTATCAGGCTCCAGCTCATCGATCTTCATGTTATCGGCCAGGAATTGTACATGAGCATAGTCGCCGCTTCCGTTGGGTCCGGGCGGGGGGGCCGGAGGGGCTGACACGGACTGACCGGCACCATTGAGCAGTTGAATGTTGATGGTGTAGAGACTCGAATCGCAGGGGCAAAAGAATACGTGGAAGCGGGGACGTACATGCGGATACTTCTCATAAAATTTCTTAACGGAATCTTCAATTGCCTGGATGGTCGCGGCTCTTTCCGTTGTACTGGTATTCTCTGTAAACAGAACATTCCAATTCAACTCACTGACCTGTACATCCGCCCCCGGGTCGGCTTTCTTATCATCGCCAAAGAGCCACTTGCAGGAGGAAATGCTCAGAGCCAGCAGGAATAATAACAAGCCATGATTGATCAGGGCTGTTGATTTGTTCGTAGCCATAACGGTTGATTTAAGAGTAATGTATAATAATCGCTCCCAACTGGTTACCTGTTCAATAACCCATGGGCGCGAATTATTTCATTTTCTGCAACCAACCGGCAGCGACTTCCGCATAAGCCAGTTGATTATCCACCACCGTTTTCAGCAGGGTTTTCGCCGCTTCTTTGTCGCCCTTCTCGTTTCTTTTCATCAGGGTGAGTGCGTGATAGAAAGCACCAGGATTGTTTTGCAGTTGACTGCTTTCCATTTTCTGAAAGCAGCTGACAGCTTTGTCGTAGTTCTGCTGCCGCAGGTAAACAAATCCTGAAAATTTCAGGGCATCAGTTGGCAGGCTGTCGCGGGAAAGTGCCCGAAAGATGACCAGCGATTCCTGTAATTTATTGAGATTGTATAACTCTTTTGCTCTTTCTAGGCTGTCACCAGCACCCATCTTTACCGACAGCTCCCTGATGTTTTTTTGAATAAAATCATCCGCCAGCGAAACGGGTGAAGAGGATCGGAAAAATAAAAGTGCCGCCACCACCAATACAGCAGCTGCGGAACTTGCATAGATCCAGTATTTCCTGATCGAAACCACCGGTGCTGCCGGTTGATACAGATTCCTGAAATGCTGTTTCCGCTGCTGAACAAAAGGCTCCCGAATGCTGTGTATGGTGGATAGATAAAATCCGACCTGTTCGGCCAGTTGAGTATCTTCTACCAGCCGCTTTTCAAATGCCTGTTGTTCCTCCGTGGTCAACAGGCCATTGAAATAGTCTTCTATATATGACAGGTCGTCGGTCATGTTTGCTCGTTAATGTGACTGATACAGGGCTCTTAGTTTTTCCAGGCATCTCAGTCTGGAAGTTTTTACTACATCAGCCGATTTATATTCCATCATTGCGGTGATCTCTTTATCCGCGTATCCCTCAGCCCACAAAGTCAGCAGGCGTTGACAGGATTCGCCGATTTGACGAAGCCGATCCCGAAGTGACGCGTGATCGGATTGGCGAATCAACTGCTCAATCACATCCCGGGTACTATCGGAAAGGGACATCAGTTTTTCATCAATCGATCTCGTCAGGTAGATGCTGCTTTTCTTTGTCGTTCTTTTCCGGATAAGGTCAACGCATTTGTTATGAAAAATCTGGAAAATCCATGTTTTCAGTGAGGATCTCTGTTCAAAGGAACGTCGGGAAATATGTTCAATCGCAGCTAAAATCGTATCGGAATAGGCATCAAAGGAATCTTCTTCGGTGAGCGAGTGCTTTTTCATTCCTTCCCTGATCAGGTAATCAAATTGCCGGAACAATTGATCTTCTGCCCGCTGGCGCGGCAGACCGTCCAGCAACAGGCTGTCAAGGATTTCCTGCTCAGAGAGTGGCAGACCAGATACCATAACCAGTGTATGTAATATTGAATATAATTAATATGTAAGGGATAAAAAAATATTTTATTCCTGTTTACCCTTACTCGCCTGTCTGCGACTAATCAGTTGTGCTCCGTTTCGAAATGGTAAGATCAATACATTAACTATTAAACCTTCTCTTATGCAAAAGATTTTTTTAGCCCTCAGCATTTCGATGATACTGTTCATCGGTCAGGGATACGCGCAAACCTCCGCTTCACAAAGTTTTGCCAGTGTAACCATTCCCGAGATCGGGTTAGCCGGCACATCCGGATCTGCATCCGGAGCTATCAATAATCGCGCACTGAAAAATTTCAAAAAAACGATCAAAAGCGACGGCAAAGAAAGCTGGTACACCACCAAGGATGGCAGTTTTATTGTCAAGTATGAAAAAGAAGGTGTACAGTGCCGGTCGGATTACGATCGTAAAGGCAATTGGCAATCGACTACCCGTTACTACAGCGAGAATCTGCTTCCGAAAGATATCCGCGCCATGGTCAAATCTGTTTACTATGATTTCAAGATCACCAGAATCCAGGAAATTACCCTGGATGGATACCTTGTTTACATCGTTCACATGGAAGGGGAAGACTCCTGGGTCAATCTTAATATTTGCAACGGTGACATGAATGTGATGGAATCTTTCACCAAAAGATAGTTTTACCGCCGCTAACCTCCAACCACAAGGGCTGCCCTGTAAGGCAGCCCTTTTTTAATGGCATTCCGGCAATGATAAATTCAATGCCTGATTGGAATGAATTGAATATCTTGCGGCTGAAACCTGCAAAAATGATCCAGCGAATTCAGACACTTTGGTTGACTTTAGCCTCACTGGTAGCCCTGGCTACCCTTCGTTTTGCTTTTTATACCGGCAATAAGACCGACGCTTCTCTCACAAAGACTTTCGTAGAATTGACTGCCGTCAATAATTTTCTCCTGTTGATTCTCACCGTTGCAGTAGCCGTGATCAGCCTGATAGTGATTTTTCTATACAAAGACCGTAAAATGCAAATGCGTTTGACATTGTTATCGTTAGGGATCAGTTTGCTCAGTATTTATTTATACTTCCGGGAAACAACAAAATTCACCGAAGGAAAACTGGCGCTCACATCAGTACTCACTTTCTTTATACCCATTTTCCTTGTATTGGCCATTCGAGGTATTTATAAAGACGACAAGCTCATTAAAAGTGCCGATCGCCTGAGATAATGTTTTCCACAAATTGACCTCGATACAACTATTTTAATACTTTTGCCGTCTCCCCTGATACTGGCTTCTTACCCCTAATCATACCCGAGGAAATCTACCCGTGCCGTCTGGCACAAGCTACTTCGTTTCCCTGAAGACGTTATTCATTTACCGTTAAATTAGTTGTGTATGAAGAAAATTTACTTTTCATCATGGGTGCTCTTGCTTTGTCTGTTTTTCCAACCGCTTAGGGCGCAATTCGCCTGTTCTACCACCAACCCACCGGTTGTACGGAACTTCAGTTATTTTGTCAATGGTCAGCAGGTTTGTGTGGTGTACGTAGAAAACATGCTGCCCAATACCCTGGTAACGCTGTTTGGTCCGAACCTGGTACCGATCTCCAGTGCCAGCGGCGCAAATGTCAATACCGATGCTACCGGATTTGCAGCCTTTGTTTATCCCTGTAATCAAACACCTGTAAGGGTTTCAACCTGCCGCTCACAGGGTTGCTGTACCGCCCTGGTTCCTGCCGCTGCTTCCTTACCCGTACGGTTAACAGGATTTACCGGCAGGATTGTAAACGAAAACAGCATCCGCCTCGACTGGACCACCGCCGCTGAACTGAACAGCAACAAGTACATCATTGAAAAAAGCACCGATGGGAGAAATTTTTATGCTATTGGTGAGATCGGTGCGGCCGGAAACTCAGCACGTCAGTTGAGTTATCAATTCACCGATAAAGTGGCAGGTTCTTCGAATGTGTTCTATCGCCTGAAGCAGGTAGACATCGACGCGAAATTCGAATACTCCAAAGTGGTGTATGTAAACGTTGGAAAAGGAAATACTAAGGTTACCAGCGTATTCCCGAATCCTTTTAAAAATGAAATACAACTGGTAGGTATCAGCGCTGCTGAATTGAACCAGAAAAATGTAAGATTATTCAATGCAACCGGCCAGCAGGTTTCTTTCCGTATTTCCGGGGCCAATGCCATTACGATCAACGACCAGGCCAAAGCCGGTATCTATATTTTGAAAGTAAACGACCAGACTTTCAAACTGATCAAGCAATAAAAGCGACGAAGGTATTATCCCTATGAACTGATTACCGCGGCGAATGTTCGTCGCGGTTTTTCTTTATTTAGACAACTCGATTTCATACGACATCACCGGCACACCACTGGGCAGTTTCTGGCGGGTTTGCTTTACCACCAGTTTTCGCTTGCCATCTGAGAAAGTGGACTGCTGCGAATCTCCAAAATTCACTCTTCCGGTTGTCTGAAAACCATTGTACAACAGCCAGGCGGCGATATCGGCATATTCTTTCTTCCGGTAAGTTCTATATAAAACAATTCTGCTTTGAAGATGATCCGTTTCAATATTGGTAATGGAAACAGATCGCACCCAGTTGCCGGAAGGCGTTCGTTCCAGGTTGGTATAATACTGCAGCCTGGAATTGCTGTCATTTTCTTTTTCAAGAATGCGGTAGCCTTTCGACTTCATTAATGTATCAATAGTATATTGTCGGGCATCGAGTAAAGTGAATAGCTCGTTCACCGACACGGGTTGGGCCCGGGAACTAATCACCCACCCGATGAGCGCAAGACTTACCAATAGAATCCTTTTCATGTTGAACAAAGAAACAGAACCTGATCGGTAACTGGTGTTAAAATACCCTGAAAGCCTGGTTACAGGTCTATGTAACGGGCTGTATGACTGCCGGCAACTTTTTTCAAATCAGCCGGTGTTCCTTCAAACACCAGTTGTCCCCCACCGTCTCCGGCCTCGGGCCCCAGATCAATTACCCAGTCGGCAGATTTGATAACATCGGTATTGTGCTCGATCACGATGATTGAATGACCCTGGTCGATCAGTGCATTAAAGGAAACCAGCAGCTTTTTGATATCATGGTAATGAAGTCCGGTAGTAGGTTCATCGAAAATGAACAGGATATGTCCCTGCGCTTTGCCTTTGCCGAGAAAGGAAGCCAGTTTCACCCTTTGCGCTTCTCCGCCAGACAAGGTATCGGAAGACTGCCCCAGTTTCACATATCCCAACCCCACATCACTGAGTGGTTTTATACGGGATATGATGTCTTTTTCATTCCTGAAAAAGTCTATGGCTTCATCCACGCTCATCTCCAGCACATCATAAATACTTTTTTCGTGGTAAGTTACTTCCAGCACTTCCTCTTTGAATCTCTTTCCTCCACATACTTCACAAGTGAGGTGAACATCGGCCAGGAACTGCATCTCCACGATCTGCTCACCCTCCCCTTTACAGGTGTCGCATCGACCGCCATCCACATTAAAGGAAAAATGCTTGGGCTGAAAACCGCGCATCTTGCTCAATGGCTGAGAGGCGAACAGTTCCCTTATTTCATCGTAAGCCTTAATATAAGTTACCGGGTTACTCCTGGACGATTTACCTATCGGGTTTTGATCTACCAACTCAATCTGCGTAATCAGATCGATATCCCCCGTTATGGCTTTATGCAGCCCGACTTTTTCCGACATCTCCCCTTTGATCTTCTGAAGGCCTGGATAAAGAATCTGTTTTACCAGGGTTGTTTTGCCGCTTCCACTTACCCCACTCACCACGCACAACAGGTTCAGCGGAAATTCTACATTAATATTTTGCAGGTTGTTTTGACGGGCGCCTTCCACAGTAATAGACCTTTTCCATTTTCGAGGATGCTTCGGCGCGTCAATAGTCAATTCGCCTTTCAGGTATTTCCCAGTCAGGCTTCGGGGGTTTTCAATGATCTCATCATACGGGCCGGCTGCTACTACCTCCCCACCCAGGTGAGATGCCAGGGGCCCCATATCTATAATATAGTCGGCCTCTCTCATCATCATCTCATCGTGCTCTACTACTACAACGGTGTTGCCCAGGTCTCTCAGTTCTTTCAGCACACCGATCAGTTTTTCAGTATCGCGGGCATGCAGCCCGATCGAGGGTTCATCCAATATATATAATGAGTTGGTGAGATTGCTGCCCAGCGAACGGGTCAGCTGGATGCGCTGGCTTTCCCCACCGCTCAGTGAATTCGCCAGGCGGTTAAGGGTCAGGTACCCCAGTCCCACATCCAGCAGGGTTTTTAAACGATGCCTGATTTCGATCAGGATTCTTTTTGCCACCTGCTGATCAAATTCGGATAGCTTCAACGAATGAAACCATTCGGCAAGGTCTTTCACCGGCATTTCACACAATTCACCGATATGTTTCCCCTGTATCTTTATATATAATGCTTCTTTCCGCAGTCGGTAACCCTGACAATCGGGACAGAGTGTTCTGCCACGATACCTCGACAGCAGTACCCGGTATTGGACCTTGTAGAGGTTCTGCTCCACTTCCTTGAAGAAATCATTAATACCATGCGCAAATTCATTACCCTCCCATAGTGTTTTGTACTGTGCCTTGGTAAGGTCCATGATCGGTTTGTGTATGGGAAAATCGAATTTCTTCGCAGCCTTGATGAATTGCTCTTTCCACCATCCCAGTTTCTCCCCCTTCCAGGGGGCTACTCCTCCTTCATAGACTGATAACCGCCGGTCGGGGATGACCAGGTCGGCATCGATCCCTAATACCTGGCTGAATCCTTCACAGGTGGGGCAGGCGCCAAATGGATTATTAAAGGAGAACAGGTTGGGAACCGGCTCTTCGAACTGGATGCCGTCGAGCTCAAACCTGTTAGAAAAAGGAATCTTGTTCTTTTCATTTACTTCAATCAGCATTTCGCCCTCGCCCTCATAAAAAGCCGTTCCGATCGAATCCGCCAATCGGTGACGATCGTCTTCATCAAAGGACTTGACAACGATCCTGTCAATTAATACATAGGCATTCTTTCCAGGTTTCCAGGCTTTCTCTTCGAGCAGGTCTTCGATCCGAAGAATTTCTCCGTCATATACCCGGGTAAAACCTTTCTGCATCAGAATATTCAATTCTTCCGCCGGCTTGCGGTTCTTATGCTGCCGGAACGGAACCAGGATAAGAACCTTGTCGCCTTCTTTCAATTCCGTAATAGCCTGGATAACGTCCTGCACATCGTCTTTCTTCACTTCCCGACCCGATACCGGGGAAATGGTTTTACCGATACGGGCAAACAGCAGGCGCAGGTAATCGTAGATTTCAGTCATGCTGCCTACTGTTGACCGGGGTGTACGCGTGATTACTTTCTGTTCAATGGCGATCGCCGGGCAGAGACCTTTAATATAGTCGAGGTCTGGCTTAACCATCCTGGCCATGAACTGGCGGACATATGCGCTCAGACTTTCCGCATAACGGCGCTGGCCCTCGGCAAATAGGGTGTCGATCGTAAGGGAAGATTTACCCGATCCGGACACACCTGTTACCACTACCAGCTGATTACGCGGTATGGTTACGTCAATATTTTTCAGGTTATGCACCCGTGCGCCCTTTATATAAATTCCATCGGATTTTGCAAGAGCAGGGCTATTATTTTTCTTTGATTTTGTGGAGGCGGTTGTAGACATGGGACGACAAAATTATTACAATGAGCGCGGATACAGACTATAAATTGCTAGGGGTTATTGAGTAAAATTTTTAAAAGTTTTATTAAAGTTTGGTTTTTTCAAAAAAGTGTATATCTTTAGTTAGTAATTTGTACAATAAACAGAAAACTAAACCAACTCTGCCTATCGACATTTTACACTTCTACACAGAAAAACCAAAATTTAATTAAAATCCTTTTATATAATATCCTATCACCTTCAAAAACCCGTAGAAGTTTATGAATTCCTCACTACGTCAGAAAACCGACCATGAACTCATCCAAAAGTTCCAGGATGGAGATTTAAATGCTTTAGAGATTCTCGTACTGCGTCACAAAGACAAGATGTACACATCTATTCTTTTCCTGGTAAAAGACAAGTACCTGGCGGAAGACATCTTCCAGGACGTTCTGATCAAGATTATTGACACCATCCGTGGCGGACGCTACACAGAGGAAGGAAAATTCCTGCCCTGGGCCATGCGTATCGCGCACAACCTTTGCGTTGACCATTTCCGCAAAGTGAAGAGAACCCCAGCCATCAAAACAAGCGATGACCGCGACATTTTCGAAGTGCTCAACTTTACAGAAGACGGCGCCGATGTAAAAATGATGAAGCGCCAGAGCCACGATCGTGTTCGTCAGATGCTCGATTTGCTGCCAGACGATCAGCGTGAAGTGATCATCCTGCGTCACTATGCAGACCTGAGCTTTAAAGAAATCGCTTCTCTGACCAATTGCAGTATCAACACAGCCCTCGGTCGTATGCGTTATGGTTTAATCAACCTTCGCAAGATGATGGTGCAAAAGAAAATCGCTCTTTAATTGAAGTCTAATTAGTATTTACGTCTTGACAAAACATTAACAGGCAAAAGAAAGGAAACGAAAATCACTGCTTAAATTTGAAAGAGAAATAGATTGGAAAAAGATATTGTCATTCTGGCCCTCCATCCGACCCTTTGTTAACTGAATTGCTTGCTGTCGGAAGGCTGGAACAGAATGACGCCTAACTAAAAAACCCACCAGAGTACGACCGGTGGGTTTTTTGTTTTTATATGTTTGATTTTTTCTCCGGCTTATTTACCGGATTTCTCATCAAGTATCTTCTTTGCTTCTAACCCTTTCTGTAACCAGTCTGCATAATCCTTGATACTGCTGGTATATCCAACCGGCAGGGTCAGCAGTTTTTCATCGGGGCTGATCAATGCATACAAGGGCTGGGACGCATTGTTGAAATTTTCCACCTGCATTGAACTGTAAAAATCGCCCACCTCGCGAATGGATTTTTTGGATCCGTCAGACAGCGTGTACAGGAACTGTTTGTCATCATCCAGTACTTTTCTGTCATCTACGTATAACGACACCAGAATATAATTATCCTTGATAATCGATTTCACTCTTTCATCCGGCCATACCTGTTCTTCCATTTTCCGGCAGTTTACACAGGCCCAACCGGTGAAGTCGATCAGAATGGGTTTATTCTCCTTTTTGGCCAGTTCAAGCGCTTTAAAATAATCATTGACCACATTGGCTTCGAGGCCCTTTTCCTTGCCGGGTTTGTACAGGCTGTAATTCAATGGTGGCGGAAACCCGCTGATGAGAGAAAGATTGGCGTATTTGGTATTGGTAAGTCCCGGCAACAGGTAAAGCCCGATGGCCGCAAAGAGTACGCCCCAGGCAAGTCTGCCCTTTCCAATGCCTCCGCTGGTATCATCACTTTTGAATTTAATGACACCAAAAAGGAAAAGAGCGGTTGCGAAGGCGATGGCTACCCAGATACCAATAAACACCTCTCTTTTCAACAATCCCCAGTGCTTGACCAGGTCGGCATTTGAAAAATATTTGATGAAGAGCGCCAGCTCTACGAAGGCCAGCACGATCTTCACGGTATTCATCCAGCTGCCGGACCGGGGCAGTTTTGCCAGCCATTGCGGGAACATCGCGAATAACCCAAAGGGTAGGCCCAGCGCAATACCGAAACCGGCCAGCGCGATGGTTAACTGAAATGCCCCGCCTGTTTGATCCAGCGCCCCTACAATCAGTGAACCCAGGATTGGTCCGGTACAGGAGAAGGATACGATGGCCAGTGTCATCGCCATGAAAAATATTCCACTCAAGCTGCTGATGCCGGCCTTCGCATCTACTTTATTCGCCAACGAAGAGGGAATGCCGATTTCAAACAGGCCAAAAAAAGACAGCGCAAACAGCAGGAACACCAGCGAGAAGAAAATATTTACCCAGGCATTGGTTGAAATGGTATTCAGAATAGATGCCTGTCCCTTCCCTTCCAGGAAGTAAAAAGGAGCGCTCACCAGGACATAGATCAGGAATATAAAGAACCCGTATACAAATGCGTTTTTAATGCCCTGTGATGGAGAAACCGATTTCTTGGTAAAAAAGAAAACAGTCATTGGGATCATCGGGAAAGTGCAGGGCATGATCAGAGCGATCAGACCACCGAGCAATCCCAACAGGAAGATTCGCCAGAGGCTGTGTTTGCCTTCGGCGCCGGTTCCTCCGATTTTCAATACCGGGTTATTTACATCGATGGCAGACCGTTTGATCAGGTTGCCCGATTCTTTTGACTCAGTCAGTTGAGACGACTTATATACAAAATTCCCGTTCCCCTCTGCTTTAAATCTGAATGGTACGTCTACCGGGTTGTCGAAATTATCCCCGCTGAACACCATGTAATTGATTTTCCCCTTCAGATCGGCGGCAGGGTCGTTGATTTTCAGATCCACGTTGATCTGAACCTGGTCGTTGAAATATTTTATCTGGGTACCCAGTATTTCACTTTTCTCGGATACAGGTGCGGAGACTTCCTTTGCAGAAACTATACTCGCCTTGGCCTGGCTATCGAGCAGCACCCTGGTATTAGGCAAATCATCTGGCATAGTGATGGAAAACAATTTCCAGCCCTTCAGAATTTTTCCGGAAATCACCAGTTGATAGGACCCTTCTCCCGTTTTTTTCAGGTCGAAATTCCAGTTCACTTTTTGGGTACTGTCTTGTGCAATGGAAAAGAGAGGAAGCCCTAACAGAAAAAGATATAGAATACTTTTCATGAGTATCAGTTGAAAATGGAAACGAGTTTCTTTATGCAAAGAAACTCGTTTCGAATAAATTCTTTATGTCGCTTGAAAGACTATCCACCGATATTAACATTAAAATCAACACTGGAAGGAGGCAAACATTCATGATCATCACAAACAATAAAATCTATCTTACCCACCACATTTGTTTTTACGTTTCCTTTCAGTTTGACTACCTGAATAAACTCTATTGATTTTTCATAGTAGTTCACCTTACCGCCCCAAACTTCTTCCATCTTGGAAATCAATTTTCCCTTTTCCTTCGCTTTACCAGACAGTTCGATCAGGGGGTTCTTGGTAAAAGTAACGGTTGTGGGAAGAGGTCCTTCCACACCAGCGTTCTGGGAATACATATGGTAGTTGCCGCTGATATCCGCCAACAGATGAATCTCGTAGGTTTTATCAGCGATTTTCTTCGCAGTATAGGTCCATTTAACCTTCTTCGCAGATTGGGAAAATGCAACGGTTGAAATCAGTAATACAGAGAGAATAGTAAAGAGATGTTTCATGCTTGGTTATTTCTTATATAAAGAACGAAAAGCGTCCACAAAAGTCCAGCAATAACTCTTAATAATTCTTTAAAAGTTGGCAAGTGCCGCTGAAGATTTGCCGGGAGTGGCTTTGGAAGTCATCAGAAGGGCTTCTATGATCAGCCGTCCATCGGTATTTCCCAGAGCCTGGCTGCAGGCTCTTTCCGGGTGAGGCATCATACCGAACACATTTCCCTGGGCATTGCAGATACCGGCGATATTTCTCGCCGCGCCATTTGGATTGGCGGCCGCCGTAATACGACCGTCTTCATCGCAATAACGATAGATCACCTGGTTATTGGCTTCCAGGTCGTTCAGTGTCTGCTCATCGGCATGATAACGGCCTTCGCCATGTGCAATGGGGATTTTGAGGGCTTTGTCGGATCCCACTCCTTTCACATAGACATTCTTACAGACAAACTGCTGGTTGGCATTTCGGAGCAGAACACCTGGCAAAAGGTGAGATTCGCAAAGAATTTGAAAACCGTTGCAGACTCCCAGTACTTTTCCCCCGTTATTGGCGAATTCAACCACGCTTTGCATCATGGGACTGAAACGGGCGATGGCTCCGCAACGAAGGTAATCGCCGTATGAAAATCCTCCGGGCAGAATGATACAGTCATTAGGGGTGAACATGCTCAGGTCTTTGTTCTTATGCCAAAGCATAATGACTTCCTGCTTAAGATCATTTTGCAGGGCATCTTGCATATCTCTGTCGCAATTGGATCCTGGGAAAACTACTACACCGAATTTCATACCGGGAATTATAATTGATGAATGCTGTATAAAAAAACAGGACCGGAATCATTCCGGCGAATGCTGCTGCAAAGATAATTGTTTCGGAGAAAAACGAAGAAACGGGAACTGCTTACAGCCAATAATTCACATAAATAGCATAAGCGAATATATTCCAGTGCACAATTAGTGGAAAAGTGCGGTTGTTGGGGTAAAAATACAGGGCTGCATGAAATACGGCCATCGGTACCGTGCAAAGCAGCCAGTTAGCGTAATTGTTTCCGCCATTGACGAGAATGATAAAGGTGGCAACGATGAGGAACAGCAGTAACAGACTCCAGTTCTTGCGAACCTGGATGAGCATTTTATTGAGATTGTTCTGAACGTACACACCGCTGATGATGAATGGAAGAATCATCAGGGCAATACTGATGGTAATAAAAATGGAAGAAGGCAATGCGGGCAGCGAAAAATCCACCAGCGGTATTACTTTTTTCCAGTTCCATTGGTTGGTCAGATAAAGAAGAATACCCAGAAAATAATAGGGCGTTGTAAGTCCCAGTAACCCGATCAGCCATTCGCGAATAATGAAAGGACGCATGATAAACAAGGCAAACCAGATCAGCAGTGCAAACACCACTGCGGGCTGATAGAAAAGACTGACCACACCCATCATCACACCGATATTAAAGATGGAGCCGGCCGCTTTGTTTGAGTTATACAACATCATCATCCGGTAATAAATCCAGATAAGAAGAGAATTGATGATTAACTGGGCAGAAAATAAATTCCAGTCTTTCATCAATGACGTGATCAGGATGTAGGACATGGCCGGCAGATAATTGGGCCTTGGCAGCATCTTCTGATTATTGCAGATCCTGTTCAGCAGGCTGGCCTGCGAGTACAGTAACAGAAAGGCCAGTATGGAATAAAAAACAGGTGGCAGGTGAAGGGAATCCAGGAACTGAAGCAATCCGTTATACAGATAGTTATCCTCCGGCTGGCGCAGGGGGCCAGTCGGGTGAAGGAAGATATTGAATTTTAGCACCAGCGCGTATAAACCGAGAATTATCGCGTTGGATGAGTTTTTCTGTCGGAAGACTCCTGTCACGCTTGGTTGGTTTTAGAACTCTATTTTGGCAAAGAGTAAACTGTTCCTGTACATGGCGGGCATCACCAGGGCGCGTGCACTGACCTGTTTGCCATACCTGGGCATGAAATCAATTTCCCTGTCCAGGTTCTTTAACGTAGGATGGCGCGTAATCTTGCCATCGGGTGCAATACTTTGGTTATTGAGCAGCAGTGTTCTGCGCTCGTACTGGTTGAAAAACACCTGCAATTCCCCGCCGGCGATCAGGACCTGGTGCGAAATCAGGCCATCGCTCTCATCGTCGTACTGGGTTTTGGGAATGGCGCTGTCCCATTCCAGCTTTCCGTCTTTATCGAAAGACATCACCATGATATTTTCGGCATGGTATCGGGTCGATTGCGACCCTCCCCAGCGGTTCCAGGGTGAATAGAACGGACTGTAATAAGAGGAATAGGGCGACCAGTAGTAAGAATCGTAAAAAGGCGAAGACCAGGGACTATTCCAGGACCGGTAATCCCAGCGATTGTAAGGGTTACCCCTGGAGCTCGTGTACATGGCCTCCGATATCAGGATATATCCACCGTCTTTCTTGGTAATAATATTGGTTATGTAGTAGTCGTCAAAAGCCATCCGCATGCTGGCATCCTGCCCCCTGGCCAATTTTCTCATCTCTTCGTTGAAGGGCATTTCAGTTTTTCTAACCAGGGTATCGGAGGCTTTGTCCCAGACAGCCGTGTACAGGCCTTCCACGTTTCCGCGTCGCTGTTTATAATAGAGGGCGGTGAACAGGTACCTTCTGTTGTTATTATCCACTTTTAACTTGATCTCATCCAGCACCAGGTCATCTTCCTTGATCTTCTTCACCCTGAAGGCCTCTTCCGTACTCTTCTTGGTGATCATATAAAGATCCGTTATCACTTCTCCCCCATTTCTGCGGATGAATTTACCAAACACCAGGTCGCCTTCATTGTCCAGGAAGAAATCTGTAAAAAAGTCATTTCGTTCCTGCATGGCCAGGCTCATGCGGTGCTTCTGCTGCAATTCAAGTTTCGAATTCAGCAGCAAGGTCGTAAATACAAAATTATTGCTGTTCTTGCTATTGATCTTGAACACCATCACCTGCTGCTTGTCGTCGCTGAATACCGTAGAATAAATTTTGTTATTGGCCGACCAGCCAATCCGGGTGGTATCCAGTTCGAGCGGCTCGGAAATCCGCTTTCCGTTTCCATCGATCTTTACGGCCATACAATAAACCACGCTTTTTCGCTGGTACTGGTAGATCATCCAGGCAAAGTCGTTATACGGAATGAAGTCTACGTTGATCCATCGGTCGTCCAGGTCCGTTTGCTTGACCCGGTTGAGCAATTTCATATCATTATCATAAACACTAATATCATTGTCGCTGCGATTATTCTTGAAGACAAGGATATTCCCTCCTATTTTTCCGATTATTTCGAAATTGGTCCTGCGCGTATCTTCTCTTTCCGGTTCGGAATACGTGATTTTCTGAGCGAACCCGGCAACGGACAGCAGGGTTATGCAGACCAGGGTGAAAAAGGAGTAACGAACGAATCTTTTGTTGAATTTCATGTTATGTAGAGCAAGCATCTTGTATGCCAAATTAAGGATTGCTAAACGCTTACCCAAACTTTCCCGCCAATTTTAGCTTTAAAGAAAGCCGGATGCGCCCCTTGGATGTGGTAAGTATGGGGATTACACAAGTCTACGCAATAAATCGACCCCATTTCTGTTTTTTACCTATACCTTTGTCATGCATTGGTCATCACCAATGCATTTTTCGTTATCAAAGAACCCTTTGATGACCATTCAAGCAAACTGATCGTGGGCAAACATACAAAACGAGTAACGGCGGCCGGACTTTTAATTGCATTAGGCATCATCTACGGTGATATCGGAACATCCCCCCTGTACGTATTCAATGCCATCGTAAAAGGCCGTGTCATCGACGAATTCCTGGTAATCGGCAGTTTGTCCTGTATCATCTGGACCATCACTCTTCAGACTACGATCAAATATGTGTGGCTGGTGTTAAGAGCCGACAACCGGGGGGAAGGCGGCACTTTCGCCCTTTATGCCCTCGTACGGCGACAAAAAAAATGGCTCATTATTCCGGCCATTGTAGGCGGCGGCGCCCTCCTGGCCGACGGCATTATTACGCCGCCCATGACCATCATGTCGGCCATTGAAGGTCTTCGGGAACTGCAAGCCCTCCATAAACTTGAACAAAACCTCATCGTATACATTGTATTGGCCATCCTGGCTGCTTTTTTCTTTTTACAACAGTTCGGCACCCATTCAATTGGAAGAATGTTCGGGCCGATCATGTTCGTGTGGTTCACCATGCTGGCAGTATTGGGTCTCATCCACCTCTTCGACGATCTGTCTATTTTCAAGGCCCTCAGCCCGCACTATGCTATTCAGTTCCTGATAAAATACCCTGGTGGTTTCTGGTTGTTGGGAGCCGTATTTCTATGTACGACCGGGGCCGAAGCGCTGTATAGTGATCTCGGCCATTGCGGACGAGGTAATATCCGCGTATCCTGGATCTATGTCAAAACCTGTCTGCTCCTGAACTATTTTGGCCAGGCCGCCTACATGCTGACCCGCCTGAATGGCGTTGAAATAACCAGCAAGGTGAAGGAAGAAATGGGCATCAACGCATTCTATGACCTGATGCCGCAGTGGTTCGTTATACCGGGTGTTATGATCGCTACAGCAGCCGCCGTTATTGCCAGCCAGGCGATGGTTTCCGGTTCGTTTACCCTGATCAGTGAAGCCATGCGACTGAACTTATGGCCCCGCCTGAAAATCAACTATCCTTCAGAAGAAAGAGGACAATTATATATCGGGGGTCTGAATATCCTGATGTTTGCCGGATGTGTCTCCATCGTTCTGATATTTAGAGAGTCTGCCAGGATGGAAAGCGCCTATGGTCTGGCCATCATAGTCACCATGTTGATGACAACGATCCTGTTCTCGAATTACCTGATCTCAAGACGCATCCGTTCTTACTGGATATACCTGTTTTTGGTGACCTATCTTATTATCGAGGGAGCCTACCTGGTAGCAAATATGGAAAAATTCCCGCACGGGGGTTATGCTACTTTCATTCTGGGCGGCATCATGTTTACGGTCATGTATTTCTGGTACCGGGCACGGAAGATCAAGAACCGATATGTGGAGTTTGTTCGGTTGGAACATTATATTCCTCAAATACAGGAGCTCAGCAACGACCGTACCGTTCCCAAGTATGCAACTCACCTGGTGTATCTCACCAGTGCCAATAACCCGAAGGAAATTGAGCATAAGATCATTTATTCCATCCTCAACAAAAAACCCAAGAGAGCCGATATCTACTGGCTGGTGCATGTGGACACCATGGATGATCCGTATACCAGTGAGTACTCCGTAGAACACATCATCCCCAACGATATCATCAGGGTTGAATTTCGATTAGGGTTTAGAATGGAACCCAAGATCAACCTGATGTTCCGGAAAGTGGTCGCGGACCTCGTGAATAATAAAGAAGTGAATATTACCAGCCGCTACGAAAGCCTGGAGAGAAATAATATTGTGGGCGATTTTCAGTTCATCGTGATGGAAAAATACCTCAGCCAGGATAATGACCTGCCATTCTTCGAAAGGGTGATCATGAAATTCCATTTCTGGTTGAAAGAACTCAGCCTTTCGGAAGAAAGAGGGTTCGGACTTGACCCGTCGAATGTCACCATCGAGAAGTTTCCCCTGATCGTATCGCCGGTGCCAGAGGTCAAGCTCAGTCGCATTTACCCGGAAGGAGATACGGACAACCTGATCGAATAAGAGATTATTCTACTATATTAGTCCGGACATTTCACCTCTTCAGCATTTCATTCTTATTCAATGCCATTAATCGGGTATATCCTGGCCGGAGTTGTACTGCTTAGCATAGCAGCCTATTTCATTCAGGAGAAACTCATTTTCAAGCCCGAGAAACTTCATCCTGATTTTGAGTTCAAATATGATGCGCCATTTGAGGAATTGTTCTTCGATATTGAACCGGGGGTCAGGATCAATGGACTTCATTTTTACCGCGAGCAACCGAAAGGACTGATACTTTATTTTCACGGGAACAGCCGAAGCATCAAAGGTTGGGCTAAGTACGCCAGAGATTTTTACCGGTATGATTATGATGTGGTATTGATCGACTACCGGGGTTTTGGAAAAAGCACCGGTAAACGTACTGAGAAGAATATGCTCGACGATGTTCAGTTCGTTTATGACCGACTCAGTCGCACCTATCCGGAAGATCATCTCATTGTATATGGCAGAAGCATCGGCAGCGGGTTTGCTACCAAACTGGCATCTGATAATTCTCCCCGTTACCTGATACTCGATGCGCCCTATTACAGTTTTCGGAAAGTAGTGGAACGATTTCTTCCTTTTTTACCAGTTCGCTTCGTTTTACGTTATCACCTCCGTACCGATCGTTGGATCAGGCAGGTTAAATGTCATACCTATATTTTACACGGCACCCGCGACAAACTGATTCCCATCCGGCATAGCGAAAAACTGCAACAACTCAACCCCGACAAGATAACATTGATCCGTATTGAGGGCGGTGGACATAATAATTTGCCCTCGTTTCCGGAATACCACAACTTTGTGAGAGATATTTTGAAGTATTGATATGGCTACCAGGAGAAAGATTCTATTTCGTTGGATAAAAGTGGTGCTTTTACTGTATGGAGTAATTGGTATTTTATTTTACTACCTGCAAAACAAGATTTTCTTCCACCCCAAGGCGCTGCCCGCCAGCTACCAGTATTCTTTTGGCGATCAAAAGTTCGAGGAACTGAACCTCGCATACAATAGCCAGTCGAATATCAATATCATTCTGTTCAAGCCTGCCACCGATACACCGCGAGGAGTGGTATTATTTTTCCATGGGAACAGGAGAAATATTGAACATTATGCCGAATACGCGCCGGTTTTCACCAGCCATCAGTATGAAGTGTGGATGATTGACTATCCTGGCTTTGGTAAAAGCACCGGTCAATTCAGTGAACCTGTTCTGTATGAATGGGCTTTACAGTTTTATAAACTTGCCCGTGCGCGTTACTCACCCGATTCCATTATTATCTATGGGAAGTCCCTCGGCACCGGAATTGCCGCGCAACTCGCCTCCATAAGAGACTCCCGTCGATTGATCCTGGAAACACCTTATTACGATCTCAGATCTATCGCGCGTCCGTATTTATTTATGTATCCTTTAAACCGGATGATTCCTTTCGAATTTCCCACCTGGAAGTATCTACAGATCACCGGTACGCCCGTTACGATTTTTCATGGTACCGATGATGGCGTGATTCCTTTCAGCAATTGCGAAAAACTGAAAAGCCTGCTAAAACCCGGCTCCGAATTCATCACCATTAAGGGAGGATCCCACAACAACCTGCTAAAATTTCCACAAATGAGGGGGAAGCTGGAGGAGTTGTTGAAGTAGCGTTTGGCGGTTTGCAGTTTGCGGTGAAATGCGTTTGACGTTTAAGGTTTATCGTTTCATGTTTCAGGTATCCAGTCTTTCTCTTTCCCCCGCTCTCGCTCTCGCTCCCACTCCCGCTCCGTTACTGTTTCCCTTTCTGTTTCCGTTTCTGTTTCTGTTTCTGTTTCTGTTTCTGTTTCCGTTTCTGTTTCCGTTTCTGTTTCTGTTTCCGTTTCTGTTTCCGTTTCTGTTTCCGTTTCTGTTTCCACTCCCGCTCCATTCCTCCTCGGGCGAGTCGCCGACAAGTGCTGGTTTGACGTTTCAAGTTTCAGGTTTCACGTCTCTAAACTTTTGGCTTATCACTTTTGACTTTTCACTTCCCGTTTTTTAACATTTCAAAAAGAAAACTTTTCTTGTCATTATGTAAAACATACTTTACTTTTGGTAAAAAATACAAGTCATGAAAAGGCAACTTCTTCTCCCCAGCCGTTACAAACTCATTGGGGTATTATTGGTAATTCCCTCTCTGATCCTGGGAATTATGTACCGTTTTTTTGATTTCAGCTTCTCATTCCTGACCATTCAGCTCGGGAAGATCAAAGACGGCAATCCGAAAGGGATCAACTTTGATAGTACCATCAACCTGACCGACGAACTGGCTTTATCCGGTCTAATTATCGGATTGATGTTTATCGCCTTCTCGCGGGAAAATGAGGAAGACGAGTTTATCCATCACACCCGACTGGAATCCTGGCAATGGTCGGTACTCATTAATTATGGCTTACTGCTGCTCGCAACCTGGTTTGTTCATGGCTTCGCCTATATTGATGTGATGATGTACAATATGCTCACCGTATTGATCATATTTATCGGCAGGTTCCATTTTGTCTTAATGAAAGCCCGCAAAGCGGCCAATTAAATAGTATAACCATGAAAAATTCAATAAAGGTTGAACGGGCCATAGCGAACTTAACCCAGCAGGAACTGGCAGAGAAAATTGGTGTCAGCCGCCAAACGATCAATGCCATTGAAAGCAATAAATACGTACCCTCCACTGTGCTGGCGTTAAAAATGGCCCGTGTATTTCAAAAGAAAGTGGAGGATTTTTTTCAGTTGGAGGAAGGGGATTGAGGGTTGGCGGTTGGCAGTTTGCGGTTGGCAGTTTGCGGTTGGTAGTTTGCGGTTTGCGGTTGCGTTTGACGTTTCAGGTTTATCGTTTCAGGTTTGATGTTCAGGTCTGTTGTTGGCTGTTGAAAGGCTGAAGGCTGCTGAAGTTTTCGTACCTTACAAGGTTTAAATTTTATTTGACTTTTGACTTTTGACTTTTGACTTTTGACTTTTGACTTTTGACTTTTGACTTTTGACTTTTGACTTTTGACTTTTGACTTTTGACTTTTGACTTTTGACTTAACCGCAAACCGCAAACTACCAAAAACCGCAAACCAAAAACCGCAAACCAAAAACCGCCAACCGAAAACTCTTATGACCTTCATTCAACTCGAATATATTGTGGCAGTAGACACCTGGCGGCATTTCGGAACGGCCGCTTCGAAGTGTTTTGTTACGCAGCCTACCCTGAGCATGCAGATTCAGAAACTGGAAGAAGAGCTTGGAGTGAAAATTTTCGATCGAAGTAAACAGCCGGTCATTGCCACAGAAGCTGGCGCTGAAATTATCGACCAGGCAAGGAAGATCCTTGGTGAGAAAAACGTTATCAATGAAATTATTCAACAGAAAAAAGGGGTATTAACAGGTGAAATCCGAATCGGAATAATTCCAACGCTTGCTCCCTATCTGTTGCCGCTGTTCATCCAGAGCTTTAACAAGAAATATCCCAATGTAAAACTGGTGGTTAATGAGCTGATGACCGAATTCATCATCTCCCGGCTACGGCAGGGAACCATCGATGTTGGTATATTGGTCACGCCATTGCAGGAACCCGGTATCAAAGAACATGTATTGTTCTATGAAGAGCTGCTGGTGTATGTTTCCAGAAAAAATGCGGCTTTTAAAAAGCAGTATGTACTGGCACAGGACATCGATCCAAACAAGCTCTGGTTGATGGAAGAAGGACACTGCTTTCGTTCACAAATTGTCAACCTCTGTGAGCTCAGGAAAGCCAGCGAAAGCGGCAATCATTTTGAATATGAAGCAGGGAGTATCGAGACATTGCGAAAAATGGTAGAGATCAATGATGGTATTACGATCCTTCCGGAACTGACAACCCTCGATCTTACCGGCAGGCAGATGAAACTCATTCGTCAATTCAAGAAACCTGCACCCATGCGGGAAGTCAGTATAGTAGTCCACCGCGATTTTGTAAAGAAAAGACTCATAGAAGCTTTAAAAGAAGAAATCATTGCTGCCGTCCCCGAAAAAGTAAGGAAAAACAAGAATGAGCATGTGGTGAAAATTTGAGGCGTCCATCGTTTATCGTTTAACGTTTATCGTTGGTTGTTGGTTTGCAGTTTGCGGTTTGCTGTTTGACGCTTGCAATTGTTGTGTATGGTTTGATTCCTAGAATAAGGAGCGGGAAATTAAAATGAAATACAACGTTAAACCATAAACGTTAAACGATAAACGATAAACGGCTACTCCTCCAAAGACACCTTCTTCAACCCGACTTTCAATTTATGCCCCACTCCAACTTTAAGGGCGTAGTTCCGGTCTGAATGGCTCACCGGGAAATCGAAGCAGACAGGATACTCGTAGTCCTTGACAAAATCGGAAATGATCTCATAGGCTTCTTTTCCAAATGGTCTCTCTGTGTCTTTGGACTCCGTGAATCCCCCCACCACGAGTCCGGCGAGGCGATCGAGCTTACCGCTTCTCTTGAGTTCCAGCATCATTCGATCTATATTATACAGGTATTCGCCGATATCTTCAATGAACAGGATTCGTCCCTTGGTTTTGATATCCGATGCGGTTCCATTGAGGTGAGCGAGCAGGGAAAGATTACCGCCAACGAGTTCCCCAACAGCTGATCCCTTTCGATTGAACGGATGCGGCTCGATGGAATATTTTGATTTTCGCCCTTCCAGCGCATGCTTCAACGACAGCACAAATTCATTCCTGAATCCTTCCTCATTGAAAGCGCTGGCCATCGGTGCATGCATCGATGCAATCTTGTAATTGGAATAAATATGTGAATGAAGTACCGTGATATCGCTATACCCGATAATCCATTTAGGTTTCTTTTTGAATTTTTTAAAGTTGATTCGGTCAATAATCCGCGAAGTGCCATAACCACCCCTGGCACAAAGTATAGCCTTCACTTCATCGTCGTAAAGGAATCGTTGAAATTCGGCGAGTCGTTCATCATCGGTGCCGGAAAAATAATTGGTCGAATCACTACCCAGCAGTTTACCCACTTTCACCTTATACCCCCAATGCTGAAGTGTGGCAATGCAGGTCGCTGCTTTTTCATAACTCATATAGCCGGCAGGGCAGGTTAATCCGATGGTATCACCCGGTTGCAGATAAGGAGGAACTATTACCATGAGCAAATTATTTTAAGGTTCCTTTTTGCAAGGAACCGGTTTATCAATGATTAAATTTCTGATAAAACTACCTGATCGCTGCTGACTGTAAGCTGATGCATGACGTTACACTTGAGGGCGAAATTGTTCTTCTGGTGGCCAACCGGAAAATCAAAACAAACCGGGTATTTAAATTCCAGCACTTTTTCCATCACAATATCGCAAAGGCTTCTTCCAAACTCTTCTCCGGGATCATCGGGCTTCACTTTGAATCCACCAATGATCAAACCGGCCAGGTTGGATAATTTGTGTGTTCTTTTCAGGTTCCAGAACATGCGGTCGATACTGTAGAGGTATTCACCGGTATCTTCCACAAAAAGTATTTTCCCATCCGTCTTAATATCGGAATGACTGCCGGCGAGTGATTCTATTGTTTTGAGATTTCCACCAATCAGCCTGCCTGTTACTTTTCCTTTCCGGTTGTTTTCATTGACCGGAACTTCATACTTCATTTTCTTTCCCATCAGGGCATCGCGGATGGACAGAATGGTTTCAATCTGTACCGGTTCCGCTTTCGACCAGTCGTCCGGAAAGCTGTTACACATTTTGGAGTGTATCGAGGCCAGCCCCACCACCCTGCTCAGGTGAGCATGAATAACCGTTATATCGCTAAAGCCAATGATCCATTTAGGAGCAGACTTCAGTTTATTCCAACGAATCTGATCAATTAGCCGGACACTTCCATAGCCTCCTCTGGCGCAAAGAATAGCCTTTACCTCCGGATCATTGATCAGATCCTGCAAGTCTTCCGCGCGTTCTTCGTCTGTTCCGCCAAAGGTGAAGTTTCTCTTTCCGATGGTGCTGCCCACTTTCACTGTCAAACCCCAGGATTCGATTTGCCGGATGGCCGGCTGGATGGATTCGAGGGTAATATAACCCGCCGGAGCGGTGATTCCGACGATATCTCCGGGCTTCAGATAGGGCGGAATGATGCCACTTCCCTCATCCGGGTCGGGTACTGTTCTAAATCCCATCAAGGCAGCGGCCATGGCGCCCGTGCTGTTGCCTATGAAATCTTTCCGGTTCATGAATCTAAATTAAAAGAAATCCACCTGTTATCATTTTAAAAAAATGCAAAGGCTACCCAACCTTTTCATCTCAAACAACAGTTATAGTTGATACATGACCACTGCAACCATTCATCCATCGCCCGAACCTGTTGAGCAACTGATCGAGGGTTGCCGGCGAAACGACCTTACCAGCCAGGAGAAACTGTATCGGCATTGCTACCCCGCTTTGATCAATACCTGTCTCCGGTACGCCGGAGATATGGATGGAGCCGGAATCATTTTCAATAATGCAATGTTGCGCGTGTTTCGCTACCTGTCGAAGTACCGGCATGAGAACAAATGGCTTCCCTGGATCCGGACCATTGTCATCAACTGTTGCCTCGACTATGTAAAACAACGGCATCGCTTTTCTGAAACCACCCTCGACAAGGTTTCGGAAGAACAGTGGCAGATTTCTGCGGAACAGGTAGACCGTCTCTCTGCCCGTGATGTTCAAAGGCTGATCAGGCAACTGCCGCCAGCCACTGCCACCGTGTTCAATCTTTTCATTTATGAGGGCTTCTCCCATCGGGAAATTGGTGAAGCGCTCCGGATTTCGGAAGGGACTTCCAAATGGCATATGAATGAAGCCAGGCGTCTTCTTAAATCCTCTATTCACAGCATCCTAAACGACTGACACATGCAAGATCAACACCATCCTATCGATCAGAAATTTAAAGACATTGAAAAAAGCGCCTCACCGGATCTGTCGAATATAGATACGCACTGGCAGGCACTGCAAAAGGATTTGGTCCCTTCGAACACCAACCCCGGCAGACCCAAAAAATTCAGATGGATTTATGGACCGATCCTGCTGGCACTGCTGGTGCCATTCATTATCATCTTTTCCAAAAAATCGCCTGAACGAAACGACTCTTTCAGAGAAGAAATGATTTCGGAAAAACCGACGCAGGAAGATACCATCCCTGTCAGGCCATCACAAACAAAAAAGATCGGGCCGACCTCCGGTACCAATAAACTTGATACTGTATCACCTCCGTTCGTTCTCGTCAATTCAACAACCAAAGAAGCAAAACGGGATACTATTTATCTTTCGAGCAAACCACCGCGGCCGCCAAAGGACACACTAAAAATTTTCACCAAACCGGTACCCATCAAAACGAAAAAGGTCATTCAAATCAAGGCGAGAACCTCCGGGGGTAAAGACACGGTGCTGGATGCCATCATCGTTGAAGAAAAGAAAGAAACAACCAGGTCGAAGGCAGTTAAAGCAATCGAATCATTCTATCAGGAGTTGCAGAAGCCCGCACAATCTTTTGTCATCAAGCCAACGATAGACAACCTGGTTACCAGACAGGAAGGCACCCGGCTGGTTATTTCCGCAGGGTCGTTTGCCACGACTCACCCTGAAACGCTTTCTCTGATGGAATGCTATTCTTACCCGGATATTATTTGCAACCAGATTGTCACCATAGCCGGCCATCAGCCACTGAATACAGGGGGTATGATTCATCTTGAAGCCATCGCTGCCACTAAACCCATACTGCTGATGCAGGGAAAATTCATCAAATGGCAATTTCCAAACAAAACAGCCTCCCCTTCCGGTATGAAACTGTTTTATGGAAATATTGTTCCCGTTTCATCTTCCACAGCGCGGACAACAAACGACATTTTCATTACAGCGGGTCAGTCCTCCAACTACCACCCAATTAACTGGCAACCGGTCAGCCCGTTGATTGACTCAGTATCGTTGAATCCTGCAAAACCTGCTGTCAACCCTAAAAGACACCTGTAATAGTGCCAAAGCAGTATCGCTTACCGACTTCAAACCCGTTAAGCCCATGGAATTCAGGTCGGAAATGCTGAAACCGGATAGATAGCCGTGAAAACAAGGTTCATGTGTGACTGAAACAGGCAGAGCTCTCCAAGGGACTTTGTCTGTTTTCCTTTCAGGCTCATACTACTAACGCCACAATTTGTACCTTTGCCACTCATTTTTAGAGTAGTATGACGCAACCGAAGAGATACCTAGTTACATCAGCCCTTCCTTATGCCAACGGTTTAAAGCATGTCGGTCACCTGGCCGGCGCCTATATTCCGGCGGATATTTACGTACGTTACCTGCGTGCACAAAAAAGAGACGTTGTTTTTGTGTGCGGATCCGATGAGCATGGCACTGCCATTCCTATACAGGCCATGAAAGAAGGAACCACGCCGCAGGCTATTATCGACAAGTATCATGAAGCCATGAAAGAAGATTTTGCAGATATGCAGATCTCTTTCGATATCTATCATCGTACCAGCGCGCCGATTCATCACGAAACTTCCCAAGAGTTCTTTACCTACCTCCATGAAAGAAATGAACTGGAAACAAAGGAAAGTGAACAGTATTATGATGAAGCCGCCAAAACATTCCTGGCCGATCGATTTATAAGAGGTACCTGCCCTAACTGCGGAAGCGACCGGGCTTATGGCGACCAGTGCGAAAACTGCGGGCGTACCCTCAGCCCGGATGAACTGATCAATCCGGTAAGCACCCTGAGCGGTCAACCACCTGTCAAGAAGAAAACACTTCACTGGTACCTGCCGCTTGGTAAGCATGAGCAGTTCCTGAGAGACTGGATACTGGCAGAACATAAAGACGACTGGAGATCAACTGTTGTAGGTCAGTGCAAGAGCTGGATCGAAGGAGGTCTGCAGTCCAGAGCGGTTACCCGCGATCTTGATTGGGGAATAAAAGTTCCACTCAAAGAAGCAGAAGGAAAAGTATTGTATGTCTGGTTCGATGCCCCCATCGGTTATATCAGCGCTACCCGTCAATGGGCGCTCGATCATAACAAAGACTGGAGGCCTTACTGGTACGATCAGGATACACAGCTGGTGCACTTTATCGGGAAAGACAATATAGTATTTCATTGCATCATCTTCCCGATCATGCTGAAGCTGCATGGAAATATTCTTCCCAGGAATGTTCCTGCCAACGAGTTTCTCAACCTCGAAGGAGATAAAATGAGTACCAGCCGAAACTGGAAACTCGAAATGAGAGACTATATCACCGATTTTGTGAAGAAAGAAAATGGTGGAGAACAATGTGTGGATATGCTACGGTATTACCTGACGCAGATCGCACCTGAAACCAAAGACAGTGAGTTCACCTGGAAAGGATTCCAGGATGCTGTCAACAGTGAGCTGGTCGCCATATTTGGTAATTTTGTCAATAGAACATTTGTTCTGATGCACAAATTGTGCAATGGCAAAGTACCACCGTTTCACAATGATCTGATAGATGATCTCGACAAGCAGCTGATTGCGGATATCGCAAACACCAAAAACAAGGTTGAGTCCTTACTGGAAGAATACAAGTTCAGGGAAGCGTTGTTTGAAGTGATAGACCTTGCCCGTAAAGGCAACCAATACATGCAGAAGAAAGAGCCGTGGATTTTAGCCAAAAAACTGGACCAGGACCCTTCCCTGCAGAAACAAATAGACAACAGCCTTCATGTCTGTCTGCAGCTGACGGCTAACCTTGCCATTCTGATTCATCCTTTCCTGCCCGCCACTGCAAGAAAGATGCTGTATATGATGAAAGTGGTAGACAAGATGCTTGACTGGGAAAACGCCGGAAAAATGAAACTCCTCAGCGTGGGTTACAGTCTGCGTGAACCGCAATTGCTGTTCAGAAAAATCGAAGATGAAGAGATCGCTTATCAAATCAATAAATTAAAAGCCGGATTGGTGAAAACAGAAACAACTCCACAGGAAACTCAAAAAGAAACAACCACGGAAAACCCGGTAAAAGCAGCCATTCAGTTTGATGATTTCGCGAAAATCGATCTGAAAGTTGGTACGATACTGAGCGCTTCCAAAGTGGAGAAAGCCGATAAGCTGTTGAAGCTGGAAGTGGATCTTGGATTTGAGAAGAGAACGATTGTTTCAGGAATCGCGCTTCATTTCCAGCCCGAAGCGATCGTCGGAAAACAGGTGGTGGTGGTGGCCAATCTCGCGCCCCGCAAAATGCGCGGAATTGAAAGCAATGGCATGATCCTGATGGCTGAAGACAACCAGGGTAAGCTTCATTTTGTTAGTCCCGACACCCTCATCAACAGTGGTGCCGGCGTTAGTTGAGCCGGTATCAAAACGCATTAAAATAGAAAAGGGCTGTATCCAAAACGGTTCTGTAAAAAGAAACCACCGTTTTGGATACAGCCACTTTTATTGAATTGGCTTGCGGTTACACAGTTTTGATACCCAGGTATCGGCTGATCTTCGCGTGCAGGTCTTCCGGCCTGAACGGTTTTTGAACATAATCGGTAAACCCTTTGTTGATCAGGTGGGCCTGCATGTTTTCGAATAGTGCCGCCGTGAAGGCAATGGCAGGAATGTGGGTGTTGCGTGCACGGATGAGATCCAGCAATTCGAAACCATCCATTTCCGGCATCTCCAGATCGAGCAGCAGGAGATCATAGTCTTCATCATTGAACTTCTCCCAGGCATCTTTCCCGTTCACTGCCTCCGTTAAAACAATGCCCCATTTCTCCAATACAGATTTCGCGATCATCATATTGATCGGATTGTCTTCCGCCAGCAGGATCCGCACGCCTTTCAGACTGGGCAATACCTTGACAGTATCTTCATTTAAAAACTTCTTGGGTTGATTTTGTATACCCAGCTGGATTGTAAAAAAGAAAGTACTTCCTTTTCCGGGAATGCTGTCCACTTCCAGTTTACCACCATATAATTCCACGATCTTGGAACTGATCGTGAGACCCAGACCGGTTCCGCCAAACTTACGGGTTGTGGCAGATTCAACCTGTGTAAAGCTGTCGAATATATGCCGCTGTTTTTCGTCCGGAATACCAATGCCGGAGTCCTGCACAAAGAATCGTACCGTGCAGGCACTGCTGTTCTGTGCTACCTGCATAACGGAGATGATCACCTTTCCCTGTGCGGTGAATTTGTGCGCATTAGATACCAGGTTCGTCAGTACCTGAACCAAACGGGTAGGGTCACCGAGGTAAATGCGATCGGCCAGTTGCGGATCGAAAGTAAGCTGGAGATCCACATTCTTTTCTTCGAACTGATTCTTGAACAGTTTGAAGACGTTTTCAACCAGGCTTTTCAAATCAAAGGATGTTTCTTCCAGGTCCATTTTACCTGCTTCGATCTTACTGAAATCAAGCACCTGGTTAATCAGGTTCAACATATGTTCGGATGAGTATTTCAACACATCGAAATATGCTTTCTGCTCGGGCAGGCAATTGTTCTGCATCAGCAGGTTGGCAGCGCCAATGATACCATTCAACGGCGTACGCAGTTCATGGCTCATATTTGACACAAAGCGTGTGCGGGCGAACACAGCCTGCTCTGCTTTTTCCTTTGCCAGGATCAGTGCCGATTGGGCCTGTTTGATATCTGTAATATCGAGGATATTGATTTTTCTTAACACCTTTCCGTCATACACCAGCGGAACGATACTCACATAAGCCGCAAAAATTTTCCTTTCGTGTGTAAGACAGCTCAGCTCTCCTTTCCAGGAACTGGTCGGATTCAGTAATACTTCTTTTAATATCCTGGTGTGTTCTTCTTCCAGGTCGCTGAAATAACTGTAAATATGTTTACCCCTGATCGCCTGCTTTGAATCTGCATGAAACATCTCCCTGCTCTGATCATTGCAATCGATCACCTGGCCATTGTTTACATCCACAATGAACACTGCATCCAGCGAGGTATTGTAAACAGAATCGAGATAACGTTGATTGCTCACCAGTGATTTTTCCTTGAAGAAGTTATCCTTCATCATGTGATAGGATAACATACCCGCGATCACGAACGACACCACGCCATTCAGAAACAGGTTCACCTGCCCGTCTTCTGCATCGATCTTCTGCAGAAAACTCTTTTGCGGACAAAAGAAGAAAGTAAATGCCAGCATGAGGAAAGTGAGCACGTACAACATTCTCAGTTCGCCATAATCTTCTTTGGCAATAATATAGTTGGCAATGATCACAATAAGGAAGTAAAAGAAATAGGCGCCCGATGTAAGACCTTCCGCATAACAAAGGAAAAATGCCGTAAGGTTCAACAAAACTGCAAAGAGTATCCTTGCCGATTTTTCATACCCGGAATCATACAGCAACTGCAAGGCGATGCAATAGATCGTGCCACTGATGGTAATAGCGAAACTATATGGAAGTCCGGAAAAATAATTGTAAGGAGCAATGACCAGGAAAACCAGGAACACCGTCAATTGAGATAACCGGAAGCGGTTGATCTGCCGCAACCCCTCTTTGTATTCCATAATGGAAAACCAACCTGTAATTTTCTTCCAGGTTGCTTGCCAACGACTCATCTGTAATGTGTTTTCCATAGTCCTTTTTTGCTGTAACCGGATTCTTTGATCCGGGTCTTTGAAGCTGACTTGCCCTTTTGATCTAAACGTTATGACTTACCCGCTATTGCATTAATTTTTTGAATAAACCCTTAACGGTCAATGCAAAAATCGGAGTTCACCCATTAATACGTCCGTTATATGGCCATTGGCCTGTTAAACCTATAGTAATTATGTATGAAAGCTAAGTGTAATCTTTTAATTAACTAAAATTCCCATTGCCGTTGGTAATAAAAAAACATCGGCTGCCAAGCCCATAAAAACAGTAAAATGTCACAAACGACCCAACATCCGGCAAAAATTTTATACTATCTTCGATTTCAAATTAGTTGCATAACTAACTATTTTTAGGGTGGCCATTGAGGCCCTTTGCCATATAAAATAACTATCATGAAAAGAGTGATTAAAAAAGTGGCCGTACTGGGATCCGGAGTGATGGGGTCTCGTATTGCCTGCCATTTCGCCGGTGTAGGTGTACAGGTATTATTGCTGGATATTGTTCCGAAGGAAGCAGTGGACAGTAAAAAACCATCCGACCGCAACAAGATCGTTAATGATTCACTGGCGGCAGCCGTAAAAAGCAATCCCTCTCCCGTTTATACCAAAGATGTGGTTAAACGAATTCGCACGGGCAATTTCACTGATAACATGCAGGAAGTAGCCGGTTGCGACTGGATCATTGAAGTGGTTGTGGAGCGGCTTGACATTAAACAACAGGTGTTTACTGAAGTGGAAAAGCACCGCAAACCCGGTACGCTGATCACTTCCAATACCTCCGGCATTCCGATTCACCTGATGACAGAAGGAAGAAGTGAAGATTTCCGCAAACATTTCTGCGGCACCCATTTCTTCAATCCGCCGCGATACCTGCGTTTACTGGAAATCATTCCAACTCCACATACAGATCCTGCCATTGTCGATTTTCTGATGTGGTATGGTGATCAGATATTGGGCAAAACGACCGTATTGTGTAAGGATACACCGGCATTTATTGCGAACAGAATCGGGGTTTATGGAATCATGGCCTTGTTTGGCCTGGTAGAAAAACTGGGGCTTACCATTGATGAAGTGGATGCCCTCACAGGACCGATTATTGGAAGACCCAAATCCGCCACCTTCCGTACGGCAGATGTAGTGGGTATCGATACACTGGTAAAAGTGGCGAAGGGTGTATATGATAACTGCCCTGCGGATGAAGCACGCCAGACCTTCCAGATTCCCGCCTGGTTGCAGAAAATGGTTGACAACAATTGGCTCGGCGACAAGACCGGACAAGGATTCTTCAAGAAAACAAAAGGAACTGGTGGCGAGAAAGAAATACTGACACTCGACCTGAAATCCTTTGAATATAAGCCCCGCCAGAAAGCCAAATTTGGCACGGTGGAGGCTGCCAAACCAATCGACGATTTGAAGACCCGGTTGAAAGCACTGTGCACAGGCATGGATAAAGCTGGTGATTTTTACCGCCAGTTTCACTATGGCCTGTTCTCTTATATCTCCCATCGCATTCCTGAAATTTCGGATGAGGTTTACCGTGTGGATGATGCTATGATGGCCGGTTTTGGTTGGGAGATCGGTGCCTTTGAAAGCTGGGATGTGCTGGGTGTTGAAAGCACCGTGAAGAAAATGAAGGATGCCGGTTATTCAGTAGCGCCCTGGGTGGATGAGATGCTCGGAGCTGGTGTGAAATCCTTCTTCAAAGTTGAAAATGGCAAGAGACTGTATTACGATATTCCGTCCAAAGGTTACAAGGCCCTACCCGGTGCAGACGTTTTCCTGGTCATGAAAAATTTCGAAAACCAGACCGTATGGAAGAACAGCGCCTGCAGAACCTACCATTTGGGTGAAGATGTTTTGGGACTCGAATGGTCTACCAAGATGGGAAGCATCGGTGGAGAAGTACTGGAAGGCATACAACGTTCCATTGCCCTGGCAGAAGAAAAATATAAAGGCCTCGTAATTGCCAATGATGCTCCGAATTTTTCCGCAGGCGCCAATGTGGGAATGATCTTTATGTTAGCCATAGAACAGGAGTACGATGAACTGGATATGGCCATCCGGCTGTTTCAGAACACCATGATGAGAGCCCGTTATTCGTCCGTTCCGGTGGTGGTGGCTCCACACGCATTGACGCTGGGCGGCGCTTGCGAGCTGAGCCTGCACAGTGATAAAGTGTGCCCTGCTGCAGAAACATACATCGGTCTTGTAGAACTCGGTGTAGGTTTGATTCCCGGTGGTGGCGGAACCAAGGAGTTTGTGCTAAGAGCCGCCGATGAAATGCACGAAGACGAACCCGAAACCATCACCCTTAAAAACCGTTTCCTCACGATTGCCACGGCCAAAGTGGCCACTTCCGCCCAGGAAGCTTTCGGGCTGGGCATCTTACGGAAAGGGCTGGACGAAGTGGTGATGAACCAGGGCAGACGCATTGCGGAAGCAAAGAAAAGTGTTATTGAAATTTACGATAGCGGCTATGTGATGCCGGCACCCAGAAATGATATCCGGGTATTGGGAAGATCGGCCCTTGGCGCTTTACTGGCTGGTATCAACGGCATGAAAGTGGCGGGTTATGCCACCGATCATGATTCACTGGTGGCCAGGAAACTGGCCTATGTGATGTGCGGCGGCGATCTCACCGAACCCACGCTGGTATCGGAACAATACCTGCTCGACCTGGAAAGAGAAGCCTTCCTGAGCCTGACCGGGGAAAAGAAAACGCTGGAAAGAATTCAAAGCGTGCTGAAGGGCGGCAAACCGGTAAGGAACTAACGCCGGAGGTTATGTAACTTTCCGGTATGGGAGAAGCAGAATGGTTACCGGATAGCGATGCGTTGATCATCCGGTCGCATTTCATTTTTTATGGAGAGGCAGCAAGCGATGAACTCGCGGCAACCATTGCCAGGGATATTGCTTTCCACTGGAATGAGCCCGCCGCTGTCATCACCATCCGTCATCAACCGAGGAAAATTATTTTCAATATTACCGGTGAATACCAACCCGATCTCGATCCGGAGAAAGTATGGTATAACGATAATCCTCAACTGAATTTTTTCCGGATAGAGGAATACGTCATGGGTAATATCTCTTTTGTGGACGGGCTCCCCTGCAACACCGGCTATTTCAAACTCGACAATCTTCGCCAGACTTCCACCACTGCGGCGCATGAATATGGCCATACCCTGGGACTCGATCACCCGGACGACCTGGACATCCGCGGCAGGCAGATTCCTGGCATAATGTACCCCAGAGGTACGATCTGCGATCCGGCTTTGCAGTACAACCCGGCAGCTACACCCGGAGAAACAGGTGGCACGCTCGATCCATCCTACCGCAAAGTGCTGACAGAGGATATTGAAGCCCTCCGTTTGCATAAACTGAGCTTTGACGAGCACAACCGGGCGATTGTTGGCGGGTTCTCCAGCTTCTACCATGCAAAACACGAACCTCCTCCCGCTCCCTGACCGTTTCTATAAAATCTTTGAACGCTGGTAATAAATGTGCACCTTTAACCAACAAATCGTTTAAATCAGACGCATGTCAATTCTATCGGTAGAAAATCTTTCCAAAAACTACGGTTCCATTCAGGCGCTGAAAAATGTGAGTTTTGAAGTGCCAAAAGGAACGGTGTTTGGAATCCTCGGGCCAAACGGAAGTGGGAAAACCACTTTGCTGGGTATCGTTATGGATGTACTGAGGGCCAGCGGAGGTTCCTTTCAATGGTTCGGACAGTCGCCCATGCCACAGCACCGTCAGCAGATAGGCACCCTGCTCGAAACACCGAACTTTTATCACTACCTCAGTGCGGTCAACAACCTGAAGATCGCCTCTTCCATCAAGGAGAGAGGAGAAAATGATATCGACAACGTGTTAAAGAGAGTCAACCTGTATGAACGCAAAAACTCCCGGTTCAGCACCTATTCACTGGGCATGAAACAACGACTGGCAATAGCATCCTGTCTGCTCGGCGATCCGGAAGTGATGGTGTTCGATGAACCCACCAACGGACTGGATCCCGTGGGCATCGCTGAAATCCGTGAACTGATAAAAAAACTGCATAAGGAAGGTAAGACCATCATCATGGCCAGTCACCTCCTGGATGAAGTGGAAAAAGTATGCACCCATGTAGCGATCCTGCAGAAAGGCACCTTACTCACCTCCGGACATGTGGATGAAATTCTGGTAAATGAAGACATTGTTGAAGTAAGTGCGGCAAACAATGCGCTGCTGATGGAGCTTCTGCAGCATTACCCCGGCAGTCACCATTTGAAAAACCACGACAGTCACATCGACGTATTTTTTGCCAACGGCACGGCCAATCTCGAAGCCATTAACCGCTTTTGTTTCGAAAAGGGTGTTGTGCTGAACCACCTTCGCATGAGAAAGAAAAGCCTCGAAGCCAAATTTTTTGAACTTACCCAATCCTGATATGATACGATTACTGAAAATAGAATGGATGAAACTCCGGAATTACCGAACATTCTGGGTAATGATCATCTTGTATTTCGTCAGCGTTCTCTCTGCCGGTTATATCGGTTATTACATAGAAAAACTCACCCGTGAGAATGTAAAGGAAATAAAAATGATTGCCGACAGTTCCTTCGGATTTCCCGATGTCTGGCAAACCGTGAGCTGGCTGTCGTCTTTCCTGTTGTTCATGCCCGCCGTTCTGATCACCACTTATGTTTGTAATGAGTTTGTATTTAAAACACATCGTCAGAACGTCATCGACGGGCTGAGTCGTTTTGAATTTATTTCGGTGAAGATCGCTCTGGTGGTATTATTGTCCGCATTATCCACAGTAATGGTTTTTCTGACCAGTGTGTTCATTGGTTTGCTGGGAGACAATGATTTCAGTTTTTCCGGCATCCAGTATCTCTTCTACTATTTCCTGGAGGCTTTGTCTTACAACTGCCTGGCATTGCTACTCGCGTTATTGCTTAAACGAACCGGCCTCGCACTGGTGGTTTTCCTGGCCTATGCGTATATCCTGGAAAATATCATCGGCAACCTGCTGAACTGGAAGATAAAATCGCATCCCGGCGATTATCTTCCTTTGAATTCATCCGACCGGCTGATTCCTTTTCCATTTGTCAAAAACGTTACCAATAAACTGGTTGAGCCGCCTAATATACCGTTACTGCTTGGCTTTGTTGCGTTTTACCTGTTTATCTACCTGTATACATCGCTGCGGAAATTCAGAACGGAAGATCTTTAGGATGGCTTAAGAATCGAAGTGATCGCGTTCTCTAACCCCGGATACCGGAAACTAAATCCGGCTTCGCTGATTTTGCGGGAACTGACGGTAGCGCTCTTGAGCACTTCAATACTCATTTCGCCCAGCATTATTTTCAGCAAAAATGCAGGAACAGGCATTTTTACCTGTAGTCCCGGTTTTACACGGGCAAGGGTATCTATCAATTCGCGGTTGCTGACGGGATTGGGACTAACGGCATTGTATACCCCGTTTATATGTTCGTTTTCCAGCGCGTACCGGATCAGCGAACAAAGATCATAGATATGGATCCAGCTTACCATCTGCCGTCCATTGCCCATAACCGGGGCGATGCCGAATCGCATCGGCTTCAGAAATTCGGCCAGTGCCCCCCCTTTATCGCTTAATACAATCCCGATTCTGAAGATGACCAGTCGTTTGGAGAGTTGAGCTACCGGCGAGATACTTTCTTCCCAGTACCTTACGGTTTCCCCAAGAAACGCTTTGTCGGCCGGATCAGTTTCTTTAAATGGAGCTGGATTGGGTATTTGCGGGTCTGGTCCATACCACCCGATTGCAGAGGCATTGACAACTGTTTTTACTTTATTGGCAGTTTGTTTCAATGCCTGTATCACGGTTTCGGCGCTTTCCACACGGCTTCGTATGATTTCTTCTTTGCGGGAAGGAGTCCATCGTTTGTCTGCGACCCCTGCCCCGGCCAAATTCACGATATAGTCGGCCTGGCCGATCGCTAACGGGTCAATGAATCTCTCCGCCGGATTCCACCGGGAATAGCTGATGCGTGAGGCGGTTGCTGAGGGAGATTTGGACCTGCTGCGAGTCAATATGATAACCTGGTAACCGGAAGCCGATAACTCCTGCGCAAGGAAAGACCCCACCAGTCCGGTACCCCCGGTAATCAATACTGTTTTGCCATTTAATTCTTTCAAATTGTTTCTTTTTATTTATTGGCCGTTGAACAGCGCTTTAACAACTTTCAGGCGATACATGTTCGGTTTACCAGACTTTTTATTCGTTATGGCTGAGCCGGCATTGCAATAATCCTGGCACAAAGCTACGATCCATCCCGCTTTAACAGGCTAATTCCGGTTTAGATAAGTCAAACTGAAGCTATGGCGAGTCCAACCTGTGGTGCCATCAAATTCTAATCTCTTTTAATCTTTTGTTTGGAATTGGATTGGGGTTAAATACATAACTTAAAGGGATGTGCGCATTAACGCATCATGCCTATGTTCCGATTTTACCAAAACCTGCTTTGTATACTGTTGACAACGCTATCCGTTGGAGGAAATGCGCAACAGGTAATTTATCACGAAGTATCATCCTTTCAGGCTGCCCCCGATTCGCGGGTTCAGTTGATCGGTGAAACGGCGAATAAACAAATCGCCTTTCATTACAGACCCGGAAAGCTGGCAGAGCTGATTTACTTTGACAAGCAGGGAATCATTAAACAACAGGTAAGCCTGCCTTTTATAGACCATAGCTGGGTTACCCAGGTGCAGGCTGGTTTCAATGAGCAATCCATCACTTTTATTTTACAAGGAAAGAAAGAGAACAGGCATTATGTCCAATCTGCTTCCACCGATCATGAAGGGAATTTACGGACTGCTTTGACCGTTCTGGATTCTACCGATTATAAAACTTTTGGCCTGAATGCTTACTACAAAATTGTTTCTTCTGCTTCCCGGCAATTCACCGCCCTGTATCGGTTTGTAACCGGTTTTTCAAAAGATCTTGCCTGGTTCAATGCGGTACTGCTGGATGCACAACTGCAAAAAGCAGGTGTGGTTAATGGTTATATTCCGATCGATTTTGAATTTGAAAGTATCGGCCCGGTTTTCCTGAATGAAAAAGGGCAGTTCTTCTTTACGGTTTCAGACAAGGCCCTCAATTACCGGCTGGGGAGTGAGGTAAAACTTTACCAGACCAGGTTTGACAGTCTGCCCCTGGCGCCGGTAAGGATCTACCTCAAGGAAAAAAAGCCGGTGGAGTTGCTGATGACCTGGAACGATCAAACAGACCGGCTTGTGATGGGCAGCGTGTATTATGATTTTTACGAGAAGCATGTCAATGGCGCTCTGTACCTTTTTTACGATCCGGTACGGGGGCGATGCGACACGATTGTTTACACTGCTTTCGACAAGTCACTGACGAAAGACCTCAAAAAAAAGATACATGGAATACCGCTGAAGGACGCACTGAACAACATGCACAGCCGGCATCTTTACTATACGAAATCCGGGTCGCTGGTATTGGTGTCTGACATGTACAATAATTCTACGTTCAGCGGACCTCCCAACCGGTTAAACAGGCCTCAGAAAGCCACTACAGCTTATCCTGCCGGCCAGGCCAATGGCATCAGTTCCAATATTCAGGAGAACCGGTTATCTCCACCGATCAGTACGAAAAGAAATTCGCCGGCGCCCGATAATACGCTGATATCTTATGATCCTTACAGGAACCTGGCAAAAAGCCAGGAAGCGCTGAAACAACAGGGAGAATCTGATCGTCCTGCGGAGCTCAGTGCTGTTCAGATCGCCAGCCTGTTAACTGCCAACAAAGAAATGGATTTCAAAACCGTGGTGATGGGCATCGATCCATCATTAAAGCCTGCAAGACCCTCCTGGGTTCGCAGCCTGTTTATGCCACAGACTCCATTTACCACTGCCGTATTGTTAACCGGAGACAGTGCCGTTAGCGTATTCAGTTATGAATTGAGTCCTGCACGCCATGCCTATCTTTACAGGCAAACCATGAGCCTGTACGGGAAATCCGTACAACAGCAAATAATGACCGAGCGAAAGCCCATGCTATACTTTGGAAGAGATATCCTGACGCAGCATGGCCGGACCCTATATACCCTCTGGCGGGATCCCCTGACCGGGAACCTCGGGCTGGCCGAACTGAACTGGTAAAGTTCTACTGATATTTAAGCGGATTTCTCCGGAAAGAAAGGATATACCTTTTGATATTCATCCAGAATGCCAGGATGAAATAGATGATCAATGGTGAACCCATTGTCAGAAAAGAAATATATACAAACCAGGTGCGGATTCGGGAAGTGGCGATTCCCAGTCTTTCTCCGATGGCTGTACACACGCCGAACACCTGCCATTCGATATAATAGCGGAAACGGTTCATACTGCTAAATTAGAAAAATTAGCGAAAAAGAGAAACACCCTTCATTGGCTGCTTCCATCATTTTTTGGTAATTTCGCTCCACATTTTTTTCAGCTCACTCTTTAAACGATTCGTTATGGTTTTTGACTTAGAGATGATCAGAAAGGTTTATGCCAGTTTCCCCGAAAGAATTGAAGCAGCCCGAAAAGTAGTTGGCAGACCTCTCACCCTTTCAGAAAAAATATTATATGCCCACCTGTGGTCCGGAAATGCCTCCCAGGCCTACGAGCGGGGAAAGAGCTATGTTGATTTTGCCCCCGACCGTGTAGCCATGCAGGATGCAACTGCCCAGATGGCGCTGCTGCAATTCATGCAAGCCGGCCGCAACAAGGTGGCAGTTCCTTCTACTGTTCACTGTGATCACCTGATTATGGCAAAGACCGGCAGCAAGGAGGATCTTGGAAAAGCCCTCAGCGAGAGCCGCGAGGTTTTTGATTTTCTTGCTTCTGTTTCCAATAAATACGGAATCGGTTTCTGGAAACCCGGTGCCGGTATCATTCACCAGGTTGTACTCGAAAACTACGCTTTCCCCGGCGGCATGATGATCGGTACCGACAGCCATACCGTAAATGCGGGTGGTTTGGGTATGATCGCCATTGGGGTAGGTGGTGCAGACGCCTGCGACGTAATGGCCGGTTTACCCTGGGAACTCAAATTCCCCAAACTGATTGGTGTAAAACTCACCGGAAAACTGAACGGCTGGACCGCTCCGAAAGACGTGATCCTGAAAGTGGCCGGCATCCTGACGGTTAAAGGCGGCACCGGAGCCATCGTGGAATACTTTGGAGAAGGCGCTACCAGCATGAGCTGTACCGGAAAGGGTACCATTTGCAATATGGGAGCCGAAATCGGTGCTACCACTTCAACATTCGGATACGACGAAAGCATGAGCCGCTACCTGCAGGCTACCGGTCGCGCAGAAGTGGCAAAACTGGCCGACGGCATCAAGGAACATTTGACAGCCGACCCCGAGGTTTATGAAAACCCGCAGGCCTATTTTGATCAACTGATCGAAATTGATCTGAGCACATTGGAACCGCACCTGAACGGACCTTTTACGCCTGATCTCGCCACACCGATCTCGCAAATGAAAACCGAAGCCGCCAAACACAACTGGCCTACAAAAGTGGAAGTGGGCCTGATCGGAAGCTGCACCAACTCTTCTTATGAAGATATCAGCCGCGCCGTAAGCCTGGCTAAACAGGTTGCGGAAAAAGGGCTTAAAACAAAAGCAAACTTTACCATCACCCCGGGAAGTGAACAAGTTCGGTATACCATCGAACGGGATGGCTTCCTGGATACCTTCGATAAGATCGGCGCTACCGTATTCGCCAACGCCTGCGGACCCTGCATCGGTATGTGGGACCGCGTAGGCGCGGAAAAACAGGAGCGCAATACCATCGTTCACTCCTTCAACAGAAACTTCGCGAAGCGTGCAGACGGCAACCCGAATACACTCGCTTTTGTAGCTTCTCCGGAATTGGTTACTGCCATCGCCATCGCCGGTGATTTGACCTTTAACCCTATTACCGATACATTGATCAATGAAAAAGGTGAACAGGTAAAACTGGATCCTCCTACCGGCTATGAACTGCCTCCCAAAGGATTTGCGGTTGATGATCCGGGATACCAGGCGCCTGCGGCCGATGGCAGCAAAGTGGAAGTGATCGTTGATCCTAAATCAAATCGCTTGCAATTGCTGGATCCATTCGCTCCCTGGGAAGGTACTGATCTCAAAGGCCTGAAACTGCTCATCAAGGCAAAAGGAAAATGTACCACTGACCACATTTCGATGGCAGGTCCCTGGTTGAAATTCAGGGGACACCTCGATAATATCAGCAACAACCTGTTGATCGGCGCAGTAAACTTCTTCAATGAAAAAACCGATAACGTAAAGAATGTACTGACAGGCGAATACGGACCAGTTCCAAAAACCCAGCGCGCTTATAAAGCTGCGGGTATCGGCACCATTGTAGTGGGTGATGAAAACTATGGAGAAGGTTCTTCCCGCGAACATGCGGCGATGGAACCCCGCCACCTGGGCGTTCGCGCAGTTCTGGTTAAGAGTTTCGCCAGGATTCACGAAACAAACCTGAAAAAACAGGGTATGCTGGCATTGACATTTGCCAATAAAGAAGATTACGACAAAATCCAGGAAGACGATACCATCGATATCATTGGTTTGACCAGCTTCACACCGGGCGTAGCCTTGCAACTGGTATTACACCACAGCAACGGAACATCGGAAACCATCGAAGCCAATCATTCTTACAATGAACAACAGATCGAATGGTTCAAGGCAGGTGGAGCCCTGAATATCATCCGCAGAGAATTCGCATAATGACGATCCCGATCTCAATTTCTACAAAGCCCCCGAAAAAATCGGGGGCTTTTTGATTCGGCTATTCATACCTGGCCCGTTCTTTGAATCATGATAGCAACAGAATGACTATGAAAAAATATTATCTTCTATTCATAACGATCGGTTTGCTTTCGTGCAACCAGCCAGGCAAATCACCGGAGAGCGAAGCAACAAACAACGACCGGCCCAACACGATCACCAGGGAATGTTTTGCCTATACCAATGGAGATTCCATTCTTCTGCAAATGGAACGAAAAGGCGATGCCATGGAAGGAACACTGGTATATGCCTGGAAAGAAAAAGATGCCAATAAAGGCACCATCAAGGGCGCCTGGAGAGGAGATACCCTGGTGGCTGTGTACACTTTTCAATCCGAGGGAACCACTTCCAGCAGACCAGTGCTCTTTCTCAGAAAAGACAGCACCCTGGTGGAAGGTTTTGGTCCGGTAAACAACCAGGACAGCAGCCTGCTAACGCCTTCCCTCCGCTTCCATACCGGGTTTGAACTTCGCCGGACGGAATGCCAATAGCCTGATGTAAATGATTTACCTACAACCGGTCCTTCTATATTTGCAGTATGATAAGTTACAACCCCAAAGACTGGATGAGGTTTATCTTTCGCTTTCATAAGGCGGATACATTCCGGCAACTGCTGGTGTTCATGATCCTGATTGGATCTTATTCTGCTGCCATTGCCTATCTCGAACTGGAGTACTGGAAACTTTCCAAGGATAACTACCTGCGCAATATTTCTGTTTTGCATAACCTGTTGGGGTTTGTTCTTTCTCTCCTGCTGGTATTCCGAACCAATACCGCCTATGATCGATGGTGGGAAGGTCGAAAATTATGGGGCGCCCTGGTCAACAACAGCCGCAACCTCGCGATGAAACTCAATGCCATCCTTCACCACGAAAGTGATGACGACCGGAAATTCTTTACGCGGATGATTCCTCTCTTTGCGAGTGTGCTGAAAGACCATCTGGCGCTCGAAACGACCCGGCTTGCACTCGCTACCGAGGCACATCCCGAACTGGACAAGAACAAACATGTGCCCAACCAGGTGGCATCATTAATGATCCAGCGCGTGTACAAAATGCATCACGAAGGAAAGATCAGTGGTGATGAGTTAATCACCATCAATAGTGAGATCGCTTCTTTTACCGACATCTGCGGCGCCTGCGAGCGCATCAAGAACACACCCATCCCCTTTTCCTACAGCACATTCGTAAAGAAATTTATCTTCACGTATGTACTTACTCTTCCCTTTGGTTTTGTTTTCCTGCTGGGATACTGGGTGGTACCGGTAGTCATTTTCATTTTCTATGTTCTGGCCAGCCTGGAAGTGATTGCCGAGGAAATTGAAGATCCTTTCGGAGGAGACCAAAATGACCTGCCCACTGAAAAGATCGCCGCGAACATTAAAAAGAACGTGGAAGAAATCCTCTATTGAATTTGCAGGGTATCCAAACGGTTTGCACAATTATTGCCGTATAAAATAATAGTTTGCCGCACTTGCAGCAGTTCAACGAAAATAAAGGTCAATACTACATGAATTTTAAAGCGTTATTGCTGTCCGCCCTTTTGCTACCCTTTGGTTATCAGGCTTTTTCGCAAACCTGTACAACCCTTGGACAAAACCCGAATACAGCTTTCCCCGTTTGCGGTGTAGATACGTTCAGCCAGACAATTGTTCCGCCCTGCGGTGGCCGGCTGATCCCGGTGCCTTGTACCGACAATGCGGGCTATTCAGACATCCGTCCTTTCTGGTATAAATTCACCTGTTTTACCGGAGGTACCCTGGGGCTTCAGGTAACGCCGATCGATTTTAATGATGATTACGACTGGCAGATATTTGATATCACCGGAAAGAATCCCATGGATGTATATACAGATGCCTCCATGTTTGTGGCTTGTAACTGGTCCAGCAACCCTGGAACCACCGGAACCAATGCTACTTCCAATTCGCTGGTCAACTGTGCAGGCCCCACCTATCCCAACATGAGCAAAATGCCCACACTGATACAGGGTCATGAATACCTGCTGTTGTTAAGCAATTTTAGTCCTTCACAGAAGGGTTATTCACTCACTTTTAAGGGTGGTACTGCCAGCATCACCGATCCAAAATTACCGGCATTATCATCCGCAGAATCTTCCTGTGGTGGCGTGAAAGCCGGCGTTAAACTCAACAAAAAAATGAAATGCGCCAGTATCGCGGCCGATGGAAGTGATTTCACATTGAGCCCGGCCCTGGCCAGTATCGTATCCATTTCCGGAGTAGGTTGCAATGCCGGCTTCGATACCGATTCGCTCGAAGTTGTTTTCAGTGCTCCTCTCCCTCCCGGTAACTATACGCTCACGGCAAAAAACGGAACGGATGCCAATACCATCCTGGATAACTGCGATCGGGATATTCCGGTGGGTTCTGTGATTGGCTTCACCGTATTTCCTATTGCGCCGACGCCGCTGGACAGCCTGTCGAAAATTGGCTGTGAACCGGATCAATTGCAACTCGTTTTCAGAAAAGGAATCACCTGCGCCAGTGTTACGGCCAGTGGAAGTGAATTCATCATTACAGGTCCTTCTGCCGTAACGGTGGCAGGCGCTACCATCACCTGTGGCGCAAACGGAACTTCAAAAATCATCCAGGTAAAACTGGCTGGTAAAATTCAGTTGGGAGGTCAATACCAACTTATCCTGCAACAGGGAACGGATGGCAATACACTTCTCGACGAATGCGGGCAGGCAACACCGGCGGGTTCCAGTATCAATTTTACCGTTGCAGATACCGTCAATGCCGATTTCAGCTATGTCGCTATTCTTGGTTGCAAGGTCGATACTGTTACGCTTACCCATCCGGGTGGGAATGGTGTTAACAGCTGGACCTGGTGGGCCGATGGACAAATAGTGAGTAATCAACCCTCGCACACCATTTACTACACGCAGTTTGGGCAAAAAACATACAAGTTAAAAGTATCAAATGGTGTTTGTGCGGACTCCACTACCACTGTTGTGGATCTCAACAATACCCTCAAGGCCGCCTTTACCTTTCCGGATGTGGTGTGTCCCGAAGACATGGCCGTATTTACCGATCAAAGTATTGGCGCTACCACCTGGAACTGGAACTTTGGCAATGGTTTCACCAGTACCGATAAAAACCCGGCTCCGTTTAAATACAACCCGCCCACCAATACAAGAGAAATTTTCTATACTGCGCGCCTGATCGTTGGGAACAATGCCAACTGCGCTGATACGATTTCTCATATCGTCAAGGCTGTTAATACCTGTAAGATAGCCGTTCCCAATGCCTTTACGCCTAACAACGACGGGCGCAATGATTACCTGTATCCGCTCAATGCCTATAAAGCAGATAACCTGGTATTCAGGGTGTATAATCGTTTCGGGCAAATGGTTTTTGAAACCAAAGACTGGACAAAAAAATGGGATGGCACGGTTAATGGACAGGCACAGCCAACCGGCACTTTTGTGTGGACCCTGCAATACATCGACCGGGATACCAAACAGGCCGTCTTCAAAAAGGGAACTACGGTAATTATCCGTTAGCAAACCAATATTGACCTGCCATTACAGCAAAGCCGATTTCCCATTATCTTCATTGCTTAATCAAGCAATGACTGTTTATGAAAATCATGCGCCGGCTGCTGCCCGCCTTATTACTATTCACGTTTAGTAAGCAGGCTTTTTCGCAATCAACCGATCTTTTTTTACAAACAAGTGAAATCAATCACCTGCTGGCAAACTATGAAGCCGACAAAGGCAGTCTGACCCGGTTCTACACCATTTCCAATTCACCCGAACGCCGCGAACGCCTGAAGCAGTTTTACCAGGATTATCTCTCGAAACTGGCTGCCATGAAATTTGAGAACCTGTCGCAGGAAGGAAAGGTCGATTACCTCTTGTTCAGACGGGATCTGATGGATGACTTGAAATCCCTGGATGAAGAAGCAGGAGAATATGAGCAGGTTAAACAGTTGTTTCCATTCGCCCAGACAATTTATGATCTTGAAAAATCCAGGAGAAGAGGAGCCATCGTGAATGGTGAACAGGCGGCCAAACAGCAAGTCACCTTACAGCAACAGATATTGCAGTCGATAAAAAACCTGCCTTCTGCGAATGCTTTACCGGCGCCGCTCGCCAAACGAGCTTCGGAATCTGTTGCCGGATTACAGAGCGCATTGAGCAGTTATTACCGATTTTATTATGGATATGATCCGTTATTTACCTGGTGGATGGAAAAGCCGTACCAGAGAACAGACAGCCTGTTGAAAGCTTATAGTACGCAATTGAAAAATAAAGCGGCCGCTTCCCTCCAGAAAGATGATGGCAGCGGAATTATCGGTAACCCCATCGGCGCAGCCGAGTTGAAAAGACAACTCGAGCTGGAAATGATTCCGTACACGGCAGAAGAGCTGGTCGAAATCGCCAATAAAGAATTTGCCTGGTGCGATGCCGAGATGCTGAAAGCTTCCCGGGAACTGGGATTGGGTGATGATTGGAAAGCCGCCCTGGAAAAAGTAAAGAACAGTTATGTTCCTGCCGGGGAACAGCCGGCAATGATCCTTCGCCTTTATAATGAATCTGTCGGTTTTATCAAAAAACATGACCTGGTCACCATTCCGCCCATTGCAGAAGAAACCTGGAGAATGAGTATGATGAGCCCTCAAAGACAGCTTACCAGTCCGTTCTTTCTGGGAGGAGAAGAAATCCTGATCTCCTATCCCACCAATACCATGAATGAAGAAGACAAACTGATGAGCATGCGTGGCAACAATCCTCATTTTTCGAGAGCCACCGTACATCATGAGCTGATCGCCGGTCACCACCTGCAGGGTTTCATGAATGATCGCTACAGACCTTACCGTCATTTCTGGACTCCCTTCTGGACAGAAGGCTGGGCGCTTTACTGGGAAATGATTTTATGGGATATGAAGTTTCCCCAATCACCCGAAGACCGGATAGGCATGTTGTTCTGGAGAATGCATCGTTGTGCCCGCATTATCTTCTCCCTGAATTATCATCTTGGCAAATGGACACCCCAGCAATGCATCGATTTTCTTGTCGATCGGGTGGGTCATGAACGGGCCAATGCAGAAGGGGAAGTGAGGAGAAGTTTTACCGGAGGGTATGGTCCTCTTTACCAGATAGCCTATATGATCGGGGCGCTTCAGTTTTACGCGTTGAAGAAAGAACTGGTAGACTCCCGCAAAATGAGCTACAAGCAATTTCATGATGCAGTTTTACAGGAAAACAACTTGCCCGTGGAAATGGTGAGAGCTATTCTTACCAAACAACCCTTGCCAAAAGACTATAAAACAAACTGGCGGTTTTATCAGCCGTCCCGTTAGGAACGGCTGATTGTTTCAATCTTTAGCAACTATAAAGTATATACGAAACAGACTATTGATCGATCGCGAATGCCATTACATAGTCTCCCATTTTGGTGGCCAGTTTTCCGTGTCCGCCTGCGGCGATTACTATGAACTGCTTTCCTTTTATGGAGTAGCTCATCGGTGTGGCCTGCGCGGAAGCCGGCAGTTCAAATTCCCAAAGCAGTTCACCGGTTGTTGTATGGAAAGCCCGGAAGTGGTTGTCGAGCGTGGCCGCAACGAAAACCAGGTTTCCTGCCGTAGTGATCGCGCCGCCCAGGTTGATCGATCCCCAGGATTTTGCTTCGGGAAATTTGGCAGGGTTCAGCATATAGCCCAAAGGTTTCTCCCATTGCTGATGTCCGTTCTTCAGGTCGATGGCCAGCAGGGTTCCCCAGGGTGGTTGTGATTGTATTTGCATGCCATCTCCCGTGACCAGGAAAAGATAATCGCGTTTCATGATATAGGGTGTTCCATATTGCCGACCGGTTTCCGCCCGGACAAGGCCCTTATCCTGCTGTTCCAGCTTCGCCACTTCATCGCGGGGGATCATCCGGATGATGGCAGGTGCACGATTGATATTGGTTACCAGGAACCCCTTTACCGGATCATAACACATACCTCCCCAGTGAATACCACCAATATTTCCCGGCGTCATGATCGAACCCTGATAACTGGGCGGTGTATAGATGCCTTTATTAATATACTGGGCAATTCTCTTTTGTGCAAGCTCCTTGTCTTGCGGTGTTAGTCCCCAGGCATCAGCCGGCGATATCTGCTGAATACCTAACGGTTTCGGCCATACGGGAAATGGCTGGGTGGGCCAGGCGGTTTCACCGGGCACGTCGGAAGCGGGCACTGCCCGTTCTTCTACCGGGAAAAGCGGCCGCCCTGTTTCCCGATGCAGGATAAATACAAAGCCCATCTTGGTGCCTACAGCCACAGCCGGAACAGCCTTTCCTTTTTGCTTTACGGTGATCAGCATTGGTTGTGCGGCAATATCATAATCCCACAAATCGTGATGCACGACCTGGTAATACCAAAGCAATTTGCCGGTTGAAGCCTGCAGGGCTACCAAACAGTTCCCGTACAGATTGGATCCTATTCGTTCTCCACCATAATAGTCGGGACTTGGAGAGGTTGTTGGAATGAATACCATATCCCTGGCGGGATCGGCAGAAATAACAGACCAGGCATTGGCGGCACCAGTCTTGTGTGCCTTCGTTCCATTCCAGGTTGACCAGGCCGGATCTGTGGAATCTGCCGGAATGGGGCTCCAGCTCCAGGCCAGTTTACCCGTAATGGCATCATACGCGCGGACGGTTCCGCGAGGATAATCAAATCGCTGGTTATCGCCAAAGGAGGATCCCACTACTACTAGGTTGCCAATGATGGCAGGAGGAGATGTAACACTCAGGTCGCGGCCGATCCCGGTTTTCAGATCCACTGTTCCATTATTACCAAAATCAGTGGCTGGAAGACCGTTCGCCGCCTTCAGACAAATCAATCGCCCATCAATGGTAGCAGCGTATATCCTTCTCTCTGCATCGGCATTTTTGTTATCGTTTTCTGCCGGCCATGTCGACACGCCCCTGGAAGTCACTTCAGAATAATCACCTTTCAGGTTGATGCCCGGATCATACATCCATTTCTGCTGACCGGTTTCAGCATCCAGTGCAAATATCCTTGAGGTGGGTGTTGCGAAATACAATGTTCCATTCACCATAATAGGTGTGGCCTCAAAAGCGGATTTGCTGGCGAGATTGGTACCGGTATATGTTTTCAATTCGCCTGTTTGAAATTGCCAGGCAACTTTCAGGTTCTTCACGTTTTTATCATTCACCTGTTTCAGATCGGCATATCGGGATCCCCCTGCATCTTTTCCATAGCAATACCATTGCTGGTCTTTAACAATGGTTGACTGGGCTGTAAGCCCGCTATTAACGGTCATCCCGATTGCCAGGACTATAAGAAACCGACTGATTCGCATGTTGATTGATTTAGGACATAAAACTACTTCTCCTTCCAGACGGGATGGCTTTCATTTGACGAATAGCCAAATTGAAAGGGTGAATAGCCTGTCAGAACAGAAACAGCTCCGTTACCGGCTGTTGCTGACAAAGGCGAGGTGCTGACTATCGGGACTCCAGCTAGGTGTATTAATAGTGCCCTGCCCGCCAAAAAGGTAGGCGATCACTTTGGGAGCTCCTCCTGACACGGGCATCAACCGGAGCATGACCCGTTTGTAAAAGGGGTGATCACCGGCATCCACAGTGGGTGGAAAAGAAAGTATCACCATCCATTTTCCGTCGGGTGAAATATGCGGGAACCAGTTATTCCATTCATCAAAAGTCAGCTGTTCCTGCCCGGTACCATCTGGTTTCATTCTCCATATCTGCATGGTGCCGGTTCTGTTGTCATTGTAGTATATCCATTTTCCATCGGGCGAATACTCAGGACCATCTGCCAATCCCTTTTCATTAAAAGTGAGTTGTACTTCGGGTCCGCCATTGACCGGTTTCTTATAGATGTTGTAAGCCGGTGAACGGCTGATCCGTTGAGCCGTGTACACCACTTCTTTCCCGTTGGGATTCCATCCATGTAAATAGGATGGTGTGCTGTCGGTGATCAGTTTGGGCTCACCACCCGACAGCGGAAGTACATATACCGTGCTTCCTCCTCCCGGCATGTTATCGCGATGACTGCTGATGGCCAGCATTTTTCCATCAAAGGAAATGACATGATCATTATTATTTCGGTTAGCCGTACCTGTGTTTATTTTCTGCTTGTTCGATCCATCCAGTGCTACGGTATAGATCGATCCGCCCTGGTTAAAAAGGATGCTTTTTCCGTCGGGCATCCAGTTTGGGGCTTCAAACCTTCCGGGATCCTGGAAGATGATTTTCCTTTGACCGGTAAAAACATTTACGGTTTCCAGTCTGCTCGACAGTATGCCATCCCGGTATCCGTCATATTTATCCGGTACCGGCCATTCAATTCTCACATTCCAGGCAATCCCTTCTTCCAGCACATCGGGGTTATGACTGCAGATGAACAAGCCAGCCAGGGCTTCCTGCGGCATATCGATGGCATTTGTACGGCCCACCTCTGTCAGTGGTTCGCCCGGGTTGGCTACCCGCATGATAAAAGTGTCTGCCTTTCTTTCGAGCTGAATGATCTCCACATTCTTTTTGGTTGAAAAGAGTTCATCCTGCGGATCTCTCATATACGCTCCCCGGAGTCGTCTCCATTGCAAGGCGGTTAATCCGTCGCCATGTATGGTAGCACTCATTTGTGCTGCGTCATCCTGCTCTCCTGCTCTTACCATCCATCCGATCTTTCGGTGCGGATCCACGCCCTTGCCTTTCAACTTCATATTGGCTGTAAGGATAAAATCTCCTTTCAGCTTTGAATAGGCATAGTGAAACTCATCCCTGCCAAACCAGATATTATACCCGCTTCCCCGGAGATGATACGATTGATCTTCCGGATCGTACTGCATATCTCCGGCCAGTTTTGGTTTGCCAATATCGGTGTGATTAGCAAAGATGCCGACAGGTGTTTGACTGCAGACGGAGCATGTTACCAACAAGCCCATCCAGGTGAGAAAGGATTTCATAAGCAGGCAATTGATTTGCGTTGGAAAAGGAGAACCGTTCAGGCAATTTAACACATTTTGATCGTTGAAAACGGGTCAGCCGCTTACACTTCAAAAACCGTTTACCAGCCGGATTGCAGGTTATCGAAAGACTTTTGCAGTTCGGGAGACAGGAAATAGGTTTCCTGATAGGCCGTTACCTGTCTGCGGATGTTATCTATCCTGTCTTTGAATACCGGGTGTGTACTTAGAAATGAAACCGGCTCCTGACGACCCTGCTCAGGTTCTTCCTGTAGCAATTTCATTAAATCTATCATGCCGGCCGGATCGATATGACTCTTTACCATCATGGCCATGCCTTTGTTATCCGCATCCGTTTCAAGGGAACGGGAATATTGCAGGCCTTTCAGTGCATCTGCGTTATTGGCCAGGTAACTGATCAATCCGGAATCATTTCCTACAATCAGCATAATAAAAATCTGCCTGGCCAAGCCCCTGAAAAGTGAGCGAAGCGAATGTCTTTCCGCTACATGTGACGCTTCATGACCCAGCAGCGCTGCCAACTCACCGGGATGATTCATGACCTTTAATAATTGATCGTATACAACAATATGACCGCCCGGTACGGCAAAAGCATTCAACTGGTTCGAATGCACCACCGTTATTTTTATAGGATAACCGGTTTCAAAATGCAATTGCTGAAAAAAGACATTTATTTCTTTTGTTTTCGATTCATCAATCTCATAACCGGCTATCGCAGATTCGTACATGCTTTCGCCCAGTTCAATTTCCGTTTCCTTCGAAAACCGCATGGCGATTCTTTCACCGATCCAGGGTAATAGCCAGAGATAGGCAGACAACAAGATGGCCAGCACCACGCCCACAATGGCGAAGAAACGGGTACGTCCACTTGCCAAAAAACGCCGGTGTGCGGATGCACCTGCAAATCGATAATGAGAGAATTGCTTTTTCAAAGCCAGGATCAGTGCATCGTCTGTAATCTTCAATTGCTCCATCCCGTTGTCCAGCGGATACTGCAAACGGGTTTCATAACTAATCGATTCATCCCGTTGAACACGGGCTGCCAACCAGTAAACATCCCTGTTGCTTCCCTGCTCATCGCGGATCCTGATCGTAATGGTTACGGCATTAAGGAATATTTCGGCCGGATGGGAACGCCCGCCGGTATCAATGAACGTTGCTCTGTAAGTCTGCATGGCGCCAATTTAACCGAAATCCGGAAAACGCAGTACTGTTAAATCATTAAAAATGACCTGCCGGGGGTTGAGGTTTTCGAGGTAATTGAAGATATTTGAGCGTTCAGTAATTACATCCCTCCATGAGATATCTTGTTTCCGGCTTATTGATACTGTCTTTGTTTCTTACCAGTTGCAGCGGTTCAAAAAAAACCCAGGTCACCGGCCCCGCCTCCGCCCGGGTTTTACCAGCATTGCCTTATTCGCAGATCAATTTACCGGTCAGGGTGTATCTGCGCGATTTGCTCGCTGTCATGGATACTGCAACCTCCAGGGAATTCAATAACGATCACTGGCCTGAATACACCCAGAGTTCCTGTGATTTCCGTTACAAGTATCGCTTTCTTCGTTCCGCATTTACATTTTCCTGTGTCAATAATAAAATACAGATAGGATTTCAGGGTCGCTATCAGATTGCAGGCAGCAAACGAATCTGTGCGATGGGTCAGTCTGTTTCTCCCTGGGTGGGCGGCAGCTGTGGTTTTGGAAATGAACCCCTGCGTAGAGTGGACCTGGTCATTGGCTCGAAGCTTGAATTATTACCCAATCACGCTGTCAGAACAACTACCCGGCTGGAAAGCTCCAAACCGGTAGACAAATGCCAGGTTACGATCATGCAGACGGATATCACTCAACAGGTGATGGACAGCATCCAGTCTTCTATCGACAGTTATTGCCAGACTTTCGACCATTTTGTTCAGGCTGTCAACAACAATCCGTTGTTACAGCAATGGCGAACCGGCGGAAGCAAGGTGATGGCAGTATCCCGTTATGGTTTTTTGAATTTGAATCCAACCCAGCTCCGTGTTGGCCGGTTTAATATGGTGCGTGATTCTTTGTTCTTTTCCGTCGGCTTCACCGGAAGGCCACTTTTCTCTTCCGATAGCGCATCGCTGGTAACAAGGGCTCCGCTTCCAACACTGACCAATAATGATTACAATTCCGGCATCAGTACCTATTTTGATGCCACTTATCAATACAGCTTTTTCAACAAATTATTGAATGACAGTTTGCGGAATAAACCTTTCGAACTCGAAGGGCGAACTTTCGTTATTAAAGAGGTACAGATTGGAGGAAGCAACGATGGAAAGATCAGGGTAGACGTATCCTTTACCGGTAATCGAAAAGGAGTACTGCACCTGAGTGGTACGCCGATACTGGACACTGCCCTGCAGGTCATCTCCATGCCGGATATCAGTTTTTCCATCGACACCAAAGACATGCTCGTTAATATCGCCAAGAACCTGTTCCGCAAGAAAATACTGAAAGAACTCCGTAACCAGTCGGTGATGGATATTGCCGCCCTGATCCAGCGTAACAAACAATTAATTGAAGCGCGGCTGAACCAGCCGGTCACCCCCTGGCTAAGCACCACGGGAAAATTGTATGAGATCAAACTTCTCGGATTCCTTCCGCAGGACAAACATATACAGGTACAGGCTTTTGTGAAACTCGACCTGGCTCTGATCGGCAGGCCCGATTCAGGAATATTAAGAGGCTTTTAGACCAATTTTATACGTACCAAAAGGCAACCTCCCAGGTATTTACTGCGTATTACTGGCATCCTGACCCGGAATTTTGTAATTTCTGTCCGTCAGCTTGAGAAAACTGGGAACCCTTGCTATCAGATAACTCCAAAATAGGTACACTGATTACTGGTTGTCGCCAAAACGATCGCGGCAGTCAAAAGGAGCTATATTATCTACTCAGAGGGTTTGCCATGAAAATCTGCTACAGGTATACAGACCGAATGCATGAAGCCGAAGAAATCATGAACGAAGCGTTCATCAAGCTCTTCAAGAATATCCATCAATTTGACGAACACCGGCAGGAAGACACCTTACTATCCCTGAAAGGCTGGTTTAAAAGAATACTGGTGAATACCTGTATCGATCAGTACCGGAAGAAACAATCTTCCATCCAGGGACACACACTGACAAACGAATCTGAAAAAATAGCCGACCTAGGCGAGAACGGGCTCGATGTTCTCTCTTATAAAGAGATCATCGAAGCGATCAGGTTACTGTCTCCTTCTTACAGAACAGTATTTAACTTATTTGTCATAGAAGGACTCAGTCATGAAGAGATTTCCAAAAAGCTGGGCATATCAGTCGGCGCTTCCAAATCCAACCTGTCAAAAGCCAGAGATAACCTAAGAAAACTATTACTCAACAAATCGAAGTTCAACATTTATGTATCCCCTTTCTGATAAAGACCTTGACCGTATAAGCCGGGAAGCTGCGGAGCAGACTGACATGGACCAGAGTCCATCAGGCTGGGAGAAACTGGAACAGCGGCTGAACAAAGAATTACCGCAGGAAAAAGAAAAAGACCGCCGTCGTTTTCTCTGGTTATTCTTTGCGATCCTTCTTTTAAGCGGAACAGGTACTGTTCTGATCTATAAGAATGGACAGAAAGATCAACCGATAACCCAAACATACAACCATCAATCTGACCCCAATACACCATCAAACGAATCATCTGCTGCCCGTCAGATGGAAAACAAAAATTCGTCTCCCAATAATACCGATAAGCCATCCGCTCCGGCGGCTTCATCCCCTTTATCCGCTCCCTCATCGGCAACCAATCAACCCGCAACCAATCAACCTGCAACTGCCGATGACAAAACAACTAATCCTAAGATAACTGCTCCGTCTGTGGCGGCCTTCGATCCCGCAAAGACCCGCAGCACCGCAACTGATAATGATCGGCTGGTTTCCGGACGAACAGTAAATCCTTTGCCGAAGAAGTCCGGATTGTCTGCAAAACAGTCATCAAACATTGCATCCAATCGCTCAGTTATTAATCGCTCAGTGGTCGATCGTTCCGGTAATTCAGTAAACAGGAAAACAACCCTCACCGGGCCTGATTCAAAACTTCCCAACAAATCAGCAATAACCAATAGCGATAAGCAGGTGACCGAAACGGTCGTTACCGAACCGCTTAAAAATGATTCTTCCGTAACCACCCCGGATAAAGACAGTGTAATAACAGTCAGTGTCGCCGATACAGTGGCGAAAACGACTAACACAGCTTCGAAAAAATCTTCCAAATCCGGCACACCCGATCTTAAAAATCGCTGGGCATTCGCCGCAGTTACCGGACTCGATTATACTAATATCCATGGACGAACCAGCAGCCGGCTGGGATTCAAATTCGGATTGCAGGCTTCTTTTAATATCACTAAACGACTGTCTGTAAATACCGGATTTCTGTTAACCAAAAACTTTTACAAAGCAGACAGCAGCAGTTTTCATCCTCCCAAACACTATTTCACCTATTATGTGGACCGGCTGAATTGGATTGATGGTTCCTGTTATATGTGGGATATACCTATTAACATCCGTTATGATGTCATCGTAACACCCACCTCCAGATGGTATGTTAATGCAGGTATGACCAGTTACATCATGCGAAAACAAAAGTATACGTACGATTATGTATACAACTCGGTTGCCTCGACCAAGCTGTGGGAATCCGGTTCTACCCAAAACGAATGGTTTAAAATTGTAAACCTTGGTATTGGCTGGGAAAAACAGCTTTCTAAAAAATGGTCACTGCAGGCAGAACCCTTTATTAAATTACCATTAACTGGTGTTGGCTTCGGAAAGATGGATATGAATACCAGTGGTATCCTTTTATCGTTCAGATACCGGCCGAATTTTAAAACAAAGTAAACAACCTCCATCAGGCAATCTGCGTACAGATAAAAAACAAACTGTATGAAGACAATTGCCTGCGTTGTGGCGTTCATCGCCTCTCTTTCCCTTATTATATATTCCTGCAGCAAAGGAGATGGAGGCGGTGGAAGCACCAGCAATAATTGCTCCGGCGTTTCAATTAGTGTAACCGCCACCGTTACAGACGCCGATGCCGGAACGGGCAATGGTTCAATAGCCGCGTCTGCTTCCGGCGGCAGCGGTACGCTTACCTACAGTATTAATGGAGGAGCGTTCCAGTCGTCGGGTACTTTTAATAACCTGGCCAAAGGGTCTTATACGGTCACCGCCAAAGACAGCAAAGGATGCACCGGCAGCGCCAGCTTTACCGTTAATGAAAACAATGCCTGTGCCGGCAGCACGATAACCATTACAGCTACCAGTACTTCTTCGGACCCCTGTATTGCCAGCGGATCCATTACAGCCACCGCAGGTGGAGGAACGTCTTTCACCTATTCCCTGAATGGCGGTGCTTTTCAGGCTTCCAACCTATTCAATAATGTTTCACCGGGTGCCTATACCGTAACTGCAAAGGATGGCACAGGTTGCAGCAAGAACACCAACGTCACGGTTGCCACCGCGGCCGCCGGCCCCTTGTTTACGGCGGTAAAAGGAGTGGTGACTGCCAATTGCGCATTATCCGGTTGTCATTCCGGTTCATCACCCACCGGGGGCATCAATTTCACCGTAGATTGTAATATCGTTATCAATAAAGAAAGAATCAAGGCACGTGCCATTGATGGCAATCCAAGTATTATGCCTCCTACCGGTGCGTTACCGCAGGCAGACCGTGACAAGATTACTGCCTGGCTGACTGCCGGTGGAAAATTCACCGACTGATGCCTGATTAACCATTACATTTACCTGTCCCCGACCCCGCCACCGGCGGGGTTTTTGTTATGCCTCATTGTTGATGAAACCAAACAGGCTTGCGGTCATTCCATTCGCCATTATAATTGATGAAAAGCTCCTCCCCCGCTTTTATGAAACGAACCGTTTTGATGGAAATCGTTCTTTCCTCAAAACTCATTTCATACTCGCAGTTGGAATGATAGGAATGATTGTAGATCGGCACATATCCCAACGCCATACAACATTCCGCGTTCTGTGGCCCCCATTCGAAGATATAGTCGTGCAGCAGTGTTTGATCCAGTAATTTTCTGTCCCCGGCAGACATCACTATGACCGGCGCCACCTCGATCAGGGTATCTTTTTCGAGACTTTCCGTTGTATAAACCCCTCGGCCCATATCCCCTGAGGGGCCGATCACCAGGCAGGGAAGTATCATTGTATTTGTTATTTATTGGTAAACAGACCGGGTACCCAATCGATAGTTGTTTCCCCGCTTAATCGCGAATTTAGTATTTTGCAACATGAGCATGGACCAAGAAATCAGCTCCGTCAAAGATCAGTTCCTGGAGGTTGTTCAAAAGGAAGATGTTTTGGAAATACGTGAATTCCTGAACGATCAAAATATCAGCGATGTAGCTGAACTGATCAATGACCTCCCGGAATATGAACACCAGATCGTGGGCAACATGAGTGTGCATCGCGCGGCCAGCGTGTTCAAGATTCTTGACACCCCTACTCAGAAAAATATTATCCAGGAGCTGCCCCCTTTCAAAACTGCCGAACTCCTCAACGAATTGCCTTCAGACGACCGTACGGCTTTCCTGGAAGAACTTCCCAGTGAAGTGGTGAAAGAATTAATCAAACTGCTCGATCCGGAAGAACGAAAAATTACCCTCTCACTGCTGGGCTACCCAGAAGGAAGTGTCGGCAGGCTGATGACCACCGACTATATTGCCGTACAGGTAGATTGGACCGTACAGGAAGTTTTGGAGCATATCCGTGAAGTTGGCAAGGACAGTGAAACCATCGACGTCATCTATGTGGTGAATGAAAAAGGAGAGTTTGTGGATGATATCCGGATACGGGAGATCATCCTGGCCAAACCCGACCGCATCATTGGCGATATCATTGATAATCGATTTATCACACTCAATGTAAACGACGACCAGGAAATAGCGAACCAGATCTTTAAAATGAACAACCGGGTGGCCCTGCCGGTAGTGGATGACAAGAATATTCTTTTGGGAATTGTAACCATTGACGACGTATTGTGGGTGGCCAATGAAGAGTTCAGTGAAGACATGCAAAAAATCGGTGGTACGGAAGCGTTGGATGAACCCTACCTTGAAATGCCGCTTGTCAAACTGTTCAAAAAGCGAATTGTCTGGCTGGTTGTCCTTTTCCTGGGCGAAATGCTTACGGCTACCGCCATGGGATATTTTGAAGATGAGATCGCCAAAGCGGTGGTACTCGCTCTTTTTGTTCCACTGATCATTTCGAGTGGAGGCAATAGCGGATCACAGGCATCCACGCTCATCATTCAGGCTATGGCGGTAGGTGAAATCCATGTTCATGACTGGTGGCGTGTGATGCGAAGGGAAATTATCCAGGGACTGATGCTTGGTTTTGTGCTCGGCCTTATTGGCTTCATCCGTATTGTGGTCTGGTCATCGGTGTTCCCCCATATTTATGGTGAACATTATTTAAGGATCGGGGTGGCTGTTGCGTTTTCACTCGTAGGGGTTGTGTTATGGGGAACCCTGATCGGATCTATGTTTCCGATGTTGTTGAAAAAACTCGGCGCCGATCCCGCCGTAAGTTCTGCCCCCTTTGTGGCCACTATGGTCGATGTTACCGGTTTGATCATTTATTTTTCGCTAGCCTTCCTGTTCCTTCAGGGACTTCTGCTCTGATGCCGTCAACGATCACTTGCCTTTTTTTTAATAATATTGCTGTCAGTTTCAATTAACTAACATTCATTAAACTCGGAAAAACCATGTGTGGAATTGTTGGATATACTGGTTCCAGGGAAGCCTATCCTGTTATCATCAAAGGACTGAAAAGACTTGAATACCGCGGTTACGACAGTACAGGCGTTGCATTGTTGAACAGCGGCCTGAACGTGTACAAAAAGAAAGGCAAGGTAGCTGACCTGGAAGAAACATTGGTGGGTAAGAATCTCCACGCAAACACCGGCATTGGTCATACCCGTTGGGCTACTCACGGAGAGCCCAGCGACCGGAACGCACATCCGCATTCCAGCGCTTCCGGCAAACTGGCGATGATACATAACGGCATTATCGAAAACTACGCTCAATTAAAAAAAGAACTCAGCAACAAAGGATACCAGTTCAGCAGCGATACCGATACGGAGGTATTGCTCAATTTCATTGAAGAGATCAAGAACAACAACCAATGTAACCTTGAAGAAGCGGTGCGGATCGCCCTCAAGCGGGTGGTAGGCGCTTATGTCATCCTGATCCTCGACCAGGATGATCCGGACACTATTATCGCTGCCCGCAAAGGCAGTCCACTGGTGATCGGTATTGGCAAAGGAGAACATTTTCTGGGTTCAGATGCCAGCCCGATGCTGGAATACACCAATAAGGTGGTATATGTGAACGACTATGAACTGGCCATTGTAAAACCAGATGAACTGGTATTGAAAAACCTTGGTAACGAAAAGATCACTCCGTATGTGCAGAAGCTGGATATAGAGTTGGCAGCTATCGAAAAAGGCGGGTATGATCATTTCATGCTGAAAGAAATATTCGAACAGCCGCAAACCATATTCGATTGCTTGCGGGGCAGGCTGGATGTAACGAAGGGCACGATCACGATGGCCGGCGTGCAAAATCATATCGACAAACTCAAAGCTGCTCCGCGCATCATTATTGTAGCTTGCGGAACCAGCTGGCATGCGGGACTGATTGCCGAATATATCATAGAAGAACTTTGCCGGATTCCCGTGGAAGTGGAATACGCTTCCGAATTCAGGTACAGGAACCCGGTCATTCATCCGGGTGATGTGATCATCGCCGTATCGCAGAGCGGTGAAACCGCCGATACACTGGTCGCCATCGAACGGGCGAAAGAGCAGGGAGCCGTTATTTTCGGTGTGGTCAATGTGGTAGGCTCTTCCATCGCCCGCTTGTCTGATACGGGCGCCTATACACATGCCGGCCCTGAAATCGGCGTAGCCAGCACAAAGGCTTTTACTGCTCAATTAGCGGTGCTCACCATGATTGCCATCAAGATCGCCTTTGAAAAAGGCTCGATCGATCGCCAGCGCTTTGATTACTTATTAAATGAATTGAACGATATCCCCGCCAAAGTGGAACTGGTATTGCAACAGCAGGATAAAATAAAAACGCTTGCCGAAAAATACAAAGATGCCCGCGACTTCCTCTATCTCGGAAGAGGGTATAATTTCCCGGTGGCACTGGAAGGAGCGCTTAAACTCAAAGAAATATCCTACATACATGCCGAGGGATATCCGGCCGCAGAAATGAAACATGGGCCTATTGCCCTGGTAGACGATCAGCTGCCGGTGGTGTTTGTGGCTACCCGCGACTCCTACCACGAAAAAATTGTCAGCAATATCCAGGAGATAAAAGCCCGTAAAGGAAAAGTGCTGGCAGTGATTACTGATGGAGATGAAATGATCATGGGCCTGGCTGATGATTATATCGAAGTACCGCCAGCCGATGAAATTGTAGCTCCCATGCTTAGCACCATTCCCATGCAATTACTGGCCTACTATATTGGCGTTGCCAAAGGCCTGGATGTTGATAAACCACGCAACCTGGCAAAGAGCGTAACCGTAGAATAATAACGGCCCCATTCAATCCATAAATCGATCCAATGAACCAGATTCATAAAAGTCCTGTGCAGTCGCTTGGTTATAATTTTATCCCTGCCGAATACCTGCCCAAAGGAAAAAATGAATATTATCTCCGAAATCGTCAAAACACCAGCGGCATCCACTACAGAGGGCTCACCGCTTACGAAATCGAAGTACTGGTTCGCAATCGCAATACCTCCGACGACTGGAACAAACTACTGGTAGGCGACGCGTTCAATCCCGAACTGGTTCAGGATTGTAAATTTTACGGGTTGGTAAGAATTGGCAAGCTCGAGCCGTACTATCTCGAATTCCACAACCTGCGCAGACCTGTAGGCCTTTACAATAGCACCATCATCAGCTGTGATTTTGGCGACAATGTTGTAGTAGACAATGTCAATTATATTTCTCATTACATTGTCGGAAGCGACGTAATGCTGGTGAATATAAATGAAATTGCCGCTACCGATCATGCCAAATTCGGAAATGGAATTCTTAAACAGGGTGAACCGGAAAGCAGGCGTATCTGGCTGGAAGTCTGCAATGAAAATGGCGGGAGAAGTATTGTGCCCTTTGACGGCATGTTGCCCGGCGATGCTTATCTATGGACAAGATTTCGTGACAACCACAAACTACAGCAGCGATTCAAGGAGTTTACCGATAAACAGTTTGATCATCATTATGGATTTTATGGCACCATCGGAGATCGCACTGTTATCAAAAACTGTCGCATACTCAAGGATGTGAATATTGGTACCGATGCTTATCTCAAAGGAGCCAATAAAGTTAAAAATGTAACGATCAATTCCTCCGCGGAAGCCAAGACACAAATCGGAGAAGGTTGTGAACTCGTGAATGGCATTATCGATTACGGTTGCCGGATTTTTTATGGGGTTAAAGCGGTTCGCTTTTTCCTGGCATCTCACTCACAACTGAAATACGGCGCCAGGCTGATCAATTCTTACCTGGGAAACAATTCCACCATTTCCTGTTGTGAAGTACTGAACTCTCTTATATTTCCGGCACATGAGCAACACCACAACAATTCATTTCTTTGTGCCGCGCTCATCAACGGACAAAGCAACATGGCCGCCGGTGCCACTGTGGGTTCCAATCACAACAGCCGCAGCCCGGATGGAGAAATTATTGCCGGAAGAGGGTTCTGGCCAGGATTGTGCGTCAGCCTTAAACACAATTCGAGGTTTGCCTCTTTTAACATCCTGGCCAAAGGCGACTATCCTGCCGAACTGAATATTCCCTTACCCTTTTCACTCATCAGCAATGATATGAGTAAGGATGAGTTGCAGGTCATGCCGGCTTACTGGTTCATGTATAATATGTACGCCCTGGCCCGAAATGCCTGGAAATACGGAGACCGGGATAAGAGAATTGAAAAGACCCAACTACTGGACTATCATTTCCTCGCACCAGATACGATCAACGAAATTCGGGATGCCATCTATTATCTCGAAGAGCAGACCGGAAAGGCCTATCAAAAATCGCAACAGCTATCGTCAAATACCCCCACAGCAGAACTGGTTAGTATCGGACGGAAAGTACTCATGCATCCTTCCAATGCGGTAGACCAACTGGAAATTCTGGCAGAAGGATTTGAAAATTCGAACAGAAAAGTAGTGTTGCTGAAAGTGTCACAGGCTTATGAGATTTTTAAAGAGTTGATCATTTTGTATGCTGTTGAATTACTGGCAGCCTACCTGATGAAAAACAAGTCCCACTCCTTGCAAGAAACGATCGCCTCCTTTCCGGCCATTAAAAAACCAGAGAGCTGGATTAATGTGGGCGGACAATTGATACCTGAAAAATCAGTGAACAAACTGCTCGAACAAATTGAATCCGGCCGATACAAGTCATGGAAAGACGTTCATTCCTTCTACCAAAAAATGGCTGATCAATATGAACTTGACAAATTGATGCATGCCTTCTCCATATTGAAAGAAATACATGGCATTGATATCCGTAAAGCCACTGCTCCATCATTGAAAAACTTATTGACCCAAAGCCTTACCACCCGGGAGTGGATGACTAAAGGTATTTACGATTCACGGGCGAAGGACTATTCCAACGAGTTTCGTCAAATGGTTTATACCAGCAAGGAGGAAATGAACCAGGTCATCGGCAAACTGGAAGAAAACAGTTTTATCCGGCAGGAAACCGAACGCTTGAAGACTTTCAAATCGCAGATCAACCAATTGATCCGTCAATTAAAATAAGTTTTGTTTACCGGTAGAAACTATCTATTGTCGTACGATCCGAAGAATATTTGACCGCCCGTCTTTGGCAATGGCATAGAGATAATACACACCTGCTTTCAATTCCTGGAGATCAACGGGTACGCTATTCGTTCCCTGGCTGACCGACTGGTTAAACTGTTTCACCATTCTTCCATGTTGATCCGTGATCACGAATTGAATGGTTCCGGTTTCAGCAGATACCAGTGAGATTACGGCACGACTTTGAATAACCGAGGGAGCCACGGTAATCAACTCAAATCCTTTTGACTGGTAGATGACTGCTGCAATCCGGCTCAACAGGCTATTACCCGATTTCTCTACTACTCGCATTCTATAGTAAGTAGTACCGGGTTGAAGATTTTTATCGAGGTACTGATAAACATATTGCCGGTCGGTGGCATTCACCTTTGCAATGGTGGTGAACTGACGATTATCGCGGGAAGATTGTACTTCAAAATAGTCTGCCTCTGTATCGGTGCTGATTTCCCAATTCAGTTGCGCGTCTTCGTTCTGTTTCCTGGCAGTAAAGGATTTTATAGTGATGGGTAATGATGCCACCATCGAGTTCGTAGACAGGTTGGTGCTTCCAAAGGTGAAAGGTCCATAGTTAACCGCAGCCACTTCGAGCGCTCCATTGGAGGTGGTTCCGGAAGGCGTGCCATTTCCCAGGTTGATCCAGCCGATTCCATCAAAATAGGCAATAACAAGCGTGGGGAAATGGTTGATGCCACTATAAGGAGTGATGGGGAATTTGATATACCGCAGCCTGTTGCCGGTTCCATTGATAACCCAATATTCTACTTCACTGATGTGTTCGATCAGTTGAGAAAGAGTGTTGTTATAGTTGGATGTCGGGTTGCCCGGATAATATTCTACCGAATAAACGTCGTTGATGTTTCCGCTACCGTCCGCACGCAAGGTAACAGGCGCATAACGACCTTCCTTCCCCACATGATAAGTAAAAGTTGTTTCGCCAAATTTCTTCAGTGGTCCGTTTATATAGGATTGGGCAGATCCTTCCAGGAAATTGGCTCCGCGTAAAAGTGTCATAGTAGCGTTTCCTGTGGCCACCAGCACCCCTTTTGACATTTGCAGCGTTGCTCCCGGATTAATTGTACAAGCGCTGTTCATAGTTACGCCCAGGCTACTGGTATTATTGATCCGGAATGTTCCACTGATGGCAGATGGAAATCCGTTTCCGGTAAACTGAGGCAGGCTGCTCCTGAATTCATAACTATTGGTACCGGAGAAATTATAGTTCCGGTTTCCATCTACCTGTATGTTGCCAACCGGACCAGTAGCAGACAAGCCGGCCGCTGCTCCTACAACCAATAAACCACCTGCGCCATTATAAAAGGCATTCCCTGCAATCTTGCTGTACTCATCAAAGCTCAGCGTTCCATTTCCTGTTAACTCCACCGTACCCCGATTCGGTGAGGGGCCCGTGTTGGGTCCGGTGAAGTAAATGGACGACTCGTTGGTAAGAAACATTTTCCCTTTTGAATTCAACGCTCCTACCCTTATGGCTGAAGCCAGTGAGCGATTGAATTGAATAGTTGCGTTGTTGAAATTAATAATACCCGTGTCGCCCGAACTTGCACACCATTGAGTGGAAAAAGAATAACTGCCGTTACCCTGGCATACCTGGCAAACTCCATCTTTCATATCAATGTTGCTGCGGCTATTGAAATTTCCGCCCGGAACAACCAATGAACCGCCATTCATGGTGATGCTGTTGGTACCGGAAAGAAATGTGCCGGCGATAATCAACACCTTCAAAGTACCCAGCGTAAGTGCCGAACTCAATTTAACCTGTGCGCCAGGCAATATCTTCATGCTGGCATTTACCTGATTCGCCGCATAAAGAGACTGAATGGTGGTGCCGTTGGCAACCAGCATTGGTTCTTCATTAACCGCTGTGATATTGGCATTCTCGAATGCATTCAGGCTTCCGCGGAATCGCAATTCATTGTTGGGTTTGAAATCTGCCATGCCGAGGTTGAGCAGGGCGCTCGATGATAAATTGATATCTCCATTGACCTGCACCACACTGCTTGTGCCTGCATTGTTGCCGTCCTTGATATACAGTATGGCATTCTCTATGATCAGACTGCCTCCGATAGTCAACACCAGGTTGCTGTTGGTGGTTAATCTGAAGTCCTGCCCTGCCGTACCTGTTCTCTTCAGCACAAGATCGCCCTGTACAGTATTCAGATTTCCCTGCTGATTCCAGTTACCACCAATACTTTTTTCGTAATTGAGAATGAGGTTTCCCCAAATGATCGAAGCAGGTAATGGAGTGGTATTATTAATCCAGTTTCGAATTTCTACGGTAGAACCCGCGGCGAAATTCTCTGTGCCGCCAAAAATACTCGAGCCGGCAGTTGAAGTAACAGCTGCTGTATTATCATGGAAATAGATGGCGCCGTTGAAAAGTTGAAAAGTTCCCGTCAATAAGATCGCATGCGCACCGTATAATGAACCACCGGATTCAATCCTCAGGGCGGAACCACTGCCTCCAATAGTCCATGTTTGAGAGGTGACCATCGAATGGTTGTTCTGAATGATGAACTCATCCCCTGCATTGACGAATGAGGAAGGGGCTGCGCCTCCACCGGCGCGATTGCTGTTCCAACTGGAAAGCGAAGAAGGTGTCAGCGAGCCTTGTGAATAGTAAACGGTCGCCGAAACTGAACAATAAATACCCATAAGGGCAAAAAACAGTAGCCAATGCTTCATGCCATTCATTTTTTACACTTACCTGTCCGGAAAGTGACCATCATGGGTATTGGAAAGCTTAAGGTTTGAAGAAATTAACGGGGTTCGTTCGGAGGCTTGAAGATACTCCAAAAACCCGATAAATTCCACTCGGTAAATGACCAATCTGCAAAGAAACCATTTGATTTCCAGTTACCGGAATTACCGATTTTTCACATACGATATTTCCATTCATATCGATCAGGAAAAGCCTCACGGGTGCAGGCGGCGAGGCCGCCACTTTAATCCATATTTCATTAAGCCCCTGGCCTGCCAACCTGATCATAAAGCGATTCCCTGAGAGCTCCTGTCTCGCTATTTCCCTTCCTTTTACAGGGAATATATCCGACAACCACTCATTCTCCGGTGAACCCATTGTTCTTATCCTGAAATAACCATCCTGCCCAGGCCTTGCTGTCTTGATCCTGAAACCGGTGTTTTCCGGTATTACCTGTACGGATTCCACCGTTTGGAAACCAGTTCTTCCCTTCGACCATTCCAGTGCCAGGTTTCCCCTGACAACCTCAACATCCGGGGACTTATTCATCAACAACCCGAACTCAACATAGTCACGAAATACCCGGTAACTAACCGTATACTGAATGGGAAGTGGGTTTTGGGCGGACTGACTACTGGCCAGGGCCAGGTACTCCCACTCGTCTGTGTTCATTGTTATCGATTGACTGGTGACTGTTCCGGATGCCCCCGCAGAGCCTGTAGCTGACAGGTTTCCCGCGTTTTCCCACCGATTGTTTTTCAGTCGAGCCACCCGAAGAGAAAACAGATCTGTCACTCCACCGCTTAAAAGATCATCAAAGGATAGTTGCCAGTATTCCAATGCCGACAGATGCGACAAAGCGGTATCCAGTACCGTTGAAAACGATTGAGGGTTATTTCTAAAGTACTCAACCGTTACTTCTCCATCGGCGTCCTTCAAGGATAACCATCGCATCTTCCCCTGCTTTCCGACGGGAAACAAAAAACGATCTCTCAGCTGTAATCCCTTTACCCGAACAGGTCCGTTTATAAAGGCCGTTAAATGAAGACTGTCTGCCAGCAGCATGCAGGTGGAATCTATAATGAGCAATGCACTGTCGTGGGTAAACAATGGACCATTCTTTAGTTCCAGACTATGGGGCAATGACAGATTTTTTTTCAGTAAAATACCAGCGGGGTTATTCAGCCGTAATGCCACCTGGTTTTGAATTCTTCCGGTAACTTCTATCCTTTGCAGGGAGGACCCGCTGCATTCGATAGTGGGAACACCTGCTGATGTTTCCGTGATCAAACCCCGGCAAAAAAGATTTCCGCCCAGGATCACCCGGTTATTGTTAGAGTCATTGTCAAGATTCAGCATGCCATCAACCATGAGCCCGCCATTTATCTCAATTGTACCCGCATAGTCGAGAGAGTAGTTTACTTTTTCTCCAATAAGCAGATCACCGCGGATGATCGATTTGTTCACGCCGGATGAAACATACGTTCTTCCGGTAACCGATGCTGCAGATAATAAATGAAGAGACCCGTAAACGCGGTTTGATAATGATATGGTATAACTCGCTGTTCCCGGTACATCAAATACAAATAGTCCTTTTTCTGTGCCGGTTTGCCGCGACAATCTGCCAACATAAGCAGCATGCGCATTTTTTGACTGGTGAACCAATACAGAACCGTTCTCCAGGTAAATGGAGTCTGCCACGGAAATGGCTGTGCCATTTAAAGCACCGGAGGCATTGATCAGGCAGGCCCCCTCAGACAATTTCAAGCCGCCGCTACCAATAGTCAATGCAGGAATTGCCGTGTTACTATGAGGAATAATTAAATATATACTGTCGGCACCGGCACCCGGATTTATAAAAATTTTATTGACTGCAATGCCTGTATTACCTGGAGGTAGCCAAACTTTATAACTGCCAGGAACAATACTATGGTCTAGTATGATACTGTCGTTTGATTCCGGCACCAGATCATCCGACCAGTTTACTGCTGTCGTCCATTGCCCATCCATTCCTTCACCATCCCATTTTTTTTGCGCCCGGGCATTTAGTGCAGTCAACAATATCAAGGCTGCCATCAAATTTTTAATGAGAAAGCCGGGTTGAATTTTCAACCAAAAGAAATACATCATAATTCTTCATTATGATGTAAAACAAAAAAACCCCTCGCTTTTAAACGAAGGGTTTTTCTTATTCATTAAAGTGTTTTACTGTCGTACGAAACGAATTGTACCCACTCTTGTATCATTCATTACGGCAGTTACCTGGTAAGCACCTGCTGGCAGAGCAGCCAGGTTCAGTACCACCTGTTGGTTACCGGTACCGATTGCAGCCAGCTGTTGCTTGACCACTCTTCCGTACATATCGGTCACCATCAATTGCATGGTTCCTCTTTCAGAAGAGCTGATGCTCAGGGTGGCTGAAGAGCTGACTACCGTTGGAATCAGAGAAGTGAGCAACACTCCTTTACTTCCATTCAGTACAGCAATAACCTGGCTGTAGCTTATGATTCCGTCTTTGTCTGTCAACTTCAACTTATAATAAGATGTGCCGGTTGGCAAAGTCATATCATTAAAGCTGTATGCAAACTGGCGATCGCTGGCATGGATGCTGCCGACATTGCTGAAGTTTCTGCCATCGGAAGATCTCAGCACTTCGAAACTTTGTGCATTGCTGCTCGATGCGATGGTCCAGCTAACCTGTGCAGTACTTGCAGAAACTTTCCTGGCATCGAAGGTCAGCAATCTGATCGGCAACGCGCCGGCCAGGCCAAATCCGAAAGTATAGAAACCGTTCTGTTGTGTATATAAACTTCTGGCAGAACCACTGGTAGCTGTGCCGGGAGTGATGATCGTACCTCCCTGAACACTGTAATCCGTCCAGTCTGCACCATTGTAGTGAGAGACTGCGATACCGTCGCTACCGGTTGCGCCCGGAACGGCTCCGGTAAGTGTCAGTGTTACCGCTGCATCCACTCCACTGATCGTACTCACTGACCAGTACTCCTGGTTAGACACGCCATTGAGCGGGCTGATTACCGACAGATCACTATAGGCGTTATTAAAATATTCTGCCTGGTAAACAGAAACAGAAGCTGTCAATGGTCGGATCTGCAATGGATCATAAGTACTGCCTTTGCCCGTTGGGAACAGGTAGTCGGTAGTTACTGACGTACGTCTTCTCACCGGACCATTTACAAATCCGCTGGAGGAAGGTGAATTGACCACCAGGCTATGTGTACCGGTATTGTTGATCGTTAGTACGTTGGTATTGGTTGTATTCAACTTTCCTTTATTGGCGGAGTTGAAACTGATCTTTCCAATACTCAAAGGAGTAGACAAATTAACCCCGCTGGCGTTGTTCAACAACAGCGAAACTTCATTGGTGATGTTATCGATGGTGCCTATGGATGAAATGGATTGCGGAGTCGTACCATTCATTTCTATAACGAACAAGTCTGTGGTAAGGTTGGTAGAATTACTGGATGCTCCGAAAGTACCTGCTGTATGATTCAGATTTCCTTTGATCTTAAGGGTGGTAGGGTTGCTTACTACCTGGTTGCTGATCTGTATATCGAAGGTATTGCCTCCTATATTCACATCTCCCAATACCTGGAAGTCAACCACCTTGTTGGCATTCGAAGCGTTGGCAATGGCCACTCTTGAATTACCACTTACGGTAAAGTCTCCATTAACTGTATAATTAAAGTTGTTGACAGTTACACTTCCGTTTGAAGCCAGTACAACCAGTTTATTGTTGGTACCCAGTACCTGGAAATCGCCTTTTACAACGAGGTTGTTGGTGATACTCCAACCCAGGGTCGCGATAGACAGATTGGGACAGTTGAACACCAGGTTTCCGATCTCCGGGATCGAACCTACATTTATTGAAGGTGCTACGGTGGTGGTACCGGTAACCAGGATGGTGGAATTGGCATTCCAGTTGGCCCTTGGGCTGTTACCCTGGTTTCGGTCAATCCAATACGTTGAACCGGAATTGAAATAAATATAGTCCTGACCGGTCACCGGGTTAGGGCTCAATGTATTGTTTCGGAACTGAATGGTTCCGTTAACATCCAATCGGTTACTCAGTCCCGTAAGACCCGGAAGGGAGAAGGTGGCTCCGTTTCCGCCATTTACAGTTGATTTCCCTGCAAAATACCAGGTGCCATCCACCACAGCCTTGGCATCGGCGCCGAAGGAAACAGTGAACGGGAGGTTTACGTCGCAGCTGTCTTCCAGCCTCGATCCGGTATTGATCTTCAGGGACGGGTTGGCAGGGCTCGTGCTTAACAGGTTGATCGCTACCGGGTTGGCAACTGAAGCCGTAACCACCAGCTTGGCGGTGGCGGAATTGTTTACCGACAACGATAGCAGGTCAATGTTTTCCACGTTTACATTAACCACTGCATTGCCATCAAAAATTACGTTGTGAGTGGCACCATTGGGGAAAACACCAAGGCCTACCGCAGCTCCATGGCTGCTCAGCGACCAGTTGTTGTTATCGTTCCAGTTTCCCGGTGCTCCTGATGTTGGTCCTATCCAATAATACGTTTGTGCAGACGAGGTAGCTGTCAGAAAAAAGCATACTACGAACAGCGCGTAGATTTTTTTCATACACTAAGAATTTAAAAAGACTGAGAATCAGAAATACACAGGAGATAGGATTCCAGAGGTCTTTGGGTAGGAGTGACTTTCAGGGATAGAGCAGCCAAATTACAATAAAAATTTTTCCAATGCAAGCATTTGAAAAAATTTGCCTTTAATCCCCATTTTCCAGGGTTCCCGGATGGTGGCTTTTGGCGACAAAAATAAACTGATAACTAAAATACGGGATTATTAATCAAAGCGTTTGAACCAGCCCGTATTTATTTTTTCCTGAAAAATAAGCGGACAGGCACCCCTTTAAAATCGAACTGCTCCCTCAATTTGTTTTCGAGATAGTTCTTGTAAGGCTGCTTTACATCATCGGGGAAATTGCAGAAAAAGGCAAAAGACGGAACGGCAGTAGGCAGTTGCGACACATATTTAATTTTGATAGGATGCCCTCGAACTACCGGGGGATGGTACGATTCGATTGCCTTGAGCATGATCTCATTCAGCTCTGACGTGGATATTTTCCGTTGTTTGTTTTCATATACCTGCAGGCAAACCTCTATGGCTTTATGAATCCTGGTTTTTTCCCTGGCAGAGATAAAGATGATGGGCACGTCTGTGAAAGGAGCAATCCTTTCTTTCAGTTCCTTTTCATAATCCCTGGCCGAGTTGGTGTTTTTTTCCACCAGGTCCCACTTATTCACGAGCAATACAATTCCCTTTCCTTTCTTCACAGCCAGGCTGAAGATGTTCAGGTCTTGCGCGGTAATACCTTTCTCTGCATCGATCAGCAACAGGCATACATCTGCTTCGTCCATTGCTTTGATGGCACGGATGACGGAATAGAATTCAAGGTCTTCATGAACCTTGGTCTTCCGACGGATCCCGGCAGTATCGATCAGGATGAATTCCTTGTTGAACAGATTATAGTGTGTATGTATCGTATCGCGGGTAGTGCCTGCGATATCGCTTACGATAGTGCGTTCCTGTCCGATCAGGGCATTGAGCAGGGAAGACTTGCCTACGTTTGGTTGACCGATGATGGCGAATTTGGGCAGGGCCTCCTTGATGAGGGTGTCCGCCGATTGTTCATCGGTAATCAGGGCTGCCACGGCATCCAGCAGTTCGCCGGTTCCTGATCCGCTCATGGAAGAGATAAAGAAGATATTATCGAAGCCCAGCGCGTAAAATTCGGTACCCTCCAGCAGGCGGTCGTGGTTATCGACTTTGTTGACTACCAATAATACCGGCTTGGTAGAACGTCTTAACACATCAGCCATCGCTTCATCGAGATCAGTAATACCCGTAGCTGCATCCACCACAAACAAAAGCGCATTGGCTTCTTCCACCGCTATCATTACCTGTTTGCGAATCTCTCTTTCAAAAATATCTTCACTTCTGGGAACAAAACCACCTGTATCGATAACATTAAAGCTTTTACCAGACCATTCTGCCACGCCGTACTGACGATCACGCGTAACACCGCTTATGTCATCTACAATGGCTTTCCGCTGTTCCAACAAACGGTTGAACAGGGTACTCTTTCCTACATTCGGTCTTCCAACAATAGCAACGGTGAAACTCATCAGTGCGAATTACTTTGATCTTTAATAGTGGGCGAAATTAACCATTTCAGAGGGCATCGGGATACGGGTAATTTCCTGCTGTCGAGTATCGCCCAAACGGCTCAACCGGAATTACCCGAAATGAAAAAAGAGCCATTACTGACTCTTTCCGCTTCGTTGCGAAGGGGAGGATCGAACTCCCGACCTTCGGGTTATGAGCCCGACGAGCTACCGCTGCTCTACTTCGCGATCTGGGCTGCAAATATACGAGCATCCGGGTTTACTGCCAAACATTATTTAATTGATCTATTTTTGCAATAATAATTATGAAGACGGGTTTTGTAAACATATTCGGATTGCCCAACGCAGGCAAAAGCACACTCCTCAATGCATTAATGGGTGAAAAACTGGCTATTGTATCGCCAAAAGTGCAAACAACCCGGCATCGCATCAAGGGAATCCTGACCACGAACGACTACCAGATCATTTTTTCCGACACACCGGGGATCATAGAACCGCAGTACAAACTGCATGAAAAAATGATGATGGCTGTAAAAAGCGCACTGGAAGACGCCGACCTGGCCTTGTTACTGGTAGACGTAAAAGAAGATCCGGACCTCTCGGATAAGGTTTTCTCCTCCCTTAGGCTGAAAGTACCCGCCATTGTTGTGATCAACAAAACAGATACCGCCAGTAAAGAATTGATCGAACAGCGAATCCGGTTCTTTCAGTCGAAGCCCTATGGAAAGAACTGCCTCTCCATTTCAGCACTTAAGCAGTCGAATATACAGGACCTGTTAACCGCCATACTTGACAGGCTGCCGGAAGGAGAACCGTTTTTTGCGGAAGATGAACTGACAGACCTCCCTACCCGTTTCTTTGTTGCCGAAATCATTCGTGAAAAAATCTTTGAACTGTATAAAGAAGAAATACCCTACCACACCACGGTACTGGTTTCCGAATTCAAAGAAAAATCAACCCTTGTAAAAATAGTTGCGAACATTATTGTTCAACGGGAAACACAAAAGGGAATACTATTGGGAGAAGGTGGCAAGATGATCAAACAACTGGGTACTGTGTCGAGAAAAGAAATAGAAACCTTCATCGGACAAAAAGTATTTCTTGAACTCTTCGTAAAAGTAAAACCCAAATGGCGGGACAATGAGTTGATGCTGCGGGAATATGGGTATTCCTAGTTTATCGTTTTTCGTTTCACGTTTATCGTTTATAGTAATTTGAAGCTTTATCTGGATTCCGTCTTTAATCAATTCACTGCAAAAAATATCAGGACAAGACAACCTGAACGATAAATGATAAACCTGAAATGTCAAATGTGAAACAATAAACTTGAAACGTCAAACGTGAAACGATAAACCTGAAACGCCAAACGAAATGTACTGCAAACCGTCAACCATAACCACTCCTCTCCTGCTCTTTCTTTTTATCGCAGGTTGTGGCTCATCAAAAACAGAACAGCGGACCGATGAAGTTTATAGCCGGCACCTGCAACGAAAGGTGACCATAACAGTGATCAATACTCCTATTCCCAAAGACCGGTCGCAGTTGAACCTGTTAATACTGAACGACGGTCAGGACATGGAAGAAATGGGCGTGAAACAAATTGTAGACAGCCTCTATAAGGCAGGCCTGATCAGGCCCCTGCTGGTGGTAGGCGTACCGGCTGGCGATCGCATGCAGGAATATGGTATTGCGGGGAAACCTGATTTCCAGCGCCGGGGAGCGAAAGCAGATCATTACAACAGCTTTATCGATAATGAACTCTATCCCTTTATTAAAAAGAATGCCGGCGTCCAGAAATTCAGAACGGTTGCGATCGCAGGCTGGTCATTAGGCGGGCTTTCGGCTTTTGATATCGCCTGGAATAACACCAATAAAATAGATAAGGCGGGGATATTTTCGGGATCGTTCTGGTGGAGAGATAAGGATAGCCAGGACAGCAGCTATTCGGACGATAAAAACCGCATCGTGTTATCGAAGATCCGGATGGCGCGAAGAAAAGCCAGCCAGGAGTTCTGGTTTTATGCAGGAGGCGCGGAAGAAACCAGCGACCGCGATGGCGATGGCACCATCGATGTTATCGACGATACAAAAGATACCCGCGACCTGCTGCTGGAAAGATCACTCATCACCGAAAAAGGTTCTCCACTAACCATAGACGCGATGGGCAAACATGAAATAGCATCCTGGAAAAAACACTTTCCTGAATTTCTGGTTTGGGCATTCGGCAAATAAAAAACCGGAAGGTTTCCCTCCCGGTTGTATATGGATTCCCTGTTCGAATTATTTGCTCTTTCTGCTGATGCTGCTGGCGCCGCTTGTCTTAAGGTTGCGGATCTTGCCCTCCCCTTTATAATTGACATCGCATGCACCACTAACACTTGCATTGAGTTCATTGGCTATATAAACCTGCACGGTTGAAGCGCCACTGGCTTCCACATTGCAATTATCAGCTACAAAATCGTATCCTTTGAATCCGCTGGCGCCGCTGGCATCGATGTTGAGCGTGGCTACTTTTCCACCGGAAACGCGGATGTATGAAGCACCGCTTACTTCAGCTTTAACCTGATTAGCTTCAATGACCCCAACAAACTCGCTCGCGCCCGAAAAATCCATTTTTAATTCATTTACTTTGGCCGTACCGGTTACTTTTACCACGGAAGCGCCGGAAGCATTCAGCTCATCAAGAGTTTTGAAAGCCACATAGGCTTTCAATTTCCGGTTGGTATTCCACCATTTGCCTTCGTTGTCATAATAAATTTTCAGAATGCCGCCTTCCACTTTGGTTTTGATCTTGTCACGAAATTCCACTTTCGAAGCGCTGACAGCCACCCCTTCTTCCGAGCCTTGCGTTAAAACCAATTCTATGGCATTTGACACATGAATTGCATGGAAGCTCTCTTTCATTGGCCGGAGCTCTGCATTCGGATCCGTTACCACCTGGTTCTGTGCCTTCGAAATCATCGCTGCAGAAAACAGCACCATCGCGATCAATAACTTTTTCATACTCTTTGTTTTCAATTTTTAGTCTTATTACTTACCTGAACTTTTTTTATTCACTGATCCACCGCTGCTGGTATGTACGCTGCTGATGAGTGCGTCTCCCCTGTACCGCACTGCCCCACCACTATTGGCAGAAGCAGCAAGGTCTTTGTTAACGGAAATCTGTACCACAGCTCCACTGCTCACACCGGCTTCACAATTCTCTGTGCGAAGGTCGTATCCTCTGAATATACTTCCGCTGTTTCCTTTTACCGTTAACTTATTTGCAACAGTTCCTGACAGTTCCAGGATGGAACCCGAGCTCTGGTGAATCCTTGCATTACTGGCGTTGAGGCTGCTGTGTATAATGCCACCACTGGAGGCTGAAATCTCGATATCATTTGTAGTCAGTTGTCCTTCCACATTGATGGAAGAACCGGAAGACACCTGCAGACGATCAATGGTTTTAACGGAAACGTAAGCGCGCAACTGGCGGTCGTTTCTTCCATTCCAGTTGATATTGCTTCCGAAATCATAATAAATTTTCAGAACGCCATCTGCCACTTCTGTCCTGATCCGGTCACGGTCTTCTATTCTGTTGGCGCTAACGGCCACGGTTTCTTCATTTCCCTGAGTCAAAATAACCTTGATGCCGGTAGAACTTTTGATTCCGTGAAACCCGCTTACTTTCCTAACCTCAGCGTTGGCATCGTTGATGGATTTCTGGGCTTGTGACTGTATTGCCATCAATGCCACACCCATCATCAATAATAATCTTCTCATACAATTTTGTTTTAAATGCTATACTGGTTAACTGTTTTGCTTTTCTTACCGGCTTCTCTTGGTGATTCCACTGCCGCCGCTTGAACTACTTTTGCGGATATCAGGATTGCCTTTAAAATACACATCACTTCCCCCACTGGCTTCAGCCCATAATTCTTTGGATACATTCAGTTGTGCATCGCTGCCTCCACTCACATCTACTACGGCGTAAGCCACTTCGAGACCATAGCCGATATAATCGCTGCCTCCACTGGCATGCAACTTCAGATTATTGGCGGTACCTTTTATGGTTACATCAGATCCTCCACTGGCAGAGACATCCAATTGATCGCTTACAGCTACTTCCCCTACAAAGTCGCTTCCTCCCGATAAACGGAGTTCCAGTTTGCTGGCGGTCAGTTTGGAGTCAATGATCACATCAGCGCCGCCACTGGCGTGTAACTTGTCGAGATTTTTTACGGATACATAGGCCCTGAGCTTGCGATCGCGCCATCCGATCACCAGGCCATGTTCACTTTTATAATAGATCTTGAGAATTCCATCTTCCACCACCGTTATGATCTTGTCGCGATACTCGGTTTTGTTTGCGCTCACCGCCACCGCTTCTTCATCTCCCTGTGAAATATAAAGATCAATACCATCCTGTGTTTCAATACCATGGAAGCCAGACACTTTGCGAATGCTGGCATTTGCGTCCTTGATCAGGCGGGCATTACCCTGACCGGCAACCACCAGTACTGTAAAGAGCGGCAGCAAGAGGAATATCAACTTTTTCATAACTGTTTTTTGTAAAAGACGAACGAGGGTTTTAGAATGTTACATTTTGTAAAAATTTTTTGTCCTTATCTTTGCCCCCGTTGCGGGTCATTTTCCGCAACATCAGATTCCCGGGGTGCTTTTTGAGCAATCAGAAGGCTGAGATAATACCCGTAGAACCTGAACAGGGTAATGCCTGCGCAGGGAAGGTAGAAAGCTTCTATTGGGCTACACTTCTTTTTCGCAGCATTTCCTTCAAATCAATTTTTCAAACTTAAATCTTGCAAAAGATGAGAAAATTGTTTTTGGGGATTTGCTACATCATGATTTCGCAAATCGCTATTTCCCAAACTCTTTCGGGCCGGATCGCTGATGCTTCTTCCGGACTTCCGATTCCCGCCGCCTCCATTCAGTTAGATGGCTCGTTTACGACTATCAGTAATGCCGAGGGCCGTTTCAGTTTCCGGAATGTTCGCCATGGTTCACACCGTGTACAGATCAGTTCAGTCGGCTACCACAACCTGGATACGACCATCGTGAGCAACGATGCTCCCATTGTGTTTCAATTGGTGCCCTGGTCGCTGATGATGCAACCGGTGGAAGTAAAAGCGATCCGGGCGGCCGACAATGCACCTTTTACCAAAACCAATCTGTCCCGAAAAGACATTGAATCCCTGAACCTGGGTCAGGACCTGCCCTTTCTCGTTAATCAGACACCCTCGGTCGTAGTGAATTCTGACGCCGGCAATGGTGTTGGATATACGGGTATCCGAATCCGCGGAACCGATGCCACCCGTATCAATATGACCATAAACGGCATACCCTATAATGATGCGGAATCACAGGGATTGTTTTTTGTGAACCTGCCTGACTTCGCTTCATCCGTCAGCAGTGTGCAAATCCAGCGCGGAGTTGGCACTTCTTCAAATGGTGCCGGTGCGTTCGGGGCAACCATCAATTTCAGCACCAATGAAGTAAATACCCAGTCTTATGCGGAACTGAATAACAGTGTGGGCTCCTTCAATACCTGGAAGCATACGGTTAAAGCCGGTACCGGTTTGCTCAACGGTCATTTTACGGTTGATGCCCGTTTGTCCAGCATCAGGAGTGATGGATTTGTAGACCGCGCCGCTACCCGCCTGGGGTCATACTTTGTCTCCGGCGCCTGGCTGGGAACCAAAACATCCATCCGATTAAATGTGATGTCCGGAAAGGAGAAAACCTACCAGGCATGGTATGGTATACCAGAATCTAATCTTAAAAACAACCGGACCTATAATGCTGCCGGTACAGAAAGGCCTGGTTCACCGTATGACAATGAAACGGACAACTACAAACAGGATCATTATCAGTTGTTCATCAATCATGCGTTCACTTCCCGCCTTCTTTTCAATACTGCTTTTTTCATCACAAACGGAAAAGGATATTATGAGCAATACAAGGCAGATGAGTCTTTTTCGAAGTACGGCCTGCCGGATTTCAATGACTCGGTGACCTCCACCGATCTGATCAGGCAACTGTGGCTCGACAGCAAATTTTTTGGTCAGATCGCTTCCCTTCAATACAAATCAGCCGGCACGCAGCTTACCCTCGGTGGCGGATGGAGCAGACACAACGGTCATCATTTCGGAGAGATCATCTGGGCAGGAGCAGGCGTTCCGGATCATTACAGATGGTACGACCACCGGGCGCATAAAACAGACATTAACGTATACGGTAAATGGCAGCAGCGGCTCGCAACCGGCCTCGAAGCTTTTGCGGATATCCAATACCGTCAGGTATTATATGTGATTGATGGATTCAGAGATAATCCTGCGGTCTCCATTGATGAAAATTACCGGTTCATCAATCCCAAAATCGGTTTGAGTTACCAGGTTAATGACCATACCCTGTACCTTTCCTATTCACGCGGACAGAAAGAACCCAATCGCGACGATTTCGAAGCCGGGGCCGCACAGGTGCCCAAGCCCGAGAAACTGAATGACTTCGAATTGGGAATCGAAAAGAAAAACGGAGACTGGAAATGGGGAGCTACCGCCTACTATATGTTGTACAAAGACCAGCTGGTACTGACCGGAAAAATAAATGACGTTGGCGCCTATACGAGAGTAAATATACCCGACAGTTACCGGATGGGCATAGAATTACAGGGCGCGGTGAGCGTGCAATCCTGGATGAACCTTTCGGCAAACCTTGCCTTGAGTAGAAACAGGGTAAAGAAGTTTACTGAATACTACGATGACTATGATAATGGCGGACAGAAATCAATCAACCACGGAACAACCAATATCGCTCTGTCACCCGACCTCGTAGGCAATGCGGTACTCAGTATTTTCCCTGCAAAAGGAGCAGAAATTGCCCTGGTGGGTAAATATGTAAGCCGGCAATACCTCGACAATACCAGTAACCAATCAAGAAGCCTGAATCCCTATTATGTGCAGGATGTACGGATCAGCTATACCCTCGATAAGTTTTTGGTGAAGAGCACCAGCATGGTACTGCAGGTGAATAATGTATTTAACAAGAAGTACGAGCCAAACGGTTACACATTCAGTTACCAGTATGGCGGACAACTGGTCACCGAAAACTATTATTTCCCGATGGCCGGTACCAATGTTATGTTTGGACTATCTTTTAAATTGTAAAGGAAGGAAAACGGAAGTCAACAAAAAAGGCAGGTATATTCCTGCCTTTTATAATTTTCGGTAGAGCGAGTTCATTTGAATCCCTTTTCCTGCCAGCCCAGCATTCCTCCTACAAGGTTTTTTACATTTTTGAAACCAAGCATATCCAGGATTGTACCCGCCTGTCCGCTGCGATTGCCGCTGCGGCAGTAAACAATCACCTCTTCGTTCTTGAGATCTTCCAGGTCATCGACCTGCATGGTTTGAATTTTACCAAGTGGAAAAAGTGTTCCACCGATATTGAAATCGGCATGTTCGTGCGGTTCGCGAACGTCGACCAGGTTGAGTTTTTCTCCTGCATCGATCCTGGCTTTCAGTTCTTCGGCTGTGATGTTTTGCATATAAAAAGATTATTGAGGAATAGAATCGGTTTTGATGGGTCGCACCGGCTTTTGCGCATTGATAAATACATCTATCATTTCACCCTGGCGAATCCGGTTTTGTCTGCCATCGGGGGTGTACGGCTCGGGGTTCTGCCTGGAAACATAGGCTGCATTGGTATCAACGATATCTCCTTCCGGTACCGGGGAAACGATCAGCCCCAATGATTCAAGATAAATTTTCGCTTCGTAATAAGTTTTGCCAAAAAGATCAGGTACCGCAAACTCTTCCGATCCCACGCCATTGGCCAGTACCAGGTCTATCTTACTTCCCATCCTGATTTTCGTACCGGGCTTCAGCCTTTCGTTATTAAAGTATGCCTCCAGTACATTGTTCTTGGCAAAATCCGCTTTATAGGTAACATCCCCCAGTTTGAGTCCGCATTGTTTCAACACCAGTTCTGCATTGCGGAAGGTAAACCCTTCCAGCAGGGGCGCCTCGATGGTGGGTGGTACTACCCTGTTGATGGTCAGATAGACAGTGCGATTGGACTTTACCACTTCATCGGCTTCCGGAAACTGACGCAGTACAGCTGTCGGGGCTGCCGTGTCGTTGTAAACGGAATCCTGTATCATGACTTCGAATCCCTGGCTTTCCAGCAGTTTTCGTGCATCCGCATAGGTTTTTCCGGTAACGGATGGAATGTTCATTTTACTGCCATGCCTGGTAATGAGGTTCAGAGAAACCAGGAATAGCACGATCAGTACTGCAACCAGTACAAGACTGAAAAGAATATTGACCCAAAGGGGTTTTCCGGTAATGAATTTCAGCACAGCTATTTCATTTTTTTATTGGAAAAGAAAACGACATCATTGTTTCGTTTCTATTTCGTTTTCCTGGTTAATGCTTCTTCGATCAGGGAGGAATAAAAATCCTTCAGCGATAGTCCCATGATCTGTACCTGTTGCGGTACAATGCTCATTTCACTCTGCCCCGGCACGGTATTGATCTCGAGTATAAATGGCTGTTTTTTCTGTTCATTGAAGATGAAGTCAATTCTCACCACTCCCCTGCAATTGAATACTTCGTAAACCTTCCGGGCGGTGGTCTGAATGGCAGTGCGCATGGAATCGTCGATTTCCGCCGGTGTTTGTTCATGGCTTTTGCCCTGGTACTTGGCCTCGAAATCAAAGAAATCCTTTTGAGTAAAGATCTCGGTGATGGGTAACACGATGATGCCGGTTTTATCGCGATAAACACCCACCGTAAATTCTCTTCCGGAGATAAATTCTTCGATCAGTATCTGGTCATCTTCTTTAAATGCTTTCTGTAGAGCGGCTTCCAGTTCTTCCGGCTGGTTTACCTTACTCATGCCGATACTGCTGCCTCCGTTATTGGGCTTCACGAACAGGGGTAATTGAAGTTGCCGAAGTATCTCGGCGGGGGCTACCGGCGTATGCTTGAACAGGTGAATTGATCGGGCTGTGTTTATTCCTGCCGTGGCCGCCACAGCCACCGTATATCGTTTGTTAAAAGTTAAGGCAGAGGTAGCGGCATCGCAACTTGTATAGGGCAATCCAACCAGGTCGAAATAGCCCTGCAGTTTTCCATCTTCTCCCGGTGTTCCGTGAATACCGATCAATACCGCGTCAAATTTTATTTTCTTTCCGTTGACGTTGATCGAAAAATCGTTCTTGTCTACTGCTGTCTGAGCACCATTGTTATCATACCACCAGCCATCGGGACGAATGTCGATCCGGTATACATCGTAGCGGGAAGTATCAATATTTTTTTCAATTGTAATAGCACTTTTGTAGGAGATCACCGCCTCACTGGAATAACCGCCGGTGACGAATGCGATAACTGGTTTCATGGAAGGATGGTCAATTTTCAGCAAATAAACGAAAAGGAATTGGTATTCAGAAGGTGAGCGGGAATGTTTAGGGTTTTATATCTGCCCGGTAATCCTTTACCATTTGTTTAACTTCCCGGAAATAATAAAGGTGAAGGATGTTTCTCCCTTCACCTTATTACGACGGGAAATATCACCCGCCTGCATGGAGTAGTACTAAGACTACAATTACGATGTTCTGATGGTAAATATAAGAACCCGAACAGACCGTTACCAAATTAAGTTATGCACCCTTAGATGTGCAGTTTTGCCTTTTTAGCCATCAGTTGATCTACCGTTTCCTGGTACATTTCATCGGGAACGCAGCAATCTACCGGGCAAACCGCGGCACATTGGGGTTCTTCATGAAATCCCTGACATTCTGTGCACTTATTGGGGGTGATATAGTAAGTATCTACACTGACCGGCGCGTTCTTTTGATCCGCATCCACCACGGTTCCGTCCAGCAGGGTAAAAGGTCCTTTTACCGATGTACCATCCGATATTGCCCATTCTACCCCTCCCTCATAAATCGCGTTATTAGGGCATTCCGGTTCGCAGGCTCCGCAGTTAATACATTCTTCCGTAATCTTGATAGCCATAAGTTAGTTAAGATTTAAATGGGTTGAATACAATTAATTTTGCAGCACAAATTTAGGCGAAATGAATTTACAACATAGGGTCGAATTATTAGAAAAACTGGGTAATTATATTTTGGAAGACAATGAAGAATGGCAGCAGGTTTGTCATAGGGCTACACTCGAAAATGCCTGGTTTACTCCAGACTTCGTACAGCTGGCTGCGAATACGATTGCCCGATCCTTCCTGACCCCGGAGGCATTTCAAACCATGATCAGTACCTATGGCCTTCCGTCAGAAAACAAAGCACCCAAACAGGTCGGAATTATCATGGCGGGCAATATACCGCTGGTAGGATTTCATGATTTTCTGGTAACCTTCCTGTCCGGCCATCGGCAAACGATCAAACCCTCCTCGAAAGACCAGGTATTGATCAGGCACCTGGTGACAAAGCTCAATCAATGGGATCCATCAAGCGGGCAATGGATCGGCTTTTCAGATCTCCTGAAAAGTAAGGATGCCTATATTGCAACCGGCAGCAATAATTCATCGCGCTATTTCGAACAGTATTTCGGCCGATACCCCCACATCATCCGACGCAACCGCACTTCAGTAGCGATTTTGCGGGGAGATGAAACCGCTGAACAACTGAGCAGCCTCGCCGATGACGTGCATCTTTATTTCGGTCTTGGATGCAGAAATGTCACCAAACTGTATGTGCCGCGTAATTATGATTTCGTTCCCTTGCTTGAGTCGTTCAAAAAATACAGTCACCTGGCCGATCATCACAAGTATAAAAACAACTACGACTACCAGCTTGCCGTACTGATCATCAATAAACTTTATTATATGACCAATGGCGCGATCATTCTGCGGGAAGACCCCTCTGTTTTTTCTCCGATCAGCCAGCTTAACTATGAATTTTACGATGATCCCGAACAATTGAGAGCCTCCCTCGTTACAAACCAGCATATCCAGTGTATCGTGGGTGAGCAACAGGTTCCGTTTGGTCGTTCCCAGTTTCCCGGAGTGCTGGATTTTGCAGATGGCGTTGATACCCTGCAATTTTTGCGGGATCTCTGAAATCCGGTCAGTCGGCCTACTGCAAAAATTACCGGACTACCATTTTGGGAAGAGAAAATAGCAGGATAATATTCTTACATTTGTAGTGATCTACGAAGACTTTAGTAAATTTATTGTTAAACCGAACCATTGGTATTCAATCGATAATTTTTGCGTCGTTAATTTGTTTGTTGTGGTATGTAATTTGAAAACAGTAAAGAACGAAAAACAGAAGTAAGATGAAAATGAAACAAATTTTAACCGTTGTACTCGTCAGTGCAGCTACCTCAGCGGCCACCTTATGGGGATACAACAGCTTTATAAAAAATGAGGCGTATGTATACCCTACTGCTGCTGCCGGTCAACAGGACAAGACCCCTGCGAACTATGCGGGATTTAATGGAATCCCCGGTGCAGAGAACGCCGTGGATTTCACACAGGCCGCCAGTGCCGCGATTCCGGCCACTGTTCACATCAAAACCAAAGTAACCCGCACAGCTACCAATAATCTTCCCCGCAACAATCCCTTTGGAGACTTGTTCGGAGGAGACCTGGACCTCGACGATTTTTTTGGTAACCGTTCCCGTTCCTTTCCGCAAAGTGCCTCCGGTTCCGGAGCGATCATCAGCGAGGATGGATACATCGTTACCAACAACCACGTTGTTGATGGCGCCGATGAAATCAATGTAACGCTCAACAACAAGAAAACCTTCAAGGCTCGTGTAATAGGTGCGGATCCTTCCAGCGATCTGGCAGTAATTAAGATCGATGCGAAAGGCCTGCCCTTCCTGCTGTATGGCAATTCCGATGATGTGAAGATTGGTCAGTGGGTATTGGCAGTAGGTTATCCGCTGACGCTTGAAACAACCGTAACAGCCGGTATCATCAGCGCAAAAGGAAGAACACTGGAGATCAACAGTCGCCAGAGTTCCCGCCCGGTAGAGTCTTTCATTCAGACAGACGCTGCCGTAAATCCGGGAAACAGTGGTGGTCCGCTCATTAGTACGGATGGCAAACTGATCGGTATCAACTCTGCCATCGCCTCTCCTACCGGAGCCTTTGCCGGATACTCTTTCACCATCCCCGTGAATATCGTGAAGAAAGTAATTGCCGACCTGGTGAAGTTCGGCACCGTGCAGCGCGCTTACCTCGGTATTTCTTATCCCAAAGAAAACCTGAGTGATGAAGTAAAAGCCCGCGAAGGAATCAAAGAAGGGGAAGGCGTGTATGTACTGGATGTTACGAAAGATGGTGCTGCTGAAGCTGCCGGTCTCCAGAAAGGCGACATCATTACCAAAGTAAATGGTGTAGCTGTTACCAACGGACCCGAAATGGTTGGCCAGATCGCAACCTATCGTCCGGGAGACAAGATCAACATCAGCTATGTTCGCGATGGAAAAGAACGCAACGTTAACATCACCCTGAGAAACGAAGCCGGCACAACCGAGGTGGTGAAATCCTCCGCGCTGGACAAACTCGGTGCAGATTTCCAGGCCATCAATAAAGACCAGGCCAAAGAACTCGGTGTAAACGGAGGGGTGGAGATTCGCTCTATCAACCGCAATGGCTTGCTCAGCCGGGTAAGAATCCAGGAAGGATATGTCATCATCCGCGCCAATGGCAAAGAAGTAAAGTCAGTCGACGACCTGAAAAAGGTGGTGGATACGACCGAAGGAAGTCTCAAACTGGAAGGAATGTATCCGGGCTTCGAAGGAATCTATCCAATCGTTGTGAACCTGGGTAACGCCAACTAAGTCAGTAAACGATAATACTATAAAAGCAGAAGCAGCATGATTACATGCTGCTTCTGCTTTTATTACTCCGAAAAGGATTCAATTGTTCTATTTTTCCAATACCAGAAAATCCCAGGCATTCAGCTCGAATGACATACTGGGAATCACTTCTGTTTCCGTGCCGGTGAATACATTCTTGAAACGTCCGTACACATATCCGTCCGGCAATTGAACAAATACGCTATTGGGAGAAAGATTCAGCAATACCATTACTTCACTCGCCCCCACTCTTCTTAAATAAGCCATCACATATTGATCAGCGTGAGTGGGAATGAGTATCGGCTTCGAAATTTTTCCTGCCTTGAGGGCCGGATGCCTTTCCCGAAGTTTCAGGAGCTTCTGGTAAAAATCGTGCAGCTCCGTTTTCGGCTTCCAGTCAATCAGGTCCTTGTCGAAGAACTTTAGTCTTTTCGTATTCGGCAGTTCCTGTCCGCTATACACCAGCGGGATGCCATTCCAGGTCAGTGTAAAAACGGCGAGGTTCCTGGCGGCAGGGCCGTATTTTTCATACTCCGTGCCATTCCAGCTGTTTTCATCATGATTGGCGGTAAAGAACAGGTGCATGGCTTCTGCCGGAAACTGTTTATCATATTTATCGAGCAACCGTCTGAAATCATCCAGGTTGGCTTCTCCCTTGATCAGGCTGGTTGTTTTGTGCATCCATTCCCACGCGTAACAGCAATCAAATACATCGAGATAGTGTATGTCTTCGGTTTCTGCCAGCCAGAAGAGTTCTTTTATCTGGTCGAGGTACTGGCGGGCTTGTCGCCAGAAGTCCAGAGGAACCAGGTGAGCCATATCGCAACGAAAACCATCAATATCACACTCCCGAATCCAGAACTCCATGGCCTCGATCATAGCTCTTCGCATGGCGGCATCGTAAAAGTTCAGATCGATTACGTCGTGCCAGCCATTACCGTCGTAAAAATCCCCCTGTGCGTTTCTTTTATAATAGGAAGGGTTGGTTTTGGTCCAGATATGATCCCAACCTGTATGGTTGGCCACCCAGTCGATGATCACTTTAAAACCCATGGAGTGGGCCTTAGCCACCAGTTCCTTGAATTCTTCCACGGTGCCGAATTCCGGGTTGATGGCGGTATAATCGGAGCAGGCATAATAGCTCCCCAGTGTACCCTGTCGTTTATCGATGCTGATGGGTGTAATGGGCATGAACCAAAGAGTGGCCACTCCCATATCCTTCAATCGGGGCAGGTGACGCGAAAATGCTTCAAAGGTTCCTTCGGTGGTATATTGCCTGACATTTACCTCGTATACATTCGTATACTGACTCCATGCCACAGGTTTGAACAATCGGCTCATTGAGTTGTATATAGATTTAATAGTCCGCTGGCAGGCAAATCAAGTAATTCGAAGCGAAGATAACCCAAATTCATCTTGTTTAAACAGTCCTTTGCCCTGCGGCGTTGCCCGGCAGGCAAGTGAAGGCAAGTTTGTACCTTTGCTATTGCCATTAACACATGAAGACATTCAATGTTCCCGTTGCATACAGAAGTCCGCTGATCACCGCGATCAAGAACCGGCGAAAACTGGAAGACAAGCTCAAGAAAGATTTCAGCCCAACCCGGCTTGACCTGGGAAGACTGCAGATATTCCTGGCCCGTCATTTTGGTTTTTGCTATGGTGTGGAGAATGCTATTGAGATCGCATTCCGGACAGTGGAAGAGAATCCCGGTAAAAGAATATTCCTGCTCAGTGAAATGATCCACAATCCGCAGGTCAACGCCGGGTTACTGGAAAAAGGCGTTCAATTTTTACAGGATACACTTGGCAACCAGATCATTCCTTTCAGTGAGTTAAGGTCAAACGATATCGTGATCATTCCCGCATTCGGTACCACTCTTGAAATGGAAGCCAGGCTGCAGGCATTAGGCGTTCAAACCGAAAAATACAATACCACCTGTCCTTTTGTAGAAAAAGTATGGAACAGAAGCGAGCAGATTGCGCGCAAAGGATATACCATCGTCATTCATGGGAAACCGAAACACGAAGAAACCAGGGCCACATTTTCACATGCATCTTCCAATGCCCCTTCGGTTATTGTGAATGATCTCAACGATGCCGTGAAACTCGCGGAATTCATCGAGGGGAAAAGAGAAGCGGCTTCCTTTTACGAGGAATTCAAAGGTCTTTATTCGCCCGGCTTTGATCCCTCCAGGGATCTTCAACGGATCGGAGTGGTTAACCAGACCACCCAGTTGGCTTCCGACACGCAGGCCATTGCCGACTACCTGAAGAAAAGAATGATGGAACATTTCGGCTTAGCCGACGCTTCGATAGGAGAAAGATTTGCCGATACCCGCGACACGCTTTGCTATGCCACCAATGACAACCAAACCGCCGTAACTGGCATGTTGCAAACGGAAGCCGACCTGGCCATTGTCATTGGAGGATACAATTCTTCGAACACCACGCACCTGGTAGAACTTTGCGAGGAAAAACTGCCCACTTATTTCATCAGCAGCGCGGAGAAGATTCTGTCGGCTCAAACTATCCGGCATTTCAATTTCCACGATAAAAAAGAATATACCACCGAAGCATTCCTTCCCGATCAGCCCACCATTCGAATACTCATCACCAGCGGCGCCTCCTGTCCCGATGCGCTGGTAGAAGAAGTCATTCGCAAACTCGCCGGATTTTATGGAGAGGAAGAGAGGGTTGATGCTGTTTTGTAACCCGTATTGAGTTTATTGTTTATCGTTTATCGTTTCACGTTTCACGTTAATTATGTAAAAAAGACTTTACGATTAATTGTATTCGGGGATAGGTCGGGAATCCTGGTTTATCATTCAGCAACCTGAAACGATAAACGAGAAACGATAAACTAAAAAAAATCCCCACCGGAAAGGCGGGGACTAAGCAATTGGTTTGGGTGGCTTGGTTGATTTAAACCATCTTGAATGATTCCAGGAACTTTGTATTGAAATTGCCGCTGATAAACTGTTCATTTCTCATGAGCTGCTGGTGAAAAGGAATAGTGGTTTTCACTCCTTCGATCACATACTCGCTCAATGCCCTGCTCATCGTATTGATGGCTTCATGACGCGTACGGGCAACCGAGATAATCTTGGCGATCATGGAATCATAATACGGCGGAATGGTATAACCTGCGTATACATGGGAGTCGATGCGTATGCCGTGGCCACCCGGCTGGTGCAACACGGTTATTTTACCCGGTGAAGGGCGGAAATCGTTGTATGGATCCTCCGCATTGATACGGCATTCGATGGCATGCATCGTAGGCTCATAATCTGCGCCGCTGATCGGTTCTCCCATGGCGATCTTGATCTGTTCCTTGATCAGGTCGAAGTTGGTCACTTCTTCCGTTACGCAATGTTCTACCTGGATACGGGTATTCATTTCCATGAAATAGAAATTGCGATGCTTGTCGACCAGGAATTCGATGGTGCCCACGCTTTCATAGCCGATCGCGCTGGCCGCTTTCTTCGCAGCTTCTCCCATCTGGTGACGCAGCTCAGCCGTCATGAAAGGGGAAGGTGATTCTTCCACCAGTTTCTGGTGACGACGCTGAATGGAGCAGTCGCGTTCGCTGAGGTGACATACTTTTCCATAGCGATCGCCTGCCACCTGAATTTCAATATGACGAGGCTCTTCCACGAATTTTTCGAGGTAAACGCCATCGTTTTTAAACGCAGCGCCGGCTTCCGCACGGGCCGTGTTGTAGGCTCTTTCCATTTCATCTTCACTCCACACCACTCTCATCCCTTTACCACCACCTCCGGCAGTAGCTTTCAATATGACAGGGTAGCCCACTTCTCTCGCCAGACCTTTTGCTTCTTCGAGGCTTTGTAATAATCCTTCACCACCGGGAATAACAGGCACGCCGGCCTTGATCATGGTTTCCTTGGCAGTGATTTTATCGCCCATCGACCGGATCTGGTCGGGTGTGGGTCCGATGAATTTGATATTGTGTTCCCCGCAGATCTCGGAGAATTTGGCATTCTCTGCCAGGAATCCGTATCCGGGGTGAATGGCATCGGCATTGGTGATCTCTGCCGCCGCCATGATGTGCGGAATATTCAGGTAAGAATCAGAACTGGCTGGTTTACCAATGCAGACAGCCTCGTCGGCAAATCGCACATGAAGGCTGTCTTTGTCTGCTGTGGAATACACAGCTACAGTCTTGATACCCATTTCGCGGCAGGTGCGTATTACACGAAGCGCGATTTCTCCACGGTTAGCTATCAGTATTTTTTTGAACATGCTGTTGATTTGATGGAGGAATGTTTTAGGGTGAATGGAATGGAAGCTATACTTCCGGCATTGCCGTTACTTTTTGTTGGCGGCAATCTATCCATACACCGGATCATCTTTCCATTAACTGGGTTCTACGAGGAACAGTGGCTGATCGTATTCAACCGGGCTGGCGTCTTCAACCAGTATCTTAACGATACGGCCCTTGACTTCACTTTCAATTTCATTGAACAGTTTCATAGCCTCAATGATACAAACCACTTTACCCGGAGCAATTTCATCGCCTACTTCAACAAAAACAGGCTTTCCGGGTGAGGAACTTCTGTAAAAAGTACCGATCATGGGACTCTTGATGGTAACAGTATTTCCTGCAGGTTCGGCAGCTTTCGGCTTATCGGCCGGTGCCGCTGCAGGTGCCGCCGCCGGCTGGGCTGCCGGAGCTGGCTGCGAGTAAGCAACAGGAGACGCAACAGGGGCTGCGATCAGTTGTTGCACAGGTTCTTCTTTTTGCTTGATGGTTAACTTAAATCCTTTCTCTTCAATCGTAACTTCTCCGATGTTGGACTTATTGATCATCTTGATCAACTCCTGAATTTGTTTAAAATCCATCAGAATTTGTTTTAGGTTATGGCCTGATTTGACAAACAGTTGGCTAAGATAAGGTAAAATAGTACACCGGTATGCACCGGATCGTACGGTTGTAGCTCTTTAAATTAAGCAGAATCCGGCAATTAGGCCGTTTTCAACCTAAATCCTTATTCTTTTACTCTTTCAACGTATTCACCGGTTTTGGTGTTGATACGGATCATTTCACCTTCGTTCACAAATAAAGGAACGTTTACTGTAGCGCCTGTTTCAACAGTGGCTGGCTTCAACGTACGGGTGGCGGTATCGCCTTTTACGCCTGGTTCGCTGTAGGTAACCTGTAATACGATTTTATCCGGCAGTTCCACGCTCATGGGCAATTCTGTTTCGGTATTGATCAAAACAGACACGGAACCGCCATCCTTCAGAAACTGGGGAGCATCTACCAGGTGCTCCTGTACTGCAATCTGCTCAAAGGTTTCTGTGTCCATGAAATTGTAACCGGTATCATCTTTATAGAGAAACTGGTAGTCTTTTCTTTCCACCCTTACCGGGAAGATAGAGTCACCACTGTTCCATGTTTTTTCAATCGTACGATTGTTGTCTACACCTTTCAGTTTCGCCCACACTTTGGCTGCCGCCCGGGCAGTTTTGTTTTCGCCAAATTCCACTACGGAGTAAAGGCTTCCGTCCAGTTTAATGATCATGCCGCGGCTGATATCTGAGGTAGTTGCCATGAATTTTTGCTTTTCGCTGATAGCCAGTGGCTAAAAGCCGGTTAAATAATTTACTGACCTGCCATTTAAAAAAGGGCCGTCAGGTCCCTGCTTTCGGCAAGGCGGCAAAACTAAGGCAAAAAACCCTCCTTGCAAAAGAGAAAAACAACAAAAAACCCCGCCCAGGGGGCGGGGAAATATAAATCGAAAAAAAGCTCCCTGTTCTATCGGGTTCCGGATGTCCTTACCTGTACACCGGCTTTCCTGGACCGGATCTCCATTACACCTTCTTTTGCACGCTGGCCATATTTTTCAATGGCATCTTTCTCATCCCAGATTGTTACAGATTCAATCTGCTCGGGTTTTAAATCCAAAGACATAAAATCCGATTTACTCATCTCTTTGCCGTCAAAATAAATCAGGCCTTTATAGGAATCCAGGTTGCGCAACGTAATACCATTCGATTGAAGGGTTACGGAATTCCCCGACCAGTTCTTTGGATTTTTAGTGGTGATCTGTACAACTCCGTTTCTTCCTTCTTCACCCCATAACGCTACAGCCGATTCGTTCTTGAGTACATCAATCCTTTCAATATCGCCCGGATTGATCTCATTCAATGCCATATCTTTCTGCTTTACGCCATCTACTACAATCAGCACATCGTTACCAACCTGTCCACGCCACGATACACCAACTCTCCTGTTTGGCTGACCAGGATGTGCCGGGGTCAGCTTAACAGGTTTACCCGGGCTAACCAGGTATTGTTCCTGGCTGGGCGCGATGATGATTCCATGATCACCGGCAGGCATTGGCTGGTTATCGTTATACCCTGAACGATCTTCAACCCCAACCGGATGAGGGGGTGCCGGCGGCGGAACAGGAATTTCACCATAACGTGCCAGGTTATCTTTTTCATTGGCATTCCATTCAGTGAGTGGTTCGGCTTTTACAATCTTGTTCTTTTTGTCTTTGACAATTACCACACATTCGCCTGCATTGTCGGCTATCGTAATGATATAGCCTTTACTATTGGGCTTGGGTGGTGCCGGCGGCATTGGAGGTTTCGGCAAACGACGCGCATCTATTACATCCGGGGAAGCCGGAGGTGCGGGAGGCATAGCATCTGCATTGGCAGAAGGCGGCAGCGGTGGAAGAACATCAGCAGGCGCTCCGGGAGGCGGGGGCGGTAAAGGAGGCCTGGCCCACTCGCCATACTTTTTCATAAATGCCTTTTTCTCGTCGGGTTTGTCCAGATCGAATTTCTCCACCGTTCCGTCTTCGGTGCGAACGGTTGCCTTGTTGTCATTGATACTGATATTCAGGTTTCGTTTCGATTTTTTAGCAGGCACTGTATCCTGTATGGTCTCATTTTGTGGAGTAATCACATCCACTTTCTGTTGGAACTGATGGTTCTTCCTGAACGCAACGAGCAGCACGGCCATCAAAGGCAACACAAAAAGAAACTTGATCAAATGCACTTTGGCACTCCTTATTTTGTTCATCATGGCTATACGTTTTTTTAACGATTTAAAATTGAAATTGGCAGCTATACTAAACTGGGCAACGCCCACAACTTTCAATAAAAGATACTGATACTGCTTCCGGTCAACCCCATTCTCCAACACCTGGTGATCGGCGATAAACTCAAGGTTCTGGCGTATGCTTTTCCGGATCAGCCACGCAAAAGGATTGTACCAGTTCAATATGCAGAGCAGTTCACTCCATAAGATATCATAGGTGTGTCGCTGTTTAACATGTATGAACTCATGCCGGATAATCTCTTTCAATTCTTCCTCTGCATGTAACCGCTGGTTAACAAAAATGGAATTGCCATAGGAGAATGGAATGATGTCTTTATCTACCTGGTATATCTTCACTTTGTCATCGATCAGCAAACGGGCATTGTTCCGGATGCGCCGGAAAGACAACTGTTGCAGCAACAGCCTCAGCAGCATCACACTCACCCCGATTCCCAAGGCCAGCAGTATCCAGTTTTCGGTTGTCCATTTGGGAGACTGCCGGAGGGAAGCCAGCAATTCCGGCGAAAGCTGGTAGGAAACAGCAGGTATCATCTTTACCACCGAATTGCCGTTCCAGTTATTTCTTTCCAGCATAGGATAGATATCCACGAAAGGCATCAGGAAGGCCAACGCAGAGTACAACACCAGGTAAACGCGGTTCCAGTTGTAAAACGTCAGTCTGCGCAACAGCAGATAGTAAAACAAATAAACCAGCGTAAGGCTGATCGATAGTTTTATGATGTAGGCGATAAGGATGTTCATGCGTTAATTTTTTCCGGGATCAATGGGAAGAGTGCCGTTTGACGAGTTCAGTTATTTCTCTTTTTCAATCAGCTCAATGATCTCTTTCAATTCACGGGGACTTAATTTCTTTTGCTCCACAAAAAAGTTGACCAGGCTTTTATAGGAGTTATCGAAGTAGTTCTTCACCACTCCGTTCATGAATTGCTTTTTATATTCATCCTCACTAAGGGTTGGCTTATATAAATAAGTATTCCCTACTGCCCTGCTTTGCAGGTATCCCTTTTTCTCCAGGTTCTTTACTGTGGAGGCCAGTGTGGTATAAGGTACCGTATCAACCAGGTTTTCCAGGAACATTTTCACGTTCCCTTCACCGGTTACATAAACTGCCATCAGCGCCTGCTCTTCCTGTGGTGTCAACTTTTCCAACATATCTACGAAATTTTCGTAAACCTACGGAATATTCGTACAACTCCAAAAAAGATTTGCCGGATTTTTGTTAAAAGAGTTTAAAAAGCCAACCATCCCTTTAGTTTTGTATTCTTAGCTTAAAATTTCAACAGCATGACGATCCGCCAGGAATTGATACGCAAGGCTTTTGCCTGTTTATTATTAACAGTTGGGGTATGGGGTGCAGCAACTGCCCAGCAGGCTAATGGACAAAAAGAACCGCCTTACAAGTTAAATCCGGTTTTGCCTGCCCTCGACCTGTTATTGCCAGATAGTTCGAAGCTCACCAACAATGCCCTGAAGAAGCAGAATACGATGATCATGTATTTCAGTCCTGATTGCGACCATTGTGTTCACCAGATGGAAGACATGGCCAAAGACCGGAAAAAACTGGCGAGTCTGCAAATCGTAATGGTTACGCATCAGCCCATGGAAAGCCTGGTTTGGTTTATTAAAAAATATGATCTGGCCAGCTACAGTAATATCCGGGCCGGGCAAGACTATAAATTCAACCTGCCGGGTTTTTATGCCATTCGTCAACTTCCCTATTTCGCCTTGTACGACAAGGACTGGAAACTGATCCGGACGTACGAAAGCAATACCCCGGTTGACACGCTGGTTGCCGCGTTTAAAAATGGCGGCAGAAAATAAATGCGGGCTAAACTCAGCAGACAGTTTTAGCATTTTCGGCTATCTTCGCAACCGCTAATTAATACTTACACTATAAATTTTTTCTGATGAAAGTTACTGTTGTAGGTGCCGGTGCCGTTGGAGCAACCTGTGCCGATAATATTGCCCGCAAAGAACTTTGCGAGGAACTGGTATTGCTTGATATCAAGGAAGGCGTTGCCGAAGGCAAAGCGCAGGACATGATGCAGACTGCTACCCTGCTTGGTTTCGACACCAAGATCACCGGCAGCACCAACGACTACAGCAAAACAGCTGGTAGCGATGTGGTTGTCATTACCTCGGGTTTACCCCGCAAACCAGGCATGACCCGCGAGGAACTCATCGGAGTGAATGCCGGTATTGTAAAGAGTGTTTGCGAAAACATTTTGAAATATTCTCCCAATGCCATCATCATTGTCATCAGCAACCCGATGGATACGATGACTTACCTGGCGCTCACTTCTACCGGTCTTCCCAAGAACAGGATCATCGGTATGGGAGGTACGCTGGACAGTGCCCGCTTCAAATATCAACTTAGCCAGCATCTCGGATGCAGCCCGGCCGACCTCAACGCGGTTGTTGTAGGCGGTCACGGTGATACAACCATGATCCCTCTCATTCGCCTCGCCACCTGGAACAGTGTACCGGTGACCAACTTCCTTTCTGCCGATCAGCAAAAGCAGATCGTAGCGGATACAATGGTCGGTGGTGCCACCCTCACCAAACTGATCGGTACTTCTGCCTGGTATGCACCGGGCGCCGCCGGAGCAGCCCTGGTAGAAAGCATCGTCAGAGATGAAAAGAAATTATTTACCTGCTGTGTGAAGCTCGAAGGCGAGTACGGTCAGCAGGATATTTGCCTGGGTGTACCGGTAGTGGTCGGTAAAAACGGTTGGGAAAAAATTCTGGATTTCAAACTCAACGAATCAGAACAAGCCGAATTCAATAAAAGCGCCGCTGCCGTTCGTTCGATGAATGATGTGTTGAAGACGCTGTAGAAGGTTTCGCGTTTATCGTTTATCGTTTCACGTTATAGGCTGGAACGAAAACAGGATGCTGGTAAAAGTCTTTTGTTTTCGCCCAGAGCTGTTACCGTGAAACGATAAACGAAAAACGATAAACCATAAACGATAAACAATCCGTCACTTCCTCCGAATCTCCAACCTCTTCCAATAAGTCAACTGCCGCCAGATCCATTCGAAGGGACCGAACTGGAAATATTTCAGCCAGAGGTGGCTCCAGATAATCTGAATGACCCAAATTACCAACACGTACAGGTAGGCTTCATATCGCTGCCACTTTCCGAAATTGCCAAAACCTATTCCATAAAATACGATCAGGGCAAAAATGGATTGCGTGAGGTAGTTGGTGAAGGCCATTTGCCCAACAGGCCTGAATAACCGAAAAAACCATTTGAACCAGCCCGACAGATACATCAGCATGAGCAGTCCGAAGATGCCAATGGTTCGAAAGGTTCTTCCTACATCATAGTAGCTGAGCCAGGCATGTTTGAGGTATTCGTACTTATTGAACCGGGCATCCACTCCCTGCATCACATTCAAATAACTGACCGTTAACCCGATTCCAAGACCTAATACGGTCATCCATGCATAAACGGATTTCTTTCCTTTTCCCATCAGCCAGCCATTTTTGTAAAAAGCCATCCCCACCAGCATGAAGATCAGCACATCCCAGATAGTGAAATAGGTATAGTTAACAAGGTTCGACAGGTATTGATCTGTTCTGAACTCGTACAGATCTGCATAAGATCCCCGCATGCGGCTGTTCCCCTTATCGATCTTTTTAAGCTTATTTTCTGTTTTAGCCTGTTCCTTGAGGTCCTGCCATTCGGATAGTTCTTCTTTCTGCCGTTCCGTGAGTGGGGTGATCGTTGTATCGATTTTCTCGATCCGCTCTCCCCTCGTAATGACCCTTTTTTCAAGATACAGATCCCGGTTCTCCCGGGCGAACATCAGTAAAAAGCACACAAAAGCACCGATCAGCAATTTTTTGGGCGACCACAAGCGGAAAACAAAAAGGATCAACCCATAACATCCGTAGTCAAATAAAATATCGCCTTCCCATAAAAAAATATAAATATTGACCAGTCCGAATATCATCAGCCAAACCTGCCTTCTGACATAATAGTCAGCAGGTGTAAGGTCGCTTTGTTGTCGCGATTTGCTCTCTAAAAACAGTAACATACCCGCGCCGAACAACATACTGAACAATGCCCGTTGCGTGCCATTGGCAATCCATGAAACGCCGAACCAGAGGGTGTAATTAATTGTTCCCGGCTCATTCCGTATGTAGGGATTCCCCCCACTGACAAAAGCCATGTCAACAATATTCATTAAGAGTATGCCCAGGATGGCTATTCCGCGAAGTGAATCGAGAATATCGATCCGGTCTTTCTGAAGAACCGGAGAAGCAGCAGAAACCATAGCAGTAGTTTTGGTTGGAAAGAAAGATCGCTGTCTACCTCTAGCAATTTCACCCTTCTAAATGTATTAAACCTGCGTCAAAAACGGGCAGTCATTGAGCAAACGGAGATATTCCCTGATTATAAGGCAGCGGGAGAGGGAGCGCGAGCGAGAGCGGGAGTGGTGAACAGAGCGGGAGTGGGAGCGAGAGCGGAAGGGGAAAGGGAAACAGAAACAAAAACGGAAAGGGAAACCGCAAACCGCAAACCGCAAACTGCAAACTGCAAACCACAAACTGAAACGATAAACCTGAAACCCTAAACGATTATCCGTCATTCGCCATCGCTTTCCTGGCTATTTCTTCCGTTTTTATCAATTGCATGCATTTAAAGTGTCCTTTGGGACATTTATCGTAGCCTATTTTGGAGCAGGGCCGGCAACGAAGATTATTTATTTCAAAACGGGTATCTTTTGCCTGTTTGTTGGAGTAGTAGGCCGTCATTCCGAATGCCGGGATGGTGTTTCCCCAGATGGAAATTATGGGTTTGTTGAAAGCGGCCGCGATATGCATCAACCCCGTGTCGTGAGTGATGATCAGCTTGGCTCTTCTTACCAGGTCGGCTGATTCATGAAGTGAGAATTTTCCGCAGGCATTATATATTTTAATCGGATCACTGGAAGCAATAATCTCTCCGTTCGCGCTGTCTTCCTTTCCGCCCAACAGCATGATGGGATGCTTGATTTGTTCACAAAGCGATTTCAGTTTTTCGACCGGGAGTTTTTTGGTATTGAGTGCTGCACCTATAACTACCCCGAAATAACCCGCGTGATGAGAGGCCGGTATATCTTGGTCCTGCACCTTTTGATCTTCCGGAATAAAATAATCCAGCCCCTTGCCGTCATTCTTCACTCCGAAGGATCTAACAGTATCCAGGTATCTGTCTACGATATGTATGTCGGGGAGCCGATTGATCCTGAGCGCTGTCAGCAGCCATTTCTCCACATTCAATTTCGGAAAGGAAAATGATTTTTTCTTAAGTGCTTTTTTAACTTTCCAGGTTCTCACATTGTGATGCAGATCGATCACATAGTCAAAATCTTCCTGTTGCAGTTCAGCAATCGTTTGATCAAGATCGTTCTCGAGGAAATGCAGTTTGTCGATATATGGGTTAGGCTCCAGGATCGACCGGAATGAAGATTTGGTGAGATAGTGTATCTCGGCCGTGGCCACCTGCTGTTTCAGACAACGAACCACCGGAGTTGTCAGTACGATATCGCCAATGGAAGAGAATCGGATGACCAGGAACTTCATGCTGCAAAAATAGTATAAGAAGAAAAGCAGGCAGGCTTTTTATTCTTCCACATAGTTGAGGTCTTTGTGAAAGGTTTCCTTGGTGAAAGCGGCCGCCACGAGGGTGATGATCATGATGATGATCGCTGTATAAATACCGCCTTTTACGTATCCCACTCCTTCGATGGCTCTTAACCATTTAAACAATGGCAGGATCAATATAGCCAGCATTCCCCTCACCATATTGGGAATGGTGGTAGCAGCCGTTGCCCTCAGGTTGGTTCCAAACTGCTCTGCTCCCATGGTTACAAAGATTGCCCAGAAGCCCGTGCCAAAACCGAGTCCGGCACAGATCCAGTACATCGCCGCGGCAGATCCGTTCCACTGAATGGTGAAGAAGAGCACTATAAACAAGGCAGTAATGGCATAAAACAGGTACAAGGCCTTCTTTCGGCTTTTGAACCATTGGCTGACAAATCCAATCAGGATATCACCAATTGAAATAGCCGCGTAGGCAAACATGATCGCTTTGCCCGGATCCACCTTTTCCGTGATTCCAAAATACTTGGCGAATTCACTGGAGAAAGTTACCAGCACACCAATGACGAACCAGGTAGGAAGACCGATCATAATTCCACAGATATATCTTGTGAAGCGATCGCGGTTGGTGAATAGCATCAGGAAGTTGCCCCTCTGAACACCCATCTTTTTCACCTCATGAAACATCCCTGATTCGAAAACGGATATACGAAGGATTAAAAGTATTAAGCCAAGTCCGCCTCCAATAAAATAGCAGACTCGCCAGTTAAAATTCTCTTTCATGATAAAGGCCACCACGGCGCCGGTCAGACCAATACCGGCAACGAGCGAAGTGGCAACGCCTCTCTTTTCCTTGGGAGTAAGTTCAGAAACGAGGGTAATACCCGCTCCCAACTCACCCGCAAGACCCAACCCGGCAATAAATCTTACCCATTTATATTGATCCACTGTTTGTATAAAACCATTGGCAATATTGGCCAGCGAATACAAAATGATCGAACCAAATAACACACTCAATCTGCCTTTCTTGTCACCAATCACTCCGGCAATGATGCCACCGATCAACAGGCCCCACATCTGCCATTGGAGAATCATCTCCCCATCGGTCAGCACCTGGGCATCCGATAACCCCAAAGATTTAAGGCTGCCTACCCGAATGATTCCGAAAAGCAGTAAATCGTATATATCTACAAAATACCCGAGAGCCGCCACAACTACGGCGATATTAAAAATGGAAGCAGTCGTCGTTTTGGGTTGGTTCATGCAGGCAAAGATTTAGGAAGTTGGGTTGGTGTTGGATTTGTTCTTATCCTTTTTTTTGCTGAAAAAGAGTTTCCAAAGTACAGGAAGGGTTGTTACGAGGATGATCGCAATGGCAATTCCTTCAATATGATCTTTCAGGCTGTATCCGAATTTCTTTTCCACCCAGGATTGCAGAAAGTATCCGCCCATCATCATCGAAGCCACCCAGCATACACTGCCGATGACATTGTAAAAAAGAAAAGCGGCCCAGTCCATCTTTACAATTCCGGCTACGATCGGTGCAAAGGTTCGAATGATAGGAAGAAACTTGGCCACGAAAATGGTACCCTTTCCATATTGATCATAAAATTCTTTGGCCCGAAGCAGGTGTTTCTTTTTGAATAGCCAGGTATCCTTTCGTTCGTACAAGAGCGGACCGGTTTTGCGTCCGAACCAGTAACCGGCCATATTACCCAGTACCGAAGCGACCATCACCATGATCATGATGATGGACCAGTGAACATTGAAGAATTCGGTGGAAAGATCATTCAGATAAATTCCGGCGGCGAAAAGCAGGGAATCACCCGGGAAAAAGAATCCGATCAGCAATCCTGTTTCCGCAAATACCACCAGGAGTAATACATAGAGACCACCATTATTGATAATCCATTCAATAAACTGTTGTACAAATCCCTTTTCCATACATATTTTTTGAAGGCCTTAGCCCTGTTGGTTATGATTGTCGATATCCAGCGCCCATTCCGGCTCATTCAATTCTCCTTCCCATTTACTCACGGCGGTAGTGGCCAGTGCATTACCCAGCACGTTGGTCATACTGCGGAACATATCGCAAAAATGGTCAATCGGAAGTATGATCGCAACCCCTACTGCCGGAATATTGAACATCGCGCAGGTGGCGAGCACGACTACGAGTGAGGCGCGCGGTACGCCGGCAATTCCCTTACTAGTCAGCATCAAAACCAGCAACATGGTCAGCTGGGTGCCCATATCAAGATGAATATTATATGCCTGCGCAATGGCAATGCTGGCGAATGTCATGTACATCATACTGCCATCGAGATTGAAAGAATAACCCAGTGGCAATACGAAGGATACGATCTTGTCCTTGCACCCGAACCGCTCCAGTTCCTCAGTGAGTTTGGGAAAAACGGCTTCACTGCTGGTAGTGCTGAACGCGATCACCAGCGGGGAGGCGATTCTTTTCAGCAGCGCGGTCATGCGCTGTCCAAGAATGATGTATCCAATGGTGATCAATACCAGCCAGAGGCAGACGATACCGATCAGGAAGTAGGCAAAATATTTACCATAAAAAAGAAAAATCTCCAATCCTCTTTCCGCGATGGTGCCGGCGATCGCTCCGAAAACGCCAATAGGGGCAAACATCATTACGTAGCCCACCATTTTAAGAATGATATGAGAGGCGATGTCGAGTGCTTTGATCAGGGGTTTCGCATAATCGCCCATGGCGGCAGTGGCAATACCGAAGAAAATGGAAAACACCACAATCTGCAGGATCTCATTTTTTCCCATGGCCTCAAAAAGACTCTTGGGGAAGACGTGATCGACGAAATTTTGCAAAGTAAATACGGTGGTATTACCGGCAATATCTTTGATATTATCGGCCTTGGCGGCAGTCAGATCCATACCGGCTCCCGGTTGGAGCAGGTTGACCAGTAACATCCCCAGCAACAGGCTCGTCAGGGAGGCGCTTACAAACCAGAGCAGGGCCTTTCCCCCTACTCTTCCCACGGTTTTAATATCTCCCAGTTTTGCAATGCCCACCACCAGCGTACAAAAGACCAGAGGCGCGATGATCATTTGCACCAGCTTCAGGAAGATGTTGGTAAGAAGCTTGATGTTTTTGGAAAATGAAACCTGAAAATCAGTGCCGGTAGTAGTATGAATGATATAACCCAATAGCGCGCCCACACCCATGGCAACGAGGATATAAATCGTCAGTTTATTTTTTTTCATCCTTTGTCAGATAGAATACGCAATATAGGATTAAACGGGTTATCCGGACCATAATTTAGCCCCCCTTTAAAACTGTTACAAGCGGGGTCGATTTTGGCTTGTTGGTATTAATAAATCCTTATCTTTCCAGCTTATAATTGCTATTTAATTATTTAACCACAACGAACTATTATGAGTTTGTTTCGCAAAAAATCTCTTAGCGCTCTTCTGTCTCAGGCAGCTGATTCAGAAAAAGGTTTAAAACGTACCCTGGGTGCCGGAGCGCTGGTAGCGCTGGGTATCGGGGCGATCATTGGTGCGGGTCTGTTTGTGCGTACCGCTGCTGCAGCAGGTGGTCACGCCGGTTCCGCTGTTACTATCTCCTTTATCGTTGCGGCAGTAGGTTGTGCCTTTGCCGGTTTGTGTTATGCGGAGTTTGCTTCCATGATTCCTATTGCGGGAAGCGCCTACACTTATGCATACACCACTATGGGCGAACTGGTAGCCTGGATCATCGGTTGGGCCCTCATTCTCGAATACGCGTTAGGTGCCGCTACGGTATCCATTGCCTGGAGTGAGTTTTTAAACAAATTGCTAGGGGGGAGCATCCCCTATGAATGGACGCACTCGCCATTCCAGTCGGCTCTCGATGCGAATGGCGTACTGCATCACGGTATACTTAATGCACCGGCTCTGATCATCCTGTTCCTCCTGTCGCTGCTGCTGATCAAGGGAACACAGGAATCAGCCCTGGTAAATGCGTTAATCGTTATCATCAAAGTGGCCATCGTACTGGCTTTCATTTTTATCGGCTGGCAGTATATCAAGCCCGAAAATCATACTCCTTACATGATTCCGGCAGATGCGCCTGATGCCATTTTACCAGATGGAAAACCATATAGCTATGCACCGTTCTTCAATCATGGATGGGGAGGCGTACTTCGAGGAGCAGCCATCGTATTCTTTGCCTTCATTGGTTTCGACGCGGTATCAACAGCCGCCCAGGAAGCAAAAAATCCGAAAAGAGACATGCCAATCGGTATTCTTGGTTCACTGGTTGTATGTACGTTGTTATATGTTTTGTTCTCCTGGGTACTGACAGGTGTGGCCCCATACACTGATTTCGTAAGAGAAGGTCGCGAAGCTTCTGTAGCTTATGCCATCGAGACTTACATGAAGAACTATCATTGGCTGGCTACCCTTATCACGGTAGGTATCCTCGCCGGTTTCTCTTCCGTAATCCTCGTGATGCTGATGGGTCAGAGCCGCGTGTTCTATTCAATGGCGAACGACGGTCTGTTGCCCAAGATCTTCTCCGACCTGCATCCAAAGTTCAGAACACCCTACAAGTCAAACATCCTGTTGTTCCTGTTTGTGGGAGCTTTCGCCACCCTGATTCCGGGCGACATCACCGGTGACCTGACTTCTATAGGTACCCTGCTGGCCTTTGTACTGGTTTGTATCGGTATCATCATCATGCGTAAATCTGATCCAACTACCCCAAGACCATTCAAAACTCCATTGGTGCCATTGGTACCTATCCTTGGAGCGATCGTATGTACTGCGATGATCGTGTCACTCGACAAGGTTACCCTGTTGAGCGCGTTCGCCTGGATGGTGCTCGGATTGGTGATTTATTTTACCTACAGCCGTTTCCACAGTAAACTGAAATAACCTGACCCAATTAAGATAAACAGGTCTCCTGTTAAAAACCGTTCCGCTTCGGCAGAACGGTTTTTTCATTTTATCGAAATCAAGTAACTTCAAAAAAAAGCTACAGGTGCTAAAGGAAATTTTTGAGAAGATCGTATCAGAAACCGAAAGCTACCTTTTGCTGAAGGGAGCCGCGGCCAAAGTGATTTTGGGTGAACCCTCCCCGGCACAAGCTGGCAACCGGGTGTATATTGCCATGGAAGAGTATGGCATCGATCCCCTGCTGAAAAATCATTCACCCTCACCCGATGAAGACAGTCCGCGATCGCCCAATTATTGTCACCTCCTTTCCTTTTATATTTTACCGGTAAGCCCCGACTACAGCACCCGCCTTCAAATAATAGAATTACTGGTAGAGCTATTTGAAGTGAGACCTTTTTTCCAATTGATCGTTGGACATGAAGAATTTGAACTATCCGTTTCCATGCGCGCAGTATCCACTGCTGAATACCAGCAATTCTGGATATCCCGGCAGCAACCCTCTCAGCCGGTGGTTTTTTACCAGGCCCGGGTTTCCGCTTTGTAATGCCAGACAATCTTGGCAGCATTCCCGTCAAACCTTAATTTTGCAGTCCCCTGACAGGACCTTTGCAGGCCACTATCGGGATAAATACAAATCGCATTACACATGGGTCGCATATTTGAAGTTAGAAAGGCCACGATGTTTGCCCGTTGGGACCGGATGGCCAAGCAGTTTACACGTATCGGAAAGGAGATTGCCATTGCCGTAAAATCCGGCGGTTCAGACCCGCATACCAATCCGGCCCTTCGTCGCTGCATGCAGAATGCCAAGAGTGTTAACATGCCGAAGGACAGAGTGGAAGCCGCCATCAAACGCGCGCTGGGCAAGGAAATGGATAACTATGAAGAGATCCTGTACGAAGGATATGGTCCTCATGGGGTGGCTATCCTGGTGGAAACAGCCACCGACAACCACGTAAGAACTGTGGCCAACGTAAAAAGTCATTTCAATAAAGGCGGGGGCGCGCTTGGCAACAGCGGAAGTGTATCTTTCCAGTTCAAGAAAATGGGTGTGTTCAAACTGAAGCCGGAAGGATTGTCTGTCGAAGACCTCGAACTCGAACTGATTGATTTCGGTCTCGAAGAACTGGGAGAAGGCACCGGCGAAAACGGCGAGGCCGTATTGGTACTTCGATGCGGCTATACCGATTTTGGTAATCTGCAAAAAGCGTTGGAAGAAAGAGGAATTACCCCCATCAGTGCGGAGTTGGAATGGATTCCTACCACTACAGTTCCTCTTTCAGATGCACAGGCGGAAGATGTTAGTAAGCTCATTGAAAGACTGGAGCAGGATGATGATGTGCAGAAAGTGTTTCATAACATGGGCTGATAAAACAGCAGCTAATCCAAACATTATCGAGATAAAATACAGAATGGATCACCCTTACCAAAAGGATAGGATGATCCGTTTTCTGTTTCTCGCCCATTATACACCTAACGATAACTAAAATTGACCCTCCTTCCGAAGCAGGGCGAATTGCACGAATACGAATTACACGAATTAGGCGAAACGCAGAAAGCGCTGAATACGCAGAAGACGCTGAATGAATCACCCGCTCCCGCTCCGTTATCGCTCCTGCTCTCACTCCCGCTCTAACTCCTTTCTTTCTCTTTCCGTTTCTCTTTCCCTTTCCGCTCCCGCTCTCACTCCCGCTCCGTTTCTCTTCCCCTTTCCGTTTCTCTTTCTCTTTCCGTTTCTCTTTCCCTTTCCGTTTCTGTTTCTCTTTCCCTTTCCGCTGCCGCTCGCTAAAACCCTCACCCCAGCCCTCTTCCAAGGGAGAGGGAGTAATATCATTCAATTAAATAATTTCATTTATCCCCGCCTCATCTTGCTCTTTCCGTTTCTGTTTCTCTTTCCCCTGTCCGCTCCCGCTCTCACTCCCGCTCCTGTATTCCTCCCGCTCCCGCTCTCACTCCCGCTCCTGTATTCCTCCCGCTCCGTTATCGCTCCCTTTCTCTCTTCATTCTTTCCACTTCCTTTGTCAACTCATCCACTTTCGTTCGCAGTTCGTGGATAGCTTCCAGTAGTACGGCCGTAAATCCGCTATAGTTCACGCTCTTTATTCCGCTTTTGTCTTCGGTTACCAGTTGTGGGAATTCTTTTTCTACTTCCTGTGCCAGTAGTCCGATCTGAATAGCGCTGTCTCTGTTCGCGTCTTTCCAGCGGTAGCGGTAACCGTGAATATTGGTCAGCCTTTCGAGGCTGTGATGGATCACGGAGAAATCCTTTTTCAGGCGGATATCACTGTTTTGGCTAAGCGAACCTCTCAGAACAGCATTACCCTGGTTGTCGATCGAGAACACCTGTGTGTTTGATGAATAGAATTTATGTGAACTATTGGCTGCGGCATTGTATCTCATGGTGAAATCATTAACGCCCAATCCAAAAAATTCCAGGTCGCTTCCGGGTACCGTCTGCCATAAAACCAATCGCCTGTTACCTGTTTCATTTTTCAGGTGAAGCGAGGCTTCCGGTGCTGTAACGCCAATTCCAATGTTTCCATTCCGTAATACTGTCAATGCATTTGATCTGCCGGTAATACCTCCAATCAACCCGTTACCAACCTGGAAAATTCTATCGGATAGCCGTGCCGTCTGGCCGGGTGTATCGGTAGTGTCGTTGCCGATTCCGACCACTATACCACCTATTGATTTCGAAACAAGGTCAAATCCAACGCTCATGGAACTCGTGGTCAACGACTTTGAATTGGCCCCTATTACATACGACCCGTAACCAAGGGCCTGGCTGGTATTTCCAAAAACGAATGCTTCATCCGTCTGAGCAAGAGCATTAGCTCCCAGGGCGAAACTGGCTTTACCCTCTGCCTGGCTTCCCATACCCAATGCCAGGCTGTTTGCACCAGTCGCCCTGGCAAACATACCCATGGCTGTCGACTGAACACCACTGGCCACCGGATTCAATCCAACACCAAACGACCCATTGTGAAAAAACAGCGCGCTGCCTGAATTATTCAAAGGAGGCAAGGCCCTTTTTAATTTTCTGTAGATCCTTTTGATCTGCAAATCAAATCCCTTGTCCTGCGTAGCTGCATCGGATCTGAAAATGATGTACAGTCGCGATCCGCCTCCAACCATCATTTCGGGTGGAACAGCAGAACCATCAGTCAATAGCTGGATATTATCATCCACGCACAAAGGATAGGGCTGACTGGAAATGATCAGACTGTCGCCTGCTGCCAGGGCAAAGTCATTGCTGTTAAAACTCAACATCCAGCCTATCTGATCGGATTTTTCGTAAGAAAGTATAGCGTAGGCCTGTGACCGGGCATTAGCCGGATAAAAACCACCGCCGCCGGGGTCCTGTAACCGGAACACACTATCGTTGGGTATCACGAGCTCAGCCGAAGCAGGCAGCAGGTACGTTTGAGCAGCCGTGGGCTGCGCATTGGATAAAACACCCGGTTCCTGCACCAGGAAATTTCCATTTACCAGCAGGTTGGGAATATTACGCTGCAATAAACTGTTTTCAGTATTGATGCCGACAGTTTTATTTCGTGTATATATAGACGTATCAGACAACTTCAGCCAGCTGTCATTGGACGACTGACCGGATGCTGGCTCCCAGTTGTTTCCATTGTATACCCAAAGCCTGTTCCCCGCCAGGCTGAACACCACAAGTCCTTTAGCCGGATTGGAAATGGCAGTTGTATCTGACACCCTCGGAAAGATCATCCCTTTGTTGGTACTATTGATGTCAAGAATGGCAGACGCATGCGGAGTGGTGGTGCCAATTCCCACAGATTGCGACCAGGTTTGTTGAAAAACCAATAGCACAACACATAAACTCAGGCAAAACTTCATCTCACTTACTTTAAAATAGTTAGGCTTATTAAATAATCTCATCGGCAAGGTTAAACTCCAGCAATCCTTCTTCCGGAGAAATCTCCAGCTTCTGTTGGATGTTGACGATATGTGCAAACAGGCGATGATAAGTGAGACCGGTGCGGAAGATGATCTCTTCCAGGGAAAGATGATGATGTATGTACCTGAGAATTTCTGATTCCAGTTCACTCAGCCTGCTAACCTTGTAATGCTGTCTGAATACGATGCGGGTGTATTCAGTTAGTATTCGCCGCCGAATTTGATCGTGTTTCATGTACCAGCGGCTGGCCAGAATAAAGCGAATGCAGTAAACCGCAAGTACCAGCCCAAGAATCTGCAGCAACACCCATGAAAAAGTAAAGCTGTTGCGCGTATACACTTCATAAAATCCCGTAACGAGAAATAAAAAGATAATGACGGTAAAATAGATGGCAGTCTGTCTCCTCAGCATCCAGATTTTCATCAGTAACATTGATAAGGTTTAACAATCGGTTTATGGTTTCTTTGTGAGCGATTGTTGAGCGAAAATAACGGAGCATAAAATATTTGCCAGCCGTGTTTGATACAACGGCTGCCCGCATTGAACCAACGGCGCAACAGGTTTAAAGAATGGCTCAGTAATTTGGTCAGGGGCTAAAAGCCGCTCAAAACAACAGGATAGTTGTTAATTTCGAATCCGTTGGACCTATTATGAGAAAGCCGCCCGGTCACATTCCTGCCATCATTATTTGTATGCTGCTGATTTTACAATCGGGTATGAATACGCATGCGCAATTACCCGAAGATGAGTACACATTAAAAACCAGAAAAGACGGACTGCCGCATAACTATATCACCGGAATCGTACAGGATGACAACGGCTATATCTGGCTCAGTACCCTGCAGGGATTGAGCCGATACGACGGAACTGAATTCTTCCCGGTTTCCATCAAACAGTTTGGTTGCACCGACGAATATGGGGATGTCTGGAGGTTGAAATATTTTGGCAACAACGAAATTGGTATCACTACGGGAAACGGGGCTTATATTTTCAACTCTCTTTCCCTCCGCTATCAATCGTTGCAGGCGCCTTCCCTTTTCGGAAACAGCCAGACATTCAATAAATGCCGCGATATTGAAAAAATAAACGAGAACCTATACGCCACCTCTACCGGCACCGGTCTGTACATTTTTAACCGGAATGGGTTGCTGCTGCACCGGAAAGACGGGGTGGATGAAACACAAAAAGGAACCCGCTGGTTCCAGTATGGAGGGCCGGTAGAAAGACTGGCGGGAGGCACACTCCTGCAGGAAAACGCAGCACATAACCTGGTATTTGATCCAACCAAACGGAGTTTTACTTCCTTTTCCGAACTGGAAGATGAAGGAAGGCTGGAGCGAATGCTGATCACCCCCGAACAGATTCCACGTCCCCGTTTCTTTGCTGATCCCAGGTCTTCCGGAGGGATATTCATATTCAACAAGGAAAAAAATACCCTCGACCAGGTACAGGACTTTCATAAACCAGTCGTCGTTCAATCACTTTCACTTCCCTTTTCAGCAGAAGAAGAAATCAACTGGCAAAGCAAATTGTGCTGGCTGAACGACAGCACTTTCGCGATCACCCTGGCTCAATCGGGCTTTTATATTTTCAATTATTCATTCCAGGGCAACAAGCTATCTGTTATCAACAAACGATTTTTTCCAAAATTCCAGGTAACAGATGTTTTTGCCGACCAGCAGAAAGACATCTGGGTTGCCACCAACCAGGGCCTGCTGGCGCCCCCCAATAACCGGATAAAGGCAAGGCAGATCAATATTGCCGCATTAATGGGAACGGATAGCCAGCTCCAACTGCGAGCCTTACGTAAAAAAGGCGCGTTTATCTATGCGGGGGGAGCTCCTTACACAGGATTGTTGATTCTCGACCAGGAAGCCACCCGGCTGATCAAAAGAGTGTCATTTGAAAAGCTGTCAAAAAAATGTGACCAGGTCAATTCGATCATTGAGTCGCCTGTTCACCCCAACCACCTTTGGATAGGAACCTCCAGCGGTATGGTTGATTATGATATTACGACCGGCCAATACGAACTCTTGCAACAGGCCGGTTCGCTTACGGTATCCCGCTCAGCAATCAGTTATGCTTTTACTGACAGTAAGGGCTGGCTCTGGTTCAGGGTGCAGGAATTTAATCACGTGATGTATTTTGATCCGTCCACGGGCCAATTCCATGACGTAGATAAAAATACAGCGGGCGATCAGTTAAAGATTTCCTATTGCTTTGGCATTGGGGAAGACCAGGAAGGAAACATCTGGCTGGGAGGAGATGGTTTGTCGAGATGGAACCGCGACAAAAAAACCTGTGATGAATTTATTGATAATTTCCCGTTTCTGCCGACTCATTATAACAATTACGAAATATTCCATTCAGACCGGGAAGGATTCATCTGGATGTCTACCGCAGCGGGCATATTAAAATACAATCCTGTTACCCGTCAGAAAACCTTATACAGCACCAAAGATGGTTTGCCTTCAAATATATCATTGGCCTATGCCGCCGCCGGTGGCGAGCAAATATTTGTTCATACATACAAGGGAATGGGCTGGCTGGATTTGCGTACCCATAAAATTCAGGCTTTCACCGAGAGAGATGGCATCCCTCAACCGGTTCTGCTGAAATTTATGGGTCACTGTTACGACCAGTCCCGAAGAGAATACCTGTACGTGCATGACAACAAACTCGTGATTGTGCCCGGCTTTCTCAACAAGAACAGTTCGCCTCCCCTGTCGCTCAATATCAGCATGCTTCATATTTATCACGACACCGTTCTATACCACCCTTCCGATAAAACCTTTTTGCCTTATCATCAAAACGATCTAGGCATCTGCTTCAATGCCGTCAACTTCATCGACCCCGAAAATCATGTGTTCGCATATCGTTTAATACAAGATAAGGAATCACACTGGATTGCCACCGGTCGGCAAAGTACCATCTACCTCAATGATCTTTCACCCGGTCATTACCGATTGCAGGTGAAATTAACCGCCGCCAATAAAAGATGGCCGGAAATGATCCGTGAAATCAGCATCATCATTTCACCACCTTATTGGAAAAAACCCTGGTTCATTCTTTTAGTTTCATTATTCCTTATTGCATTGATCGCCCTGTTATTTGTGAGGAGAATTCGCCAGGTGAGGCAGAAAGCCAATCTCGACAAACTGCTTGCGCAAACGGAAATGAAGGCGCTGCACGCGCAGATGAATCCTCATTTTGTGTTCAACTGTCTGAACAGCATCAATGAAATGATCCTGTTGAATGAAAACCAGCAGGCCTCCCATTACCTGAGCAAATTTGCCCACCTGATCAGGGCCACCCTCGAACAGTCTACCCGCGAGTGGGTAAGCCTGGCCCAAACGATCGATTACCTGCAGCGATACATTGAGCTGGAAAAGATTCGAAGGAATGATTTTACATTTACCATCGAGACCGATCCTTTGCTGACCCTGGAAGAGACCTTCCTGCCGCCCATGTTGATTCAACCCTTGCTTGAAAATGCCATCTGGCATGGAAAAAACAAGGACCTGGAAATCATCATGAGATTCTATATCCTCCGCAACCAGCTGATCTGCGAAGTGATTGACAATGGCGTCGGCATTGAACAGTCTATCAGCAAAAAAAGCCGGGATAAGAACTACCATTCCATTGGCATTAGCAATATCCAGCAAAGAATACAATTGCTCAGTGAAAAATACAGTTTGAAAAGTGACCTCACCCTGCTCGATCGCAAACATCAGCAGGAAACAGGCACCATCGCCACTTTACGACTTCCCTTTAAAACAAGCGACGCATGACAAACGACCTTATCAGAGCTATGATCATTGATGATGAGCAGCGGGGAATCAATGCGCTTCAACGCCTGCTGGAAGTAAACTGCCCGAATGTATCGGTGGTGGCGGTGAGTACAGATACCGATGAAGCTACCAGGCTCATCGATCAGCATCAGCCCTCCCTGGTATTTCTCGATATCGCCATGCCCGAGAAAACCGGGTTTCAGTTTCTGAACGACCTTCCTGATATTAATTTTGAAATCATCTTTGTAACCGCCCACAATCATTTCGCCTTACAGGCCTTTCATTTCTCTGCGATCGACTATCTGTTGAAACCGGTAGAAACCGATCTGCTTAAAAATGCCATCAAAAGAGTTCAAACCAGGCTGGAGAACCAGTCGGGTAAAAGAAGCCTGGAAACGCTGCTGTTCAATACCCAGCAAAACAGGGTGCTGCCTGATATGAAACTGTGCATTCCCTCTCTCAAAGGCTTCCAGGTCGTGAACATCCGGGAAATTATTTATTGCGAAGCATCCAGTAACTATACCAACTTCCACCTGATAGACGGTACCGTGTTATGTGCCTCCAAATCCATCCAGGAATACGAAGAGCTGCTGGCCGATGCCGGGTTGATTCGGGTTCACAAATCATTTCTGGTGAACCTCATACATATACGCGAATATTTGCGGGGCGAAGGTGGCACCATCCTGCTGACCAACCAGATTGAAGTGGAGGTGAGCCGCCGGAGAAAAGAGCAATTTATAACGGTGATGAAGGAATTCTTTAAATACTGACTTACTGCTGGTTTTAGAAGAAGCCATTTTGATCGTACCTTTGCGTATGCGTCAAAAAGTAGTACTGTTCGACGGGGTTTGTAATCTGTGTAGCAATTCAGTACAGTTTATTCTAAAAAGAGATCGGAAAAACCAGTTTCTTTTTGGTTCACTACAGGGCGAATATGGGCAATCTGTTCTTCGCAAATACCAGCTCCCGGTAAATGAGTTCAATTCCTTCATGTTGATTGAAGACGACAAACTCTACACAAAATCCACAGGCGCATTGAGAATGCTGAAACACCTGGGTGGCGGTTGGCGTTTACTATATGCATTTATCATCGTTCCAAAATTCATACGCGATGCTGTCTATAACTGGATAGCCCGCAACAGATATAAATGGTTTGGAAAGAAAAATGAATGTTGGCTGCCCCGACCCGAATGGAAAGCCAGGTTCCTGGATTGAATGAATCAAACAACCGCCTATTGACGACTGGTTTCGCGAAGGGTTGCATTTTGCTTTTCTACCTGCTCCAGTCTTTTCAATACTTCCTCCATTTGTTGCTGCATCGTATTGATTTTTTCCTGCAAAGTTTTGTTTTGCATAACGAGGGCCTTTATCGCTGCCAGTGATACTCCGGCCGGATCGATGGTACTGATCGTTTTATCATCGTCCGCAGCGCCTAAACCAAATATCTTTTTGAATTCCTGTGCCATTGGCCCGACATGCGTTTCCTGCGTGCCTTTGTACTTCCAGGAGTAGATACCAAGACTCGAAATTTTTTCGAGTAGATTAGCCGGATTGACCTCGGCAATATTTTCCTTCAGATTGATGTCGGAGGCATTCGTCCAGCTACCACCGGTAGACAGGTAGGCCCCATTGCCATTTCCCCCGAAAGTATAGCCCACCTGCAACGCAGCGGATGCCGTAATCGTTGATCTTGCAAAACCCCATCCCACTGTATTAGGATTACCGAAACTCATCATATTACTTTGACCCGCCACGGCGCCGCTCCCAATCGCGGCTGCATTGTATATCGCTGCATTCGCTACATCGGCAAAAGCCCCGATACCGGTATTGTCATTGCCATTGGATTTATAAAGCGCAGAATTCCCAACCGCGGTATTCGAACTTCCATTACTCGCATAGAGGGTATTGGAACCAATGGCCACATTAAAATTGCCCACGTTGTTTGCATACAGGCTTTGATAACCCAATGCCGCATTCCATCTGCCATCGGTATTGGTGTACATTGACTGATATCCCATCGCGCTATTGTAAAACCCGGTTGTATTGCTATACAGTGTTTGATAACCCATCGCTGTACTTTTTTCCCCGGTAGTGTTGCTGTACAAACTCCAGGCGCCATACGCAGACAGGTATCCGGAGGTAGTGTTGGTGTAGACACTCCTGAAACCGGTGGCTGTATTATAAATCCCGGTTGTATTCGCCAGTAAAGCGTCGGAACCAATGGCTATGTTATTATACCCATAAGTATTTGCTCTCATTGAATTGTACCCGAGGGCAGTATTGCCGGCGCCCAAAAGGTTTGAATACATTGATTTTGACCCAACGGCCGTGTTATTAATTCCATCTGTTGGATTATCTGTTCCCTGGTTGTTATAAAGCACCGAATCTCCAATCGCTACGAGGTTGGAAGCAGAGGAGTTACTGAACAACGCAGCCGTGCCAATTGCCAGGTTAGAGTTGCCTGTTGAATTGGCAAAACCAGCATAAGCCCCCGCATAAAAATTGTTTAATCCGGATGTATTGTAAAACCCCGCCCTGGCTCCCAGGAATGTGTTGAAGCTGGATAATGAGTACTGCCCGGCATAACTCCCCAGGTAGGTATTATATAAACCGGTTTTGTTTTCACGACCGGCATTGTCGCCAATAAAACTGTTGTCATAGCCTGTCGTATTGTTGTACCCTGCCGCTGAACCAACAAATACGGAACCCTGCACGCGATTATTCCTGCCGGCATCTGTTCCCAGAATAGTTGTCCAGGAACCGATATTCCCTCTACCCGCATTATATCCAACCACGGTGTTATAGTTCATGGAGAAGGCATTTGACAGCAATTGCGCTGAATACCCCAATACAGTATTACCGGTGATGGTACCATTGGAAGTAAAGAAGGCACTGTCGCCGAGGATCAGATTCTCAGAGGCGTTCGCGGATAAATTATTGGCTGCATTGGTACCCCACACTACATTTTTTTTCAGATGATCCACCAACCCTGCTTTTAATCCGTTGACCTTGAATCGCAGCACGGAATTGTCTGAGGTTCCCATAAACTGGCCGGCACCTACGCCGGTGTTTCCATTCAATGCCCAACCACTTTTGATTACCGCCGGTTGCCAGTTTGGCGCCAGTGTAGTCCCCATGTTTATCATCAATTGATTGGTGACCGTATCGAGAATCATCAATCCCTTTGCCGGGGAACTGATATTATTCATCTCGGTTGTGGTGAGCCGTGGTATTAACAGGCCGCTATTGGAACTGCTGATGTCCAGGCGGGCGGAAGAGTGGGGCACAGCGGTACCGATCGCAACATTTTGCGCGAAGGTTTCAATATACAGGCAGGCACAGGCGAGAATAAGGAGGAGTGCATTTTTCATGTCGACCATTTTTAAAAAACTAATCATCCCAGGCGATGGATTGAATAATCTTTTAAAAAAGTACGGCTATCCGGTATGGCCATCGAATCCGATTGAGCCATTACCAGCGGGTAATGAGCGGGTAACAAAAAATAAACAGGTGAAAGTCAAATTGAGCTTCAGGAACCGGCCGCTTGATCCAACGTATCCGCCTGCCTCGATTCATCGATCTCTCTTTTCAGCAAGGATTTGAATTGTCTTTCGTTTTTACCCCATCCATACGCAGTAAACAGCAGGGAAAGAACAATGGCAATTGCTGGTACAACCGAAAAAACAAAAATGGAGGGCCGTACCTGGAATCCAAAAAACAGCGCCACAAAAATAAAAAGACTGATCATGATGGTACCCGCTACGACATACATGGCAAAGTATTTCCCTTTACCACCTGTTCTTTGTTCCTGCCAGTACCTGACAAATCTTTTTTCCGCTGTTGATAGCATGATGATTGTTCCTTTATTGATGGCATCCACGCATGGAGTACCAGGAGATTAAATCCGTATTTTTCCTTTCTTATAGTACACACACTGACCAGAAATAACAACTCTTTCGTCATTCAACTGAATGCAATCAAGATCGCCTCCCCTTTTGCTCAGCTGGCGGGCTTTGAGGTATGATTTGCCCAGTCTTTCACACCAGAAAGGTATCAACTGGGAGTGTGCGGATCCTGTAACGGGATCTTCGTTGATGCCTACCGTGGGTGCGAAAAACCTGGAAACAAAATCACAATTCTCACCGGTGGCTGTGATGATGATCTTTTGACCGATGGATTTGATCCGTTCAAAATCCGGCTGACAATCACGTACCGCCGCTTCGCTTTTCAATTCAATGAGTAAATCACGGTAGCGATGTGTGCTGACAATTTCCACACCACCGAGCGCTTCCGACAGACCGGAAGGTACTTCCGTTAGTGGAGAAGGTTTCCAACTCGGGAAATCAAGATCGATGTAGTCCTGTCTTCTCGATACTTTAAGCAGCCCACTCAGGCAATGAAAGTTGATCTTTTTCTTTTTCTCTTCGAGAATATTAAAAATAACGTAGGAGGAAGCCAGCGTAGCATGGCCGCAAAGGTTGATCTCCGCCTGTGGGGTGAACCAACGGATATCATAGTCGATTCCTTTTTTCGAAGACGGAACAAAGAAAGCCGTTTCGCTCAGGTTGTTTTCCATTGCGATATTCTGCAATAGCTCATCGGGGAGCCACTCATCCAGTGGGATCACTGCCGCCGGGTTGCCATGAAACAGTTCATTGGTAAAAGCATCAAGCTGGTAAAGATCTAGTTTCATACTACTAAATATTCCTGTGGTCATCCTGACTTACTCGCTCATCATTTCGCGGATCACATCCACTATTTCTTCCACATTGGGTTTGCTGAAATAATCTCCATCGCTGCCATAGCTGGGGCGATGGGCCTTGCCGGCAATGGTGCGCGGCGATACATCCAGGTAACGGTAACCACCCTGCTTTTCCATCACTTCCGTGAACATGAAAGCCGTGGCGCCACCCGGCACATCTTCATCCACAAACACAATACGGCTGGTTTTCTTCAGCGATTCCAGGATCTTATGGTGAATATCAAAAGGAAGCAGGGTTTGAACATCTACAATTTCACACTGGATGTCCTGTCTTTCAAGTACCCTGGCCGCTTCCTGCACAATTCTGAGCGTGGAGCCATAGGAAACAATGGTGATGTCATCTCCCTCCCTGATCACTTCCGGTACTCCTAACGGCACCTGGTAGTCGAGAAGATTGGATGGCAGTTTTTCTTTCAGGCGATAACCATTGAGGCATTCCACCATAATGGCCGGATCATTGCCAGCCAGCAGGGTATTGTACAGGCCTACCGCCTGCACCATATTCCTCGGCACACAAATATGCATTCCGCGAAGGGTGCTTAACATCATCGCCATGGGAGAACCGCTGTGCCAGATTCCCTCGAGCCGGTGTCCGCGGGTCCTGACCAGGATAGGCGCACTTTGTCTTCCCTTGGATCGCCAGTGCAGGGAAGCTGCATCGTCTGTCAATGGCTGTAACCCATATACCAGGTAATCGATGTATTGTATTTCTGCAATGGGTCTTAGTCCGCGCATCGCCAGACCGATTCCCTGGCCCATGATTGTGAGTTCCCGTATGCCGCAATCAAATATCCTGTTCTCACCATGCTTTGCCTGTAACCCGGCAAAACCCTGGTTAACATCTCCGATCTTTCCCACATCTTCTCCAAATGCCAGCACTTTATCATTGTGACTGAACAACAAATCGAAATAGCGGTTCAATACTTCATAGCCGTTGACCAGGGGAGCGTCTACCGCATATTCTGGTTCATTGCCTGCAATACGCATCGGGCTTCTGTCGCTTTCGCTGTACAAATGACTTCCGTAAGAAGCAACCCCTTTGTCTCTCCATTCCAGGAAGAACCGACGGGCAGCCCCTTCAGCCGGATTATTCTTCCCCGCGGCATCGCAGGCCGCATGAAGAGTAGTCAGTATATCTTTCCGCATTGGCTCGCGATTGGCGATCAACGCGTTTTTGAGTTGAATCAGCGCCTCCGGATCCTCTCCCGCCTTTTCAATCAGCTGATCGAGTAAACGGGTTGTTTCTTCCACCAGCACACGGATCGGTTGAGAGAATTTCTCCCAGGCATTTTGCTTACCTGTTCTTACCGTTTCCTTTGCGGCTACCTCCAGTTCATTCAGCTCTTCCTCTGAAGCGAGTTCATTTTCCAGAATCCACTCTCTCATTTTCTTATTACCATCCCACTCCCTTTCCCAGGCCAGCCGTTCCGGGCTTTTATATCGTTCATGGCTACCCGAAGTAGAATGCCCCTGTGGCTGGGTCACTTCCTCAACATGGAAGAGTGCGGGTATATGCGTGTCGCGTATTTTTTGTATGGCCGTATCGAGTATTTCACACATGCCCGCATAATCCCAGGCTTTCAGTTTATAGATATCGATTCCGTTGGTGCCGTCTTTTCTTTGCATTCCCTTGAGGGCTTCGGAAATAGACCCTTTGGTTGTCTGGAACTTTTTGGGAACGGAGATTCCATATCCATCATCCCACACAAAAAAAGCGATGGGCACCTGCAGCACGCCTGCCGCATTGATCGTTTCCCAGAAATGTCCTTCCGAGGTAGACGCATCACCTATTGTGCAAAAGCAGACTTCATTGCCGTTGTTGCTGAGATCACCAAACTGCCTGAAGGCAGCTTCCTCTCTGAATAATTTGGAGGCCAATGCAAGTCCGAGGGAACGGGGCATTTGTGCCGCTGTGGGAGCCATGCCCGAGGTGATGTTTTTCCGGTTCACCAGGTCGAGCCAGTTGCCGTTTTCATCTACGAACGGAGAGGCGAAATGCGAATTCATTTGCCGGCCCGCGCTATGCGGATCATTGGCCGGATCGGGGTCGGCATACAATTGGGAGAAAAATTCTTCTACCGTTGCTACTCCGGTGGCAAATGCGAATGTCTGATCCCGGTAATAGCCGGATAAAAAATCACCTGGTTTAAAAAACTTCGCTGCTGCTACCTGCGCCACTTCTTTTCCGTCTCCGAAAATGCCGAATTTGGCCTTCCCGGTCAATACTTCCTTCCGTCCTAATAAACTGGCTTCCCGGCTTTCACAAGCCAGGCGGTAATCATTCAGTACCTCGTTTTTAAAGCGGTCGAACGAAAGCTTTTCGCCCGACAGCAGGTCGTTGGTAGAAGACATTTCCATGCGGCAAAAATAGGGATACTAACACCCATTTGTTCCGCCTGTTAAAAAAATGTCATTAGCCTGAAATTTTGTTGGCTTTTCCCCCGTTTAAACTGTATTTTTGAACAGGTTAAATACAGGCCAACTATGAAAAAGCTATTGTTCGTACTATTCATTTTTGCCGCTATTGGATCAAAAGCGCAATCCACTGCCACCCCTTCCGGCAAAGCCGATCCGCTTCAGATGAAGGAAACATCCCACGATTTTGGAAAAATACAGCAGGGTCGTCCGGTAACTTATATTTTTGAAATCACCAACGGTGGTACAGAACCCCTTCGTATTGAGAATGTTCAGGCCAGTTGTGGATGCACAACCCCCGAATGGAGTTATGATCCGGTAAAACCCGGAGGCACTTCAAAAATAAAAGTGGGTTATAATTCCGCTTCAGAAGGTGTTTTTCAAAAAACCGTAACGATTTCCTATAATGGGAATATGACAAAAACCCTGACGATATCCGGCAATGTTTTCAAGGCGCCTGCCACCTCAGCCCCGGCAAATCCGTCTATAGCATTGTTGAAACAGGCAAACAAATAACAAAATATACTAACATAATAATTTGATTTGTATGAAAAAAGCGCTTCTTCTCTTTACGCTGGCCTTTGCTTCCCTGTCGATCTTTGCGCAGGATGCCAGCCCCGCTCCCAAACCACAGGACCTGGTAAAGTTCAAAGAAATGAGTTACAACTTTGGCAAGATCAAACAAAGTGTGCCTGTAACACATGAATTTGTTTTTACCAATACTAGCGATAAGCCCATCGTTATTGAAACTGCGCAGCCTTCTTGCGGATGTACCACTCCGGTATGGCCACAGGCGCCCGTTGCAAAAGGAAAAAGTGATAAGATTACTGCGGGATTCAATGCGGGTTCACTCGGCGCCTTCAATAAAACAATCAGCGTGAAGATTGCCGGTGTGGATGGGTATGTCGTTCTGACCATTACCGGTGAAGTGCTGAACCCGGAAGATTACGCCAAATATGAGAAATCAAAAGGCGGATCAAAAGGCAAATAATGATCGATAATGATCGTCAATATTTTTATACAAAGGCCCGCAGGAAGCGGGCCTTTGCTTTTTTATAGATATACATTTC
>JBGAHR010000077.1:0-15445 GCA_044226045.1 Chitinophagaceae bacterium
CCAATCCTATTAAGATTCTCCAATGCTTCCATAAATACAAGTCTATTAAAAATTAAACGGTTCCAGTCAACTTTGATTGTAAAATACATTTGAGCCCAGTGATTTCAACCAACATCACTCTTTGACAATTAATAAATTATCGATAACAATAAAAAGGGACAGGGATTACCTGTCCTTTTTTATTAAATCTTCACTTATAAACAGCTAGAATCCTCTTTGCGGCTGTGTTCCGGGTGCGGGTGCCGGTTTGCGGGGAATCTTGGCTTCTCTTTGAGCGGTGTTATACACAAATGCGGCCACTATGGTAGCGATCTGCTTCATATCATCCGGAAGCAGGTGGTCGTAGCTGTCCATATTGGTGTGGTGCGTTCTGGTATCATACTCAATTTCATCCTGGATGAACTGGAAACCAGGTATACCGATGCCATCAAATGCCAGGTGATCGGTGCCACCGGTATTTTGGAGGGTAACGGTACTGGCGCCCAGGTCGGCAAATGGCTCCAGCCATTTGGCAAACAGGGATCTTACGGCCTCATTTCCCTGGGTATAAATTCCTCTTACTTTACCCGTTCCATTGTCGATATTATAATAAGCACTTACTTTATCTCCTTCCGCATTGTAACGTCGGGTAGCCGTATCCGTGAAATGATTTCTTACATAGTTCCTCGAACCATGAAGCCCCTGCTCTTCCCCACCCCAGAGGCAGATGCGAATAGTGCGGCGTGGTTTGAAATTGTTGGCTTTTAAAATCCGGATCACTTCCATCATCACAGAACAGCCGGCAGCATTATCGGTTGCGCCTTCGGAAGAATGCCAGGAGTCCAGGTGTCCGCCAAGCATAACGATTTCATCCTTGAGCTTTTTGTCTGTGCCCTTGATCTCTGCTACCACATTGTAGCCTTTGATATCTGAGGTTACAAAACTGGTTTGTACATCCACATCGAGTTTAACGGGAATATTTTTAGATGCCAGTCTGTAAAGGCTCATATAGTCTTCATAGGCCACCACCATATCCAGGAATCCTTCGGGGGCAGTCGGGTTGTATGATCCGCCGCTGCTGACAAACAGGGTACCGTCTTTACCACGCGGGTTGGCACTCAGGATAGCGATGGCTCCTTCTGCTTTGGCAAAATCCTTCAGTTTGTTGATGTTTACTGTTTGAGGCGGACGACCCATAATAGTTCTTGTACCCTGTCCACCCGGGCGGTTCTTCGGGTCGAAATCAGCCATTTTTTTCAGTTCTTCGTCAGTCCAGCGACCGGCATCTGCCTGGAAGCTGGGCTTCAGGGTATCTGTGCGAGGAAGAAGTATAACCTTTCCTTTGAGTTTTCCTTTATAAGTATCCAGCTCTGCTGAATCTTTTGCAGATACAATGATCACTTCAGCACTTTGCAGTCCCTTGGTTCCAGCCACCCATGCCTTCGGAAAAGCGATAAGGGGTCTGTAATAAGGGGCTGTCATGGCTATATAGGATTTCTTCAAATCCCATCCCTTTCCCCAGTCACCCCAGGGTTCGAGTTTGGCATCCAGTCCCCAGGCTGCCAACTGATTTTTGGCCCAATTGGCGGCCCTTAGATATCCGGTTGAATTATTGAGGCGGGGGCCGTTCACATCAGTCAGGTAAAAAGCATGTTCCATTACCTTGGAATTATTCATTCCTTCATTGCGGATTTTCTGGATCGCTTCCTGATCGAAGGACTCGTCCTGTGCCCATGCATTGAAGGTGAGCAATGCTGCAATAGGCAGTAAGAGTGATTTTCTCATGTTAGTTTTTTTCTGTTAGGCGAGAAAACTACGTTTTTCTTGCGGCTAAAAGCAGAGTTTTGGATGAACGGCTCCTAAAACAAAGACTTTTTCAGAATAGAGGCACCAATCGCACACTCCAGGCATCTCTTTTCATCGCAATAATATTTCTTCAACTCCAGGATGGCCTGTGAAGAAGAGGTTTCATTAATTTCCAACCCAAGCGTTCGATATTGCCGGATGATAGCGTTGTTTTCAGCCGGAATTTCCTTTAGCCAGGATAGGGCTTTTTCTTTCTGATAGCTGTCTTTCATCCATTCGCCGTACGTGAACAGCATGGGACAAACAGTATTGATCATGATAGACTCGACCATCTGTTCTCCCAGTTGCTTTGGCCGGTAAGCAGTCAGCTCATCCAGCAGGTAATGATAGTCCCAATATGGACTGGCCTTTACCTGGAAAAGGTGTTGAACCGTTCTATAGGAATCGGCCTCTCTTAACCGGGAAAAAAGTCCTGCCTGGTCATTCATCAGGGTGGCCAGTTGAGCCAGGCGAACGGTTGGAAAATTCACTGGTCTCATTCTCAGAAAAAATACCGGTATGGAAGAAGGTACCAATCCGAATTTCTCTCTCATAAACAGGTATTCATTTTTAAGCATCCTCGGATAATCCTCCATGAATTCGCGTGATAACAGGCCCGCCTGCCCTAACAGCAGCGCTTCCAGTTGGTCTGTTCTTCCGCGCAATTTTGAAAAAAAATTGAGCGGAACCGATCTGGCAATTGATTCAAAAGCATCTGAATTTACCCGTAGTCCAAAATTCCTGGCCAGCAGCCACCAAAGACTTTCTTCCCAATGTTGCCTGCTTTCCTCTAAATACTCCCGAATACGGGTACCTGATCGGTGCAGGCGATTCATCAGGAGCTGCTTTTTCCAACCCTCCCAACCAGCAGGGTGCAGCGAGGTGATTTTCTTATGACAGGGAATATACAGGGGCGATTGCATCCACTGCTCGTACTGGTCGAGCAATAGCCTTGGAATGCGCCCTTTCAGTTCCAGCACCGGACATTTCGATTTGCCGGGTCGGTCGTCCATCCATACTACATGCAGCACTACATTGCGGTAATGCCAGTCCTGGGTATGCCCATGCCGCTCCCAATCTGAAGAACGAATATGCAATTCAATATTTCCCACCCAGATCGTTTGACCGATCCTGATTCTCGCCATTAAAAAATCAGGACCCTGATCTGTATTAAAGTAACCCGGAAAAATGATCGAAATATCCTGTCCGAAATCACATTTCAAATCGGACCGATTAAAATATTGATGTTGCCAGATAAACTGGAGTAACTTCTCATTCATGGATCAATAAAATTTCTGCTCTTTACAAACTGCCTGTTCGAAGCATAACGAAGCCCAATGACCGGAAGGAGAATGTCATTGTGCTGTAAAACTAAATGACCCATATAATCACGACAACGTGATTACATCTGAAAGGAGAAAGAAAAAAAGTAAATCAGATGGGAAAATCCTGAAGTGCCTGGACTACCCTGCTGACCGGCAGACCCATCACATTATAAAAATCGCCTTCAATTTTTCGAATGCCAACCACGCCGATCCATTCCTGGATGGCATAGGCACCGGCTTTATCATACGGTTTATATTTATCGACGTAAAACTCAATTTCTTCCAGTGTGAGCGGATGAAACCAAACCGAAGTAACATCGGCAAATTCTACAAAGCGGTTGCCATTGCGGATATGTACGCCCGTGATTACCCGATGCTGGCGACCAGACAATACACTCAACATCACTACGGCCTCTTCCTTGTGTACGGGTTTGCCTATTACCTTATCATCCACCACTACAATAGTATCGGCAGCGAGGATAGTAGGTGAATCGGCTCCATTCCATTTTTCTGCTACCGCCAGTGCCTTGTTTCGGGCTATATGAACGGGAATCTCTTCTATTTCCATTCCAGGGGGATAGAATTCATCACTATGTTCCACCTGTATGCGAAAACTCAGTTCGGCCCATTCCAATAACTGTTTGCGCCGGGGCGACTGAGAAGCAAGGATCAGATTATTACTCATAAATACAAAAGAAAACCAATGAAAGAATTCCGGTAAGCATCACAAATTTAATCCAGGAGCTGATGCGATGGTAGTCGCTAACATCCCTGGCCTCATAAAGCTTACGCAACACAACAATGAGAGGCGAAAGTATAAAAACTACCGAATAAGCGATGGAAAACCACCAACGATACGACATCACGTAAACCTGCAGTACCGCGATAGCCGCCAGCAAGACGACCAGCCAGGTCGCTGCAAAGACTTTGGATACATTCACTCCCCAAACAATCGGCATGGTTTTGCAACCATATTTCAGGTCTCCATTCATATCTTCTATATCCTTTACTACTTCCCTGACCAACGAAATGATAAAAGCAAAACCGGCGTATAACACGGCCAGCTTGAAAATACGGTTAACAGCCGATGATACGGCCGGGAGGTTCACCGTATAAAAAAATTTATCCAGTTCGGCCACATACAAGACCAGTACTGTCCATCCGGTAAGCAGGGAAATGACAATATTCCCGGTCAGCAATTTCTTTTTGAAAGTGGTTGAATAAACCCATAAAAGGAACACGCAGCAAACATTGGCAAAAAGCAATACCAGGTTATGATTATTCTTCCAGCCAACATAAAAACTCAGCAATATACCTGCCAGTGAAAGCCCCAAGTGCCAGAGGATCGCCCATCTTCTGCGGATCACTTTTTCTACGATGATTTTTTCGGGCTTGTTGATCCGGTCTATATTCAGGTCAAAATAATCGTTGATAATATACCCAGCCGCGGCAATACAAACAGAAGATAAAACCAGCAGGGAGAAATGAAAGAGACTTAATTGGGGGGTGATACCAGCTTTATTCAAAGTAGGAACAATGACACAATACTGGAATAAACACTGCGTAATGACAATAAAAAGCAGGTTTAACGATCTGATCAGGCGAAAAAATCCAATAATGGCTGTCATGTAGCCTCAAGATAAGAATTGTATGACGAGTTGCTGAAAAAAATTAGCGGCTGGCGATATCCGTTGATAGTTCCCAATGATCGTTAAGTTTAAGTACCCGTTCTATCACATCTCTCACGCATCCCTGGCCACCGGAAATGGGAGAAATGTATCTGGATATCTCTTTAATTTCAGGAACAGCATCAGCAGGGGCGCAGGGAAAACCCGCGTATTTCATCACTTCGTAATCCGGCATATCATCACCCATAAACAATACTTCATCAGGGTGCAGACGATGACTGAGAAGATAGTCTTCCAAGCATTTTTTCTTATGCAGCACTTTCATGAAAACATCCGTTACCCCCAACCCCTTTAACCGGGCAACCACGGGATCCGACTGGCTTCCGGAAATCACTACCACCCTGTACCCTTTCTTCACCGCCAACTGAAGGGCATAGCCATCACGGATATGCATGCGGCGATATTGCCCCCCTTCAAAAACAAACAGCGTACCGTCCGTCAGTACGCCGTCCATATCGAACACAAAAGTGGTTATTTTTTTAAGTGATTCGTTCAGGTTCATGAATTGAGCATTTAGAATGCCGGCTTATTTCTGGTTGTCTCTCCACTCGTACACCCAACTACTCTGGATCATTTCCAGGTGTCCTTCGTTGCTTTCTTCTCTTTTTCCAACAAAATTGGGGATCTGCAATACCCATTCCAGCAGATCGGTAAAACGAATACGATAGATTTTACCCTCATTGAATTCATCACCAAATCTCTCATAGAGTTTCATGGCAATGTCTTCATAGTCGTTCCAATGTATGGGTGGTTCGTAACTCATAGTCGATAGTTATTGAAAGATTATTCTCCGAGGAATTGTGTTTGATCGGGCAGGGTCACTACAACATTTCCGCTTCCGGGTTGCAGCACACACTGACAGCCTAAGCGCGAATTGAGCCTCGGGTTAACGGCCCGATCGATAAAATCCTCCTCCTTGTCGCTAAGTTCTTCCAGGTGCTGTTCCCCGGCTTCTACATAGAGGTGACAGGTACTGCAGGCACAAACGCCTCCGCAATTGTGGTGCAATTCAATGTCATGGGTCAACGCGACTTCCAGGATACTCTGGTCGGCTTCGATATTGGTCAGCGTTACCGGCTCCAACCCTTTCTGTTCAAACTTAAATGTAATATTATACATGTGTTTCAAATCGGCTGCAAAAATAGGGGTAAATGCATTTTTTTCCCTTTCGCAATGCGATATAAAACACAAACAGGTCTAAATAGTTGGCTTATTTCCTCATTTCGACCGGCCTGCGGGGCGTTTTTGGCAATAAAAAAACCCCGCCGGAGCGGGGTTTAGCATATCAAAACAGGTTAGAAGCCTTTTTTACCACTGCCTCCACCATTGTTATAAACTATATTTTTCTGAACCACCATGTCGTTAACCACATTTACCGCCTCATCCAGGTAAATATCTGATTTCAGCCTTTTCACCCAATCCTTGAATCTTTCCAGTTTACCGGCATCGTACTCATACTTCTTCAAATCTTCCGGTAAGGCTGTTACGTCGAGCTCATGGGTGAGCTTTATGCTGGATTCAATTTCCTTGGCAGAATTGCGAACCAGTTTTTGCTCATCCTGGTATTTTTTCAGATTCAACGTCCTCGGCTTGTCGTTAACCGCCGACAGTAATTGAGCATTTTTGCGGATCGTGTTGAATGTATTGTTTGCTTTCAACCGGTCTGCACTGGCCTGCTTGATAGGGCTCAGGTCCAGGCTATACTTCCAGTTGTTGTAATCTGCTTTTGAAATTTCATCCCAGGGCAATGCCTCCGGGTTATCTTTCTCTCTAAGTTTTGAAAACTCCCAAATATCAGGCAGGTTGATATCTGAAGAAACACCTCTTTTCTGAGTAGAGCCTCCATTGATACGATAGAATTTCTGGAGTGTCAGTTTTATGGTGCCCAGTTCACTGTTAGGATCCATGTAGCCGATTACTTTTTCGAGGCCGATATTGCGCTGTACGGTTCCTTTACCATATGTGGAGGAACTGCCGATAATCACGCCCCTGTTATAGTCCTGTATGGCGGCTGCAAAAATTTCAGAAGCAGAAGCGCTGAATTCATTTACCATTACAGCCAGCGGTCCGTCATACAAAACTGATTTATCGCGATCATAATAAACCTGTGGTTTACCATCACGGTCGCGAACCTGTACAATGGGGCCGCCTTCTATAAATAATCCAACCATCTGAACAACGTCGTACAAAGAACCGCCTCCGTTACTGCGGAGATCCATCACAATGCCATCCACTTTCTGTTCTTTCAGTTTGATGATTTCTTTGCGAACATCTTCCGAGCAGCGGGCGCCTTTAGGGTCGTCGAAATTTGCATAGAATTCCGGCAGGTAAATAAACCCGATTTTCCCTTTTGCCGTATTGACCACGGCACTGCGTGCGAATGTTTCGTCCTGGATAATCTCGTCGCGAATCAGGGTTACCACTTTTATGGAACCGTCTGACTTTTTCAATGTCAGTCTTACTTCCGTTCCTTTATTTCCACGGATAATTTTTACGGCATCTTCCGTTACAAAACCGGTCAGGTCGGTTGGTTCGCCGGCACCCTGTGCCACTTTCAGAATGATATCTCCAACCTGCACCTGGCCCGATTTCCAGGCAGGGCTTCCGGTTAACAGGGAGCCGATCTTGATCACGCCGTCTTCTTCGCGAAGCGAAGCGCCGATACCAAAGAACTTACCGCTCATCTGTTCATCAAAATATCTTTTGTCTACCGGGGGGAAGAAGGTCGAATGAGGATCCATCATCTCGGTGATGGTATTCACGTAATTATTGAACCGGTCGTCATCGCTGACTTTCACAGTCAGTCTTTCGAAATAACGATCGAGAATTTTCAATACTCTGTCCCTGGCTTCTTTTTCCAGTTCGGCATCGGTCTTGGCTACATATCCCGCTGTTCCCTTACTTTTCTCACGTCCTTCCAGCAGATCGGAATACCGTTCCAGAACCATCCATTTTACTCGTTTACGCCAGGACTCCTTGCGTTCCGCTTCTGTTTTCGGAAAATCCACTTTATCGGGATCCGATTCAAAAGTTTCGTCTTTGGTAAAGTCGAATGGCTTTGAAAGAAGTTCCTTGTAAATCGCGGTTACTTCGGGAAGTCTCTTCTTTACTACTTCAGAGACGGCCGGTACAAATACCACATTCCCGCCCAGGATCTCATCATCCAGCCGGGTTTCGTATTTTTTCAACTCCTGTACATCTGACTGCAGCAGGATATTTTTACTTTCATCAACAAACTGGTCATTGAGGAATTTTTTGAAAAGCTGTTTGGAAAATTCATCGTCAATTTTCTTTGGGCTGTAGTGGATTTGCTTCAGCATGTCTCCCACATTGTGGAGGATCTTTTCATACTTGCCGGGAGGATTTCCGCCCCAGCCAAGTGTATTGAAAGCGACAATCAGACCTGCGCCCAGGAGCAGGACAAGCACGGGTAACGTTCTCTTGCTAAACATATATTTTATCACTTTTTGCATGTAATCCAAAAATAACGATAAAAATGTGGGGTTGTTGCCGGTAAATCTGAATATTAACAACTGGTTTTGTACAAATTACATGAACGGAAACTCTACTGGTCTTTGAATGGACAGTGACGGTGCAGAGCTGACAAACAGGAGAAAATTCAATAAAAAACCCGGGAAAACGATCCCGGGTATAAAGTTGGGTGGCTAATGGGGCTCGAACCCACGACCCTCAGAACCACAATCTGATGCTCTAACCAACTGAGCTACAGCCACCGTTTGCGGGCTGCAAATCTAAGCATAAAATCAATTTCAGGCCAAACTCAAAGAAGAATTATTTCTACACCCCTGTCGGAATCTTATAATCGGACTCCACCCTTCGGTTTTCACCACTCTCCGACCGTATACTCGTTAAGCATAAAATCTGCACTCCACCCCTTACAAAACGGCAACCGGCAAAGGCTCTCAACTGATCATTCAGTGAGGCGAAAAACAGCGAGACGATAAACTCGACCATTCCCCTGAATGATGAAAAAGCGACTTCAAAAACTTTTCCACGCTTTTGCTGTTATGAGGGCTTGTTAACAGTGAATTAGGTCTAACGTAGGGCTTGGCTTCCGTGGTTCATTTTGTTTTCTTTAACATTTTAAAAACAGTAAAGACTTACAAAACTTTTCTTTCTACCATTCATCACAATGTCACAAGTTTGTCAGCGTTGTATCGTCCAACTTTGCAATCATTTTCAACTAATACTATCATGAAGAAATTTTATTTGCTGGCCTGGTTTGCGCTTATCTCGGTAACCCTTGTGGCTCAGATGCCTGGAGGGATGGGAAGACCGGCTGGCGGTGGCGCCCAAAATATGAATGTTGGTCGCTTTTATGGAAAGATCATTGACTCCAAAACAAACAAAGGTATTGAAGCTGTTTCCGTTCAACTGATCCAGAACAAATTTGATACAACCGTAAAAAAACGGGTTGATGTGGTAATTGCCGGTATGCTTACCAGTAAGGTAGGCGAATTCAGCCTGGAAGGCTTGCCGGTGATGGGTAATTTCCGTTTGAAAATTACGGCGATCGGTTACAAGACTATTGAACAGAAAGTGGCCTTTGAAATGAAATTTGGTCAGGGTGGCGATATGTCTCAAGCCCTGGCGGCCATTGATAAAGATCTTGGTAATATCAAAATTGAGCAGGATGCCCAGGTGCTGGAATCTGTAACAGTGAGTGGCAGCAAGCCCCTGGTGAGTTCCAGCATCGATAGAAAGGTATTTAATGTTGAAAAAAACCTGACCTCCGTTGGAGGAACGGCGGTGGATGTGATGAAAAACGTTCCTTCGCTGAACGTGGACATCGACGGTAATGTAACCCTTCGAAACAATACTCCTACCATCTTTGTCGATGGTCGTCCTACAACCCTCACGCTGGATCAGATTCCGGCTGATGCGATTCAAAGTGTAGAGGTAATCACCAACCCATCTGCCAAATTTGATGCTTCGGGTGGAACGGCTGGTATTTTAAATATCGTTTTGAAGAAAAACCGCAAGGCTGGTTATAACGGCAACCTGCGTGCAGGTATTGATCAGCGTGGCAAATACAACCTGGGTGGAGATATCAACATTCGCCAGGGAAAAGTGAATGTGTTTGGCAGTGCCATGTATAACCAGCGTAAATCTATCTCTATCGGCACCACCGATCGACTGACGCTCGTGAACAATCCCAATACAAAGCTGTTCCAGGACGATAAGAATATTTCTGAAGGTTATTTTGCCTTTATCAGAGGCGGTTTTGATTATTTCATCGACAACCGCAATACCTTATCACTGTCTGGTGTATATGTAAATGGTAAGTTCAAGCCCAACTCAAACAGCGATATCCTGGTTGATACGCTGTATGCCGGCAACCCTACTAGTTCTTTCACCAATCGCTTATCCAACTCTACCGGTGAATTTAAAAACAGGGGCGCCATGCTCAGTTTTAAACACAACTATGCCAAAGCCGGAAAAGAGTGGACCGCAGATTTCAATTTCAACAAGAGCAAGAATGAAAACAACAACCTGCTGACCACTTCCAATTATGACTCTCAGGGAGGCAGTTTGCTGAGAAGCTTCAAACAAAATATCAATGGTGGTGGAGAAAACCAGTTCTTTACGGCTCAAACAGATTATGTTGATCCGTTAAATGATAAATCGAAACTGGAACTGGGTGCCCGTGCGCAAATGCGTAAGGTAGACAGCCGCAACGATATTGCCTATGTCGATAACAACGGTATCGCTATTAAAGTTCCTCAGTTGTCTTCCCAGTACAACAACGAGGATCATGTATATGCTGCTTATGCGACCTTCACCAGCAAAGTGAAAAGTTTCGGTTACCAATTGGGATTGAGAGCAGAGAGCTCGGATTATAAAGGCGAAGTGAATACGGTGAACCAGTCTGGAAAAGATACCCTGATCAGCTACAGCAATAGTTTCCCGATCAGTCTGTTCCCAAGTATTTTCCTTTCGCAGAAGCTGAAGAACGACCAGGATCTGCAATTGAACTTTTCAAGAAGAATCAACAGACCCAATTTCTTCCAGTTGTTCCCATTCACTGATTATTCCGATACGCTGAACCTTTCCAGAGGTAATCCGAACCTCGTTCCCGAGTTTACCTATTCTTTCGAGCTGTCTTATACAAAGACTTATGCCCAGAGCAATTCGTTCCTCGCATCGGTTTACTACAAGTTTACGGATAACCTGATCACCCGTTACCAGGTAGCGGAGGCCAATCCGTTGAATACTGCAGATACGTTGCTGATCAATACGTACATCAACGCCAACTCGAGTTATGTAGGTGGACTGGAACTGATCTCCCGTCAGGCTGTGACCAAATGGTGGGACCTTACTTCCAACCTGAACCTTTACACGTCTAAGATCAATATCGACGATCCCAAACTGCCCAAGCAAAGCAATATCTACAGCTGGTTTGCCAAGGTGAACAACACCTTCAAATTACCGAAGAATATCTCCATTCAGTTGAGTGGCGACTATCAGTCCAAGACCATTCTGCCTCCTGGTGGCAGTGGTAGTAGCGGTGGCGGTGGGGGCCGTGGTGGCATGATGTTTGGCCAGTCGCTCAGCGCCTCACAAGGTTATGTTCGTCCGAATTATGGTGTCGATGTAGCCATTCGTTATGATTTCCTAAAGGAAAAACGCGCGTCTTTGACCCTCAGCTTTAGTGACGTTTTCAGAACCCGTCGCAACGATGTGTACTCCGAGTCTGCGTTTTTTGTGCAGAATGCTTTCCGTCGTCGTGATCCGCAGTTCTTCCGTTTGAACTTTAACTGGCGCTTCGGTAAGTTCGACATGTCGCTTTTCAAACGTAAAAATATGCGTGGTGAGGCCGAAGGCATGCAGAACGGTATGCAGGGTGTTCAACAGTAATAATTGTTCAATATTTTTTGCAAGGAGCCCTCGTGGCTCCTTTTTTCTTTTGATCCGTCTGTTTGCATTTTCCGTATATCTGTTATGCGAAAGTTCCTTTGTTTTTGCCTGGCCGTTTTATATTTACAGTTCAGCAAAGCACAATCCGTGAATTCAACACCACTTCATTACCTCGCCCTGGGCGACTCATATACTGTTGGTGAGATGGTTCCCCGGCAGGAAAGTTTTCCTTACCAGGCTGCCAGCCTGCTCCGCTCCAGGGGGTGGAACCTGGCCGAGCCTGTGGTAATTGCTAAAACCGGCTGGACAACAGACGAACTCCAGGATGCTATTCTTAATGCCAACATCCAGGAGACTTATGATTTCGTAACACTGTTAATCGGGGTGAACAATCAATACCGGGGTCGATCAGTGGAGGAATACAAAAATGAGTTTGAAGCCTTGTTGAAGCAGGCCATCCATTTTGCCGGCGGACAAGCAGCACATGTATTTGTATTATCCATTCCGGATTGGGGCGTCACTCCTTTTGCGGCCGACCGGGATCGCAGGCAAATCGCCCTCGAGATCGATCTCTTTAATAAATACAACCGGGAAATGGCAAACCAGTACAAGGTCCATTATATTGATATCACGCCGGGCACCCGTGAAGCCGCTGTTGACCGGTCGCTGGTTACATCAGACGGCTTGCACCCTTCCGGAAAGGATTATGCACGATGGGCCGGCAAACTGGTAGAATCCATCGGCCAACAATTTTCAAATCAGTAACGCCCAGGGGTATTACAAGCTCGGAAAATATTTTAGTTTCGTTACATGAATGAAATGCCAAAGGCTGATTGGAAAATCAAGTTTCCTGCAATCGTATTATTGGTTATCGGTATTTTTTTTCTCGCGCTCCAGGTGCTGGATTTTATCAGTTCAAAATCTGAAAGACTTTCGATCGATCAAAACCAGGTTTCGGTAAAACTGGATCAGCTTTTAACGGACCTGAAAACGTATACAGTGATTTTGCTGGCGATCATTTCCGGTCTTCTTTTATGGAGGCTGAAAAGAATTGGATGGATACTGGGTATGCCGGTGTTGCTGTGGTACCTCTTATTGGTATTGAATGGAATTTATATGTCGATTTCATTGAGCCTCCTGAATCCCGGCTTTTTGTTCCTCGTGATCGCAGGCCTGGTGCTGGTGATGTCGATCACCTTGTTATCATTGAATCCGGTGAGGGAAAAAATAAGGGTTGGCCGTAAAACCTACCTGCCAACCCTGCTTGTATTGATGGCTATAGCAGCGATGCATTTCCTGTTAAAGTAATCCGTCTTCTCCCAATTGATAGCGTTCCCTGATCTTTCGCATCACTTCATCCATGGAAGCGCGATGATCTTTGGGATTCCACTCTCCTCTTTCCCACTTATCGAGTTCCTGATCGATGTGCTTTTTCTGCAGCGCGCTCATTTGTTCTACCAGCTGGTCGCTCACCTCTCTTTGTTTTTGGTAGAAAGCCTTTTTCTTTTCGTTGGTGAGTTCCTTATCTTTTCGCATATCATTTTCCGCTGCTGCCATGCTCAGCAATTCTTCTTTGGCCAACGCAATTTCATAAGGCCCGAGTGGCATGATTAGCTTTGACAAAATGGGACCGATTTCTATCAATATGATCAGCAAAGACAGCAACAGGCTTGTCCAGAAAACACTGCTTTCTTCCCCGGCCAGATCAGATAAAGCTTTATTTCTCTCGAGAAAACCCACATTTGCCTGTGCAGCTGCCGCATATTGCTCTCTTTTCTGCTGGAGGCCCGATTGAACGGCATTGATGGTACTGTCCTGCGCCAGGATCGCTCTGTCGAGACGTGCGATTTCCGGTCGAAATTGCTGGGCCGCCGCCGCATAGGCATTCATCTTCAGCTGTGTCAGTTCTTCAATGCCTCTGTTGCCGGAGCCACCTGTTCCATCCGCTTCTTCAATATAAGCCTGCTGCAGACGGTGAAGCGTATCTTCAATGGCCAGTTTCCTTGTGGTAAGCCGATCTCGTTCCAGTTGTGCGTTGTTAACCTGCGTGCGTGTTTCCAATTGAAGCAGGCTGTCGTTCAACTGGATCTTCTTGTGGAGGTTCTCGACCATTTTAGTGTTGATCTCCTTTTCAAAAATTTTCAGTTCAAGCGGTCGGGCAATGGTAATGCCGATCAGTATCGCTAATGCCAAACGCGGCACCGACATCCATATCTGTTTTTTCCGGGACACACCATACTTCCGCATGGTAGAAACCAGGAACCGGTCAAAATTGAAGATGATCAACCCCCAGACAAGGGCGAATCCGATTGTCCAGAACCAATTGTTAAAAAGACTGTGTATGGCATAGCCCGCGGAAAGAGAGGCCAATACAAACGTGGCCAGTATCACTCCCCCCAACCCGGCATATTTGGCATGTTCGGATGGATGATCTTTTAAAATTCCCTGATGCGCCCCGGCACACCACCACAAAAAATTCGTGTCAGATTTTCTCTCCTTTGTTCCGCCAAAGGAATCGTAAGAATAGAGACCATCGGTCTCTACCGGCTGGTTAGCAGACATAGCAAAAATTTGATGTAAGTAAAGTTGTGTCTATAAGGAGTTGAAGCGGAACACCAAATTAACGATCGGCTGGTGATTTAATTGTAAAAGAAACGTGAAGGTTGGCGGTTGCCATTTGCGGTTGCCAGTTTGCGGTTGGCGGTTTGCGGTTTGCGGTTTGCGGTTTGCGGTTGGCTGGGTGGTTTTCCTTATTAATTTGCAATTACCTTACGCATATAAGTAAGAGTTAGTTATATTTGATCCAAATAGTTATATATGATCAGATTTTTTGGCCTGGTAATGTTTGTGCTGCTGTTGTTCTCCTGTGCAAAAGAAAAAAGTGTGGACACAATGGGAGATAATCCTACTCTACCACCACCCGCCTCTACTGATACCTGCCTGCTAACCCGTTTTGTACAGGGAACCCATGTGGGAGATGATACGATTTTGAGAATTTCTTACAATGTGCAAAAGAAAAAAGTGTGGACACAATGGGAGATAATCCTACTCTACCACCACCCGCCTCTACTGATACCTGCCTGCTAACCCGTTTTGTACAGGGAACCCATGTGGGAGATGATACGATTTTGAGAATTTCTTACAATAGCAAATACCAAATCACTTCTATAATTGATAGCTCGGAAACCGCCAATGACGGAGATTCTATTGATTTTGTATATAACGCTTCCGGGCAGTTGACGGAAATGAATTATCCAAGAGCTATGGAAAAATATCGTAATGTATATAACGGAAACCTGCTGGAAAAGCTAATTTACGTTTATGAATCCCCATTTATTGGGTTTACCGACACCACTTTCTTTGTTTTTAACAATGGTCGGGTTTCCAAGACCATCAATAAAACCGGGTACTCCGAATTTCAGTGGGATAGTAAGGGCAATATCATCAGGATTATTAATGAAGGTAACCGGCAAAACAATTACAATTACAAATACGTTGTCATATCATATACCAACGATGCAAATGCTTTGCGCCCACTGGCTGATATCAATTACGCAATGAACCTTACCGATTTAAGAAACTTTGCATTTCCAGAACTCGGCTGGTGCGCCAATAATGTCGAAAAAATGACTTTTTACGACTCCAATGACCAGGTATGGGAAACCAAAACTTTTAGCTACGAGAAAGACTCAACAGGTAAAGTAATCAAAATAGAATCGGTTGGTTATT
>JBGAHR010000078.1:0-15392 GCA_044226045.1 Chitinophagaceae bacterium
AAGTCTGACTGCCGATGATATTGTCACTGATCTCCATGATCAGGAAGGCAAAGCCCATATTCAACAGGTAAAAACCGGTTTCAAAGAGTTTGTTGGTTGAAAGGGCGATATCTTCTCTTCCGTTAAAGATATCCAACATAAAAACCAGGCTGTTGCGGAAAATGGTGCGGGCCACATACCAGGTAAGGATGATTACAACAGGCAGGTAAATCAGGTAGGCGATAAAATTTAGGGTTGTCATATTAAACCGTTTTATGGTGATGTATGAATGATTTGTTTTTAGAAAGAAAATAGATCACTGCCATGTTCACAAAATGAAGCACCCCCAGTGAAAGCAGTATGCGGGCCACCATTTGACTGATCGTAACCGCCATTTGTTCCAGGTTATGTACCGGTTGCCAGAGATGGATCATCCAGGCCGCATAGCCAAGATTGACCAGGTAATAGCCCGTCAACAATAAGCGGTTAATGGAGTCTGTAATGGACGCATCCCCCTGCATGAGTGAAAGAATATATACCCGGCCATTTCTAAAAAAGATCCATCCCACATGAACAGTTACCCAGTAAGTGATGAACAGGTAAATGATATAAGAGAGCGTATTCATGATCGGATGTTTTACAACACAAATTTATTCAACATTTCCATATTTTCAAATATTTCTGAAATTATAGTTTAGGCAAGCCGATTGCCGGCATGGTTGAATAAGCGCGGCTCGCCCGGGGTGGAACGGAGCGGGAGTGAGAGCGGGAGCGGAAGGGAAACAGAAACGGAAAGAGAAACCGCAAACCGCAAACTGTAAACCGCAAACCGGAAGCCGTATATTTGCCGACTGATGGAAAAGAATTTCATTGATTATATCAGGGTATTTTGCAGGAGTGGCCATGGTGGGCCGGGAAGTCGGCATTTTATGCGGACCAAATTCAACGCTATGGCGGGTCCGGATGGAGGTGACGGTGGTCGGGGTGGTCATATCATCCTCAGGGGAAACAAAAACCTCTGGACCCTGCTCCATCTTCGCTATATGAAGAATGTACTGGCCGAAAATGGCGAGGGCGGAAGTGGCAATAACTGCACAGGCCGTGCCGGTAAAGATGTAATCATCGATGTGCCGCTGGGAACCGTTGCCCGGGACGAAGAAACGGGTAAACTCGAGGCTGAAATACTGGAAGAAGGACAGGAAATTATCTGGATAAAAGGAGGAAGAGGCGGACTGGGTAATGCTCATTTCGCCACAGCCACCAACCAGGCACCGGAGCATGCGCAACCGGGTGAACCGGGACTGGAAGCCTGGAAGATACTGGAGCTAAAAGTGCTGGCAGATGTAGGATTGGTGGGTTTTCCCAATGCGGGCAAGTCAACGTTGTTGTCTGTTATCACCGCCGCGAAACCCAAGATCGCCGACTATGCATTTACCACCCTCGTTCCGCAATTAGGAATGGTGGCTTACCGGGATGGAAAAAGTTTTTGCGTGGCCGATCTCCCGGGAATTATAGAAGGTGCTGCGGAAGGCCGCGGACTGGGACATCGTTTCCTGAGACATATCGAAAGAAACCCGGTCTTACTTTTCGTGATCCCTGCCGACAGCAATGATCACCGGAAAGAATTCGACATTCTCGTTAAAGAACTGGAAGAATACAATCCCGAATTGCTTCATAAACAATTCATCCTCGGAATCAGCAAAAGCGACATGCTGGATGATGAACTGAAACAGGCTATCAAAAAGGAGCTTCCGGCAGAACTCCCCATCGTATTTTTCTCTTCCATAACCCAGCAAGGTCTCACAGAATTGAAAGATGTGTTGTGGAAAACATTGAATGGATAAATTCGTTTATCGTTTCAGGTTTAGCGTTTCAGGTTGGTTTGCGGTTTAGCGTTTCGCGTTTCAGGTTTTTCGTTTCACGTTTCATTGGCAAATTGGCTCATTGACCAATTGACGAATTGGCAAATTTACCAATTGTATTCCATTCGTCATTCGTAATCCGTCATTCGTAATCCTTCATCGCATTGGCAAATTGACGAATTGTCAAATTGACTAATTATTCTTCGTCTTTCCATCTCCACAGGTGCATACACGCATATGTTCGGTATGGGCTCCAGCGTTTCGAGATGCGGATCATTTCTTCTTTTAATTTTTTCTTATCGTCTTTGGGAATTTTATAGATGCCTGCCATGGCATTTTGTATGCCCAGGTCATCCACGGCAAATACATCTTCGCGGCCAAGGGCAAACATCAGCAGCATTTCAACCGTCCAGCGACCCACTCCTTTTATTTGGGTGAGATAGGCAATGACTTCTTCATCGGGCATGCGGCTGATCTTTTTATGATCCATCCCCTGCTCAATGGCAAAGCGGGCTACATTTTGAATATATTGGGTCTTTGCATTGGAAAGACCAATCGACCGGAGCGTTTCCGGCGGTGTTTGAACAATCTGTTCAGGAGTAGGCTCTTCGCCATTGTATAGTCCGAGGAAGCGCTTGTAGATCACATCTGCCACTTTTGTAGACAGCTGCTGGCTGGTGATGGAAGCGCATAGGTAAATGCAAAGATTTTTATTTTTTCGGATTCGAAGTTCTCCCTGTTTATCAAGCAGCTTTTTAAATTTCTTGTCTTTTCCCAGGTGCAAATGGTAACTCATACCGTGAAGTTACTCCAAGTTGTGCGATTGCAACCTGCCTGAGCGAAGAAGAAAGATCATTAGCCGGCACTTTCCGCCCATTCTCTGAAATCGGCCACCCGCTCCCGGCTAATGATCATATCTTCAAAATCGCCAGAGCCTTTCAAACATATTTTAAGTCGGTTATTGTAAAAAGGTTTGATGTGTTCTATCGCAGATACACGAACAATATACTTTCTATTGAGCCTGAAAAAATGGCTGTCATCCAGTATGCTCATCAGTTTTTCCATGGTATAGTCCACCACATACCGGTTGCCCTGTTTGTCTACCAGGTACACGATTTTATTATCCGCCTGGAAATAGGCAATATTTTCTGTTTCAATAAAAAACAGTTTCTGACCAATCTTTGCCAGCAGTCTTTCCTTGAATTTACTTTTCTTCTGTTGCTCCAGCAGCGCGCTGGCGAGTTGTGTGTAGTCCGGTCTCCAGGCCGAAACAATGTTTCTGCATTTGTCGAGAGCCGCCCCCAATGCGGATGCTGTCACCGGTTTCAGAATGTAATCAATGCTGAACAACTTGAAAGCATCCATTACATAGTTATCATATGCGGTGGTAAATATCACCGGGTTGTTGTACCGGACCTGGTTGAAAATCTCGAAGCTGTGACCATCACTCAGCTGAACATCGAGGAGCATCAGATCGGGCGACAAGCCTGCCCGCAACAACCGCACGGTTTCTTCCACGCTTTCTGATACTGCGAGGATCTCAATGGCCGGATCGTATGCTTTCAACAGGTGCTGCAGGCGCTGCGCTGCCAGCCATTCATCCTCCACAATGATCAGTTTCATAGTAATCAGTTTAGATGAAGTAATGGGAGTGATACCACAAACTCGCTGTCCGTATGACGTACATCAATTTTTTTGCCACTAATCAGCTCATATCTCTTTTGAATATTCTGTAAACCGATTCGATTGCCGGGTTCTGCATTCTGCCGGGGTTGCAGATTGTTTTTCACGATCAGGCTATGGTCCTGGTCTACGGCTACCTTTATCAGCAACGGTTTTGCTTTCGAAACGATATTATGTTTGATGGCGTTTTCTATGAGCATCTGCAAGGCTACGGGTATCACATAACTTCTCTTGTATTCATCCGGTATATCCAGGGCGATTTCCAGGCCATTGTCAAATCTTTTCTTCAGCAGGAATATATAAGGTTTGATAAACTCCAGTTCCGTATTGAGGTCAATCAATTCTTTATCCTGGTTATTGAGGATATAGCGGTAAACTTTTGAAAACTCTTCTATGAACTCGTTGGCTTCCGGGTTGGTTTTGATCACCAGCGAGGATAATACATTCAGGTTATTGAATAAAAAATGAGGGTTGATCTGGTTCTTGATCAGTTGTAACTGGGCCTCTTCGCTGTTGCGTCGCAGTTCCTCTGCTTCTTCCCACTTCTTGCGGTATTCATGGAAAAAGAAAATGATGGTATTCAGCAAATGCAACAGTAAATTGACCAGGCCGGCATAAATGATGTTCAGTTTCAGGGGAACCATTAACTGTTTCCAGGCATAATCGTGCAAAACCGACCCTACCATGGCCACCGTGACGATCGTTCCGGCAAAGGAAATAACAGATCCGGAAACAAAGAAGGAAACCAGGTAGGTATTTCTCTTTCTGGCTGGTGGAAACATCCGGAGAAGAATCGGTTGTATAAGGCGGTTGCCCTCCCAGGTTAACAGCGTAACCAGTAAGATGGTTAACAACGAATAATACCACTCGATATTGATGTGGAAATAATGGTACACTTCACACAATTCCGTATTCAGAAATGTGAAAACAGCCAGCACCGATATGAATATGTACCTGTACTTATGCTGAAACATAGCTGATGGAAATAAACACCGACCCGCCGGAGCGGGTCGATGCAAGTGGTTAATCAATTAGGGTAATAATACCTTGTCAATTACATGGATCACTCCATTGGTAGTTACAATATCAGTGGCTGTAATATTGGCGTCACTGGTATTGGATAACCCTCTTACTTTGGCACCGCCGGCCAGCTTGATAGTCACTTTTCCTCCCTGCAAGGTGGTTGGCTGGGCTCCTTCTGACAGATCAGAAGAGAATACCCTGGCGGCTACCACATGGTACAACAAAATATTCTTCAAAGTGTTTGGATCAGCGGCATTAATTGAAGCGATAGTGGGGAATCCTGCATCTATAAAGGCTTGGTTCACAGGAGCGAAAACAGTCAGCGGACCTGCAGAAGACAGTGCGCCGGAGATACTGGTTCCGCTGGCATCAGCCCTTAAAACAGCGGCTACGAGATAAGAGAAGTTGGCATTAGCCTGTGCAACCTGTACAATATTACCGGAGGGTGGCAACAATACCCGATCAACAACATGGATCACGCCATTGGAAGCATTTACATCGGCTGTAATGACTTTTACGCCGTTGATGAATACTCCATTGGCTCCCCGGGTAGCATACACCTTCGCTCCATTAAGAGTAGTGACTTCTGCATTCGGACCAGCAGGCACATCTGTGCTGACTACTTTAGTTCCGAGTACATGATAGGTCAGGATTGCCTGCAATGTAGCTACCGGAGTACTGTTAATAACTGCTTCGGTAAGACCTGCAGCAGTAAAAGCAGCATTATTAGGGGCAAAAACAGTGAGGTTTGGCGTAGTTGCCAATGTATTCTGCAGTTCGGCCCTTACAACAGCTGCCTTAAGAATACTGAAATCGGGATTGTTGACAACGATGTCAACGATTGTCTGTGGCTTCATAGTGTCGTCATCATCCTTGTCACAAGCGGTGAAGAAGAATGTCGACACCAGGGCCAACATCAGCAAAGCGGATTTTGAAAAACGGGTGGTGTTCATACAATAGATATTTAAGTTTAATGATTGTTAATCGGCTTATCGCCTGTATGAACTCTAACAAAAAACCATTCCGACCGATAAGCAAAAAGTACCGAATCGGGCAAATTTGGTCGTGAACAGACGGAAAAAAGGAGCGAGAGCAATTCGTCAATTCGTCAATTGGTCAATCATTGTTGTCCGGGGAAATCTCAGAGCGCAAAATTGGTCAATGAGCCAATGGGCCAATTTGCCAATTGACAGGACACTGAATATTTCCAAATGCAAATCCCGAGATAACGAAAAATAATTCCGTAGCTGAATTACAACAATAGCCGGGCTTTATTCTACCGCTGTTCACCACCGAAGAACCGAAGCTGAGCGATAGACAACGGTAACCGGGCTGTATATCGGCCTTGGTCGCCTTTTTTTGTGGGACTTTTTTTGGCGAAACAAAAAAAGTCCCGTCAGAGACTCGCTGGAATAAAATCTCCCTCATATTACGTCCGCTCTCGACCTCGCTCCCGCTCACCAAGAGGGGGCTCATTTCTCAAAAAGTGGCAAAAAAATGATTATTTCAGCGTGGCATTAGGTACTCAATGACTTTCCCCGGACAACAGTGATTGGTCAATGAGCCAATGCGATTACGGATGACGAATTGAAAATTGAAAAGTCAAAATTCAAAAGTCAAAATTCGGGAAAACCGCGAACTGCAAACCGCAAACTGCCAACCAACGATAAACACACTGCCCTATTCCACCTTCGTAATCTTCAACACATTCGTTGGCAGGTGCAGGTGAACCGGTGTGCTTCCCGTATTCACTACTACATCACCTGGTTTTACAAACCCTCTCTCCTTAAGAATTTTGATTTGATCATTCAGGATGGTGTCGAGGCTCACTTCTTCATTATAGAAAAAGGCCCGTACACCCCAGCTCAGGCTGAGCTGGTTTACCAGCGTTTTTTCTTTGGTGAAGATATAGAGCGGGCACCGGGGACGATAACTACTCAGCATAAACGCTGTGTAACCACTTTGCGTCATGCCGATCAGCGCTTCTGATTTCGTATCACTGGCCAGTTTACAGGCATTATAGCAGATGGCATCACTCAGGAAAGAAGGAGAGTGAGGCTGTGGAATCAGGTCTTCCTCGCGGTTATAACGGTATTCTGTTCTTTCCACTTCCAGGATAATCCGGCGCATAGTTTCCACAACCAGTGACGGATGCTTGCCCGTAGCTGTTTCTCCACTCAGCATCACCGCATCGGCTCCTTCCAGTACCGCATTGGCCACATCGGTAATTTCACTTCTGTTGGGTTTTACCCGGTCGATCATACTTTCCATCATCTGCGTGGCAACAATCACCGGTTTGGCGCGGTGAATACATTTGCGGATGATGTCGCGCTGTGCCATCGGAACTTTTTCAACCGGTAATTCAACACCCAGATCACCGCGTGCCACCATCACACCATCTGATTCAATGATGATATTTCTGAGATCAACCAGGGCCGAAGGCATTTCAATTTTGGCGATCACTTTTGATTTGCATTTCTTTTCCGCCAGGCGACGTTTCAGATCGATGATGTCTTCCGCCTTGCGAACAAAAGAAAGAGCGATCCAGTCTACCTGTTGTCCGATCAGGAATTCCAGGTCGGCCAGGTCTTTTTCTGTGAGCGCCGGCAGGGAAATTTTTGTATCTGGCAGGTTCACCCCTTTTTTGGGAAGCAGGATGCCTCCATAGGTGACCTGTACCTTTACATCACCGTCTTTGGTGATGTCCACTACTTTTACTTCCAGTTTACCATCATCGATCATGATGGTGTTGCCTACTTCCACATCTTCATGCAGATTGGGGTAGGATACATAAATTTTTTCTTTGGTTCCTACTACTTTTTCCTTTGAAGTAAAAGTGAGTATTTCACCGGGCTCAATAGGAAGAGCGCCATTTTCGATCTCACCCACCCGCAGTTTCGGTCCCTGCAGATCGGCGAGGATGGCGATATTATACGGCTCGGATTTATTGATCTGGCGGATGTATTCGATGATACGTGCTTTGTCTTCATGATTTCCGTGTGAAAAGTTCAAACGGAAGATGTTTACGCCTGCCTTTACCAGTTCGAGTAACTTTTCATAAGTATCGCAGGCAGGTCCAACGGTGGCTACAATTTTGGTTCGGTGGGAAATATGATCGATTCCCGCCTCTTTATTCATTTCTCCGTGCAGGTATTTGGTTAGATCTCTGGCCATGAGGGTTGATTGTGTTATTTGATTAGGACGCGAGGATCTTGACGATCTTTAACCAGTCTTCGCTGATTTTTTGTTTTGCTTTTACTGCTTTTTCGAGCGGTGTGTAATGCATCTTGTTGTTGACAATGCCTACCATCACATTGTTTCTGCCTTCGATCAGCGATTCAACAGCATGATAACCCATGCGACTGGCGATCAGCCTGTCGAGACAGGTCGGCGCGCCACCGCGCTGGATATGTCCAAGTATGCATACACGGGTTTCTGCCTGGGGCAATCTTTCGGTGATCACTTTCGCCACTTCATTGGCGCCACCAAATTCTTCGCCTTCGGCCACAACAATCAGGTTCACCAGTTTTTTCCGGCGTTCTTTTTCCTGAAGAGTAGACACCAGTTCCTCTATATCTGTTTTACGTTCGGGTATCAGGATGTTTTCGGCGCCGGTGGCAATACCGCTGTGAAGAGCGATGTATCCGGCATCCCTGCCCATTACTTCAATAATAAAAAGCCGGTCGTGGGCATCTGCTGTATCCCTGATCTTGTCGATAGCTTCCACCGCCGTGTTCACCGCGGTATCGAAGCCGATGGTAAAATCGGTTCCGGCAATATCCTTGTCGATGGTACCCGGTAAGCCAATGCAGGGAATATCGTGTTCACGGCTCAGGATATCGGCGCCACGGAATGAACCGTCTCCGCCAATTACCACCAAACCGTTGATGCCATGTTTTTGCAGGTTGTTGAAAGCCAGCTTTCTTCCTTCTTTCTCAAAAAATTCTTTGCAGCGGGCAGTTTTCAAAATGGTACCGCCACGTTGAATAATATTCGCCACGCTGCGGGAATGCATGGGAACAATATCGTCTTCAATCATCCCGCTATAACCCCTCATGATTCCGAACACCTCCAAACCATGATAGATGCCTGATCTGACTACTGCGCGAATGGCAGCATTCATGCCTGGGGCATCACCACCCGAGGTAAGAACTCCAATTTTTGTTACTTTACTAGCCATGAATTAAAATCGTTCAAGATTGTTACTGTAATCAGCTATAATTGTTTAATGGTCCACTGAATTTTTTAGAAAGCGGCTCAAAATTAAGGGATTGTTTTGAGAAACATTCATGCGTGGAGCTTCTTGTAAAACTTGTTGATACTAAATCCTTAGAAATGCTAACAACTGTTTTTCTCTGCGTGAAATCCTGTAGATAGCAGCATTGGTTTTCAGCAGTCACTTTTCAAACGCTTGTTATATTTGGCAAATGAAAGTGGCTGTTACCGGATCAAACGGACTGGTTGGACAATACCTCGTAAAACTACTCCTGGAAAAACATCATGAAGTGATGGCGATCGGACAGGGTGAAGACCGCTGTCGGTTCAATCATCATCAATACCGGTATTTTAATATTGACATTACCGATTCATTCGCTGTTAATGATGTACTGGAAGAACAACAACCCGAAGTGCTGATACATGGGGCAGCGGTTACACAGTTGGATGACTGTCACCAGAACCCGCAACGATGCCGGCAGGTAAATGAAAATGGAACCATGAACGTTCTTGTCGCCGCGGAACTCCATTGCAAACATTTTATATTCCTGTCAACGGATTTTGTTTTTGATGGAGCAAGAGGTAACTATTCGGAGAACGATCAGACCAATCCCGTCAGCCTGTATGGCGATACCAAACTGAAAGGCGAATGGATGACGCGAAAGGCAAATATACCGTGGACGATTATACGAACATGCCTGGTGTACGGACAAACCTTTGCCGGCACCCGCAGCAATATCATTTCCTGGGTAAAGGAAAGCCTGGAAAGTGAAAAGTGTATTCGGGTAGTTAGTGATCAGTACAGAACACCAACCTATGTTGGCGACCTGGCGAGGGGGATTGTTCTGGCGATGGAGAAAAGAGCAGAAGGAATATTTCATATTGCCGGTAAGGATGGATTAAGTCCCTATGAAATGGCAATTGAAACAGCCCGATATTTTAAACTGGATGAATCGTTGATTGAGAAAGTTGACGCGTCCACTTTTACGCAGCCCGCCCGGAGACCACCCCGAACCGGATTTGATATATCGAAAGCGAGAGCGGTTTTGGGATATGAACCAGTCAGTTTCCAGGAAGGTATTGCACTGATGTATCCTGCGAATGAATGAGACTGTTTACAGATGGCGGATTAAAGAAGCCAGAAACAGGCGATCGCTTTTCCCTTTTGAAATACCCGGGAAAGAACCTGGTGAATTGTTTTTTCATGATTGCGGGCAGCCTGCCTTTTATCTTCCTGCCTGGCTGACCTGAACGGGGTCAGTTTTTCCGAAACCTTTCTGAATGCTTGTTTAACAATGTCCTTATCGTATTGGCCAGGCTGCCAGCAATGTATGATTGTTTTAAGATAATTTTCCAGCTCCGGATCCTGGTTGAGCCATTGTTCCAGCTCACGCAGTTCCTCATCCAGTGGATGACCTGCCATCTTGTGGGCGATCAATGTCCAGATTTTTTCAGGATTTATCATGCCAATCAATAGGCAAGTCAGAGGCCGATTTTTAGATCGGCTGAAAATCAATGGAATGGGTTCAGCAGGCTGGGTGAGGGTGTTCGCTTTTGTATCAAAAGCGTTCATTTTTGAACAGGATTTCTGGCAGGTTAAAACATTCAAAATATGTTCAGCGGTTGATGTCTTCCGTGACCAGCTGATTATTTTTGTTATATGAAAAACAAAATAAACCTACGATCCTTTTGGATGGCTTCTATGCTGGCAGGAATTGTTGTAAGCAGTCAGGCGCAAAGCCCGGCAGCATCTGTTTTGCCTCAGGGCCCTCCCGCACTCCCGATGTTTATCGACGATATTAATGGCCGGCCCTTCAGTTCCCGGGGAACCGAAGATGTGGAAGGCAACCCTTTTCTATTCAACGAATGGAACTGGGGAGCTGTGAAATTCAAATCCGGTCAGTTTGCAAAAGACCTGTCGCTGCAATTTAACCTGCACCGGAACAAGCTGTTCTTTCAACGCAACGGCCAGGTGCTTGAATTTGTACAACCGGTTGCCGAGTTCATGCTGGGGCAGATAAACAATAACTTCGACAGTGTGGCGGTGATTTACCGAAGCGGATATCCTGCCACAGATAAAACCACCGATGAAACGTTTTTTGAATTGCTGGCCGATGGCAAGATCCAATTGGTGAAATACAACAGCAAACAGATCCGCGTTTTCAAAGGGTATAATCAACCGGAGAAAAGAGCATTTGAAGATCTGTCTGAATTGTACATTTTCAGACCCGATGGCAAAATGATAAAAATCAAGAAAGATAAAGAGTCGTTGTTACAGGCACTGCCTGATCAGGCAGCCGCGATCGAAGAATTGATCAAAAGCAAAAAGATCAAGGTGAAGAGTGAAAGCGGACTGGCAAAGCTGATTTACGAATTGAATCAGCAGCGTTGATAAACCGAATTCAAAACATAAAAAGTAAAGCACCCACCGGGTGCTTTATTCGTTTTTAGTGACATCGTATACTTCCACATCATGTGGCGCATAGGTGGATGACCAGATCAGGTTGCGGCCTTTATCGGAATATCGCGAGAATTTAATTTTCAATCCGGCTGTTTTCAAAGCCGCCGGCAGATTGGTGACGAATATGGAATTGTGACAATTGCTGACCGGGTCCGTTGTTCCGGGCTGGTCGTGGCAAAGAAAGGAATACCGTTTGGAGGAAGCATCGTCGATAGAAACCACCCAGGAAGCAGCGCTGGCACCACCCTGGTTGAGGACCGTCCCGGTAATGGTGTCATACCTGGTTTTGCTGCAGGACAGGCTGAGCGCAAGGATGGAAAGGCAAAGTAGTTGTTTCATACATTGTGAGACAAATCAACTCTTTTCGGCGTTGCATCAGTTCATCATCAGCACATTCACGCTTCTTTGCAGGATATTGAAGGCAATCTCGCTCATCAGGTTTTCCTTGTCGAGTGTAGGATTGACTTCTGCGATCTCGAAGCAGCAAACCTTCCGGTTTTGCATGAATTTACTGATCAGGTCTTCCGCCTCTCTTTCCCTCAGTCCGTTGCTAACCGGTGTGCCCGTTCCTTTTGAAATTGATGAATCGAGGCTGTCCACGTCGAAGCTGATGTAGATATCGGTACAATCCGACAGGTACCGGATTACACTTCTCACCACATTTTCTGCTCCTTTCCGGCGCACTTCGTTGGTCGTAATCACTTTCATGCCGTATTTTTCAATCAGGTGCTTTTCTTCTTTTTCAAAATCACGCAGGGAAATGAATACCACATCTTCCGGCAACACTTTAGGCGCAATTTTTCCAATGGACTTGAGCTGGCTCCAGTATTTGCGGGTTTCTTCGTCCAGTTCATGCACCGCATAGTCTTCGTTGTCTTCATTCAGCGCAGCCGCCAGGGGCATACCGTGAACATTACCCGAAGGTGTTGTATAGGGAGTATGAAGATCTGCATGAGCATCTATCCAGATCACTCCCAGTTTTGCTTTTGGCTTGGCCATTTTAATACCCGCGATCGTAGCGCCTGCAATGGAATGATCACCACTAAGCACAACCGGGAAAAAATTATTTTTCATGGAGTCGCTCACTGCCTTGCTTACGCGTTCGTACAATGCGGTGATACCTTTGATGCGTTTTGCATACGGTGATTCTATCGGTTCGTACAGCAATTTATTTTCCGTGGGGATCTTTTCCGAAGGAAAATGAATAAAGAAATTGCTCATGAAATCAAGTGCCGCTATTTTAATAGCATCTATGCCCAGGCTCGCTCCGCGGGTGCCCGCGCCTATTTCCGATGGAACTTCAATCAGTTTGATGTTTTTCATAACAAGCAGAATTTAATCCTTGCGAACAAATAAATCTAGATGGGTTGGTTGTATTGGGGAAAGAATGCATTACTCCGGTATGTAGAAATTTACCGGGAGTAAGGCAAGCGCAAGTAAGAAGAACAACAAGGTTCTTTTTTGTTGATAGGTTCGCATAAGTTCACTGACCCTTCAAAGGTAAAGAAAAGGAGTGGCAGAGCCAACCCTTAAAAGGGGATCGGCACCCTGGCTCTGTTAGAATCTCATTAAATCAATTCGATGGACGTTCAATGCGTTGCAAAGCCGCCTGGATGCCCGAGGCGATCATTCTTCCATAACCATCCTGCGATAGGTATGGAATGTATTGAGCCGCCTGCTCATAGTGTGCTGTTGCTTTTTCCAGGTCCCCCAGCGATTCGTAACTGCGGGCGATATTAAGGTGCAACGAGGGGTAGTAGGGTTTCATCTGATCATTATTGACCGCATCTGCATGTTGCAAGGCCAGGAGATTCCAGCGCAATTCTTCCTTTGTATCTTCCTGGTTGCGGGCCATATAATGAGCCGCCGTAAATTTTTCAAAATCATTGGAAGACAGGTCCCAGGCCTGTTTGTAGTAATCGCGGGCCGAATCCGGGTGACCGAACCCTTCCGCTTTAATGCCCTCCTGACAAAGTTGAACAACAGCATTTTGGGGATCAAATCGCATGCAGCAGTAATTTGTTTCAAGATAATATTATCTACGAAAATATTCGTTTAAAAAATGTGAATGTTGCATAAAAACGGAAACGGATAAAACGGAGCGGGAGTGAGAGCGGGAGCGGAAAGAGAAAGGGAAAGGGAGAAAACGGAGCGGGAGTGAGAGCGGGAGCGGAAAGGGAAACTGTAAACTGCAAACCGCAAACCGCAAACTGCAAACCTACCTGAGGAAAAACACCTAAAAATCTGTTCTTTTTCACTTTTACCCGTTGGAGGGCAGGCATACCTTTATTTCATCATCGCTTTTTTTGAGGTTTAGCGTAAGCATCGCGGTGGGGTTCTCCCCGCCGCTTGTTTTTATGGAGCGAAAGCGTGAGCGGGAGCGGTGTATAATTCGCCTAATTCGCCTAATTCGCCTAATTCGTCTAATTCGTCTAATTCGATTAATTCGAGTAATTCGTATCTAAAATTCGCGTCTAAAAAAAGAAGCCTGCCTTTGACGAGACGAGACCACATAAGCAATCCCAGAATACAATCCTTTCTCTCCAATGTTTTGCAAAACCAACTGCTAACATCCTCACACTGATTGTTTCGCTACTTCTCTGTGGCTCGAATTCAAAAGCAGGCACAATATGTTAAACAAAGAGCTATCCGGTAAAAAGGATAAGGCTTTCCAGGGTTCATGACACATTAAAAAATCAGACGGGTCAGTACCGTTTTTCGGTTGTCGGGGAGGGAAATCAGGGGGAGTTTTCACAGGACTCGATCGAATCTCAATCGAAGCTAACCTTGGTAGATGGCTTTAACAGGGAATGGATATTGGAAAAAAAGAAAGTTGATTGACATTGGACTTTGCCGGTTTCATAGAATATTAGAATTCTTTCTGGACGGTTATTAAAGGACATTGGATGGTATGAGGTTGCTAATCCTCGTCAATCAACTTCTGATACAAAAATATACTACCCGTCATCCCTGTACAAGAGCATTATTGCCCTTTTTTAACTGTTCGGATTTTACCCCTCCTTTCGTATTTCTGTCAATCCCAACCTGGGAATATCCCGTTCTCACCATCGTAAAACCCCGCGTCAAAATAGGTGATCAGTATATTCCGAAATAGTATAATTTCGTAAATATCCTATGGTATTTGTCACGAATTTTTATCATTTTTAACGCTCTATTCAGACCTGAATGGATCTGAGAAAATACAACCCGTATGAAAAAACCTGAAACTGATAGACCTATAAGGGTAGCCATTGCAGACGACCACGCTCTTTTCCGGGCTGGCGTAAAAACTGCCCTGGCAGTAAAAAAAGACGTAGAGCTGATTGCAGAAGCCGATAATGGGATGCAATTGCTTAACCTGCTCAAACACATTGAGCCAGACGTTATTCTCCTTGATATCCAGATGCCGATCATGGATGGCATCCAGACTCTTCCCGAAATTCGTAAAATCAGACCCGAAGCAAAAGTCATCATCCTGTCCATGCACAACGATCATTCGATGATCAGTAAACTCATGGAAATTGGCGCAAACTCCTATCTCACCAAAAATTCCGATTCGGAAACAATATACCAGGCAATAAAAACCTGTTACGAACAGGAGTTTTTCTTCAATGAGCTGACTAACAAAGCCTTGCTGACCGGAATTCGTACCAAACGCACGGAAACGCCCGGTCCGCAGGAAGTGAACCTGAGCGATAAGGAAATGCGGGTGTTGAAATTGATGTGCGAAGAAAAGACAACCAAGGAAATTGCCGATATCGTGGATATCAGCCCCCGTACGGTTGAAGCCATTCGCGACAAACTCAAAACCAAAACCGGTGCGAAGAGCATGGCCGGCCTGGTAATGTACGCGGTTAAAAACGGTATCATTGATCAGCAGATCTGAATCCAGCCAAACATTGAAATATAGAAGCCCCGGACATCGTGCCGGGGTTTTTTATTCAATCGCTTTGCCGGAACTTCACGTCATGTCGCAAATTATTTTCGATGGCCGGCTGCATCCTTCCGATAGTCCCCTGGTGCCGGCACCCAATCGCGGGCTGCGTTATGGTGACGGTCTGTTTGAAACCATTCGGATGATCAGAGGGGAAATGCCTTTGTTCGACCGGCATATAGCCCGTTTGTGGAAAGGCCTGTCCCTGCTGGGGTTCGATTGCCCGGCTCTTTTT
>JBGAHR010000079.1:0-15159 GCA_044226045.1 Chitinophagaceae bacterium
AAAAAACCCCAGGGTTGGGGTGCGATGGCCTACCCTCAGCTTGTACTGGGCATGATTGCCATATTCGTATACGTGGGTGTTGAAGTAACCATTGATAACAATTTTGGCGCACTGCTTAAAAAAGACAAGTTTGGCGGTTATGACGAAGCCCATATTTCGCACCTTGTATCTCTGTATTGGGGAAGTCTTATGATCGGCAGGTGGACGGGTGCAGTCAGCGTTTTCAATTTATCAAAGTCTGTGAAAAGAATACTGGTCATGGTAGTTCCCTTCCTGGCTTTTGGGATTATCCTGTTGGTAAACTACATCAAGGGTAACGATGTGAGCGATTTCTTCTATTATCCAATCTGTATCATCATAGCCATTGCTGCTTTTCTGTATGCCGAAGAGAAACCTGTTAAGCTGTTACTCACCGTTTCGATTCTGGCGGCCGTGGCAATGGTCATCGCCATTACCAGTTCGGGCATGGTAGCCAATTTTGCGATTGTAAGTACGGGTTTATGCTGTTCAGTAATGTGGCCGTGCATATTTGCGTTGGCGGTAAACGGTCTCGGTAAATATACCAGCCAGGGTTCCGCATTTCTGATCATGATGATCCTGGGCGGCGCAATCATTCCACCCACTCAGGGTGCCGTCATCGATTTCGACCCTTCGGGCGACAAAGCCATTTCCACCTATACCCAACTGTCTTATATCGTTCCGCTGATCTGTTTTGCTTATCTGGCCTGGCATGCTCTTAAAACCAAGAGTGTTTTGAAAAAGCAGGGACTCGACGTAGACGAGCAGGTGGCAGCAGCACACTAGGAAAGATTTTCTGATTTACTTTAAATGATATTTATTGCTAACTTACGGCCCCGGTTAAACACCGGGGCTTTCTTATAAAACGATCGTTATGGCAAACGCTTCTCCGGCACTGGAACCCCTGGCCATTGGTATTGATATCGGTGGTACGGGTACTAAATTTGGAATAGTCGATAGAAATGGAAATGTTCTCTTCTCCAGTGAGATTTCAACCAAAAAACACAAGGTGGTTGAATCGTTTATAGATGACCTCTATAACAGCCTCTCCCCCCTGATTAAAAAAGCCGGCGGCATCGGGCGCATGAAAGGTATCGGCGTGGGCGCTCCCAATGGAAATTTTTACACAGGTACCATTGAATACGCCCCTAACCTGCCCTGGAAAGGCATCATACCCCTGGCAAAAATGATCCAGGACAAATTTCAGCTTCCGGTCACCCTTACCAATGATGCCAACGCGGCAGCTATTGGAGAGATGATGTACGGAGCTGCCCAGGGTATGAAAGATTTCATCATGATCACACTCGGAACCGGCGTGGGCAGCGGAATCGTTGCCAATGGTCAATTGATATATGGACACGACGGATTTGCAGGTGAACTCGGCCATACGATCGTCATCCCCGATGGCCGTTTACATGAAGGAACCGGCAAACACGGTTCGCTGGAGAGCTATGCTTCGGCCACAGGCGTAAAACTGACCGCCCTCGAACTACTGGAAAACAGCAAAGAACCCAGCTTGCTCAGAAAGGTACCCAAGGAAGACCTCGACTCAAAGGCGGTTTTTGATGCGGCGATCCAGGGAGATAAACTGGCACTGGATATCTTTGAATATACCGGCAAAATTCTGGGTCTGGCCCTGGCCAATGCGGTTATGTTCAGCAGCCCGGAAGCGATTGTTCTTTTCGGCGGTCTCACCAAGGCCGGTGATCTGATACTGAAGCCAACCCGTCAACACATGGAAGCCAACCTGATCCAGGTATTCCAGAATAAAGTGAAAATCCTGGTCAGTCATTTGAAAGAGTCTGATGCCGCTATCCTGGGAGCTTCCGCACTGGTGTGGGACAAATAACCGGCAAGATTACCTGTAAATACTATCACTTTTGTCTGGGGAAAAGGCTGAGAATGCAATTTTTAAATGAGCCAAGGCAATTACGGATTACGAATGGCGAATGAAATCCAATTTGCCAATGCGATAACTGTATTCGCTCTCGCTCTCACTCCCGCTCCCTGAAACTGCCGGCTTTATTCTATTGCTGTTCACCACCGAAGAACTAATTGAATTAGTCGCTCCCGCTCTCACTCCCAATCCCTTAAAGTAGCCGGGCTGTATATCGGTTACCGGCGCATTTTTTTTGTAAGGAGATGATCTTTTGATTAATAAATATTCACTGTTTTTTTATCTCGGATGATAAACACACCGGGTACGGCTCTTTGTCCTTCTTTATCCGAAGGCTTGATTGTTTCCTTTCCATTGATGAGCATGCAGCTGCTTCCTCCGCCATCGAGGTTCAATGCTTCCCAGCATTTTAAATTTTTCAGCAACATGGCTTCTTCCTCGAGGGTAGCTCCTTCGGCTACTCCCGGAAAACGACCCTGGATAACCAGGAGAATCAGTTTGCCTTTCCGGGTATATCCCATGGCGGTGCGCGGATGACGATCCTGGTCGCCATTCACAAACATCTGCTCTTCTTTATTGGTGATGTTTATTTTCCCTTTTTGTAACAGCACCGGTCCTCCGCCAATCGCGGTATACATCTTCCACCATTTCCAGTAATCGAGCGTATTGAGATCCTCGAAGGTGGGGTCCGCTGTAGCGCCTTTGGCAACAATCGGTTTCAATTGAAAAGCATAAGGCCAGCGCTGGGCTGTATCGGTGAATATCCAGGCCACATCCGCTTTTCTTTTTTTGGAAATACCAATGGCGCCACGGGTAGGATAATAAAAAGAATCACTGTTTTTACTTTTCAGGGAAGGAATATTATAAGCAACCATTCTTCCCTCTTTCATCACCAGGTTGAGGTTTTGATTGGTCTGAAAAGAAAAGAAAGTTCCGTTAATGACGAGATAGGGATTCTCCTCTTTATCGAAGTACTGAGAAGGCGTGAATCGGTTACCCCTGCCTGTTTGTGTGGTGAACTCCAGGTTTCTGTCGTTGAGTTTGGCCTCTACATAATAAGCGATAAAGGGCCTTCCATTCAATGAATCGGTGGTTTTAAACACCTTTATCGATTTGGGCAGGTATCCCATATCAGTAACGCGTGTCCATTTTACCTGTGCACCGGCAATAAAAAACTGGAAATAACAAATGAATGACAGCAAGATTGTACGAAGCATGATTCGAAGTTAACATGCCGCTGTGTCAACACAAAATTCCGGGTCTGCTCCTGCCTGGATCGATGACCGGTTACCGTGCTGCCTGTTCCTGTTCCCATTTGGCTCGTCCAAAACCGGGAATGACGTGTTTTTCGCTATGATAAGAGGATCGTACCAACGGGCCGCTTTCTACGTAGTCGAATCCCAGCTCATACCCGATCTTGCGGTACTCGGCAAACTCATCGGGATGAACAAATCGGTGAACCGGCAGGTGTTTTTTTGTTGGTTGCAGATACTGGCCAATGGTGACCACATCCACCTGGCTGTTTCTAAGATCTTCCAGCGTTTGAATCACTTCTTCCCGTGCTTCTCCCAGTCCGAGCATGATACCGCTTTTTGTTCGCATGCCCCCTTCCTTCAATGCCTTCAATACTTCCATGCTCCTCCAGTATTTTGCCTGGATTCTTACCTGGCGGGTGAGTCTCTCCACTGTTTCGATATTGTGAGAAACCACTTCCGGAGCGGCATCGATGATTCGCTGAATGTTTTCCCTGTCGCCTTTGAAATCGGGTATCAGGGTTTCCAATGTTGTTTCCGGGTTAAGCGCTTTAACGGCTTTGATGGTATTGTACCAGATGATACTGCCGCCGTCTTTTATTTCGTCGCGATCTACTGAAGTAATGACCGCGTGTTTAACTTTCATCAGGTGAATGGCCTCTGCAACACGTTGCGGTTCGTCCCAGTCGATCGGGTCCGGACGACCGGTAGCTACCGCGCAAAAACCGCAGCTGCGGGTGCAAACATTTCCAAGGATCATGAACGTGGCAGTACCCTCCCCCCAGCATTCGCCCATATTGGGGCAATTACCGCTTTCACAAATGGTGTGGAGTTTATGGGTATCTACGAGGCCGCGAACATGTTTATAACTCTCTCCGATCGGGAGTTTTACCCGAAGCCAATCTGGTTTTTTTACCCTTAAAGCCTGGTCGTCAGCGCCTGAAACAACTGGTAATTCTGTCATTATGTTAGTATTCGATACGCAAATTGCTGAAAAAATTGGTTCTACGGCAGACAGGAAGGTTTTCCCGGCGTAAACCAACGGGTGCAAAAATACGCTTTACTTTCGTCTTCCTAAAAGGATGGAGATATAGCCGGTGAGAAAGAATTGTTTCTCTTTTACATAGGCCAGCTGGGATACTTTTTTACTGTAGTATTCGGCCATTACGCCGGCTTCAATCGCGGTAACGGTTTCATTAAATCGTCCGTAATCGAATCTCATGGCCAATTTGGCGTGAGCACCCGGATTGAACTTGACGGAACCCCAGCCCCTGAACACACCGGCTGAACCATTGATCTTGTCGGTATAGCCACTATCGATGATGGTGGGAAAGGTGGTTCTGAATTCCTGTCCGTTTACGGTAACGTTTACCAGGTAAGGCTTTTCGAGGCCTGCAGAAAATCCGCCGCCTACGATTCCGGAAACTGCCACTCCGTTTTTATTCCCCTTGCCGCCGATACGAAGCTGCTGGGCTACACCCAGCTTGAGCTGATAAAAATTATTGGTTTTGCCAAAAATCACATTGCTGAAACCGATACCGTCGAAAAGAGATAATTTCTTTTCCTTCGGATGCCTTTTTTCATTGAATTCAATTTGGAAAAGAAGAGACTTTTTATTGGTCTGGTATTTTCCAAATTCGTAGGAAAGTCCATATCCATCGGTAACCAGTTTTACGCCAAACACGCTTTGTTTGTTGAATACCAGTTCACCTTCTTCTTCCTGTTTGGACAATTTGTTGATTCGTTCTCTTCGTTCTTCCCTTCGTTGCTGTTTGGCCGACTGTGTTTCTTTCTTATACTGCGCATAGGAAACAGACAGACACAATAACAGGAACGAGCTTAAAAGGATTTTCTTCACCAGAATTGATTTATATATTCAACGTAAATTTAGGGCAAAATAACACATTATGACATCCTCGGTATTATACGAAGGAAACCTCCGGACAGTTTGTACCCATCTTAAAAGCGGCAGTCATTTTGAAACCGATGCCCCGCCCGATAACCAGGGTCGCGGAGAACGCTTTTCCCCCACCGACCTGATGGCAACCTCGCTGGGCGCCTGCGCGATGACCATTATGGGTATAAAAGCCCGGGATATGAATGTGGATCTGAAAGGCACCACTGTGGATGTAGAGAAAATCATGAAGGCTGACCCCCGCCGGGTGGGTGGCATAAATTTAACTTTTCATTTCCCTGAAACCGTCAATGCCGACGAAAAGCAAAGAGTGATCATTGAACGATGTGCCCATACCTGCCCTGTTTTTTACAGCATACATCCCGATATTGAATTGAATATTCAGTTCAACTGGTCCAAAGCAGGCGTTTCCATTCACCCATAACCCCCATTGTCATGTCAATCCGCTTTTTTGTAACCGGAGGCACTTTCGATAAAGAATACAACGAGCTGACCGGTGAACTTTTTTTCAAAGAAACCCATCTTCCGGAAATGCTGGCCCGAAGCCGCAGTAGTCTGGATATAACCGTTAGAACCCTGATGATGATCGACAGCCTGCTCATGACCGATGAGGACAGAGAACTGATCGCGCATCAATGCCGCAATGCCGCCGAGGATAAAATTGTCATTACGCATGGAACGGATACTATGTCTGTGACTGCCAAAGTACTGGCCGAAAAAGTGAAAGGCAAAACCATTGTTCTGACCGGCGCCATGATCCCTTATAAATTCGGCAGCTCCGATGGATTTTTCAATCTCGGCAATGCATTGGCATTTGTTCAAACGCTACCACCCGGCGTGTATATCGCCATGAACGGAAGAGCTTTCGACTGGGATAACGTCAGGAAGAACAAACTGACGGGTGTGTTTGAGGAAACGAAGTGAGGTTTTTTTCGTTTATGGTTTATCGTTTCACGTTTAGCGTTTGAGGTTTCTTGTTCAATTTTCAAGCATAAAAACGAGAAACGTGAAACGATAAACGATAAACTACTACTGTTTCACCGTCACCGTTACACTCGAAGTGAGGCGGCTGCCATATGACCGGTGAAGGGCATCAGCATATTGAAGCGTTAATTTATGTTTTCCGGGAGTCAGCTTCACTTCTGCGGACGACTGTGCGTTTCCGAAATGAAGATGCGTCGAATCTTTTGGCACTACCATTTCAGCAGGAATAGAATCGAGGTCTATTAAAATGTGATGATGACCGGAAGCAGGTTTTACGATGCCATTCGCGGTATCCAAGGCCATTCCTTCCACACCCATTTCCACTTTTAACGGTGAACTGACGGTTTGCCCGTTTTTCAGGTTCTTGAAAAATACTTTGGCTCCGGTAGGAATCTCCGGCAATGGGGGCGCTTCCTTGGCTGTAGTAGCCATGTGCCCTTCATGACCAGATGAATCATGTTTTGCGGCAGCTGTATCTTTTATGGCCGCTTTATCTTCTGATGTATTGTTATTGCATGCACCCGCCAGCAAAATAACCGCTGCGAATGGGAGGAATGATTTACGCATAAAATGTTGGTTTGCCGTAAAGGTAACCCAATCCAAATGAAATGTTACGTTGTGTTTGAACCGTTAACAACCTAATTTCAACTTCACTACTTTTGTACACCTAAAAAAAATGTTATGGCAGAAGACCTGGTTATTGTGGCCGGCACCAAGAAAGAGCAATACGAATCCCTGATCCCGCAAATAAAAGGGCTTCTCGAAGGAGAGCCCGACCTGGTGGCCAACCTGGCCAATGTAGCCGCTTCTTTAAAGGAACAGTTCGGTTGGCTTTGGGTAGGTTTCTACCTCGTTAAAAACAATGAACTCGTGCTGGGGCCATTCCAGGGACCCGTTGCCTGTACCAGGATTCGAAAAGGCAAGGGAGTTTGTGGCGCGAGCTGGGAGCAGGCAAAGACATTGATCGTGCCGGATGTGGAGCAATTTCCCGGGCATATTGCCTGCAGCAGCTTGTCTAAATCAGAAATCGTCGTACCCATTGTCAAACAGGGCGAAGTAGTTGCTGTATTGGATGTAGACAGCGAATCCCTGGCGGAATACGACGAAACCGATCAATTTTATCTCGAAAAAATAACCGGGCTGATAGAATTCTGATCTTTTCTGTACCTTCTCGACTGAATAAGGCCCTCCGGTAGCAGTGAACGTGCGTAATGCCTGGGCCGTGATGTGGATACCCAATCACCCTGCCTAAAACCCAAACCAATATGCAAGCTCATTCCTACAAGAAGCTGCTGGCGACAGGTGTCGTAGCAGCCTTTCTGATCCCGGCTCAGTTTTATTGTGCCAATCCTGCCGAAGCGCCAAAGTCCGACAGCACCGGCACAAACAAACCGGTAGCAGAAGTGAAAGTTGACCCGTTAGAGAAAGGAAAATACCTGGTTAATTCAGGTGGCTGTAATGATTGCCATTCTCCCAAAAAGATGACCGCGCAAGGGCCCGAAGTGGACGACTCAAAATTGTTATCCGGGCATCAGGCCAACAGTCCGTTGCCTCCCATTACGTATGATGCTACGAAACCTGGCAACTGGATTTTGTTTTCAGCAGATTTAACAGCTGCCGTTGGACCATGGGGTATGACCTATGCCGCCAACCTTACTCCGGACTCTACAACCGGTATTGGCGCCTGGACCGTAGATGAATTCAAAAACACCCTTCGTACCGGTAAGCATCTTGGACAGCCAGGTGGTCGGCCTGTTTTACCTCCCATGCCCTGGCAGAAAGTGGGAAAAATGACAGATGCAGACCTGGAAGCCATGTATGCATACCTGAAATCAATTCCTGCTATCAAAAACCAGGTACCCGCTCCAGTCCCTCCCAACGAAGTCCTCAAGAAATAAAGATATTCTGAATACAGGGCCGAAGCATTTTGTCTTCGGCCTTCTTATTATCTTTAAAAGAAAAAATGCGTTCAGGATTACTCTCCTTATTCCTGCTTTTTTCCTTTGTTGCCTTATCTCAGAATAATACACCCACTGCGCTCGTGCATGTTACCGTTGTGAACGTGCAGACAGGCAAACTGGATGCGGATCAGACCATTCTCATCGACAGCAACCGGATCAGCCAGGTTGGTCCATTCAAAAAAATAAAGATTCCCGCCAACGCCACGCAGATAGATGCAACCGGTCGTTTTGCGATCCCGGGATTGATCGATGCACATATACATTTCTTTCAGAGTGGAGGATTGTATACAAGGCCGGATGGATTAAACCTCGGTGCTGTTTATCCTTATGAAAAAGATCAGCAATGGATCAAAACGCATCTGCCGGAATTAATGGCAAGATACCTGTCTGCTGGAATTACTACGGTGGTGGATGTAGGTGGCCCCTTTTCCAATTATGAAATCAGGAAGAAAGTAAATGCAGATACACTCGCACCCAATGCATGGGTGACCGGGCCACTGGTTTCAACCTATCAGCCACCGAACCTGGATAAAAAAGACCCGCCCATTATTAAAGTGACCAGCGAACAGGAAGCCCGTGAACTGGTCAGAAGGCAGTTGCCTTATCATCCGGATTTTATCAAAATATGGTATATCGTGTTGCCGGGACAGTCGGCTGCCAGCACACTTCCCATTGTAAAAGCCACGATCGACGAGAGCCATGCAAACGGATTAAAAGTGGCGGTTCATGCAACCGAATACGAAACAGCTAAACTGGCTGTGGAAAATGGAGCAGATATACTGGTTCACAGTGTAGATGACCGGCCTATTGATGAAGCTTTTATACAATTACTGAAAACCAAAAACGTCGCTTATATACCTACCTTGATCGTAGCACAAAACTATAATCGCACCTTTAGCCAGCAATTCAATTTTACCTCTTATGATCTGACCATTGGTGACCCAACCCAGATCGGCAGCCTGATGGACCTGCAACATTTGGACAAATCAAAAGTTCCATTCGATTACAAGAAAATCAAATCAAGATTTCCGGTACCCAGTAAGGAAGACAGTACCATGGCAGCCAACCTGCAACTATTGCAACAGAAAGGCGGATTAATATCTGCCGGCACCGATGCCGGAAATATCGGAACCCAACATGCCAGTTCTTTTTTCGACGAGCTGCTCGCCATGAAAAATGCAGGCCTCACTAACTGGGAAATCATCCGATCTGCCACTATCAACACCGCGAAAGGATTTGGAAAGGAAAAGGATTTCGGAAGCATTGAAAAAGGAAAGATCGCCGACATTGTGTTACTGGAAAAAGACCCAACAGCCGATCTGAACAGCCTGATGTATCCGAAAACCATAATCCATCGCGGCATAAGCATAGACCCTAAAAAAATTCTTCCCTCCTCGCCTGAAATCCTGGTTCAGCAGCAATTGAATGCTTACAATCTGCGCAATATGGAGTCTTTTCTCGAACCGTATTCCGACAGCGTGGAGATCTATCAATTCCCCTCGAAACTGATTCTGCAAGGAAAAGACCAGATGCGTAAGGATTATGAGGCCCTGTTCAAGAATGTAAAAGAATTGCACTGCCAGGTAACAGAACGAATCATTGAGGGAAATACGGTAATTGATCATGAGACTGTAACCGGATTTGGTCCCAGGCCGCTTACTGCCATTGCCATTTATCATATTGCCAACGGCAAAATCGCTAAAGTCTACTTTATTCAATAATTATGGCCAGAACGCCCTCGCAGATGATCCCTTTACAAACGGAGGCTCCCCTTTTCAGTCTTCCGGATGTTACAAGCGGGCAGCGATTGTCCTTGCTGGAATTGAAAGGAGAACATGCTACCGTCATTGCCTTTATTTGTAATCATTGTCCTTTTGTGAAGCACATCAATCACCAGTTGATCGAGCTGGCAAAAGACTATCAAAATAAAGGAGTGTCAGTTATTGCCATTAGTTCCAATGACGCGCAGCAATACCCGGAAGACGGCCCGCAGGCGATGAAAGAGATTGCCATCCAACTGGGATATCCATTTCCGTACCTGTATGATGAAACGCAGGAAGTAGCCAAAGCGTTTTCAGCAGCCTGCACCCCGGATTTTTTCGTGTTTAATGCAGATTTGAAACTGGCTTACCGCGGACAACTCGATGATTCCAGGCCGGGCAACGAGATACCTGTAACGGGAAGTGATATGCGAAAAGCATTAGACAACCTCATTTCCGGCAGCCCGGTCAGTGAAAGGCAAAAACCCAGCATTGGCTGTAATATCAAATGGAAGAGTTAATCAAACGGATTATGTCCAGCTCCAGCCCTCCGCTTTTAACGGAAGTTTTCTTACCCGGTGGCCGGCCGCTGCCAGCGCATTGCACAAGGCTGGCGCTACGGTAGGCAAACCAACTTCTCCCACTCCACCCGGTTCTTCTTCGCTTTGAATGGTATGTATTTCTACCGGTGGCATTTCCGAAAAGCGCAGCAGTTCATACGTTCTGAAACCGTCCTGAACTACACGGCTGTTCTGGACTGTAATTTCTCCTTTCAATGCCTGTTGCAGGGCAAAGGCGATACCGCCTTCCATCTGGTTTCTCAAGCCATCGGGGTTGATCACGATTCCACAATCGATAGCAGCTACAATCTTTTTTATCCGGAAACTCTTTGCACCTGTCATTTCAATTTCAATGGCGTGCGCTGCATAAGATTTGGCAAAGATGAATGAGTGAGTAGCCAGGCCAATAAAATGATTCTTTGCCCGGGGTTTGTCGTAGCCGATTTTTTCCGCGGCCAGCTTTAGTACATTGGCAATCCGTTGAGGATATTGCTTCATGGCGCCGGGTCCTTCGCCGGTGGTAAACATGGGCCGGTTGTCGAGCAAAGCCAGTCTGTACTGCAAAGGGTCTTTCTTCTGTTTGCGCGCCACTTCATCTATGAATGATTCGATGGGAAAACAGTTCATGCAAATTTCCACGGAACGAAGCCAGCCTCTGTTGAGATTAAAGTCAACGTTTGTGAAACCGGTGGTTACGTTTGGAACGTCATAATAAAAATCGTTGGTGGCGCCACCCAGGTTTTCGGAAGGATCCTTGGTTTCCGGTCCATCTATCGTGACCGCAATGGAAGTGGACAACACATGATGATACCAGGAATCGAGTTTTCCCTTTCCATCCCAGCTCGCCTGCAGGCGATGGTAGTTGGCGGGACGATAGTTCTCAAACCGTACATCATCTGTTCTATCCCATACCACCTTTACCGGCTTGCCCAGCTTTTGGGAAATCTTGACGGCCTCAATGGCAAATTCAAAATGTAGTCTTCGTCCAAAGCCACCACCTATCAATGACAGATTAACCTTGATATTCTCTTTTTTCAATCCGCAATCCGCCGCCACCTGGTTCACTGCCCAATCGGGCAATTGCAAGCCTCCCCACATTTCGCATTTATCCCCGCTTACCGAGGCGATAAAGTTGATCGGTTCCATCGTGGCATGAGCCAGGAAAGGCTGTGCATATTCCGCTGTGTGCGACTGTGCGGGGGATAACGATTTTGGAATGTCTTTACCCTTCCGGAACTTTTCAATGGCCGGTTTCTGCTTTGCCCGCGCCGCCATTTGCTGAAACAGTGCGGTTGTATTTTGTTTATTGTCTTTCCCTTCGTCCCACTGTATTTTCAGCAATTTCCTCGCCTTCATGGCGGCCCAGATATTATCGGCAATAACCGCCACTCCATCGCGAACATGCATCGGTTTGCCCGTACCGGTATACGTTACATATTGCACATAACCGGGTACGGCCTTTGCAGCGCTGTCATCCACGCTGATCAGCTTACCATTCATGACCGGGCATCGTTCAACAGAGGCATATACCATGCCCGGTACCTTCAGATCCATACCGTATTTTGCTTTCCCGGTGAGGATGTCTTTCAGGTTCGACTTCTTCTGTTCCTTGCCAATTAACTTGAAATCCTTCGGGCTTTTAAGGGTAACCTCCTTGGGAACCGGAAGGGCTGCGGCCTCACAAACCAATTCGCCAAAACCGATGGTCCGCATATTGACCGTATTAACGATGGTGCCATTATCGGCAGCGCATTTATCCGGGCTGATATTCCATTGCTTCGCGGCCGCAGCAATGAGCATCGCCTTCGCTACAGCGCCTGCTTTTCTTAATTCGTTGAAATCTGTCAACACGCTCTGGCTGCCTCCAGTATCATGGGCGCCATTCGGCAGTGTGCCGTATGGAGCGATCTCTGCTTTAACTTTTTTCCAGTCTGCATCCATTTCGTCGGCCACGATCATTGGCAACGATGTATTGACCCCCTGCCCCATCTCCTGGCGACCCACATAGATCGTAATGTTTCCCTGTTTGTCGATTCTCAGAATAGCATTGGGTTGAAAGTATTCACAATCCGCCGCGGTGCCGGAAGCGCGTGCCGTACCGGATGGCAACACAAATCCCAGCATGAGACTACCTCCTGCCATTGAACCCATTTTCAAAAATTGCCTGCGGTCTATAGAAATTTTTTTCATGACAGTCAATTTATCAGGATTGTTTATTGGTTTCGGCAATGGCCTCTTGAATTGCCTTTTCAATTCTATGATAAGTTCCACACCGGCACAGGTTCTGGCTCATCACCGCGCTGATCTGTTCCGGAGACGGCTTTTTGTTCTGGTTCAGCAAACCCGCCAATGTCATCATCTGGCCCGGCTGACAATAACCACATTGGGGAACGCCCACTTTCTCCCAGGCAAGTTGAATAGGATGGGAACCATCCGCAGAAAGGCCTTCAATCGTGGTGATGGATTGACCCTGGCAAGCCTGAATAGTGATCTGGCAGGATCTCGCTGCCCGTTTGTTGACCAGCACGGTGCAGGCTCCACAGGTATTGACACCGCAACCATATTTGGTTCCGGTAAGATCGAGGATATCCCTTAAAACCCACAGTAACGGCATATCGGGCTCTGCCTCTACGGTAACGGGTTTGTTATTGACCTCCAACTGAAAACTGGCCATGAGCAAAATTTTCAAAAAAGTTACACCGAATTGGAACGATTCCAAAAAGAAATTCAAGGCGCTGAAACAATATCTTTGCGCCATGCATTATGTATCTGTAGAAGGACTTGGAAAGTCGTATGGAATTCAGCCTTTGTTCTCTGGCATCAGTTTCCACATTGAAGAAGGAGATAAAATCGCACTCGTGGCCCGGAACGGATCGGGCAAATCCACCCTGTTGAAAATACTGGCTGGAAAGGAGCCCGCCGATGAGGGTAAAGTATGGATCAATAAAGATGTAACCGTGGCGCTGTTTGAACAGGAGCCTGTGTTCGATGAGGGGCTGTCGGTACTTGACAATATCTTTCACCATCGGAATCCGTTCATTGAAGCCATCAAGGAATACGAAGACGCCTGCGATTCGAATGACGAACCTGCCATTCAACAGGCGATTGTAAAAATGGATGAACTCGGCGCCTGGGATTTCGACGCCAAGGTGAAACAAATTCTTGGCAAACTCAACATCCATCAACTTCACCAGGCCGTCAACACACTCAGTGGTGGTCAGAGAAAAAGAGTAGCCCTGGCAAAAACGCTGATCGATATCGGATTTGAACATAAGCACGTACTACTGATCATGGACGAGCCTACCAACCACCTCGACGTGGGAATGGTGGAATGGCTGGAACATTACCTCAACCAGGAAAGAATTACCCTGTTGCTGGTAACGCACGATCGCTATTTTCTGGATGCGGTCTGTAACGAAATCTGGGAACTCGACAGAAGCACCCTCTTCGTGTACAAGGGAGATTATGAAAATTATCTCGAAAAGAAAGCCGCCCGTCAGGAAAGCGATGCGGCTACTATTGACAAAGCCCGGAATACTTACCGAAAAGAACTGGAATGGATGCGCAAACAACCGCGTGCGCGTACAACCAAAAGCAAGAGCCGCCAGGATAATTTTTATGAAATAGAAAAGATTGCCAAACAAAAAACGGCAGAAGCCCAGTTGCAGCTGGACATGAAAATGAACCGGCTGGGCGGCAAGATCCTTGAATTGAAAAAAGTCTACAAGGCCTTCGGCGACCGGGTGATCATGAAAGGTTTTGACTATACTTTTAAGAAAGGTGAAAGAGTGGGTATCGTAGGCCCCAATGGAGTGGGCAAATCTACTTTTATCAATATTCTGCAGCACCTGGAAGAACCCGACAGCGGAAAAGTGAACATCGGAGATACGGTAGTATTCGGCAACTATTCCCAGCAGGGCTTGCAATGGAAAGATGATATGCGTGTGATTGAGTTTGTAAAAAACATCGCAGAGAACTTTCCACTGGCCAGCGGCGGTTCTTTAAGTGCCGCTCAATTTCTCCAGCTATTTCTGTTTGACCCCGATAAACAATACACTTATATCAGTAAACTGAGTGGGGGTGAGAAGAGGAGACTGCACCTGTTGTCGATTCTTTTTCGCAATCCCAACTTCCTTATCCTTGATGAGCCTACTAACGATCTTGATCTTCCTACATTGGCCGTGCTGGAAAACTTCTTAAGTGAATTCCAGGGTTGTCTGTTGATCGTATCACACGACCGGTATTTTATGGATCGGCTGGTAGACCATCTGCTTGTTTTTGAAGGAAGCGGTGTGATTCGCGACTTCCCCGGTAATTACAGTCAATTCCGAATCTGGCAGCGCGAACAGGAGCAACTGGCCGCAGAGAATACGCAGGCAGCCAGGCAAGTGGCCACACCGGCAGCAACACCTGCAAAAGATGAACCCAAACGCCGTTTGTCCTTCAAGGAAAAAAGAGAATTTGAAATACTCGAAAAGGAAATCGCGCAACTGACTGCCGAGAAATCAAAAATCAATGAAGAATTAAATGCCGGCACTGCCTCCTACGAACATCTTCAAACATTATCAAAAAGAATCATGGAAGTATCCGACTTGCTGGATGAAAAAGAATTGAGGTGGCTCGAGTTGAGTGAGATGGGGGAGTGAGAGGTTGGTTGGTGGTTTGCGGTTTGCGGTTTGCAGTTTGCAGTTTGCGGTTTGCGGTTTGCGGTTTGCGGTTTGCGGTTGTCAAAGTCAAAACTCAAAATTCAAAAGTAAAAAATCAAAAAGTAAACCTTCTGTGATCCATTTTTTAATTTTTAATTTTGACTA
>JBGAHR010000080.1:0-15813 GCA_044226045.1 Chitinophagaceae bacterium
AAGTAGAGTGCCGCCAGGTTCTTGCTTGTAGAACACATCTCCGTTTTTTGAAGGAGTGAACGCACTGAAACCAATCGCCATTACGGCAGCCATCAAAACAGGAATTACCTTTTTCATAATCGAAAGATTTTTTGGTTAAAAATTGATCATATACTACCAGTCAAAACCTCAGAACCGGTATTGGTCTTTACAGGATACCGAATATATATTCCCAGTGACAGTACTGTCAGAATACTATTCAGCCATAGATGCGCCTTCCAGCTCAGGCTGCTGATGATTCCTCCACAGCTACAGGGCAGATGGGGCAGGGCAATCATCATCCAGGCCACGTATATGGTAAAGCAACCCATCAGGATACCCGAGCCAAGCAACCCCAGCCTTCGGGTTCGGGGGAGTAGTAATAAGAGAGCAACCAACAATTCACTTATTGGTACGGCCCAGGAAAGAAAGCCCTGGTATCCCTGTAGCAGCGGATTCATATGCATTTGGGAGAGAAAGTTTTCTCTCCCTTTTAGTTTTACCACGCCTGTGTAAACGAACAAACTAACAAGCAATACAGAAACTGCTTCAGCTGCAATTGACAACCATCTGTTTGACCGCCCATTCATAACATAAATGTCGCATGGGCGCGACCGACTTTAATTGCGCCACCGGTAGTAAAGATTTTTGTGAGGAAATAAGTAATTTAAAGTCCTAAAAAAAAAGATGACCGACCTCCGTAACAGAATCATGCTGCATAAAGGGGACATTACCAAGCTGACAGTTGATGCGATCGTCAACGCAGCCAATTCTTCCCTGTTGGGTGGAGGAGGAGTGGACGGCGCTATTCATCGGGCAGGAGGACGAACAATACTTGAAGAGTGCAGAAAGATTGTAGCCAGACAGGGAAAATGTAAAGTGGGGCAGGCAGTGATAACAACGGCGGGCAACCTTTCCGCTAAATATGTAATACATACTGTGGGCCCGGTCTGGAATGGTGGGCACTTATCAGAACGTGAAAAGCTCGAAGCCTGTTACAAAAATTCGCTTCATATGGCAGTTGAATACAGTTGTAAAACAATTGCCTTTCCAAACATCAGTACGGGTGTTTACCGGTTCCCAAAAGAGGAAGCAGCAAAAATTTCAGTCAAAGCGGTAAGCGAGTTTATCCTTTCCAGTGATAAGATCGATAAGGTACTCTTTGTCTGTTTTGATGAGGAGAATTTCGAATTTGTGAAAAAAGAACTCAAATATTAAAAAAAACAGCAGTCGTCCCGACCATCACTCGGCTGAACTGCTGTTTACATCGTGTACCATCTCCCAATCAGATAAATTCTGTATTTTGTTTTCGTATATTCGCACAAGTTAATCAAGATGAAAAACGTTCGTATCTTCCATGGCTTTGTTATTTATGGCGAAAGTAGTATGAACATAGCTAAAGGCGAAGAAATGACGCACTGCCCATATTGCGGTTGCGACAGTACAGCGGATGTCTTCGTATACGGCAAGTATTTTCATGTATTCTGGCTCCCTTTTTTTCCGATTAATAAAGATGTAGATTTAACCTGTCATCGATGTGGCGGTAAACGGATTGGCCCTGTTTTCAAAAAGTCGCTTTTCAAGTATCCAAAACACTTAAGCATGAGTTATCGATATCGTTGGTACAGCTATATTGGTGTTTTGCTGGTCGTTTCTCCTCTCATATTGGTATTTATAGCTGACATACTAAAAGCCTTGCAAAAGTAATCTTTGCCTTTGCTATGCTCGGGTGTAACGATATTCAATAAGAAATCGAAGTATTTCTGAATTAATCTGCGTCTCCCATTTTCAATGTTTCAAAGACAAGTTTTTTAGGATCCAGTTTTTCAATCTCTATCAATCCGGGCATGCCGGTAATATAATCTCGAGCGCTGCTGTATCGATAGAGTTCTGCCTGTTGCACAATGCCTGCTTTCACCGGTGCCTGGTGGATGAAATCCAGCTTTTGCTGAACCACCTTGGCGGATTGTAATTCGAAATGATAGTTCTTAGGCTTCCAGAGTTGAATGCTTTGTGTGTTTTCTCTGAATTTTCGCGACAACTGCAATTCCTCCAGCATCCAGCCTTTGCGCGTATCAACGGTGCTCGATAAAATAGATTGATGCAACCTCGGAGCCGCCCATGCTTTGATGTCTTCAATGATTTCTTTGGGTTTACCATGCTTTGATTTGTAGACGATCTGATAGTAGCTACTCATAATTGACCAGGCATGGAGATCAAGCCCTTTATACCGCTGGCCATATCTCCAACTGTCAAGAATAATATTCCGGTATTCCGGCAAAGTGAACAAATCAACCCAATTCGCCACAGAACAGGTAACAAAGTACAATCCAAAACGATTCATAAGATAATATTTAGGAGGGGCAAGTTAGAAGGCTACCGATCTTTAACAATGAGTAAAAAACAATTTTAAAAAGGAAAAAAAGTAGTGTGAGCGATGAGATGACGAATGCGATTGAAAAATGCACCAGGTGGCCAATGCGATTACGGATGACGAATTACGAATGACGGATGGCGCAAGCGCGAGCGGGAATAACGGAGCGGGAGTGGGAGCGGGAGCGGAAAGGCAAAGAGAAACGGAAAGGGAAACGGAAAGAGAAACGGAAACGGAAAGGGAAAGGGAAACGGAAAGAGAAACCGCAAACCGCAAACTGCAAACCAACGTGAAACGATAAACTTTAAACGGTAAACGCCCTTCGCATCACAAAATAATTCGCATAATTCGCATAATTCGCTTAATTCGCGTATGAATCAACGTCTTTCGGGCGCAGCTAAGATCGGATTGGTATTATTGGCCTTTATCGTTTCAGTGGTGGGATTTATGGTAAAACTGCCTTCTTCTTTCAGGCACCACGACAAGCAACTGCACGCGCTGTTCTATTTTCTGGCGGCCGCTTTTCTAAATTTTTTATTCGCCCGCGGACGGGTATGGGTACATGCCATTATTTTCGGCGTGCTTTATCTGTTCGGACTGGCGATCGAATACAGCCAGGAATACTCCAATAAATTCTACCGCATCAAAATTCATGGACGTTTCGATCCGGAAGATGTGAAATGGAATACCATCGGCCTGGTGGCCTTTTCCGCTCTGTGGATCCTGATCACACTCTTCCAGTTTGCCACTCGCAAAGGATCGGTGCCTAAATAAACGAGAAGCCATTTTTCAGCTGGGTAAACCGCGCCGGCTGCCAGACAATCGTCAGACGATAGCCATCAGGGTATTGCCGTCGACTTTCAATTGTACGTGAATGGCTTTCAATAATCTTACATCGGGCTTTTGCCGGCCGTTCAATATTTGAGAGAGTTTAGCCTCGCTAATGCCCAGCAATTTGGCGCCATAAGACTGGTTAATGCCCATCTGGGAAAACTTTACCGAAAGAATATCCCGCAGGGAGGCGCTTACCGGCATCTGCTCATGAAGATCTTCATAGGCTTCCGCGGCTTTCGACAAATCCCTCAGCCTTTTGATGTTGGCAGGACTCAGGTTCTTTTCACCCATCTTCATCAGCTTTTCGATTTCTGTCATCGTTAACTGATAGGCCTCTTTCGACATGATCTTATTTCTCATTTACAAACCTTTTTATTCTATTGAATGCAAATCCCTGTATTCCTTGTCTGTTCCCGCAAACAGTAAATAAATCGTTCTGGCGCGGAAGACAATCAGGGTGGTAATGATAAATGTTCCGCTCAACCGAAAAAGAAACAGGCCGTCTTCATGCGTTTCTTCCACTTCAAAAAGCGAACCTGCTTTCATCTCCTTTTCATTCTTCCATTTGGAACCATTCACATCCAGGTACCATTCTATCATTTTCTTCTCCGACCGGGGATGACGGCGGATACAATCGTTTAGCACTCTTTTATTCACTACCTGCATGAACGAAACAGTATAAAATTAATAAATTATCTACAAAAACTAAATAAAATTTAGATTTTCTAAATTATTAACACTGATAATCAATGATATATAATTTTTCTAGTTGGGTTCGGCCGGGTGAATGGGACAGATTTACCGTAAAAACACCCGGGTAACGGAGTAAAGAAATGGATAAATTCGGATACTCACTTAAACCGAATCCGATCATGAAGAATAAGCCTGCTTTCCGAAAATTGCGAGGATATGCATTCGATCCTTCCATGTCGCTCGAACTCGACAATGCCAGCATCAACGAAATTACCTATAAAATTCCATGGGAAGAAGATCTTGCCGAAGGGCCTGAAGGCGAGTATATCAAGGTGGTTGACCGCGACCCCTCGAGCAATGCGGTTTACCGACCGGTGGATCTGAATCAGAAAGAAATCCTTGCCAGCGACGGGCTGGATCCGAGCGAAAGCAATCCGCAGTTCCACCAGCAAATGGTCTATGCAGTAACGATGAATACGATCAAGAATTTTGAAAAGGCGATTGGCCGCAAAGTTCAATGGAGCCCGGCAACTGTTGAAGTTGACAAATCCGATGACGAAGGCAAAACACAACTGTTCAAAGTCTATGTACCCAAGCTGTTGTTGTACCCACACGCGTTTCGCGGCGCTAACGCCTATTATTCACCCGACCGCAAAGCGGTATTGTTTGGATATTTCAATGCTACCCCCGCCAGCGAAGATTTGCATATGCCGGGAAGCATTGTTTTTTCCTGTCTCTCGCATGATATCATAGCGCACGAAGTATCGCATGCCATCCTCGACGGAATGTTCATGCGATTTATGGAAGCCACTCACCCGGATGTAGCCGCTTTTCATGAAGCATTTGCGGATATCATCGCGCTATTCCAGCATTTCAGTTTTGTGGAAGTGACCAATCACGAAATATCTAAAACACGCGGGCGTTTCGACGCGGAAAACCTGTTGGGAAAGCTGGCGGTTGAGTTTGGCAAGGCTTCCGGAAATCCAGACAGCCTGCGCGATGGTATTGGCCAGATCAAAAACAAGAAATGGGTGCGAATTAAACCCGATCTCAAAGCCTACAGAACTGTTTTCGAATGCCACGACCGGGGTTCAATATTGGTAGCAGCGGTATTCGATGCGTTTGTCAACATCTACGATCGCCGGGCTGCCGAGATCATCCGCATTGCCACAAGTGGTACAGGTGTTTTACCCAATGGAGAGTTGAATACACACCTGGTTCAAAGCCTGGCCACAGAAGCCTCCAAAACAGCTTCCCATATACTGAACATGTGCATCCGGGCACTGGATTATTGCCCACCGGTCGATATCTGCTTCGGCGATTACCTCCGGGCAATCATCACGGCCGATCTCGACCTGGTGGCAGACGACAAACGCGGTTATCGCATCTCTTTCATCGATGCATTTAGAAAACGGGGGATTTATCCGGAAGGCATCTCCAGTCTGTCGGTGGAAAGCCTCTCTTATAATGTAGGCGATGAATCGGAAGCCTTTACCCGTTTTACCAAACCACTCGAAGATTTTCTACTGGATTTCAAGAACGAAATAGGATACGAGAAAGACCGAAGACGGATATTCAACCTCACCCGCCAGTTTATTGTCTACCGACCCATCAGTTCATCACCTCAAAAAAAACCCATCGTGGGTTTGCATCAGTATTTCTATAACCGGGTGATCAAATCAAAAAGCCTCAGCTTGCTCTTCGAAAGGCTGACCGGGCTGGTATTCACCGACCATTACAAGGATCTGAACATTCACACTTCTCCTAAATACAGATCGGGTCCTTCCCTGGAAATACAGGACATTCGTTTGAACAACCGCGTGGCGCCGGACGGAACGATTCAGAACCAGGTGATCGTGATCCTGGCTCAAAGCTGCGGCGTGAAAGTGGTGTATGATGAAAATGCGGATGACTACAGCATTAAAACATTCAAGGCCTCCTCTGATACCGAATTCGACGATGGCGAATTTTTGTTCAGGGGCGGTTGTACCCTGGTGTTTGATCTGAATGAGCTGAAGCTGAAACATATCATTTCCAAGCCGCTGCTCGATATGGAAGCATGGACAAAGAATAAGAAATATATCCCTAACAAAGCCCGCGTGATCATGCAGTATGAGTGTGAGTATGGCCGTTATAGCGAAGAGACCGGCATCGCGGCGCTTAAGGAACAGATCGAGCCACTTTCATTTATCCACCAATCAAAAACTGCCAACCATGAATAACGCGGATAATGTCATCATCAGAATGTACCATACCGGATCGGTCGGCGATTGTTTTTTACTGCTGTTTCGTAAAGACGATGAAGTGGTATTTACGATGCTCATCGACTGTGGTGGTTATAAAACAAAGAAAGACGCCATTGAAGCCTGTGTGAAGGATATCCAGTCATCCATCGTCGACAATACCCTCGACCTGGTGGTGATCACCCACGAGCACGAAGACCACGTCAGCGGATTCAACCAGGCCAGGACCGTATTCGATAACATAAAATTTCGCCAGGTATGGATGTCATGGGCAGAGAATGAAGAGGACCCCCTGGCCAGGAAGTTGCTGGCAGAAAAAGGAAAAAAAGTAAAAGCCCTGCAGGCGCTCCTCGAAAGAAACCTCCAGCAGGTAAAATCGCGTCAACGGATCAGGAATTCCTATGTGCGTTACACAAGAGGATTGGAGAAAAGAAGAGCCGGTCTGGAGAAAGCCATCGACCTGCTGAGCTTTGAGAATATCGCGTCACTCGCCAGTCCCGGTGTACGATTGAAGATCAGCGATGCCATGAAATATGTAAAAGGTAAATCAATCTCCAAGGCAAAGAGCAAGATGTATCGTAAGCCCGGCGAAGTGATCGATGATATGGTGGGTGGAGTGAAGTTCCATATCCTCGGCCCTCCCTATGACGACGACCTGCATGGCATCAAGAATGATCTGCAGCACAATGAAATGTATTCCGTAGCGCTGAAAATGGGCATGCGCTTCAACGATTTCAATCTTTCGGAGAACACACTGGAAACCGACCATTTTTTAAAATCTCCTTTTTCTGCCCGCTATAAGATGGATGAAAAGGAAGAAAAGAAATTCAATCGCGAATACTATAATAAAAAGCAGAATCAATGGCGGCAGATAGAATATGACTGGCTGGATGGGGCAGGAGAACTGGCCATTGCATTGACCAGTTATGTAAACAACACAAGCCTGGCTTTTGCCATTGAGATGCAGAATTCCAAGAAGGTATTGTTGTTTCCGGCAGACGCGCAGTCCGGGAACTGGATGTCGTGGCATGATGAAGCGGTTAGTAAAAAGTTGAAGAAAAACGGAGGACGCACGGCACAGCAGCTCCTTGCCAAAACCATATTTTATAAGGTAGGACATCACGGAAGTCACAATGGCACCGCCTCTCTCAGCGGGTTGGAAAAGATGATGGAAGAAAAGATACTGGCATTTATGCCGTTGGTGCAGGATAAGGTACCCCAGGCCTGGGGTGGCAGTGAAAATTTTCCCGCGAAGGCCCTTTATAAAAAACTGATAGAAAAGACCAATGGCGCGCTTATTCGAACAGATAACGGACTGGTGAACGATCTGAAGGCAGCCGATCTCAGAAAAGCCCGCTATTCGGCCGATGAGCTAAAAAAGCTAAAAAAGATTTCCGACAATCCGTTGTATCATGAGGTGAAGTATGAGTTGTAGACGCGAATTATGCGAATTACGCGAATTATGCGAATTGTGCGAATTCAAAATTCAAAAGTAAAAAGAAAGCACTTTATTCGGTTGCTTACAGTTTTCAATCTTGATTTCTGAATTTCTAAATCTATAATAGCCATCCGTCATCCGTAATCCGTCATCCGCAATCCGTCATTCGCAATCGCATTGGCTAATTGACTAATTTGCTCATTGGCCCATTGCTTCTTCCATCCGTAATCCGTCATCCGTAATCCGTCATCCGCAATTGCATTGGCTAATTGACTAATTTGCTCATTGGCCCATTGCTTCTTCCATCCGTCATCCGCAATCCGTCATCCGCAATCGTATTGGCTAATTGACTAATTTGCTCATTGGCCCATTGCTCTTCCATCCGTAATCCGTCATCCGCAATCGTATTGGCTAATTGACTAATTTGCACATTGGCCCATTGCTTCTTCCATCCGTCATCCGTAATCCGTCATTCGTAATTTCATTGGCTCATTCACTAATTGCCACATTGGCTCATTGCTCATTCATTCCTTTCCCTTTCAGTATTGCCGGTGTCCATTTTTTTATTCTTGCCTCGCGGGTGGTGGATTGTTTCGCTTGGGAGAAGTGTAGCAGGTAGGCTCTTTGTCTGCCTGGTGTAAGGGATTGAAAAGCTTTTTTCAATTCTTTATTTTGGGATAAGGCTTGCTGAAATTCTTCCGGGACATCCCATTCGCTGACCGCTTTAAACTTTACTTTTAGTCCGGCTTTTTCAGCCTCGATCGCCTCGTATACATATTCTTTTAAAGTGGATTGAATTGATTTGATTTGTGTAAGGCTCGTGATTCGTATAATTTTTGCGCTTTGTGTGTTCTTACCCGGGCTTTCCAGGATGTTGGCCTTGTCAGCCAGCAACGCTCCTTTGAAGAAACTGAAAACGCAGCAGTCTTTCAGTGTTCCCAATATCACCAGGTTTTTACCTTCGAATGAATAGCAGGGAGATCCCCATTTCAGCTCTTCCTGCAATGGGCAATCCAGCAACAGTTTGCGAAGAGCCGTTAGTTCCTTTTTCCAGGAATCCAGCGAATCAAAGTAGGAGTCTGCGGCTGACTGTTGGCGGTTTTCGGTTTGCAGTTGGCGGTTTGAGCGCATTTTTTTGGAATTTTGCCTTTTGATTTTTTAATTCATTATTCGCCATCCGTCATTCGTAATCCGTCATCCGTAATCCCATTGGCTTATTGACTAATTTGCACATTGGCCCATTGCGTCTTCCATCCGTCATTCGTAATCCGTCATCCGCAATCCCATTAGCTTATTGACTAATTTGCACATTGGCCCATTGCGCCTTCCATCCGCCATTCGTAATCCGTAATCCGTAATCCATTGGCTTATTGACTAATTTGCTCATTGGTCAGTTGGAAAGTCCATTCGTCATCCCTGATCCTGCAATCAAATAATCATCTTGCATTTGCTAATTTAATTTGCTGAGCCCCCTTCTTCTTCCATCCGTCACCTCTTTAATCCGTCATTTTAAGAAAAGTCTGACATTGACTAATTTGCTCATTGGCAAAGAGCGACAAGGCCGATCCGTATCGCAATCCCGGTAATTGACTAATTTGGTCTATGACCCAGCTTCGGTTCTTCGGTGGTGAACAGTAATCGATAGAGTCGCATTAGCTAATTGACTAATTTGCTCATTCAGTTTGCTGTTTACGGTTAGCGGTTTATCGTTCATCCGCAATTGCGTCCATTGTTAATTTACCATTACCCTCAGCGTTTTCCCCGGACAAATCCGTGATTGACTAATTTGCTCATTTGATCATTGCGTCTTCCATTGCTTCTTCGTAATTCGTAATTCGTAATCCGTCATTCGTAATTTCATTGGCTCATTCATAATTGCCACATTGGCTCATTGCTCATTCATTCCTTTTCCTTTTCGAAGTATTGCCGGTGTGCATTTTTTATTCTTGCCTCGCGGAGGTGGTGGATTGTTTCGCCTGGGAGAGTGTAGCAGGTAGGCTCTTTGTCTGCCCGGTGAGAGGGATTGAAAGCTTTTTTCAATTCTTTGTTTTTGGATAAGGCTTGCTGAAATTCTTCCGGGATATCCCATTGTGATGACCGCTTTGAAATTTTACTTTTGGTCTTTTTCAGCCTCGATCGCCTCGTATACATATTCTTTTAAAGTGGATCGAATTGATTCGATTTGTTTAAGGCTCGTGATTCGTACAATTTTTGCGCTTTGTGTGTTCTTGCCTGGGCTTTCCAGGATGTTGGCCTTGTCAGCCAACAACGCTCCTTTGAAGAAACTGAAAACGCAGCAGTCTTTCAGTGTTCCCAATATCACCAGGTTTTTACCTTCGAATGAATAGCAGGGAGATCCCCATTTCAGCTCTTCCTGCAATGGGCAATCCAGCAACAGTTTGCGAAGAGCCGTTAGTTCCTTTTTCAGGAATCCAACGAATCAAAGTAGAGTCTGCGGCTGACTGTTGGCGGTTTTCGGTTTTACGGTTAACTGAGTTTGAGCACATTTTGGAATTTTGCCTTTTGATTTTTTAATTCATTATTCGCCATCCGTCATTCGTAATTCGTCGTAATTTCATTGGCTCATTGACAAACTGACCAATTGACCAATTGCATTTCCATCCGTCATTCGTAATCCGTAATTCGTAATCGCATTGGCTTATTAACTAATTTGCACATTGGCCCATTGCGCCTTCCATCTGCCATTCGTAATCCGTAATCCGTAATCGCATTGGCGCATTGGCTAATTGTCAAATTGGCTAATTACTCATTCATTCCTTTCCCTTTCATGATCGCCGGGATCCATTTATCAATTCTTGCTTCACGGGTGGTGGATTGTTTGGCTTGGGAAAAATGTAGCAGGTAGGCTCGCTGCCGGCCCGGGGTTAGTGATTGAAAAGCTTTTTTGAGAGAGCTGTTTTTTTGCAGTCTTTTCTGGAATTCTTCCGGCACTTTGTATTCTTCCACCTTTTTTAAAGCAACTTTCAATCCCGCTTTTTCCACTTCTATCGCTTCATAAACGTATTCCTTGATGAGGCGTTGTTTTGAGGTGATTTCTTTCAATGAGGTAAATCTCATCTGGCGGGCGGATTGCACATTTTCTGTTTGCTGTATCAGCAGGTTCTCCGCATCGCCCAACAGGGCGCCTTTGAAGAAAAGCAGCGCACAGTACTCTTTGAAACCGTGGATCAGCACGATATTGGCATTGTTGAAGGTGTAGCAGGGACAACCCCATTTCAACTCTTCCGTCAGGCCACAGGAAAGCAGGGTGCTGCGGAGTTTCTGGTATTCCTTTTGCCAGGGTCCGTCTTTTTCAAAAAAGAAATCTGTTTTCGGATTCATGCCATTCTTTGTTTAAAGGTAAGCGTTTCCACTTTTCGGTTATCGGGCCGATAGTACCACGACAGGAAAGTTAATAACAACAGGAGCGAAGGGCCGAAGAGTTCTTTGGCCGGGTCCTGCACGAACAGGTGCGACAACAGGGCTCCCGCCATGGCAAAACAGCAACCTGCATAGGCCCATTCCTTCAGTAACGGAAGGCGAGGCAGCAGTATCACCCCAACACCTGCTATTTTCAATACACCCAGTATGAACATCAGGTAAGTCGGGTAGCCGAGACGGTGAAACATATCAGTCTCATTCTTTTCCCCGATCAACTGAACGATTGCAGTGGATAACATGCCCAGCGAAAGCCAGGCGGTGACAATCCAATAGATGATTTTGTTTCTTTTGCTCATACTGTGTTATTTAAGTTTTTCCACTATTTGCTGCAGTCGGTCGTGTGCCATGTTGATACCATAAGCGAAGGGCAGTTTAAGCATCTGGTCGCGCAAAGCATTGGAGCGATAGATCGCATGGATCGTCAGGCGACTCGTCTCTTCGGTGAGTGGCTCAAATTGCAGGTATTCCAGTTGCACTTCAAAAGGCGCGTTTTCCATTTCGAATGTGCGGATGATCTGCTGGTTGGGAAGAAAGCGGTGGATCGTACCATGAGCGCGAAAGACAACCTGTCCCTCCGGGTTGGAAGTCTCAAATGCCCAGGAGCCGTGATCTCTATTTTCCAGTTTGATCACCCGCGTGCCCATCCATTGCGAAACGATCTCCGGATCTTCATATGCCTTAAACAGCAGGTCTACCGGGAGTTCAAATTCGCGGGTGATGAGCAGATCCTGGCGACCTTCTTCCGCCTGGATTTTTGTTTTGCGTTCCATGTAGTTATTTTTTGGTTTTGTATTTTTTCATAATAGATTCCAGTTTATTGAACCGGTCATCCCACATCTTTCGGAAGGGTTCTATGAAATCAGCCACTTCTTTCATTTTTTTTGGATTGAAATGATAGTATACTTCTCTGCCCGTTGGTTCCTGCGTCAGCAGTTCGCATTCGGTTAAAATTTGCAGGTGCTTCGAAACGGTCGGGCGCGCCGTATCGAAATTTGCTGCGATCGCGCCGGCTGTCATCGACTGGCTGGCAACCAGCAACAGGATCGCTCTTCGGGTGGGGTCGGCAATCGCCTGGAACACATCTCTTCTTAGATTCATTAGTGTAGCTATTTGGCTACGAATATATATGAAGTCAAGTGGCTACACAAATATTTTTTTGACCAGATCAAAATTTTGGGGTTTTTGGGTAGTCTGCTTGCTGTTGGCCTGTTTAAGGCTATCTAAAGCATATGTATATATGAAAAAGAAGGTTTGTTGTATTTATTTTAATATATTCGACATACGGCGTTAGTAGAACTCTTGCAACCTCTTCAGAATTCAGAAAGAAGCTGACATTAATGGTAAGCTCGAACCTTAAACCTTTTCCCGGGAATGATTCAGGTGGAAATTAAAGGCAGTTATATTACTGCCGCAGACATCAACGAAATAATTACTAAAGCCAGGAGTTCTGATCCCAATCAAAAGAAAGTAACTTTTGAGATTTTGGCGCGTAAAAAGCTGGAAGAAATTGAAATTTCGTTTATTGGCTACCTGATGTTGTTGTTGGAGAAGTTTCCGCATCTGCAGTTTGAATTGAACTTCGAATATAATTTCCAAAAAAAGGACCCGGAATTTTTTAGGAAACTAACCCAGTTTGGCACGTACGCCTATCTTATGCTGCAAAGAAATCCTTTTGTGTTAAAACTGAAGGATGCAAGCATACATTTTAATATTAAAGAATACAGCAGTTTTCCGGAGAATTGGTTGGTGCACTCGGACAGCTTCATGTTATTGTTCCTGATTTCCCGTAAAAGAAAGTTTGTTTATGAGAGTTTTTTTGAAATTTCTTTCGCGGAGCTGACAAAAGAACATCCGGTGGACAAGCATAACGAATTCATTCGTTGGGACAACGACGATGATCATTTGTTTCAATTATATAATAAAGCAATTATTGCTTCTTCCGACACCCGGGAGCCGGATAATTGTTTGATCAACCTGGGACGAATAGCCTTTTATAAATCTCTTCGAAATGCAGGATTCCTGGTAAAGTTTCTTCAGGCAGGAGAATTGGAACCGGAATGGATTAAAACGAAGTCTCTATTTCTGGAGATGGCAGCGATGCCCCTGATTTACACTTTTGTTTTTACAACGCTGAGCGCCAAGGAAGTACTGAGAGAACAGGATCATTACGATCGATTGGAGTCGATTTGGACGTTCACAAAGGATTTTGTGTCGGGCCTAAGAGAATTGGTAAAGAATATTGATGAACATGTCAGTAACAATTGCGGCGTGGTGGCTGCACAGGTATTTAAAGGCAAATCTGACAATGAAGCAGCGCCTGATTCATTTATGAAAAGGTACCTGCAGACCGATAAAACAGGTCAAAAAGACAACGTTGCTCTTTATACATCCGTTTTTGATCTTGGGGAGAAGGGGATTGTGCCCACCCTGATAGAAAGCACTGATCGCGGATGGAAAAGGTTGCAGAATGCTGGTGATAACACAGCCGGATTGTTTGAGAAGGACCTGCGGATTTTAAGCAGCAAGGATTTTAAGATAGATGAGTTATTTGATACGATCAACCCCTCCCGTCTCTACCAGCAATGCAAACGACACTTGGTACATTGCGGATTGCTTCGCCTGGCATCCCTCATTAAAAGCAATGCCGGTGATTTACTGGTATTTACTTCATCCCGATTTGGCAGAACCCGTTTTTCGACGCCCGACGTACCCATAAATTCACAGGAGGAGGTTTTATTTGGAACCTGTATCAATATGGTGCTTCCTATCAGAAGAAGGACTGGTTTTACCAGCCCGTTACAGCACTATTTGCCAACCGACTCTACAAAAATGGATATAAAAGGAATAGAGGAGCTTTTAAGTTTGCGTAAAGTACCCTTCGGTGAAAATAGTAATTGGGGAGGAGCTACTACGAAAACGGTAATTGAATATGAGGTGGCGTACAGTACAATTCAAGGTGATGAAGATGAATTACGTTTATGGCAGGGCATCGAAGGAAATATTCGGGAGTCGAAAATATATGAAGATAAAGAACGACTGCTAGTACTTTGCATCGGACTTGACAAAGCCAGTCTGGACGGAAGTCAGTTGTTGAGATTAGCGGGTAATCTGGAATTCAGTTTTCCTGACTTGCCGGTTATATTTAAAGGAATTTCGGTCGACAAATTGCTAGAGTTTGTCGATATTAATAAAACAATATCAAAACTTAGCCAGACGCTGGATTTTTGGAATATAACCAATCCGCTGATTATCGTTTCTCACCTGGAAAATCAACTATTGGGGCGTTTTTATTTTACAGATGTTTTATGGGGGAAATCATTTTATTGTAATCTCGAATTGAACAGAAGGGTTGCGAGAGCACATTTCAATATTACATCCTCCACATACGAAGGGGAAGAGGTGGCAGGTTCTTCCCCGCAGAAATGCCTGATGTCGGCAATTAAATCTCCCATTATAGATTCAAACGGCGTTTTGCTCCCCCTGGATCTTCTATTTATGGAAGCTGATCAGAGAACTTTGTTTGAACAGAACGCATTTATATTACTTCAAAACGAATTTAAATAAGGTTCAATGGATATGGAATTGTTGAAAGACAGCTACCCTGGGTTTAAAATTCCCCGGTCCCATTACAGGATCGGTGGGAAGATTCATATAACAGATTTCTATTTTGCAAAGCGGATTTTTCAAAACTCTTTTTTTGCCAGCAAATTTGCCTATTTACTAATAAAGAGAATAGACCAGGTTTTTACCAGCCGGGAGATCGAAACCTTTTGTAAGGAAGGGGTTACGCTGGTTGGGTATGGTTTGTATGCAGAACTATTATTAAGTCTTACGGAAAAATTCTGGGCTAAGAGATGGAAGACTGATAACACCAAGCTGAATCATAACCTGGTTAGTGACGAAGGAGATATGCGGATGATAAAGTCCAGCCAGTTGCTGCCCCACGTGATTCTCATTATACCGATCGCCAGTACATTCAGCACGGCTTTAAAAGTAGAGGAGTTTATTGTAAAGGAAAAATATCCGGGCAGGGTGAATCCAAACCACTTTAATTTGCTTCATGTACGCGATATGAGCCCGCAGGCGGAAGACCTTCGAAAAGAATTTAGATGGAAAGAGCCGGAAGCGGACGCCCGGATGGTTAGGGTCGATTCTTTATTCGACAGGGTTCAAAAGGAAAGGATGGAGCATTTTTTTGTAGCGCTGCCAACCAGTTGGCAGTCTGTTGAAAAGTGCGCTCATTGTTATCCGAGCCGATTTGGAGCAGGGAAACTGGTTAATGAGGAATGCTTGATTGAAACCAACAGCACCTCACTCGTACCGGCGGTGGTGTTCAGTTTTCCGACGATCCGCCGGTTAACAGACGAAGAAGACAAGCGGACTTACAGGTTCAATGCGGGTATGATGAAATATTCAGTGCTTCCGAACTCGAGCGGGTTTATTAATTATACTTTCAACTCGGAGGAGTTTTTACAATTAAATGAAGACAAAATCCGGATTTGGTTAGAAAAGCTGGCAAAAGCAGAATACAGCCAGGACGACAATAGGAATCTGCATACCCTGATCATTTCTTCCTGTCATCAGTCGAATGTGGCGTTTGTTAATTTGGTAAATGATCTTTTGTTCAGTTCATCTGCCAATATCATTCATTACGATCCCAGAAATGATTTCATCGAAAACTTTGAGGTAACTTATGGGAATGACATCAATACAGCCGACCGGATCGTATTTGTAGACGATTCGTTAAAGCAGGGTAGTACCTTCCTGCGTAT
>JBGAHR010000081.1:0-14681 GCA_044226045.1 Chitinophagaceae bacterium
CCCACAAAAAAAGGCGCCGGTAACCGATATACAGCCCGGCTACTTTAGGTGAGCGGGAGTGAGAGCGGGAGCGACTAATTCAATTATTTCTTCGGTGGTGAACAGCGGTAGAATAAAGCCCGGCTATTGTTGAAATTCAGTTTGCTGTTTATAGTTAGGGGTTTGCTGTTCATTGGCAAATTGGACCATTGACTAATTGACCAATTGCGCTCTCCGAGTTTTCCCCGGACAACAGTGATTCACCAATTGACTAATTGCTTCAAGCATCCGTAATCCGTAATTCGTCATCCTTAATCAGTCATTGCATTGGCTCATTGACTAATTGATCCATTGGCAAATTGCATAAAAAAACCCCGCTGGCTGGAGAATGCGGGGTTTTTTGTTAAGTTCCATGCTACACCAACTACGATGTGTTAATGCATCAGTAGCCTCAGAGGATCAGCACACTCAATATTATATACGAAAGGTTAGTTGAAAAGGTTGGACAAAAATAATCGGAAATATACGTGTGATTTTTCCTCTTGTTAGCGTCCATTTCTGTTATCTCCTGATAATTACCTTGGTTCCCACTTTGATATAAGAATCAAGATCGTCCAGGTCTTCGTTTTTCAGGGATACGCATCCGTTGGTCCAGTTGGTATAATCGTCTACCACGATTTCATCATTGGGCCAGGTGCCATGGATGGCAATGCCTCCGCCAATTTTTGCAGATTTTGGAATCTGTCCTTTTGCTTTTCGCTGGTTGAATTTTGCCCAGCTTTCCTGGTTGGGATAATCCAGCATGAGCATTTTATGCCATTTATCGTGCGGCCTTTTGGAAATTATTTTAAAAGTTCCCTCGGGTGTTTTCTTGTCTCCCTCGTACATTTTATCTCCGAGATCTTTATTGCCGAATACCACCGGGTAGGTAGCATACCAGCCATCATCGTCATAAACCTGCAATTCGTAATCCGACTTGTCTACGATTATGTACACGGTGCCCACCGGCTCTGATGAGCGGCGATTTTTTTTGAAAAAGCTCTTGTTGTCTGAGCGGAAAGAAAAAGCCATTAAGGCAATCAGGACGATGAATGCGCCAGGGAGTTTTGTTTTCATATCAATCTGCGTTTATGTACAGACGAGTCGATCGGTTACATGTTTAAGTGATAAAAAATTTTAACAGGGCGGATCGACCTGCTTATAACGAGCAATAATTTGGCCGTATTTTGTTCTGTATATTTTTTAACACCTGTAAATGCCAAAAAGAAATCCACATTTTATTTTCTATCCGTGAATTGTTAAGAGTTCTTAACGTAAAGTTTTGAAAAGTCAGATTTTTTATTATAGCAGGCGCTGCTTTATGGGGCTTTTCTGCAAGAATGTGTTTTCGGTTAAATAGTTGAAATTTGCCGGTAAATCTGATGATAGATGAAGACGTTATTTTACATATTACCTGTTCTGGCCGGGGTAGCCATGAGTATTCAGTCGGGAGTTAACAGTCAGTTGAGAGCGGCCACGCAGCATCCTGTTTTATCTGCGTTCATTTCATTTGTGGGGGGTACCCTGGCGCTCGCCGTATTGTTGTTTCTTTCCAAACAGCCGGTGCCTTCCTTTCAGTCCTTTTCCTCTATAGAATGGTATAAGTTTACCGGGGGGCTGCTGGGGGTGGCTGTTGTGTATATAGTATTGTTATCTGTTCAGGAAGTAGGGGCTGCCAATCTGTTTGTGCTGATTGTGGCCGGTCAGTTGCTGACTGCTGTTGTAATGGATCATTTTGGGGTGCTGGGGATGAAGGAGAGCCCCATCAACCTGCAGAAGGTATTAGGTATTTTACTGGTTATCGCCGGTGCTTACCTCGTGAATCGGAAGTAGAAAAGGGGTATAAAAAAACCGGCATCCAAAAGGACGCCGGGGATTCTAAACATAAGAGAAATCGTAAATTCTTATTGTATGCTGTTTGATTAATTGCTCAGGCGGATACCTACATTATACGGGGTCATATCGAGGCCTTTGGAGAACATGCTCTTGCTTCCCATCGAGCCATAGAGTTTCACAAATCCCAGTTGCAGTTCCCCGATATAGGATATCTTCCAGGGGTTAAGGTCGAAATCATCCCAATGCTTTTCTTTTCCGTTTGCATCACTCTTGGTTTTTTGGCGGGCACTGTACAGGTAACCTGCGCTGGCGCCGATACTGAAACCAAAACCATGTTTGCGTCCGGGCGTGAAATTGAAATTGAGCATCAACGGAGCGGTCAGGTAATCGGCCGCCAGTTTGTTTTTGCTGTAGCCGGTTGATGCATCGATCACTACCTGGGTAGGCTGGGTATTAAAGATGACGTTATTGCGGAAATGATAGTTGTTGAGTTCAACTCCGAGACCATATTTAAGGTTTACCACATGCTTTACCAGGTTCAGTTCCTGCAGGAAAAACCAGATGTTTACGTTGAGTGACTTTCCGTTGCGAAGTTTGAATTTGTCTTTGGTGAAGCCCGGCGCAAATCCAGTAGCCGGATCCTGTACCGCTGCAGAAGAATAATCCGTTTTATCGCTGAACTGGCTTACGCCAAGGTCGAGAACCAGCCAGTTGGTGGAAACATTAGAGCGATCGTAGTGGCGGCGACGTTTGGTGATGGTCACTTCTTCGTCTCTATCCTGTCTGCCATCCTTGTTTTTAATGATCAGCATATTTCCGACGCGGATGGTATCTGATTTAGAGGCCTGGGTGGTATCATTCTGAGCCAGGCTCGTGAGTGCAAAACATATCCCTGCAAGGACGAATGCTATCCTTTTCATATTCGTAATTTTTAAACTGGTGTGATTATTTATTTTAAGGCTATCTGGAAGCTGGCGATTCTTACGCCTTTCTTTTCAGATTCGGGTTTATCCTCGTTTCCTCCGAAATTGGTTGCTTTATCGACTACGCGTCCCAGCTTGCGGAAGAAACCACGGGCTTTCCCTTTATTACTGACGGTTGTGTTAAGAACTTCTATCCGATCATCGTTGCTGGCAAACTGCGCATAATTTCCATCATTGCGACGATCATTAGGAGAGAGCTCTTCGAAACTTTTTTCTACATCAATAGCGACCACTCTTCTGTTATCCGTAGCGCTTACCGGGTTAGCGGAAGGCGTCTCTATATGTGCGAGCTCTATAGGTTTAACGTCTGTCTCAGTGGAAAGGTTACTGCCAGGTATAATTTTTTTTGCAGTAGCATCTTGTACAGCAGAGCCATCTTCCTGAACAGGATTAGTATTTGACGCAATCAGGATCTGACCGGGTTGTTCCTGTTGAATCGGATTGATATGTTGTTGTGCAGACCTGCTATCTGAATTGTTTACGGGTGACTGTGCGATCTGAACTTCTTCGGGTTTGGAAGTAATTCCAGTGGACTGATTGGCTTGATCGGGCTTGTTTCCGGGAGTCTTGTTGTTTCCTTTGGAAGAATTGGCAGGAGTTGTTCCGGCAAATCCGTTATTACCGGGTTGTTCCTTGTTATTATTGAAAAGGTAGTAAGCAGAACCCGTAAAGGCGAGAATCAACGCAGCGGCAACTGCGATTTTCCACCATCTCATTACAATCACTCTTTCATCTTTTTCATGACGGTAGAGTGAATCTTTGTAAGGGAACACCAGTTCGGCGGGAGCTTCCAGGCGTGCAAGCTGGAATAATTCGAAAGAAGCCTGGAATTGAGGATTGCGATAAACGAATTGTTCAACGAAATCTTTTTCTTCGTTGGTCAGTTCGTTGTCGCCATAAAGTATGAAGTATTCTTCGCAATTGAGTTCATGAACGGGGTTGACGGGGCTGACAGCTTTGATCAGGGAAGCCTTGTCGTCGAAAACCAGTTTCTTGTCAGGCCGGATCACGGACTGCATCAACATATTCAGCTCTTCGCGGAGGTCGGAGTTTACCCGAACGAAGTCTTCTACCTCCCGGCGCTCTTCCATGCTCAGTTCGTTGTCAACGTAGAGCAGGAAATATTCCTCGTAGTTGAAGCGGTTGATGTTCATTTTATAATACGTTTTCCGGACTTACCAAAAAGCTTTTCAACTGGAGCCTGGCGCGGTGAAGGTATACCTTCACCTGGCTTTCGTTGAGGCCTGTTATTTTACTGATTTCCTCATAAGAATACCCTTCATAGTCTTTCAGGAGCACCAGTGAGCGCTGTGTTTCATTCAGCCTGCTCAGGGCTTCTTCCAGAATTTTGCGGGTGTTTGAAACCGGTCTGTCGCTGATTCTTGTTTCTTCGCTGAATTCATCTTTCAGCGTCACTCTTTTGACCTTTCTGAGGTGATCTATCATCTGGTGATAGGCAACAGTAAACAGGTAGCTTTTGCATTTGGCATTATCTACCTCCGCCCGGTTGACCCATAATTTTTCGAATGCGGTTTGCACCACATCGCGCGCATCCTCTTCATGCCTGAGATTTTTCAGGATGAAACGGTACACATTGTCTGCGTACTGGTTCACACATTGATTATACTCTTTCTCGGTCATAAGCAGGATGCTCTTACAGGTTATTTCTAGTTTTACGTTTGGAGGAACCAAATGTTACAGGCAAATCCAAAAAAAATCGCATTTAAATGAAAAAGAGGCTTTTCAAGGGCCTCAAGAGAAAATATATATTGAAAATCAATTAATTAGTAGCTTGAAAGATTCATCATACTTCTGCTGATCGTTTCCAGGATCATCCATTCTGACTTGCCATGAGGCTTTTCGCCTTCTTTTCCGGTGTCGCAACACTGTTCAGCTTCAACCGAACTGCTCCGGGTGGAGGCAAATACGATCAGCGAGGTGGTAGCCACCGCCATAATCAGTATTAGTCTAATGAAGGTTTTCCGTAACATAAGCGTTGCTTTGAAAGATTGGACGAAGGTATTTTGAAAATGTTACAGCCAAAGTGAAAATTCCTCTAATTGTGCCATCCTGCCGGCAAACAGCCGAAAATGCCGGATGAACTGTAAAATACGGGGCCCGAAAAACACGCCAAAAGGGCGGATGGGTTTATCAAAACCCTTCTTTCCAGTACATTTGCGAACTCAATCAATGATCACCAAAACATTGCTCCATGAATGAAAAATTTGTCGTCAGGCTGGCCCAGGAAATAGAAGAGATCAGGAATTCAGGTCTATATAAGACAGAACGGATAATTGAATCACCCCAGGGGGCGGAAATCATCGTTAACGGAAAGAAAGTATTGAATTTTTGCGCCAATAACTACCTGGGCCTTTCTTCGCATCCCAAGGTAATTGAAGCCGCGAAAAAGTACATCGACAAGCGCGGATTCGGTATGAGCAGCGTTCGCTTCATTTGTGGTACGCAGGACATTCATAAAGAGCTTGAAGCAAAAATTTCGACCTTCCTGGGAACAGAAGATACCATTCTTTATGCCGCGGCATTTGATGCCAATGGGGGTGTGTTTGAACCTCTTTTCAATGAACAGGACGCGATCATTTCGGATGCCCTCAATCATGCTTCGATCATTGATGGTGTTCGGCTGTGTAAAGCACATCGTTTCCGGTACGAACATAACAACATGGAAGACCTGGAAGCGAAGCTGAAGGAAACACAATCGCTCCGCAGCCGGGTGATCGTAACCGACGGCTCATTCAGTATGGACGGAACCATTGCCCAACTCGATAAAATCGTAACCCTCGCTGAGAAATATGACGCGATTATTATGATCGATGAATGCCATAGCAGCGGATTCCTCGGAAAAACAGGACGGGGCACGCACGAATACCGGGGTGTTATGGGAAAAATCGACATCATCACCGGAACGCTGGGCAAAGCGCTTGGCGGAGCTTCGGGTGGATTCACGAGCGGAAGAAAGGAAATCATCGATATCCTTCGTCAGCGTTCAAGACCTTATCTTTTCTCTAATACACTCGCTCCAAGTATTGTGGGCGCATCGATTGCCGTATTCGACCTGCTGAGTGAAACCACCGAACTGCGGGACAAGCTCGAGCAAAACACCCGTTATTTCCGTACAAAAATGACCGAAGCAGGTTTCGATATCAAAGCAGGCGATCACCCGATTGTTCCGATCATGTTGTATGATGCAGTGGTGGCGCAACAGTTTGCAGCACGACTGCTGGAAGAAGGAATCTACGTAATCGGCTTCTTCTTCCCGGTTGTGGCTAAGGGGCAGGCCAGAATACGCGTACAGTTAAGCGCGGCCCATGAACCCGCTCACCTCGACAAAGCGATAGCCGCTTTCACGAAAGTGGGAAAGGAAATGAAGGTAATTGGATAATTGGCCAATTTGTCAATTAGTCAATGAGCCAATGATGATTGCGGATTACGGATGACGGATGGAGAACAATTGGCCAATTTGTCAATTAGTCAATGAGCCAATTGGACAAATAAATCCAACCTCATCCAACGTGAAACGATAAACGATAAACCAAAAAAGAGGGAACCGCAAACTGCAAACCGCAAACTGTAAACCGCAAACTGCCAACTGAAAACCACCAACCGAATTTTGTATCTATTACAACCAACAATTCTATTTATGGAAAAAAAGATCATCAATACAACGAAAGCTCCTGCCCCTATTGGTCCTTATTCACAGGCGGTAAAGGTTGGTTCAATGCTTTTCATCTCCGGGCAAATAGCGATCAATCAGGAGACGGGAAACCTGGAAACTGGCGATGTGACTACAGAAACAACAAGGGTGATGAGTAATCTCCAGCATATCCTTACCGAAGCAGGACTGGATTTCAGTCATGTGGTTAAAACCACCATATTCCTGAGTGATATGTCCTTGTTTTCGGCGGTTAATGAAGTGTATGGAACATATTTCACTTCGAACTTCCCCGCCCGTGAAACGGTAGCCGTAAAAACACTGCCCAAAAATGTGAATGTAGAAATTAGTATGACGGCGATAGGAGAATGAGGGAACGGGGTTAGCGGTTTGCGGTTTGCGGTTAACGGTTTGCGGTTTGCAGTTTATGGTTTCACGCTTTACCTGAATTTTGACATTTGAATTCGTCATCCGTCATCCGCAATCCGTAATTCTCATTGGCTCATTGACAAATTAACAAATTGGCCAATTGTTTTCCATCCGTCATCCGCAATCCGTAATCCGCAATCATCATTGGCTCATTGTCAAATTCAATAATTCACCAACCATGAAAATCGCAGTTTTAGCTGATGCGACGATGAAAGCCTGCTGGCAGCAGCGGACATTTCCTTCCGGTGTGGAAACGCTCTGGTGTGGTTCTGTAAAAACATTAGTGGCAACTGTTGCGGATGTTTATGTTGATCTCCTGTTTACACATGACCGCGAGAGAACGAAAGATCTGTCGATGCGTTCCGGTTTTCCGTTTTTTATCAATTCAGTCGATCACACCTGTCACCAGATCGGCGACCATTTCATCCGGATCAATGGTTGGCCGGGATTCCTGGAGAGAAGCGTTCTGGAAATTGCGGTCGGTTCTGATCATGACCTGCAGGCCGCCGACCAGGTACTCAAAACCTTGCAATGGGAGTATAAAGTGGCGCCCGACTTACCTGGATTGATAACCGCCCGCGTAGTGGCCAGCATTGTCAACGAAGCATATTATACTTACGGAGAAGGAACCAGCAGTCGAGAAGAAATTGATACCGCCATGAAACTGGGAACGAATTATCCCTACGGCCCTTTTGAATGGGCCGAGAAAATAGGGATCGAAAAGATCTATTCTTTATTAAAGGAATTGTCTCGTACCGACAACAGATACAGCATTGCTCCCGCCCTTGAAAAAGAGATCTGGCAGCGTCACAGTCAATAAAGACGGATGGATTATATATTAAATATCGAAACATCTGCTCTAAAGGCGGGGCTCTACCTCGGGAAAGCCGGGAAGTGCATCGCTGTTAAAGAGAACAATAGCCAATATGATCATGCTGCCTGGATCCAGCCGGCCATCCGGGATATGCTATTGGAAAATTCCATTTCTGTCAATGATCTGAAAGCGGTTGCCGTTACATCCGGTCCCGGATCTTATACCGGATTACGTGTGGGCATGGCTACGGCTAAAGGTCTCTGTTATGCGCTCGATATTCCGCTTATTACCGAAAGCACCCTCACGTTACTGGCAGCGTCTGCGAAAGATGCCGGGGTGAAAACTCCACAACTGGCACCGATGATCGATGCCCGGCGTCTGGAGGTGTTCACGGCTGTATTTAATTCTAATCTCGTTTTAATGTTGGAGCCCACGGCGATGGTGCTTGATTTGTCATCATTTAGTCAGTTTTTGCTGAATGAAGACATCGCCTTTTTTGGTTCCGGTGCAGAGAAATGGAAAAAGTTGATAAATAGCCCTCATGCGAAATTTTATGACGTAGAAATTGATGGAAAAACCTTTGTGAAACGTAGTCATGATAAATTTTTGCAAGGTGATTTCACCGCTCTTGCCTATGCGGAACCCGTTTATCTTAAAGAATTCTACATTCATCCAAAAAAATGACCAGCGGCAACTTTTAATCTTATTCAAACCTCTGTTACACGAATTGAAGTTAAATTTGATACTCAACCCATCCTTATTTAAACTTCATAATGATGAACCTGGTCAGTACTTACTCAATGGTGTTAAATGGCGACGAAAATTCGGTGAAAGTGGATTTTGTGAGTCTCAAGAAAGGGGCGATGATTCTAAGAGCGCTCAATCATAAGCTTAGACAGCAGATTGTCAGGTTGATTGACGAGAAGAAAAGAATCACGGTGACGGAGATTTATATCAATCTTCGACTGGAGCAGTCTGTGGCTTCCCAGCACCTCGCTATTTTAAGAAGGGCAGGAATTGTGAAAACGGACCGCGAGGGTAAGTTTATCTATTATTCCATTAATACGGCCCGGATAGATCAGATCATGAAATGTGTGGATGAACTGATTGCCTGAGTATTAACCTTTTAATGCCGGGAAAAGCGGAATCGACCTTGTCGTTTCCGCTTTTCTTTTATAAAGGCTAAATTTGTCTTTTATTTCCGCTTGCCGGGAAGAGTATAAAATCAAATAACAGCATGTATATCCGTCAATTATATACAGGCTGCCTGAGTGAGGCGGCCTATTACATAGAGAGTGAGGGGAAAGCGGCAGTCATTGATCCATTGAGAGATATTGACGAATATCTTCAACTGGCTTCTGAAAGAAAAGCACAGATAGAATATATTTTCGAAACCCATTTCCATGCGGATTTTGTGAGTGGTCACCTGGATTTAAGCCAGGCAACGGGTGCGAAAATCGTTTATGGACCGCAGACCGTAACCGGTTTTCCGGTGCATGTGGCCAAAGACGGTGAAGTATTTAAACTGGGAAAGCTCTCTTTTGAAGTAATGCATACGCCGGGCCATACCCTGGAATCAACCTGTTATTTATTGAGAGATGAGAATGGTAAGGAGCATGCCGTATTTACAGGTGATACTTTGTTTGTAGGCGATGTGGGAAGACCCGACCTGGCACAGAAGGGAGAAAGCCTGACGGTTACCGACCTGGCCGGCATGATGTACGACAGTCTGCATAAGAAGATCATGCCACTGGCAGATAACGTGATCGTATATCCGGCACATGGCGCCGGCAGCAGCTGCGGGAAGAACCTGGGACCGGAAACTTTCAGCACCATCGGAGAGCAAAAGAAAACGAACTACGCCTTACTGGCCGCCAGTAAAGAGGAGTTCATCAAAGTGGTAACGGAAGGGTTACCCGAACCACCACAGTATTTTCCGGTGAATGCGCAGATCAACCGGGAAGGTTATGACAGCCTGAATGAAATCATGGAAAAGGCTTTGACTCCGCTGACTGCCGAATCATTTCATGCCCTGTCAGAAGAAACTGATGTAATTATTTTAGATACGCGTCACGGAGAAATATTTGCTGCAGGATTTATTCCCGGCTCCATTTTCATTGGACTGGAAGGACGGTTTGCCGAGTGGGCAGGAAGCCTGCTTCCATTTGATCGCGACTTTTTACTGGTTACCGAGGCAGGGAAAGAAAAAGAAACCGCTATTCGCCTGGCGAGGGTTGGATTTTCCCGCATGAAAGGATACCTGGAGGGTGGATTTGAAGCGTGGAAAAATGCAGGACAACCCATTGACATGATCATTAATGTGGAGGCAGATGAGCTGGCGATGGACATTCCTTTCGACAAGCAATTGCTCATTGTAGATGTGAGGAGAGAGACCGAGTTTGCTGATGGTCATGTTGCCGGCGCCGTAAATATTCCATTAACCGATCTGCTTGATCCGGGAAGTATGGCGAACATCAACGAGAAAGACAACCTGTATATTCATTGCGCGGGAGGCTATCGGAGTCTCATCGCTTCTTCTCTTATGAAAAGACAGGGTATTCACAATCTCCGGAATGTGCTGGGTGGCTGGAATGCCATTCGTGAACAATCAAAGATCGAGCAGGTAAAGGAAAACAGCGTGCTGAATTAAGCAGTCACACATTGACCATACCGGTTTTGATCGCGTACATGACCAGGCCCACGCGTGTTTTGCAATTCAATTTCTCAAAAAGAGAATCGCGGTAGCCATCAACCGTACGGGGGCTCACAAACATCTTGTCTGCAATCTCCTTGTAGGTCATTTCAGTGCAGGCCAGTTTCAGAAATTCCAGTTCGCGGTCATTGAGCTGGATTAACGTCTTGCCGGTACTTTCCGGTTCCTCAAAGCTATTCACGGCATGTATCAGCTTTCCGGTCACCAGGTCGGAATAATAGAATCCCTTTCTGACCAGAGAATCAAGGGCAGCTTTGAATTCGAGTGGGTCGATATCTTTCAGGATATATCCCTTTGCCCCGTTTTTAAGCATTCGGATAATGGAAGCTTCGTTATCATACATCGACAATGCCAGTACTTTGATCTGCGGATGATTTTTTTTCAGCCAGAGCGAAGTTTCATATCCATCCATTTCCGGCATGTTGATATCGAGCAGGACGATGTCGGGAAGGTTGGTTGCTCTTAATCGTGCCAGAAAATCCTTTCCATTGTTGGCTTCGAACAACACATCATATCTGTCGAAACTACTGATCAGGTTGGCCAGACCATTTCGAAGCAGAATGTGATCGTCTACCAATACCACTTTTATTTTAGGCGTTTCCATTGTTTGCGATATTTGATTTAATGGGTAGAGAAATTTTTACGGTGGTGCCATAGCCCGGTTCGCTGTGCAATTCGAATTCAGCGCCAATCAGGCGTGCCCGGTTTTCCATGTTTCGCAATCCCATGCCCTTGGCCGGAATTCCGGGGTCTGAAAATAATTTCGGGTCAAAGCCCGACCCGTTATCGTAAACCGTCAACACCAGTTTGCTTTGAAAGAAATCGATGTTGACTTTTACACTGGTTGCATTGGCGTGTTTCATGATGTTATTCAGAATCTCCTGGATCAGTCGGAAAAGTATTAGTTCTTTCTGATTGTCCAATCGGTACAATGCGCCACTGGTATGCAGGTCTGTTTCGTGCTTGCCCGCTTTATGCAGCAATTCCAGTTCGTATTCAATGGCCCGATGCAATCCCATCTGGATAACATAATCCGTATTCAGGCTCCTGCTCAGATCCCGCAGATCCTGGATCGCCTTCGACACCAGCAGGCGGGAATCTTCCACTTTCTGTGAAACCATTTCGCTGTTCTGAAAGTCGATGGTTCCGAGGTTTAGTTTGGTTAAACTAAGCACCTGCCCGATGTTATCGTGAATTTCTTCCGAGATGTTTTTCAATGTCTGTTCCTGTATTTCAAGCTGGGTTTGCAGCAATTCCTGTTTATACCGGTTTTCCAGGTTTTGGCGCTCCAGTTGGTTTTCATGTTGTTTGCGCTTGTAAAAAAACACAAACAAGATGATGAAAAACCCCAGGCTCAGCAGGGCAAGGGTAGCTGAAACAATGGCAACGGCAATATCTATCTGTTTCGATGGCATAAAAAGGCTACAGTGAATAAAACATATCTGACAATCGCCGACGACTTTATTAGTAATCGGAACAAATCACCGGTGGTATCAATCCTCAGTTCAAAACAACACCAATATATAAAGCTCATCAGGCAGGAGAGAAACAAACCGCTAACGATCCAGAAATTTCCGTTTGTAAGTGTAATATGGGTTTGCTCTCCGTTTTGAATAGCCTGGATGAAGTAGAGGCAACCCAGAAGGATCAGGAAAAAACTCCCCAGCATAATGGAGTAGGAATTAAACCGGTCCATTTTCTGGATAAAAGTGAGGTTGATGATGACGAACGTAATATAGCTGCCGGCAATGGCATACACCCATTTTGACAAGGCCGGCAGCAATTGATAAAAAAAGATCAGGTAAAAAACGATCCCTGTTGGAGCGGTGATATTATACAGGATATGGTTGGTTCCGGTTGTTCGGGCGATATAGTTTCCGGTTAGCTCTACCACCACCACAAATGCCATGAACGGGATAAAATAAAAAAGAAAAGATGATCTCAGCCTTTTAAAGCTGACAAAACTGGCCACCAGGGCCAGGATTTCGGCGTAAAGGGAGAGATCAAGTTTTATCATGTTTGTTTATTTTATTGTCTGACCGGGAAAATTCGAGACAGTCTTTCATTAAACACCTGGTCTGGCAGCGGTTGAAAGTTAAGCGAATCGGCCCTGTTCATCAGGATGGCGCCCAGATTGTTGCAGCTTGGATAAGGCGGAGGGCAGAGCTGGGCTTCGTCGAGCACGAATACCGGGCTGTTTCCCTGGCTTACAATATCGATGCTGTTCCTGGTAGGTATGAACATGGCCGTTAATGAGTTTCTGTACGGGTGTTGTATCGTTGGTGAATATACGCCGAAATACATCCTCATACTATCTGCCTGCAAGTTGTTCCTGGCGTTCAGGAGATAATTGATCATTTCATCTATTTCAAAATCAATATAGCGGCTGTCTTCTTTCTCCGGCGATTTAAGGTACTGGTCGATACGGTTCTTTTTGTAATAGTAAATGAGGGTTACTGCCTGGTCCTGGGTAATGGTTCCCGGATTCCTGAAAGTTTTTGTGGCCAATGGGTTACTAACAGAGCTTTTACCATGATCGTGAATGCTATGATCCAGATCGTTGAATGCCACCAGCCCTGTCAAACACAGACAAAAGAGAAATAGTTTCATGGTTGACGTTTTTGGTGATGAATGGTTGAAAGTAAACCCGTCGGCAGGCTGCTGGTGTGAGAAGGATATTTTCGGTCATATATTACAGCGAATTCCTCAATTGAATTACCGTGTTTTCACCATTGTACTGATGAAAAAATTTCGGGGTGGCTTGTCAGAATGAAATGTTAAACAGCATTCATTTTTACCATTCGTCAAGGGATTGCCGCATTTCGGATAAAATAAACGACATCCTGGCTGTCTGCACTTATTTTTAATGTACGAACCGGTTTTAGCCGACCGGTTGTTTCAACGCCACCAAACAAAAATGTTCACCATGTACCAGAAAGGGCTGACCCTGTCAGCTATACTGCTATGTATTGCTTTTGCCGGACTGACGCAAACCACCACAGCACTTCAGTTAGCAGCCAGGCGAACAAAACTCCCCGTCAAAATTGATGGTCTGATCAATGAACCTGCATGGAAAGATGCGGCCATGATGACCAACCTCATCGCTTTTCGTCCCAAGGTGGGTGCGCCTGAAGACTATGAGAACAGATCTGAAACCTACCTGATGTATGACGATCAGGGAATTTATTTTGGCGGATATCTTCATGAGCGGACGAAAGACAGTATTTCCCGTGAGCTGGCCGGACGGGATGGTTTTGGCATGAATGATTATGTAGGGATCATATTCGATACTTATTACGACAAGATCAACGGATTTGAATATTTTGTAACACCCTTGAACGAACAATGGGATGCTAAAATGTCGCCGGCCACCATGGACAGTGATAATGGCGGGGAAGATTTTAGCTGGAATGCCGTTTGGAAAAGCGGTGCAGTCATTCACAACGACGGATGGAGCTTTGAAATGTTCATTCCCTATTCGGCTATTCGTTTTGGTAAGAATGATGTCCAGGACTGGGGATTGAATATTACGCGAAGGAGAAGAAAGACAGAGCAACAGTATACCTGGAACCCCATCAATCCGAATGTGAACGGTTTTTTGACGCAGGAAGGTGTCTGGAAAGGGATCAGTGATATCAAGCCACCCATCCGCCTGCAGTTCTCGCCCTATTTTTCAGTTTACACCAACCACTTTCCTTCACAGGTTCCCGGCCAGAAAGACTGGACGCAGCAGGTAAATGGCGGAATGGATGTCAAATACGGAATCAATCAGGCTTTTACACTGGATGCAACACTCATACCTGATTTTGGCCAGGTGCAAAGCGATAACCAGGTGCTTAACCTGAGTCCTTTTGAAGTTCGGTTCAATGAGAACAGGAGTTTCTTCACTGAAGGCACTGAGTTGTTTAGCAAAGGAAACCTGTTTTATTCCCGCAGAATCGGCGGCACCCCGCTTCATTTATTTGATGTGTATGGTGGACTGGACTCCACTCATACTGTAATCAAGAATCCTACAGAGTCCAAGCTGATCAATGCCTCGAAGGTGTCTGGAAGAACCCAGAGCGGGTTGGGTATCGGTATTTTGAATGCCATCACCAAACCGCAATATGCCACAATTGAAAACATGGACAGCAAGGAACAGCATAAAGTAATGACCGATCCACTGACCAACTATAATATTCTGGTTCTTGACCAGACCTTTAAACATAACTCCAGTGT
>JBGAHR010000082.1:0-14624 GCA_044226045.1 Chitinophagaceae bacterium
CGGGACTTTTTTTGTTTCGCCAAAAAAAGTCCCACAAAAAAAGGCGACGGTAACCGATATACAGCCCGGTTACCGTTGTCTATCGCCCAGCTTCGGTTCTTCGGTGGTGAACAGCGGTAGAATAAAGCCCGGCTATTGTTAAAATTCAGTTGGCTGTTTACAGTTAGCGGTTTGCTGTTCATTGGCAAATTGGCCCATTGGCTCATTGACCAATTGGCAGATTGGCTAATTTCATCCGTCATCCGTAATTCGCATTGGCTCATTCACCAATAGCAATCGGCACATTGGTGTCCCAGTTCAGTGGTATAGAAAATTGGGTAATGCCCCTGATCTTACTGACCTATTTTACGTTAGTGCTAATGACAGGTTTTACCATCACATTGATCAAAAAAACACGGGAATCGCCTGATGTAACTCAAATCTGCTTTTTTCAGAAAAAGATCAGAAAATACAAACCCCCGAACTGATTCGGGGGTTCTCTAAAAAAGAAGATGCAGAAACCATTAAAACAACACAGAGCTTTAAGATGCCTTATCCAATAACAACAAAGAATTTCACAGGCAATCCGTTCATAACAGGTTGCATACTGCTGTCTGTACTTAGAACGTCTGTTACGAACGTCCTTCTGTTAAAAATATACCCGGTACATTAAATTGGGAAACACTGACGACTGCCTCATATAACCCACAGATCCTGCTTCGCCGGAATCATAATATTCATTTAGGCGGGCCCTGTTATTGGTAATATTATCGATGTTTAAGAATATCTCATGAGTAGCTCGTTTTTTATTAATCTTATAGCCAACAGACAATGTTATCTGATAGATATCATCTAAGCTATTCCTATACGCCTTTGTATAGTCATAATACCTGCTGCTGGCCGGATCTACAGCCAAATTTCCATTGGCATCCCTGAGCAAAGGGATTATCTTCTTTCCCCCACCTATAAAGGCCCTGCCATTAAAGCTTATTGTTTTATTTTGCTTTCTACCCAATTTCGGGAAGTCCTTACCAAAGAGCAGGTTGACAAGGTAGTTTCCATTAAACCTCGTATTGCGTTCAATACCGTCAAGAGCCTTGTAAGTAGAGTTATATATCGATGCGTTAAAGAGATAATAATAATTCTTGTTGAAAAAACGCTCGACCGTTAACTCAATTCCATAATTTTCGCCTTTCCCTTTATTAATCAACTCCACATATTGAAATTCGAGCCCCTCATTAATAGTAGCAAATAAATTTGTATCGGAATTGGCAACCGGAAGATTATACAGTTTCTGGTAGTAGACTTCCAGTTTCATCATCATGTTTCTGCTGAAACGCTTTTCATAGCCCAAAACAAAATGATGCGCCTTGAGCAGGTCAAGGTCTTTATTGGGCTCCACAATACTTCCGTCGGGCAGCTTTACTTTTGAAAAATAGTGATGAATACTTTCCATAGTGCTATGCAAGCCATATCCCGCATTGACTGAACTGGACTTATCAAGCTTCCAGTTAATGGCGAATCTGGGCTCAACAGTACTTTTCTTGTTCAACAATACATTCATATTATGTACACCCAACACGGTAGTAAGACTGCTATTGATCCTGTATCTCCAGTTGACAAAGTTTCTCAGCGTACTTACCTTCTCATCAAAATCAACAAGCGTAAACCGCGCAGCCGTGCTGTCTTTAAACATGCTTTGTTCAAAATTATAGTTAAACAAAGCATACTTTGTTCCAATCTGAATCTTGTGTTTTGAACTTATTTTATTATTGTATGTGATCTCCCCTCTGTAAGTCAACTTCTTTAACCTGCCATTGAAATTCAAAGCGTCATTTACAACGGAATCTTTCCTGTAGTTCCCGCTGTTGTCGTATAACTTATAAAGAAAGTTCTCGAATACTTCATCCCTGATTCCTTCACTTGACAAAGCAAGTGTTGTAGTGATATAGCTCCTTTTATTAAGTGTTAGCGTATGATTCATTCCCAGGTTAAGCAGGTGAGAACGTTTTTTATAATCTTCGCTTGTCTTGTTGCTGACGAATCTATTGCCAGGCGTTTGCCACAACGAAGGGCTGACATCCTTAAATAAAAAATTGCTGAGACCACCCAGTCCAAACACCGAAAACGTCCCCGCCTTCTTTGTCGGAAGCACCACTTTAAATGTAGCATCCTGGAAATTCAGTGTTCCATTCAACTCATCAAACAAGCCGAGTTTGCTGATTAATGAAACAGTGGAGTACCGGTAATTGAGCAGATAAGAGCCTTTGTACCCTTTCTTGAATGGTCCTTCCACAGTAAGCTCTGAGCCGACAACTCCGAAACCAAATATGGATTCAAACTTCTCATTGTTCCCCTGGCGCAGCTTCACATCATATACACCGGAAAGCACATCGCCGTACTCCGCGGAAAACGCTCCCGTATAAAAGTCAGAGGTTGCCAGTAAGTTATTATTCAGGGTGCTGACAGACCCTCCAACGGAACTCTGATCAGAAAAATGATTGGGGTTTGCAATTTGAACGCCCTCGAGGCGCCATTGGATATATTTTGGCGAATTTCCCCGTACAATGATATCATTGCTGCCATCCCCGGTATTCGCCACCCCGGCAAAATTGGAGAGTATTTTTGAAGGATCGTTAAAACCGCCAGCGTATCGATTGGTTTGCTCAGGCGAAACAGAGCGGCCACTGACAATCGACATATCGTTTAATACCCCTGCTCTGTTTTTATCTACCGTTACTACCACTGCTTTCAGTTGCGTTACAGCCTCCTGCATGTTGATAGTCAACACCACTTCCTTGCCCGAATTGACAACAATATTTGGTAAGATTATGTTTTCGAAACCCATACTGGAAACCTGTATGGTAAACCTGCCGATGGGAATATTATCCAATCTAAATACCCCCTGTGCATCCGTAATGGTAGCTTTCAGAGGGTTACTGCCCGCGATGGCTACGGTTGCCCCTGCTATTGGCAATTTGCTGTCCTGGTCAGTTACCAGGCCTCTAATTGTTTGATTGAGCCCCTGCGAAAAACTATCGGAGATGATAACTATTAAAAAAATCAATATTATGCCCAACTGCTTCATAAACTCATGTTTTAAAAAATAGTGTGTAGAATGAAATAAAACATTTCCTCCAGCGTAATGATTCAGGTTGCGAAGCATTCACTGTCATTCGCCGCCATGGAAGAATGATTATTACCAAATAATAAAACGCTACATTGATTGCTGAAATACACTTACTCTCAAACTTTATTTGAATCCTCGCGCATCTCGCACAGAACGCTTAATGATCTGCCGACTACAAGGTTGCGGCAGGACATGATTCAGTAGCTATTTTGAAGAAATAATTCCCCAAAACAGCTACTGAAAGACTTAACCAGGTTACTTGACTAAAGGATCTATTTATTTCCCACCGGATGTTGATTCTTCTTGAACAACAATTAACCTGGCTGGCGCTATGCCTGGTTTATTAACGGCTTTTGCAACGATGGTGGCAAATCTATATCCTCCTGTACTGTTGCTCTGTTTTGCGGTAATAAGTCTCGTTTCTCCATTACTGCCACTTGGATTATCAATACTGATCCAATTGGGCGCCGGCTCTTCCCATTCAAGTTGCCACTCCACATTCGACTGTATCTCGATCGTGTTGGTTGCCCCTGGCTTATTGGCAAGGTGCACTGTTGTGTTGCTAAACTTTAAATATTTTTTCTTTTCGGTCAAACAGTCTTTAAAGCAGCCTGTTACTGAAAAAGCAACGACTGTCAGCATAGAAAAAAATACTTTTTTCATAAGTGTGTTTTTATTTTGAATAATTTTTGATTTAATCAGCGTCAGCATGAAAAGTAAACCGGGAAAGCGCTATCATATGGACGCCTGACATTAGATGCTCAGCAATCCAGGAAAAAGACACGATATCCGGCTATCAGCTATTGTGGCAACTGTTAAACAAATAGTAATCGTACATGGGTTCAGAAATGCGGCGTTTATTGCAGTCATTGGCCTATTTTCAATATCACATTTCCTTTCTTTCGTCCCGTATCAACGTATCGGTGTGCTTCAACGACCTGATCCATTGGGAAAGTTTTATCTATCGTCGCCTCAAGCTCACCCTTTTCGAACAAGGTCTTCAACAGTTGCAGTTTCGGCAGGGTTTCCGATGCATATCCCCAACGGACAGTTTTATAAACACCAGATTTATTTAGAAGATGTTTGCACTGATTTTTACCGGACTTGCCAACAGCATCAAAAATGATATCAAATCGGTCAGTCAGTTTGGTAAAATCTTCCTTGTCGTATAGTACCACTTTCCCGACTCCCAGTTCCCTGACAAGTTTATGTCCATTGGAACTGCATACTGCGGTTATACTTGCCTTATAGTGCCTGGCAATCTGTATGGCGGCTGTTCCTACCGAACCTGTTGCGCCGATAATCAAAATCCTTTGGTTCTGTTTTCCCGACATGAAGGCTTTCCTCAAGAAATGAATCGCCGTTTGCCCGCCAAAAATGATGGCTGCCGCTTCTTCGAATGTTGCATTCACGGGCATTTCGATAACGTTGCTGTTCTCGCTTATTGCGATGTATTCTGCGTACGTTCCGAATCTGAAACCGGTCATGCCAAATACTTTATCACCTACTTTGAATCGGGAGACCCTATTTCCAACGCTATCAACAGTACCTGAAAAAACATTTCCCAAAATGCGCTTTCTCGGTCTTGAAAATCCCAAAATCAACCTCATTACCGGTTTCATGATCCCGCTAACATCAAAGCTTCTTGCCCTTACATCTCCGGAGTTGACCGCAGTAGCTACTACTTTGACAAGAATCTGATTGTGCTTAGGTACAGGTTGAGGAACCTCCTGAAGCTGCAATACGTCAGGGGTACCATACCTGGTACAAATAACAGCCTTCATGTAATCTTAATAATGTTAGAAATTAAACCCAAAATGCAATCCCGGCTGACCGTAGAAGAATCTCGGCCATCTGTCGTCAACCTGCTTGAAGCCATCAGGCATTTTTGACTGATAAGGGCGATGGGTTATCGCTATGGAAGGATCTATAAAAAACCTGTCCTTAAAAAGTTTAATGTGGTAACCGACGGAATAGGTATTAAATATTTGAAAGCCCTTGTCGATCCTGTTGCCGTTATTGTCTACAAATTTCTGAAAAGCAGGCATCACATCAACCTGGGCAAAAAGACCTTTCCAAAAAAAACGTTGATAATTAAGCGACACGCCATATTCCCGAATATAACCAGGGAATCCTTCTCCTTCCGCTTCGTATGACTTTCCATACGGAATGCCAATTGGCCAGGCATACTTCCAGGTCTTGAATTCAATGGAAATCGCATCCTTTCTGGTAACACGGTAACCCAAATTCAGATAAATCATCTGGGGCGGGTTATTGTCTTGAATAAAATTAGCCAGCATGAAAAAAGTACTGCCTATATAATACTTTGGGTAGGTACTGTCTTTCTTGTCGTATTGCGCTTTGGCTGGCAGCGTGCTAACCATTAGTAAGATCAGAGAGAAGCATAAAATTTTCTTTTGCATAACCTTCTATTTCAGAAAAATGATATGCAAAAATAAATTACAGGGTTGCCCGAACTCATTCACTTAAGTTTATAAATGACAGGGGTGCTTTGTTTTTTTCCAGAATTCTGGCTCTTATCCTGCTCAGGGATTGCGGTTTCATACCCAGAAAACTGGCCAATTGATGTTGCGGAACCCGTTGAACCAGGTCTGGTCGCTTTTCCAGCAAATTCAGGTATCGCTGTTCGGGTGAGGAGGTTATAAACTCGTCAAAATTGATTCGTTGCTTTGCCAGCACATCTTCTGATATGAGTCTGCAAAGTGATTCAAACCTGGGGAAATGCTGAAAACTTTCCGCTTCCATTTCGGGGGTTGTTACAGTCAGGATGGAATCTTCTACGCACGATATATAGTATTCGGAAGGGGCTTTGTGTATCACGCAATGAGGAGTGAGGCCTTCCATCTCCGTGTAAAAGGCGGTTGTTCTTTCTTCTCCATCAATAATATAGTAAGTCCTTATACAACCTTTCAAAACAAAATACCCGTCATTGGACTTCTGTCCTTCTTTTAAAAGTGTCGTACCTTTTTTAAATGAATGAAAAATATTCAAGGTATTGATCGCATTCTTTTCGTCCTCAGTCAGGGTAATGTATTTCGCTAAAAAATCAAAAAGTAAATTATTCATTGTCTATGCTATTATTAAGTTCAATTGTTCCATCTACAAGTTCTCCGATTTCTGTTTAATTGAATTTCCGCAAATTACAAAAACAGCCTGCCAGAACATACTCTCTACTTTACCAGTTACTAACATTGGTCGGAAAGCAATTTGCTGCTGCCTAAAACGATTTTTTCGTCAACAAAACCCGCAATCTTGTCAACGAATGGATTAAAATTTATATGGAAAACCTGTGATGAATAGTTCAGCATTAAAAAGAGTTGCACCAATGTCGTTTTACAAAGCGGTATGAGTAAAAAAGAAAATGGACAAGCCGAAACATTTTCGATTTGTCCATCTCTGTGCCCAGGACTGGATTCGAACCAGCACGCCGGTGAAAGCACCACCACCTCAAAGTGGCTTGTCTACCAATTTCAACACCTGGGCGAGGGGTCGCAAAAATAAAGAACTATTTGTTCAAAACAATGCGAAAAGTTGTTCCTTTTCCCAAATCGGATTGTTTCACGAAAATTTGCCCTTTGTGATACTGGGCGATGATCCGTTTCGACAGGCTCAGGCCAAGCCCCCACCCTCTTTTTTTAGTGGTGAACCCGGGCTTGAATACCCGGGAAATATTCTGGCGGGCAATCCCTTTTCCGGAATCTGTCACATCGATCAATACCTGCCGGCCCTGGTCTTCAATTTTTACCTGGATGCTTCCTTTCCCGTCCATGGCATCGAGTGCATTCTTTAAAAGATTTTCAATGACCCAATCGAATAAGGGCGGAGAAACGGGAACAATAATACCCTTGGAAGGATGAGCTTCCAGGCTGAACTGCACTTTGCCCGGCGCCCGCTTTCTAATATATTCAACCATCGATTCTACCTGGACGGTAATATCATGCGGCTCCAGTTGAGGACTGCTGCCGATCTTTCCAAATCGATCCGAAACCAGCTTCAGCCGGTCAACATCCTTGCTCATTTCCGCTACTATGCGATCATCTGTAGTAGACTCTTTCATCATTTCCACCCATCCCTGCAGGGAAGACAAAGGTGTACCCAACTGATGGGCTGTTTCTTTTGCCATCCCTGCCCAAACCTGGTTCTGTGAGGATCTGAAACTGGTAGTGAGGGCGGTGATGGTAATTATAATAAACAATGCGACTATCAGTAACTGCACCAATGGATAATACCTGACCTGGTTCAAAAGACTGGTGTGACCATAGTAATAATAATTGACCCGGCTCGAATCACGGGGATCTGTCCAGGTGATCGGCGATTCTCCCTGCGACTGAAATTTTCTCAATTGCCTGCTGACGAACTGCGAGTCTTCAGCTACCCTGGCCGAGTCCAGGTTGACAAACTGCATCACATGGCCATTCTCATCGGTTTCGATAATAGGCAGGGAATTATTTCCAACAATGATGGCAGCAACCAGTTTATCGCTCAAGCCGGTTGTGTCCATAATGGCGAGTTTACTGGCTTCCACCCATTGTTCCACCTTCTGGCGCTCTTCGCCGGCGATTTTTTTAGCCAGCAGCTGCGAATAAATGATGGTGCCGCTCACAATAGCTATAGCAATGATTGCCAATCCTGTCCTCCAGTTAAAAAGCGGTCGAATCATTCAACTAATTTATAAAAAGCGTTCCTTTGCATCCGTAATTTTTTGAAAAATATCGCCTTTGCCTGCAAATGTCGCTATAGTCATTCTCAACTGGAACGGTCGCGCGCACCTGAAGCAATTCCTGCCGTCCGTTATGGCTTCGACATACCCGGATTTGTCCGTAGTGGTGATCGACAATGGATCTACCGACGACTCGGTATCGTTTCTCCAACAACAATATCCTTCCATTACAATTGTTCAACTGGATGCAAATTATGGCTTTGCCGGAGGCTATAACCGGGGCTTGAAACAGGTAAATGCGGAATACTATGTTTTGCTCAATTCCGATGTGGAAACCACGCCCGGCTGGATTGAACCCATGCTGAGCCTGCTGGAATCAGATACCTCGATTGCGGCCTGCCAGCCTAAATTGCTGCAGTACCACCAGAAAGATCTTTTTGAATACGCCGGCGCCTCAGGGGGATGGATTGATTTTCTTGGATATCCTTTTGCCAGGGGAAGAATCTTTGATGTGTGTGAAAAAGACGAGGGTCAGTACGATTCAACAGTCCCCGTTTTTTGGGCCAGCGGCGCTGCATTAATGATCCGAAGCCGGTGCTTTCAGGAGGCCGGTGGATTTGATGAATACTTTTTCGCCCACCAGGAAGAGATTGATCTCTGCTGGAGACTGCAATGGCTGGGCTACCAGGTATATTGCTGCCCGGAATCGGTAGTGTTCCATGTCGGCGGCGGAACGCTTCCCAAAGGGAACGCGAGAAAAGTATTTCTCAATTTCCGCAACAACCTGGTCATGCTTGCCAAGAATTTGCCTGTGGGAGAAGCCATTGCCAAGATCGCCTGGCGATTTATACTCGACGCCATTTCGGCCACTAAATCGCTGCTCGCCGGCGAGGGGACCTATTTCATTGCTGTTTTCAGGGCACATATCGCTTTTTTGACATGGCTGTTTTTCAAGAGGTCCAAAAGCATCTTTCCCCGGAAAATCAGCCGAGCAAGGCATGGTTACCTGAAAAAAAGCATCGTATGGCAGCATTTTATACTTGGAAAAAAGAAATTCCTTGAAATTGTTGATAATAAAACATGATTTTCTGAATCCAAGTCTTATTTTTGCACCCGTAATTAACTGATTATGGATCAGCAAACAACACAGAATCCGCAGACTAAAGATTTTGCTTACAGTTGGGTAAATTCATCTGTATTCCTGTTTTATCTTCAGGTGTTTCTTTTTGTCGCATTTACATTTGGATGCGCGTACAGTTTGTATACCAAGCGTTATAAAGGCCGTCCTGAGGTTCCGGTTCAGGAGAGCACTTTATACACTCCGAAGTACAAGTAATAAAAAACTCGTCTTCAAATTTTGCAGGAATTATACAATTCCTATTTTTGCAACCCCTTTAGCGAGTCATTCAAAAAAGGGAAATGATTGAAGTTCTTTTTTAAACTCACTTTTGATGAGTACAGTAACTCGGCAACGAGCCGTTGTCGACTTGCTGATAAATGCGGAAGTAGCTCATTTGGTAGAGCACGACCTTGCCAAGGTCGGGGTGGCCGGTTCGAGCCCGGTCTTCCGCTCAGATAGAAAAGGTGTGAGTTTCTCACGCCTTTTTTTATATCGGCTACCCGGGTGGCGGAACTGGTAGACGCGCAGGACTTAAAATCCTGTTTGCCGAAAGGCGAGTACGGGTTCAATTCCCGTCCCGGGTACTTTTGAGAGCGAGAGAGGGAGCGAGAGCGGATTGCAAAGTGAGAGCGAGAGCGGATTGCAAAGTGAGAGCGAGAGCGGATTATAAGGTTTTTGGAAAGTTTATTTTGACAAATTATTGATCATCGCATACAAACGCCTCGATAGCCTATCGGCAGCGGCTTTCACTTCTACGAACTTCTCTTTATTTATCAAATCAAGTTCATTCAACACATCCAATACAGCTACACATTCAAAAAGTGAGGCGCGGGCAATCACTACAAAATTCTTCCTGTCTCGCTTTGCAAACTTCCCTGACCCCTCCGCCAAATTCAGCACAACACTCAATGATGCCCTGAGTAATTGATTGGCTATATAGATTTCTTCAAAAAGGCTTTTCGCAATGATCCGACATTCTATAAAAAAAGATTTTGCATCCTGATATACCTCGAGCTTCTCAAAAGAAAACATCAATTGGGTCTCCTGTTCCATACTTTTCCCACAAATAACATTATTCACTTCAATCAAAGAAGGTATTTATCCCCTGAACAAAATGTATTTTCCGAAAGCAGGTCAACGCTGACTGCAAATAACATCACCATTCGCTCCCACTCCCGCTCCCGCTCTCAGCAGGTTTCAACTATTTTAGTGCAGGTACCCCCTCCCAATTCCAATAGTCAATTTTTCTCTTCTCGTCCGGGCGGGGTTTGGCGGTGCGGATGGTGAAGACGGGATGGTATTGGAGTTCTTCGGCGGGTAATTCGAAGTGGAGCAGTTCCCTGTAACGTTCTTCAGTCAACTGCTCGCTGATGAATTCCCGGGCCATGTCAAAAGGTAAAAACAGGGGCATGCGATGCTTGTTGTCGCCATCGTTGTGGATCTGCTTCATGATATCATTCGCTCCGCGGGTGATCATACCAAAGGTCCAGCGTTTTTCCACCACGCCGTCAGCATCGGCTATCTCCGTTACCGAATACAACCCTGGTAGAAAAAAAACCTCAGGGCCGGAAGGCTTTATCCAGTAGGGAACTTTCTTTTTCCATCCGGCGATTGCCCGATGTTCGTAAATGCCGGTGAGCGGAATAAGACAACGGCGGTTCCTGATCTTATACCAGTAACTGCGTTTATCGTCGAGTATTCGCTCGGAACGAATATTCACAAATTTATTTCGATAGTCTACTCTCGGTTCCTGGTCGACGTAATGCTCGATGATCCCCCACTCCATGCGGCGGCAGTGGAGCTTAAAATCTTCCCGGTTGATATAGAGAATGGGCATTTTTGGAAACACCGCTACTCCCTGCAGATGATCCACCGGGCCAAAGTCGAGGTCGAGCTGGCTGTCGAAAATCAGTTCGGGAAAATAATCACTCACCACCCGGATGTCGGTACTGAATGCGATGTCGTAACACATAAGCTAATACTTTTCGAGTTCGGCCAGCCGAAGGCGGATCTCCTGCTTTTTATATTGCAGGTTCACAAATAGCTCGCCGAAAATCAACTGTAATTTAGCATAAATGCCGTCACGCCCCCCGATCCGCCAATCCGTTCTTTCCTGAACATATCGTTTGATACGCGCGCTGTACAAGCGATTCAACCTTCTTTCCACCGATCCGGGATCAGCGATGAAAGCCGCATAGACCCTGTACTTCGAATCCTCCGCCAGCAGTCCCCGGATGAGCTGGCGGTGCCGCTCGTTTTCGAGATCAAACAAATAGCCATAGCGGTCGCGGGTAAGTCCTTTCATATGCAGCTTCGCCAGGCCCGCATCGGCATAATCGGATAAAAGCAATCCCTGGCGATCGTCACTATACCATGACTGTGACACAATGAAGCGTTGCTTCCATTCCCGCAACCGGTCGATCATGGGTTCCTGGAACGGAACAAAAGGATTAAACATGGGTGTACATTGACATGATTACTTAGATCTTTACCTCCAGCAATTCCTCCCACCGCGTGGTATATCGGTTCGAACGGAAATCGAATTTCATTTGCCATTTCTCCCCGAAACCCTGCGTGGCAAAACGAACGGCCCCCTTTCCCAGTTGCCGGTTGAGGGCATCAAGAGTGGTCATCAGCATCGCATCACGCGCACGGTCTTTCTCATCAAAACTGCTCGTCTGAATACTTGCTGCCGGCACCAGGCCGGAGGCCACGAGGCCGGTTTTCATATACTGATAGCCGGGCTGATAGATGATGTCCAGCGCCTTCATCACATAAGCAATCAATTCCGGTGTGGAGGCGGTTGGCACATCGAGTTTCAATTCAATACGACGGGTATATTGCTCATCCTGTGTACGGTACTGGTTTGTCATTACAAATACTTCCAGCCTGGAACAACAGGATTCTTCCTGTCGAAGTTTCATGGCCAGCGAGGCGGCATGGTTCGCGAGTGCCTGCACTACAAGACCTCGATCCCTGGTAGCCTGGCTGAGCGCCCGGGTGATGGCAATATTGCGACGGCGCGTACTACCTTCTTCCAGTGGCAGGCAATTGATACCCTGCAATTCCTTCAGCAGCCGCAATCCCACCACATTCAATTGTTCTCTCATCCAGTTGTCCGATACCCTCACCAGCTCACCCGCGGTTCGAATGCCCCGGCTCGCCAAAAACAAACTATGCTGCTTGCCCATACCCCATATATCGGAAACGGATAAGCGAGATAAGACCCGGTCGGTCTCAGCACGGTCCGACAAACAAAACACGGGCTGGCGGTCGCGGAACAATTTGGCCTGGTCATTTGCCAGTTTGGCCAGCGTTTTTGTGGGCGCCAGTCCAATCGTGACCGGAATGCCCGTGTCTTTCCAAACCCGTGCCCGAAGGGCTTTTGCTCTGTCGACCAGCCGCTTGGTATCCCGATCGGGCCAGTCGAGAAAAGCTTCATCAATCGAATAGACTTCCATCCTGTCGGCAAAGGCAGCGATGGTTTTCATGACGCGGTCGCTCATGTCGCCATAGAGGGTATAGTTACTGCTGAACACGGCCACTTTCTCTTTTCGCAGCAGATCTGTCATCAGGTATGCAGCCGAACCCATGGCAATACCGAGTTTCTTGGCCTCTTCGCTCCTGGCTACCACGCATCCGTCGTTATTGCTCAACACCACAACGGGTCGGCCTTCGAGCCTGGGGTTGAACACCCGCTCGCAACTGCAGTAAAAATTATTGCAATCAACCAAAGCCAACATGACGAATCTCTTTTGGATTGGTGATAATCGATATAACGACACCCCAAATGACCATACCGCTCTCGGGCGTAATCTCTACCTCCTGGTATTTCCTGTTGGCCGGTACGAGCCAGCATTTATAATCATTCTTTCTAAGAAATTTAACCGTGAACTCACCGTGCAGGTGTGCCAGCACGATATCGCCATTCTGGGCAGTCAGCGACCGATCGACCAGCAGGTAGCAACGGGTCGGAATAAATGCATTGATCATAGAGTCGCCGCTGCATCGCACCACGAAAGTGGCATGCGGGTTTTTGATGAGGTAATTGTTCAGGTTAATTCTCTCCTCCATATAATCGGCGGCTGGCGAAGGGAAACCAGCCGGAACGGAAATATCCAGAAATGGTACTTCCAGCTCTCCTCTCTGTACGGAATACATTGCTAAATATTTTAGCAATTCTACGGAGTTTTTTCCTCCCGTGGAAATTTTTTTCGCCTGGTATTTTCTCAACGCGGATGCTAATGAAGGCTTATTTTCGTTATCATTCAAACTCAACCACCTAACCGTGCGAAAAGCCCTGCAAGACCCGTCTTTTATCATCCTGCTGCTGGTAAACGCCTTCTGCATTTACTACTTCGACCGGCACCCGGAGGGATTTAAAACAGTAGTGTGGATATACTGGGTTCAAAGTGTGCTGATCGGTGTGTTCAATTTCTTCGATCTGCTCACGATTAAAAGAGGCGAACCCGACAGCTTCCGCATCAACGATAAGCCATTTGATAACAGCGTTGGCGCCAAAGGCTGTGCGGCATTCTTCTTTCTTTTTCATTACCAGGTTTTTCACCTGGTCTATGCGATATTCATTTTCGCACAAGTGAAAGGGTCGCTCGACTTCCGGGTATTCGTAATTTCGGTTGCCATCATTGCCCTCGAGTTATCGATCAGTTTTGTCAAAAACAAACGCTACCAGCAAAAAAACACGGTCAATGTTGGTCACTTGTTTTTTCTACCTTACCTGCGGATCATTCCGATGCACCTGATGATATTACTACCCTCCTTCCTCGGATTACAATCGTCGATGGTTTTCCTGCTATTGAAAACACTGGCGGATATCGGCATGTATTTTCTTACCAGGATGCTGTACCGAAAAAATCCTGGTTCAGTGCTCCAGTCCCTGACAAAGCCCTGATCCGATACCCATACTGGGCACCGTTTTTACCGATCCTGCACTATTACAGAACTGCATTAAAGGCTGGCACCTCTTTTTTGTTTTCCGGTTAAAACCTAAAACAGTTTAATTATGGAAAACAATGCAAAAACAAAGGAGATCCTGAGCGATCTGGTCAAAATCAATAACGACCGCGTGGAAGGGTACGAAAAGGCCTTGAAAGAACTGGGTAGTGGTGATACAGACCTGAAAGTACTCTATCAACAATACGCCCAGCAAAGTAGAAGTTTCTCCAGCCAACTGAATGCCGAACTCGGCAAACAGGCCGGCGAAAGAACAGAAGGAACAACGGCATCGGGAAAAATCTATCGTGCCTGGATGGATGTCAAATCGACGTTCTCGGGAGACGACAGAAAGACAACACTCGAATCCTGCGAATTTGGAGAAGACGCAGCCCAGAAAGCCTACAAAGAAGCGTTGTCCGATACAACCCAATTACCGGGTAACCTGGCCGGAATGATCAGTCGTCAGCAAGCCGAATTGAAGTCGGCCCATGATACGATCAAGCGACAGAGAGATGCCCATAAAGCGAAACAGTGACAGTTTTCCGGGGAGAACGCTGAAGGAGCAATGAGCCAATGCAATTACGGATGAAATGCAATTGGTCAATTCGTCAATTGGTCAAAATGCAATTGGCCAATTCGTCAATTGGTCAATTTGCCAATTCAATTACGGATGACGGATGAAATGCAATTGGCCAATTCGTCAATTGGTCAATTTGCCAATTCAATTACGGATGACGGATGAAATGCAATGAGCCAAT
>JBGAHR010000083.1:0-13884 GCA_044226045.1 Chitinophagaceae bacterium
AATTAGTCAATGAGCCAATGATAATTACGGATGACGGATTACGGATTACGGATGACGAATGACGAATGACGGATGACGGATGACGAATGCAATTTGTCAATTTGTCAATTCGTCAATTAGTCAATGAGCCAATGCTGATGACGGATGACGAATGACGAATGACAAATAAAATACTAGTGACCATTTAACAACGATAAACGTGAAACAATAAACGCTAAACTGGGGTTTCGTGGCGCCCTTTGCGTCCAGGTCTCAGCGGGACTTACGGATGACGAATGCAATTTGTCAATTAGCCAATGCTGATTACGGATTACGAATGGCGAATTCAAAAGTCAAAAATCAAAAGTCAAAACTACAATACAAAGAATGCAACATCCGTCAAACCGCAAACTGCAAACCGCAAACCGCCAACCAATGTGAAACGATAAACGCTAAACTGAGATTTCTTCGCGTGCTTTGCGGTTCTTTGGGCCCTTTGCGTTCCTCGGGCTCGGGGAGTAAGATGTGGCGGAATTCTTGGATAAATGCGGCTCGCTGGGGCGAGTCCTCCGCCTGCGGCGGATAAGACTCGCCTGAGGATGAGCAGGAAACAGAAAGATAAAGGGAAATTGTATCTGAAGGAGCCGCAAATCAAAAACTGCAAACCGCAAACCGCCAACCAATGTGAAACGATAAACGCTAAACCGGGGTCACTTTGTGCTATTTCTGCTCTTAACCCCTCTAGTGCCGAAGTAACCGCAAAGTGCAAACCACACATCAACGATTCCGCTAAAAATTCAATGTCGGTTTTAGCTATTAGAAAATTATATCAGTGACTATTTTCAAGGAATCTGAAATTCGAGAATATATTTTCTATCTGTCTGCTGTGGATTGGCTCTAACTCATCATCGATTCCAATGAAAATGTATTTGTCCTTCGCTATTATATGGATCTTATCATACTTCGAAATACAATCTGTCAATCGCTTATCAAAGACTTTTTTGGCGGAAGGCTTATCAGTAGACACGAAATAGTATTTTTCATTAAACAGATCAGCTCCCTCGATATTGATGTCTCGTTTCATCAGCCGATCAAAAAAACTATCTGTCTTTGTCTCAGGTTGTATGATTGTATCTCCCAGATCAAGACTTATTTTAGCCAAACCAATCGCCTGAAAATGATACTTGCGGTCGAACGATTGTGATAATTTCTGGCCGACCGGATAGCCAAAATCAATCATGAGCTGTGCTATATAGAAAACGCCTTTCTCTCCGTCTACCCGAAACAGGTTCTGCAAGTTTATGGTGCTATTGACCGGAGGAACCAGGAAATCTTTGATTCTGTGAAACACTTCCTTTTGTTCATCTCCTTCCAAAATAAACCGGAGCTGTTGCTGATTCCTGATAGCCCGATAGGATCGCTCGAGTAAGTCTGCGTCCTCTCTATCGTATGTCTGAAGGTTTAGCATTTAGTTTCAAAAGCAGGGGTTAGATGCATGACTGTTTGAGGTTTTCAGTTTACGGTTTGCTCCTGCTCCGTCTTTCCCTATCCCGTTCCCTTTCCATTTCCCTTTCCCTTTCCGTTTCTGTTTCCCTTTCTCTTTTCGTTTCCCGTTCCCTTTCCCTTTCTGTTTCCCTTTCTCTTTACGTTTCCCTTTCCCGCTCTCGCTCCCGCTCCCGCTCTCATAGCCGCTCTCACTCGAGTATCCTGTTTTTAACTTCCTCCTGAATCGAATGCATATCGACTTCGTCGTAGTTAATCAGAATGATAATCCCTATTCCGTTCTTCGGTAGTAATTCTATACTGGATACATAACCAACATCATGTCCAAGATGAATATAGCTACTTGTATTATTCTCGGTTAGAATCATCCAACCAAGTCCGACCTGCAAATTATTACTGTCAAATGCCCGAAAAGTCGGGGTGAACAGTTGCGATAGAGTAGTTTCCGATATTATTCTTTTATTTCTATATTGACCACCATTCAGGCAGGCTGCTGCCCAATGAGATAATTCAAGGACATTGCTGTTCAATGTGCCACTTGCTACATGCATTCTGTTATATGGATATACCGAACTTACTCTTGCCGGTTTGCCTACGTGTGGGGTCGTTCTGTTTGCCAATTTGACTTCCGGATAATAAAAACTACTTTCTTTCATTTCCAGGGGAGTGAGTATGTTTTTCCGAATATAGTCTTCGAAAGTAGATCCGGACACCTTTGCAATAACATCACCTAAAACATCAAACGCCATACTACTGTAATGAAACTCTTTTCCAGGATCACTGATTAGCCTTTGGTTAGCCAGTGATCGGACAAATTTCTCAACAGCACTATCCTCTGTCAGATTCTTTTCCCATTCATAATTCTCTACATCAGCCATTCCGGAAGTATGATTGAGAATTTGCTTAATGGTAATCAGCTTAAAACGATCATCATCCATCCTGAAATAGGGTAAATAAGTGACTACGGTATTATTTATATCAATTTTACCACGTTCATGGAGTTGCATGATGGCTGTTGTGGTGAATGTTTTTGAGATAGACGCCGCATGAAATGTGTGAAACGGCTGAATCTTTTTCTTTGTTTCTATATTAGTCACCCCAAATGCGTTACTGTATATAAGACCGTTTGAATCGGCGATTGCTATCGCGATGCCGGGAATACCGCCTGTGTCTACCAGGGACTGCAGGTATGATTCCACTTCCATTATTCCTTTATCGGCCACTCTTTTTCCCTGGTTACAAGAAGTTATACCGTGTGAAAATACCAGGCTGGTAAAAACAAAGAATGTGATTTTTCGGAGTTTCATACCTAACTGGTATTAGTTTAGTTATACTATTAGCAGCATTTGATGCATACTTCATTCGAAAAACTACAAATGCATTTTCGATAGCACATCCTGAATTTATTCAATTTGTTCATTTGCCTCGGTCCTCATATACATAACCGTCGTCGGTTAAGGTCAGCGGGATCTTGTTGTTATTGCACCAACTCATACATTGATCATAATAATCCTGCCAGGCTGCTTTCGCCCAATCCGGTACGGAACTGATCCATTTTTCGCGTGTTGGGAAATATACATGGTAACGGCCCATAGTCAGTTCAAAGATCAAAGTGCCTTCTGAACTGGAAGCTACCAGCTCTTCTTTCCACCTTGGAGTAAATTTGATAATTCGCATATTATTTATAATCGCCCAAAATCATTTTAAAGAATAATGCCACAGTAATCATACTTATTGTTTGGAATGCTGCACGCCGAATTTGATTGCGTCTTCCAGCACCGGCAAATTAATATCCTTTACCGACTTGAATTTGATGCAGTATCCGGTCACACTCGCTTTACCGATCTTTTTATCATAGGTTTTGGGTAAATAAGTCCGGTCTTCAATTCCCATGATATAAACAGAAATCCCGGTAGTATTGGCACTGAGGCCTATTTGATAAAAATCCCTTGTCTTGCCACCCGCCTGCTTCATCTTCAACTCACCGTATCCGATATTGGGGTTTGTCACCACCTTTCCCTCGTCATTTTTTCCATCGAGAAACCAAAGCTTGCAGCCCGGCATCTGCTTGAGAATAAACTCGTGTAAGGCCTGCATGTCTGCCCGTTTTGATTCCGGCTGAGAATTAATGTACTCCTTGATTTGACTTTTTATTGACATAGCAAAAGTTGGATATAATTTAGATTATCCTGCTCTATTTACGCCTCCGTCACATAACTCAACTCTGTCACTCCATTAGTAAAAGATCTCGTGGATATCAATTTGAGCTTTGTCTTTTCCCTGATAGCTGCAAATAAGGGGATACCATTCCCTAATACAATCGGGTTGACGAATAACCAATAACCATCGATCAAATTCATTTGCATCAAAGAATGAGTGGCGGTGGGGCTGCCAAACACCAGGATATCATTCCCTTTAGTCTGCCTGATTTCATTTAGTTGATTAACGATATCGTCGCTGATGACCCGGGTATTGCCAGGGTTTGTATTCTTCATTGTCTTCGACAAAACAATCTTATGCGCGTTTTTGTACCAGCGGGAATGTTCAATATCATGTTTGCTGGCATCTGGCTCGTCACCGGCAGTTGGCCAGTATCCCTCCATCATTTCGTAGGTTATCCGGCCATATAAAGCTGTATCGCCCTGGCTGATTCGTTTTCCTATATGATCAAAAATTTCCTCATCAACTTTTATCCAATCCATTTCGCCGTTGGGTCCTGCCACAAATCCGTCCAGGGATATGTGCATGAATGAAATAAGTCTTCGCATGTTTGTACCTGATTTAGTTCAATTGAAAATGATTCATTTTTTTAACAAGAAAAGATAAGACTATTATGATGCTTTATTTCAATCCTTTTAAGGATTCGAGAAATAAACCAGCCAGTGCTTCGGGTTGAATCCTGTTTATAGTGGGGTTGATCTCACATTCTTTCGGTGAAAGTTCTACCCCATCAAACATAAAACCGACCTTATCCTGATGATCATTTGATTTTGGAGGTCTCGGGCTGCCAGCAAAAGCGTTCATCTGCGCTGCAGTAACAGCCAGCAGTCACCCCATTTCAATAAATTTCTTTCTTTGCATATGGCAGTTTGACCAACAGAAAAGGTTCTGCTGAAGTTAGAAAGAAAAGACGAAGACCAAAGGATTTAAAAGGGATCGGGTCGATCAACTGTTTCTCAGGATATACGAATAGTTCAAATATCTCTTATTCACCTGTCAAAAATCGATATATCCCGGCCAGTATGAGCAATACTCCCCCTATAGCCTATACCATTCTTCCCCGGAATTGTATAATTAGTATTTTGTTTTAGATTAACGTTAACGGCAAATTGACATTTCTTCTTCACAAATACTAACTTAGGTAAAAGCGATCCTTTTTTTGTTCCCTGCTTTCATTTCACTTGAACATGTATGTGATCATCATGTCGGACTGCCTGGCAACCATGAAATCTTATTTTGCTGGAATTCAATGCCAGCCGTTTTTTGAGATGGGGTTCAATAAAAATTTTCTCTATTTTGGGTTGTTGAGCGAACATCTCAACCAGCTTTTTTGTCCTTCGCACATCAAACGTGTAAAAACGCTTGTTCCCCTGAGGAACAATTTTCCGCATTAGACTGTACTGCCAATTCCCTTTCGTATCGCAAATGACAGAATAATCGATCTCGTCCGGCAAAGGCTCTTCACAAATTCCATATCCTATAAACGATGGACAATCGTTGGTAGGTTGGTTGGTTCTGGAGTCTGTGTAACTGAAGGATAAGTCGAGTTTTTTACCATCATTATGACTCAGGTGGGGTACGAGAGGAAAACCATCTACAAATGGGAAACTGGCCTCGAGGTAGTTGACAGTAGTGCCAGGAAACTGATCGTTCATTTCCCTTGCCACATCCAACGTAATTTGTTTCAATTCTTGTCTAACATAATGTCTGTTAAGAAAACAGGTTAATAAATTTAAAGGTCTCAGGTGATTATCCTCCTTTAGTGTAAGCGGAACTCTTCCAAATGGTTTTGCTATAAGCGGAACGAGAAAAAAAGTTGAGATAGAATATAGAATAAGAAAAAAGCCAAGGCGAAAGACATATTTCAAATACTTTCTTTTAGCCCATTGGTCGGTAATTTTGTAAGTATATATTGATATCAGGTATATAATGCCGCCAATCTGTGTAAGAATGGTTAACAGTATGAAAAGAAATAATCTATAAAAAATGATTATCGTTTTTCGAGCCATGTTTAGATATAGAATTAAAAATCTGCTGATGTTATCGGGCTTAATCAGGAAAATTTCGCACAGATAAAAAAAAGTCATTATTCCTATCTCACCACAGGTATTGAATATTTTTCTGCCATTTCCAGAATCTGTTGCATGGATTCCGCTAACAAGTGATCCTTTGACTTTGTTATTTCAAATACTTCTGTTTTGTCTTGCAAGAATACAATAGATTCAGGCATTACTGTTCCGGTAACTGTCCTTTCATCTGTCACCTCAATGCGCAGGTCTTCAAAAGACAATGCTATTTTTCTGGCTTTTGAAGTAAAAGACCTGGTCTTGATCTGAACTTCGCGCTTGCCATCGTCAATCGTTAATTGGACCAGCCTTTGCTCAGATGCATTTTGATATAGCTGCTTGAGCAAAACAAACACAGGTGCTATCAAGACAAATACAGTGACTCTATTGGGAAATAAACAATATACTATTGCCAGGACTACTATCATAAAGATCACAGACCCGATTGTATTACTCAAAATGTCTGAAAGACGATAGGAACTTGTGGGTTTGAATGTATACATAAAGTACTTATAGTCATTTTGCTCCTATGGGGGGGTCATTTATATTGCCATTTCAGGGCATCTTCAAATGTTCTGTCGATATCATTAATATAGTCACTGAATTTTAGAGGAATGACCTTATCAAGCGGCATATAATACGCCTTGCCAAGTTCGGGATATCGCTTAACTATTTCGGTTGATATGGAAATCTCGATTTTTGAATTCGTCAAAGGAAAAGCACGACCTTCACTAGGACTATTAGGCCTTGCCCGGGAATATTGCCCGATGAGTATTGCATGACAAAACCTTTTTAATTCCATTACATTCGTGGCTGCAGCCGAATAAGTTCTGGTACCAACTAACACAATCGGTTTTTGCTTCGCAAATAACTCAGGTCTTTCCATAATTCCAACAATCAGGGGAGCCGCTGTCATGGGTTCACCGCCGGAATTGTACCGCATATCTATCACCAGTTTATATCCTTTGTTTTGCTCCAGTATTTTGAATACACTGTCTCTCACATAGTCAAGGAAACTTGGTCTTCCTTTCTGATCAAAACAATTCAGGTATTGAAAGAAAACAGTCCTTTTCTCAGGAATAACTTTTGCCCAATAAGTTTCTCTTTTCTGAGCATTGCTTACGGTAAAATTATTCAGGAACAAAAAGGTCGGATGAATGGAAGGTCCCACTTTCCTAAGAGATTCCCTGGCTGAAAACCACTCCTGGTCACCGAAAACTGAATCCTGAACTGCCTCGATGGTAAGAACGTTCAACCTGCCATTTGACTCAAAACAAAAATCAGCCTTTTCCGGATTTTTGGTGATCCCTGCATAATACAACAGATAGGCGTTTGAAAGAAAATCGGGGAAGGTATAGGTAAGCTCAGCATCGTTATCGCGTGGGATAAACGGCGATAATTTTTCTCTGATTTTTGTCACTGGAATGTTGTCGATTGAAATGAGTTTGAGACCGGAAATCTGTGAAATTCGTGAAGGGACTGAGATGGTGAACACACCTTCGTCAAACTGACTAAAAATAAGTGGATAAAGTGGGTAAGACACCAAATTCTGGTCACCTACCGGGAAAAAAGATGTGTGCCCGTCTTTTGCCAATGCCACCAGCCTTGCTATCTCGAGAATTATCTCATAGTCGTTAAGAGTATCAATCATTGCCAACACCCTCGTAAATTCCTTGTCAAATACCTCTTTGGCAGTTTGATGATAAAGATTAACGTGCTTTTCTTCCAATAGTGTTTTTAATTGTATCACATCCTCCTTCCATTGCATCTTTGTTATTGTTTGTGCTTGGGAAGCATTGGATAACATAACCATGGCAATGATGTGGAGTACCAGGGTTTGCTTGGTTTTCTTCAGGAGTTTCATGGCAATAATATTCAGTTTTGATTTGATAATCTAAAAAGCCTGTCTATCATAAATCAAAAAATTCTATCGTGGTATTTTCCACCCTTCAGCTAAGTGTTCAAACAAAGTTCATTATTATATCCAACCTACGTTTTTTCGCCATGCTTCCATTTCCTCGTTTCGTTGTTGTAAATCAGACGGGGGTGATTGCTTTTCTTTTTTTGCTCTTTCCCGAATAATTGCTGTCTGCTCTTCCAGGGAAACAAGCCCAAGCATCTTTCTCCTTTCGTTTACTTTTGCCGGTTCGTCTACAAAGTTTGGACTTAACTGGCCATTTTCATCCCAGTCGAATTGTGTGCCATATAACTGGGGCCTTCCCTCCAGTACAGCTATCCGATCCCCCAGGTAGGCGAGGCTTTTCGGATCTGCCTTTTCGACTTTCACCGCCTCTGCCAGTAGTGAAAGACATTTCTTCATAAAGGCAGGTTGGCCAATGGCGTGTTGGATAATTATCCAGGCGGCGTCACTGGCCTCCTTGCCAACCTTGTCTATAGTTGGGTATCCGATATTATCAATGATTTGGTTTAAAATATGCGCATTACGGTCATGTAATTCTCTCATCTCTTCATGGTAACCCGCACTGAGTTGACCAGTCTTTAGCAAGCGATCTCGCAGATCGAGATCCTCTCGCAGGAGATCAACAATTTTCAATGCAACAGGTTTATAATCCATTTTAATACCGTCTTAATTATAGTTATTGCTTATTGGATAGAGATGCTATCAATATCGCCCTATTGTCATTTTATTCTTATTTAAAAAATACGCTACTGAGACAATTTTCGCAAAAATTATATCGACCGGGCAATTTATTGGCCTCTAATATTCCTAGTCTTTCTCCCATTTTCTCCGTATCGAACTCTCTTTTCGATAAATCGACCATCCATCCTTCTCTGCCAGTTTAAACAATCGCCTTCTTAGCTTTTTGGGATAGAATATTTTCCTGGCAGTTTTTGCATGGCTATATGCGGGTAGTATGGACAGCTGACCCAAAATATCATAGGCAGCCGCGCCACATCGCATCCCAAATAGCGCATAGTCGTATGGGGTATTGGCCAGATAGCTTTTCGTTAACCCGATGAACCTGCTTCTTTGATCAGCCGACACCGGGATATAAACGATTGCCATTTTTACACTATCCGGATCGCCACCCAGGATCGCATAGAAACTTTCCACTTCATGTGTAGCAAATCTGCTATGTTTTTCTTTTTTGCTGGCAATCCAATGGAACTTTCCCTTGGGTAGGAAGTTCACAACCCGGCCACTATCTCCCTCAATGCCAACATGACCACCAAGTATTCCTCCAAACCATTTTGGTTCCACTCCTTTATACTTCTTGAGAGGCCTGGATCCGTATAGAAAATGAACCTTCAAAAAAGAACTGTCCTGCGAATAGCCGCAGAAACAAAAAAAACATAACAGGAAGACTGGTATTTTATCTGCTGTTTTGATAAAAATGGAATTGTGGGTTAATCAAACGAATGTTAAAAGTGTAAATGCCTCTTTCACTGTGCCGGCTCCTCTTTTTCATCTTTCCGTATCGATTGTAGTGTTGGGCAACGTTTTTCTCAATGCTTCCAAATCCTCCTTCGGAAAGAAATTAGACCCAATTCGCAAATATTTCAACCAGGTCATGGCTTTTAATTTATAGGCCTCCAATGAAATATTCAAAATGTTATGTTCGATATCCATTAAGTCAAAAGTAAAAAGTAAAAATTCAAAAAAATAACCAGTATCTGTGTTTCCGCTTCCCTTTCTGTTTCCCTTTCTCTTTCCCTTTCTCTTTCCGCTCTCGCTCCCATTCCCGCTCCCATTCCCGCTCTCATACTCCTCCCATATCTACTGACTCCACGCCTTTTCTCCAAGCTATATAATAGAGCGGATATTTTTCCACCCAGCCTTCTGCCAACGTATTTCATCCCGGCTTGATTGTACGATTTCCGGAACGGCCTTATTCAGTGTCAGTGTACTTCATTGCTATTTTTCACTCAATGTTGGCGGAGGTTTGATCCCGCACATTCGGAGGTAAACCGCCATTTGGCCATAGTGTTCATTGGCGTGAGTCAGGGCATAGAAAACCAGGTCGAGCCTTGGTAATTTTCGCCATAGATATTCAATTTCATCCATGGCGTTTTGCGAGTTCAGAGTGGCAATTGCTTTCCGCCCGATCGCAAATGAACTCTTTAAATAGTCTATGATTTCCTTCTTTGTCTTCAGTGTCCTGGGGCCGTTTACGTCTTCAATATCTGCCCGGACCGGGTCGCCGGTGATGGCGCTCCACATCAGGATATTGTCGGTGGCCAGGTGAAGGATCTGGCCCGCAAAAGTGCGTACGCCTTTGTAATCCGAATGCGGGATATTTAGTTTTTCGGGTGAGAAATTAAACTTGTTCTCCGGCATGGCCTCGGCAGTTGTCAAAATATCTCTCTCAATCTTATTAAACAGCCGTTCCACCGCAGGGGTCAATGATTGCTGTGCAAAACTTGCCGACAGGATTACCATCTTCATCAAAAGAATGGCAAGAGCTCGCCTGTAAAATTTCATAGTAAGGTTTTTTTGTTGTCAAGAATATCTTATCGAGGTGTCTGAATAAGCTTCAGCGTAACACCTATCTGACCCAGGTGATAAATATCGTGCTCAATAATCCCTTCGATTAGGTATTTATAGGTGTAGGCTGTGTCCTGGAACACAGTATCTAAGTATAAGTCGTCCTTGCCGTCGATAAGTCCGATCAATACGCTGGTGCTATTATACAGACTGTCTCTGAGCGCCTGCCAGCCAATCATTTTAAGTTCCGTATTGGATTTCCAGTCATTGGGGGCATTCATCAGTTCTGTTTTACCGCCATCGAACCTTAGGATGCATTCCTTTCGCCATTCCAGCATATGTGAAACCTGTTCTGCCACGCTATGTACGGAAGGATGCGGATTTACAAAGACTATAGCCTCGTCAAGGGCATCCAATTTCTCTTTCAGGCTTTGGTCAAACCAAAGCGATCCTTCCTGAAGTTCTTTCAGTTGCCGAATGAAATTATTGACAAGAATATTCTGCAAGTTTCTTCTGTTCTTTACTTTAGTCTGACGAGCTCACCCTTTCGCTTGACAATATTCTTATAGTCCCACTGGATTGATTCGGCCTTCTTCAGCCAGCGTTTCAAAGTTCTCGTATTTACTTCTTCCGCAGAAGTATAGCGCCTTTCTGCTGCTTTAAAACTTCCTTCGGGCTGAAGTTCTTCCTCTTCGAAAGTCTGTCCACTCCAGAACAATAAACGCACCGAGTCTTTGAGCTTGCTATAACCAACTACAGGGTTGCCATCCAGGAACCAGACCGGATGCCGGTGCCAGATCTTACTTTCGGCTTTTGGCAGGTTTTTATCAATCTCCTGCATGAGCAGATCACAGATGGCTTTATCTGTGCGGGATTGCTCCTTATTGTAGGAAAGTATGTCTTTATTCATATGGAGTAGTTAATGGTTTATGGGAAATGGTAGTGGTAATAGGATGGTATCCCTCGCAGGTTCTGGCTGAATATTACAGTTTTAAAGATATCAAAAAGGACGCAAATTCTGGGTCTTATGAAAAGGCTATATTAGTTCTGACTCAGCTTTCTTTTCTTATTAATGATTCAAGATGCATGAATCATTATCTGTTTTAAGGAGCATCAATAATGATGGCGGGTTTAATACTATTCTATTCAGATTCAAAATGTATGCACAAAGGTAATTTAGTGATAGCAGCCACCTTTTTTCCCCGGCACTCTGCCGGTAACCATCGACCCGACTTCTTCAATACGTTTACGGCTGCTGAATCAAGGGCAGTCCACTCCGAGTCCTCCTTTCCTTGAATGGAGTAGCGGGTCAGTTCGCCGGAAGATAAAACGATAAATGAAATGTTGATATTGCCGTCGTTACCAGGCTCTGGATCCAATAACGGTCCTGGATAGACAAGGTTCTTATTCAAAAACCTGGTCCAGGCTGCACTTCCGCCCGGGTACTCTGCCGCTTTGGAGACCGATGAAAATACGTCGATCCCAAGTTTTTTGTCGAATTGACTTTTACATTCTGCCTCATACTTAAAGGTTCCGGTTCGGTTTGACCCAACCATATCGAAATGACTGGTTGTTGTCAAGGCTGCCAGTATTAACAGAATGGCGCGCATACTTCAACTTCAATTATTGTAAAACAGCAGTATTACACTAATGTACCGTTACCTGAAATATTACTTTCCTGAAGGCAATCATTACGAACAAAAGAATGTGAGACATCTCATGTTGCCTAAAACTATTCACTGTAAAACAGAGGATCAATTTCTACTAAAAGTATCCGGCTCTCTTCTTTCCCCAATAATGCTCCCAGCTTCTGTTTGGCCTCAACTCCTTTTTTAACTACTTCAAGCCACTTTTTATCATTCAGAATAGCCTCATTATTGAAGTCATCGTTTCCTGGTGATTGGTACTTGTCCAAGTCCTCATGCCAGTTTTTAAGAATAGCTGCTTCCTCAGGTAATACCCATCCAATATCAATATAGTGACCATAGGATTGGTCCGCCAGGATATCATCAAAATAGCAACACATAAATTCAGCGAAGCTCCAATGAGGATTCTTTTTATGCTGATCCAGCCATGCTTTTTGTTGCAGGCAGAGAGAAGTCAATTCACTAATCGCATTCAGCCATCGTTCTCTCCAATGTTTTCTTTCCATATTCTTTCTTTCACTGATTGGTATAGCAGACATACTTACTATAAAAGTAATTCAAGCTGTATGGAAGCTACTTATTTACCATTGTTTGTTACTGAATACAGATCACCCCAATCAATAGGGGGAGGATTGTTCAACTGATATATTTTTCTTTCTCTTTCTCCCAATTGACGATAATACTCATTAAAATTTTTTAGGTATTCGGCCCCCTGGCCATCTTTCCAAAACAGATCGTCTTTGCTGATACCGGAGAAATTCATCCAGGGCGCTGGAAGTGGGTCATCAAGCGGGTAAAAACGACCAAACTCCTGTAAGAAATCTCTCGCCTGCATGAGGGCAAAGCCCTACAGATTTTGTCCCCGCCAGGCATAAACATTCTCAAGATCGCGATCATCCGGCGAAAGCCCGATTCCCCAAATCGTATCAACAGGGCTGGCTTCCACTAAAACCCTGTTTTCTGTCTTGATGAGAAAATCCCCCAATAAGGGATGCTGATTGAATTTATGAATATTTCCGAGTAACACAATCTGTCTCTTATACTGGTCCCAAACGAGGTCGTTATACTCCTTTATTTGTCTCCCCAGCTCTCTTTAGCTTCTCCGGGCTTATCGCATGCAATGATTCGTTCAAAAATTTCTTTATCAGAAAAAGCAGCGCCTTTTGTGCCATCATCCAATGCTCAGCAGTTTTATAAAGTATATTACCCACAGTAAAAGGGCTTTCATACCATTGGCTTAAACAAAACCTGCCAACTTCCTGACGATGTCTGTTGGTATGCCCCCAAAAGAAAACATACTTTGGGTTCTGTCCACTTTCTATTAGGTCGATTAACCAACTTACGTCGTATTTTATGAGTTTATCCTGGTACACCGCACTTCTATAGGAATGCTCCAATACTTGGGCTTAAGTTAGTAAATTCTTATACTAGGTATTGACCTGATTGTTCCAAACCTCTGACATTGTTTCTTTAAAGTATATTCAGCTTGTCAGTATTGGGCAACGGAGCCGGCATTACTGATTTTAGAAAATCAGAATAGAATTTAATTTTATATTCCACAAAATTATTGAGCACTTGAATTTTCGGCTCTTCGTTTAACTCCTCACCTGCCATTTTCCGAACCAATAAATTTTGAATTTCAGACTTGACAGCCTGATCCGTCACTTGTTTCTCTAATAATTCGGAAAATTCCATCGGTGCCATTGAATTAGTATTTATGATCCAGTCGCAGGCCAAAATAGGTCGTAAAACGTAAAAGTATTTTTTTACCCGTACACTATCTCCCTGCAAGTATGTTCGGTAGTTTCCTTCGGCCATATGAAAGTAATGATGTAAGCAAGATTTAGGATTAAAATATTCATTCGCAAGCTCACGAAGTTTGGCTGCAAATGAAAAATGATCCATGTAAACTATGGGGCTTCTTAACCATTCCAGTAAGGGAGGGTTTTGATTTTCTGAAAAGCCTGAGCGCTTTCTTCAATTCCCGAAGCAAGGCTAAATCAATATCACTGGGGAAGAATTT
>JBGAHR010000007.1:0-126298 GCA_044226045.1 Chitinophagaceae bacterium
GCTATAAGATTAATAAAAAAAGAGCCACTCATGAGATATTTTTAAACATCGATAATATTACCAATAACAGGGCCCGCCTCAGTGAGTATTATGATACCGGCGAAGCAGGATCTGTGGGTTATATGAGGCAGTCGTCAGTGTTTCCCAATTTAATGTACCGGGTATATTTTTAACAGAAGGACGTTCGTAACAGACGTTTTAAGTACAGACAGCAGTATGCAACCTGTTATGAACGGATTGCTCGTGAGTTTCTTTGTTGTTATTGGATAAGGACTCTCAAAGCTTTATGTTGTTTTAACGGTTTCTGCATCTTCTTTTTTAGAGAACCCCCGAAACAGTTCGGGGGTTTGTATTTTCTGATCTGGTTCCTATAAAGTAACAGGTAGCATTTTCACCAGCTGATACCTGTATTTTTTTATAATCGCAATGAGATAGTCTGTAATCAGAATCAGCGAAAAATAACCCAGCAGGATCATCGGCACCACCCAGTTGTCCATGCCGCTGAAAGAGGAGACCAGGGTGCCGATTGCTATTTGTAAAGAGGAAAAAAGTACGTCAAAAACAATGGGTTGCTTATTGGTCGATCGATACCTTGTCATAAAGATCATTTGCCGGGATTGGCTTGTTCTACCTGCGGCTGATCCTGTATCACCATCCATTTGCCGGCGGAGTTGACCAGGGTGTAATAGTTGGTAAAATGAAGGGTTTCGGATTCAAGTTGAATTTTTACAATGGCGCTTTGTTTGTAAACATCTGTAAGCAGTATTTTCGCCTTTCGTTTTTTACCACCCACTTTTCCTTCTTTCATGAGCTGCAGATACTGATTCTTGTCGAGGATGGTGACCTGATCTTTCTGCGGAATATTGGAAAGCACCACCCTGAATTCGGGGGCCATTTTTTCGGCAGCCCCGGTGTAATCAGCAGCATCTACAGCCTCGATAAAGGCGAGCAAAGATTTTTCTACTTGTTCTTTTTCCATGTGAGAATTGTTTTGCCTATCGGTACTGTCGCCCGACAATACCATGATAGAGATTAATAAAATAGATATCATACCTGTATATTTCAGGTACAAATTTCATGGGGGTGCAAAACAAATTCTGTGACTTAAATCAAAAAGTTCAGCGGGAGGTTCTGGTACGGATGCGACTCAATGTTTCCCGTCGGATGCCGAGGAAGGAGGCAATATGCTGCAGTGATATGCGCTGGATAAACAGGGGCGATTTTTGCATGAGAAACCGGTAACGCTCTTCAGGATCGTACAAGGTGTACATTTCTTTCCATTCGTTTTCTTCAATGATCATATTTTCCAGGATTGCTCTGCCGACAGCCTGCAATTCTGCAGATTTTTCATACAACGCGATCAGATCGCTCTTATACAAGCGGGCGGTTAGGGAAGTTTCAAGTGCCTGCAAGGATATATGTGACGGAGTTTGATTGCTAAGGCTTTTCATATTGGTTAAACAAACTCCTTCCAGGTACAAACCAGTCGTTTTTTCTTCCCCGTCTTTGTTGCCGTAGGCACGGAAAGACCCCTGAAATATGAAATCAATGTGGCGGCAAATTTTTCCTTCCTGCAAACTGTACTCACCCTTCTGAAACTCCCTGACGGAAAGCACACTCTCAATTAAATTCCAGGTTTCCTCCTTGCAGGCAGAGAGTGACTCAATATGCTTTCTGAAAGAGGCAAATATTTCTATGGTTTGATCGGGCATGTGCTGGCCGTAAATTTACAGATATCGCGGTTGTTAATTTGAAAGACAGGCAGGTTTTACAAGAGTGGCGGTAACATGACAATAGCTTACAGAAATTTTAGTTGAAGGGTGGGAGAGACAGGCCGGTAGTTGACTCCGCAGGCGGTCGAACCTGGCTGATCAGTGTATCATTAAAAGTTTAATTATCCGCAGATTCTTCGATACCGGATTCTTTTTCGGCCGGCTGCCGGGCTTTGGCAGCTCTTTTGTTTATGATGGCAATGGCTACGGGAATCAGGAAGAAAACAAAGCGGGCAGCTATCGAAGACCATAGCCAGCCTGGAATACAAAGAACCGCACCTAATAGAAACACGATCGCAATGCTGATGTTTCTTTCAAAGGAAAATTTCTTCAACTCCGGATGTTGGGACAAAATCGAAATATTCCTCTTTTCATTTCCAATATAGCGATACAGTAAATTCAGGCTGAATGAAATCATGAACATATTCAGGCTATAGATCACCCATACAATATCGAGGTTACCGTAATGAGAGTTGAGACCACTGGTGAAAGGGATGAGCACAATCCAGAACAGTACGAGGAGATTTAACCAAAGTAGCCCGTTGGTATAGCCGGTTACATATCCGAACATCCGGTGATGCGTGATCCAGAACTGGCCGATCACTGCAAAGCTCAAAAAGAAACCAAAGAATTCAGAGAACTTTTCCTTCAGGGCATCCATAATCTGGTGGGAATTGGCATGTTCAATAAGAGGCACTTTTATTTCAATGACCAATAGGGTGATGGCGATGGCAAACACGGCATCGCTAAACAGGATCAGCCGATCGAGCTGAAATTCCTTTCGGTTATGCAGGAAGTCGTGAAGATGGGTTTGTTTACTCATATAATGCAGCGGTTGGTTGATGTAGTTGCCCAAATTAAAACAGTGATCGCAGCTTTCAAAAAAAACAGTTTAGACGATAACTGTATGATTGTAGGCGAAGTAGGCCGGTTTTCATACTTCTGCATTTCAGGTATTCCCAGGGGCCGGTGTCCTTTTGCAACAGGTTGTTGGCCCTTGGGTTGAATAGTAAATCGACCTGCCATGTTCAATTATTACTTCCCCTTTTGCTGATTTTATTCAACTTTGCCACTGACAAATATCAAGAGCCTGCTGTCCCAAATGAAGGAAATTGATTTAATAACAAAGGGCCATGCAAAGAAGGCACCCATTCCGGATCAGTTCAGATTTTGAGGCGTTGTTCGACCACGCCGCAATGGGAATTATTGTGACCAACCGGAAAGGCATCATCACAGCTATCAACGACCTCGGTTTGAGAATGTTTGGATACAGCACGGAGGAGATAATGTACAAACCCATCAACCTGCTGATCCCGGAAAGATATCATACTTCACATACCCGTCATCACGAGATCTATTTTCAGCACCCCAGTTCCCGACCGATGGGAAAGGGAATGGATCTATATGCAACCAGGAAGAATGGTGAAGAATTTCCTGTGGAGATCAGCCTCGCCTCTTTTCAAAAAGATAACGAACCGTTTACAGTAGCCTATATTGTCGATATCAGCGAAAGAAAGCAACAAGAAGAAGCGGTCAGAATGGAGGAAAAGCGAATCCGCCTCCTGATAGAACACACGCCGGCGGCCATAGCCATGTTTGACAGGGAAATGCGATTTATCATTGTCAGTAAAAGATGGCTGGATGACTATAAACCGGGCGATGGTAATATTATTGGTAAACGGCTTTATGATGTATTTCCGGATATAGCCAACAGGTGGAAAGATTTGCACCAACGCTGCCTGAAAGGAGAGGAGTTCAGTGCCAACGAGGAGGCATTCACCAGGAAGAATGGTTCTATTGACTGGATAAAATGGGAACTATGTCCCTGGTATGCCAACGATCAGCAAATTGGAGGAGTGATCCTTTTTACGGAAGTGATCACCGATAAGAAACTCACCCAACAGGCATTTCAGCAGCTCAACGAGAACCTGGATGAGAAAATCACTGAAAAGACCCGCGAACTCAGTGAGGCGCTTTCCCACGAAAAGGAATTAAGCGAATTGAAAACCCGCTTTGTTTCGATGGCGTCGCACGAGTTCCGTACACCCCTTAGTACCATTCTTTCGTCGGCCTATTTGTTGGAGAAATATGCTTCAATAGATGATCAACCCAAAAGGCAAAGACATATTCAGCGGATCATCTCTTCCGTAAACATCATGACAGATATTTTAAATGAATTCCTGAGCGTCGGTAGAATTGAAGAAGGCAAGATCAATGTGAAGAAAGAAGCCATGCACATAACCGAGTTGATCAGAGCTATCATTGATGAGATCAGAGTGAATTTGAAAACCGGTCAGTACATTTCTTATATCCACAAGGGTGCTACGGATTTGTTTTCAATCGATAAGTCCCTGTTTACCCATATCATCATGAATCTGATTTCAAACGCCAGTAAGTTTTCTGCAGAGAACATGGCTATTGAAGTGTTGTCTGAAATAAATCCACAGGGACTAACGATAGAAGTAAAGGACTATGGAATCGGCATTTCAAAAATTGATCAGGAGCACCTGGCTGAAAGATTTTTCCGGGGAGCCAATGCCACCAACATACAGGGTACCGGGCTGGGGCTTCACATCGTATCAAGATATGTAGAGTTAATGCAAGGCCGACTGGCTTGGAACAGCGAATTGGAGAAAGGTACATCATTTACCATCTCACTGTCAAACTAAAGCGTCAATGAAAAAGGTATTGTTGATTGATGACAACGACGATATTCGTTCCAATACGGCCGAAATACTCGAGCTGTCTAACTACAAAGTGGAAGTTGCCGAAAACGGCAAGATTGGTCTGGAGCGGGCTATTGCCGGAAAGCCAGACCTGATCATCTGCGATATTATGATGCCGGTACTGGACGGGTATGGTGTGCTGCACGCCATTCAAAAAATAGAGGCACTCAAGAATATTCCCTTTATTTTCTTAACGGCCAAATCGGAAAGAGGTGATCTGCGCAAGGGTATGGAGCTGGGGGCTGATGATTACATCACCAAGCCGTTCAGCCCTACCGAATTGCTCACCGCTGTGGATAGCCGCCTGCGTAAAACAGATACATTGCGCCTGGAAATAAATAAGGAACAGGCATCAGGGGGCACTAACTTATCCAGGCTTTCGGGTAAAGAAGCGCTGGAACAACTGGTAAGCAACCGCCATGTAAATAAGTATCGCAAAAAGCAGTTGATCTATACAGCCGGTAATCATCCCAATCGATTATACTACCTGGTAAGTGGCAAAGTGAAATGCTGGAAAGCCAATGACGCGGGCAAGGAACTGGTGACCGACCTTCATCGTCCGGGAGATATAATAGGTCATATTGCCCTGCTGGAAGGCTCCGTATATAAAGACACAGCGGAAGCAATGGAAGATTCTGAGATCGCTATCATTCCAAGGGAGGACTTCATTGGTTTGTTGAAAGAGAACAATGAATTATTACAGCAACTGCTGAAAATGCTGGCTGCCCGCCTGTCGGAGAAAGATGAAATGGTACTTCAACTGGCTTATAACTCACTTCGCCGGAAAGTGGCAGATGCGTTGTTAAGGGTCAATAGGGTATACCAGGAATGCAAGGATCAGAAAGCCGTCATTAATCTGAGCAGGGAGAGTCTTGCAACCATAGCCGGCACTGCCACTGAATCCCTGATCAGAACGCTGAGTGATTTTAAACTGGAGAAACTGATCGATATGGACGGGGGAGATATCATACTCCTCGATGTAAGGAAACTGGAAACCCTTGTAAACTGAATGCCTATTGTTCCAGGGTTTCAATGACAAATTCATGAAAGTCTGATTTCAATTTGCTGAAATTCTTTTCGGCATCCCTGATTGTTTTTCTCAGCGACTTCTGATGTGCTGCCAGTTTCCGATATAGTTTCCCGTCTTCAAATGTTTCTCTTACCAGCAATTTATCAAACTCGAGGAGTTCGTTTCTAAGAAAAGTTATAAACCGGTCTTGCTCAATGAACAGGCTTTGAAACATCTCCAGGTCATCCAGTGGGAGCAATTCGGGTGCCTCCTTCATGATCTCCGACAGCCTGAATTTCAACAAGACGTTTTCTTCCATCACAAACGCCAGCATGCGTTTCCAGGTGTCGGCTTCCGATTGAAACTGTTTTAATTTCAGCATACCCATAGCAACTTCATTTCAATAACCTCTGATTTCTACAAATAAATTATCGATCGAATTTACCGGTGTCAACAAATCGCTACAAGGTTGTATGTCATTTACATCACTGATTGTAGTCAATATCAATGAAAGCAAAATGATAACTCGTATATATTGGTTTATATATTTGGGGAAATTCATCAGCAAGCCCTAAACAGGTTTTCGTAATAAAAATGGCGGCTTTAGAAAAAGCCGCCGTACCTGATCCTGGACAATCCTTAATAACCACTATTTGTATTTCGTTATATCAATTTTCTTTAACAAAGTAACAAAGTAGAATGACTGGGGAAAATAACCGCTATCAGGCATTTTTATGATTGTCATTATAAAAGCCGCTGGCTGTCTTTTTTTAACGGTAATAATGGATGTCAGACTCTTTGTTGATGGTCATCATTGCAGAGCGGTTATAAATAGCGTCGATTTGTCTTTTAAAGCTTTTACTGATGGCCAAGAAAAAAAGAGACCAACCCGCAGAGATACCGGATCCGGAAACCAAGCCGGAGATCGTACCGGAAACACAACCGGAAGAACCGGCTCCGGGTGAAGATCCGGTATGGTACCCGGTTGAACCCGAAACACCGGAAACCACCCCGGAGATAAAACCGGGAAGAAGTTTGTAGCATTGATAATTCAATTTGCCAATTCGTTAATTGGTCAATGAGCCAATGCAATTGTTGATTACGGATGACTGATTACGGATGACAAATTAAAAAGGCAAAATTCAAAAACACTACTAAATCCCTTCTCCCTTGGGAGGGGGTTAGGATGAGGGGCGTAAGCAATTTTTCAATTCGACAATTGGTCAATGTGCCTATGCAATTGCGTTGTCCTGTCGATTGGCAAATTGCCTAATGTATTCCATCCGTCATTCGTCATCCGTAATCCGTCATCATCATTGGCTCATTGACCAATCAGTGTTGTCCGGGGAAAGTGTCGAAGTCCAACCTATTAAGCTGAAATAATCGTCTTTTTGCCACTTTTTGAGAAATGAGCCCCCTCTTGGTGATCGGGAGCGAGATCGAGAGCGGACGTAATTGGGGGAGATTTTATTCCAGCGAGTCTCTGACGGGACTTTTTTTGTTTCGCCAAAAAAAGTCCCACAAAAAAAGGCGACCGAGGCCGATATACAGCCCGGTTACCGTGGCCTATCGCCCAGCTTCGGTTCTTCGGTGGTGAACAGCGGTAGAATAAAGCCCGGCTATTGTTGAAATTCAGTTTGCTGTTTATAGTTAGCGGTTTGCTGTTCATTGGCAAATTGGCCTATTGGCTCATTGACCAATTGAGCTCTCGGAGTTTTCCCCGGACAACAGTGATTTTCGAATTGGCAAATTGTGCATTCGCACACCTAATACAATTCATCTCCTTAAATGTCCATCTCATACAGTTTGTCTGCATGCCCCGGGCCGGCAGGATATAATTTTAGGTTACTATCCGCCCCTCTGTAAGCAACGCTTCGCTATCACTCCGAAGCGAACTATCCATTTAATATTTCCAGGATTTTATTTTCATACAGCGACAATTAGAGCGGCGGCCATTTCTATGGCTGCTTTTTTTTATAAAAAAGGCTTCTTCGGAATGAGGAAGCCTTTTTGCTATGAATTGTCAGGCTTATGCCTGTTTGATCAATTGAATCTCTGCGTGGATTTTAACATCATCACTAACAACCACACTTCCTGCCTCGGTCACTGCATTCCAAAGCAGGTTAAATTCTTTACGGCTGATTTTACCTGATACGGTAAAGCCGGCTTTGGTTTGTCCCCAGGGATCTGTAGCGATACCGCCAAATTCAACATCCAGGGTGATGGACTTGGTGACGTCACGGATGGTTAAATCGCCGGTCAGTTTAGCAGACTCACCTTTCCCTTCATATTTTTTTCCCTTAAAACTGAGTGTAGGAAATTTATCGGCATTGAAAAAATCATCTGATTTCAGGTGACCATCCCTTTGCGCATTATTGGTATCAACAGAGTTGATCTCTGCGGTGAACAAAAGATTGCTGGCTGTATTGAAATCATCACCATTTGTTTCCACTTCCAGGTCAAAACTTTTGAAGTAACCGGTAACGGTGGTGATCATGAGGTGCTTCACTTTAAACTGCACTTCCGAGTGCGCGGGATCTATTTTCCATTTAGTTGACATAGTAATAATTTTGGACTGTAAAGGTAAACAGAGTTATCCGGGGTGCGATTGATCTGTGATAAGAAATAATGTCAGTTGGCGTCATCTGCCACCTGAACCTGGGGCTTCTTCAGATTGCTCAGGTTGTCGGCGCAGTCGCGGCAAGCCTCTGCGCAAGGTCTGCAGTTCTCCTGTGACAGATGCTGGCTCATTTCCAGTGCGGTGGCTGAACAGATCTCCAGGCATAGTGCCGATAATTGTCCGGAATAGGCCGAACCCCTCGCCAGAAAAGCGGCAGTCTGTTCACAGACACCGGCACAATCAAGGGCTAACCTTAGACAAACGGATTGTTGATCGGGGGCTCCCTTTTCCAGGCTGTTATTTACAAAATCGTGACAGCTGGCGGCACAGCGTTGTAATGTAGCGATGAGCAATTCGTTTTTTTCCAGATTCTTCATATTGAACGAGTGTTATACATCCGGAAATTCATATTTAATGCCACAGAAAACCCCGCTGGTTTTGAAGGGCGGATATTTTCCCAAACTCCGGCTTCGGGGATTTTTTTTCTCATTCAAGGTCAATTGAATCGATAAGGATAAATTGCAGTTACTCAAACTGAATAAAATGGAAGTGGGTATTTATTCCGGAGTGGAAGAACTGGCTCAACGGGTATCGGATGAGATGATCCAACAGGTAATCGGAAAGAAATCTTCTGTTTTTTGCCTGGCATCGGGCGATACGCCAAAAAGGGCCTACGAAATATTTGTGCAGACCATCATCAATCAATCTGTTTCCCTGGCAGAAGTTTTGTTTGTCGGGCTGGATGAATGGCTGGGAATTGATCGGACAAATACGGGAAGTTGTTATTCTTTTTTTGAAGAAAGGATCGTTAAGCCTCTGGGATTGCCGGAAGACCAGTTTGCCCGGTTTGATGCCCTTGCAACCGACAGCCGGGAACAATGTTTCGCAATGGACCGGCTGATTGAAAGCCGGGGTGGTATTGACCTGATGATTGTAGGCATCGGAATGAATGGGCATATCGGTTTCAATGAACCTGGCTCTTCCTGGACTTCGGCTACTCATGTCGTTTCATTGGATGAAACCACCCAAACTGTAGGGCAGAAATATTTTCAGCAGAAAACCGAAGTGACAAAAGGTATTACACTTGGACTCGGGCAGGTGATGACCTCCCGAAAATTGATTTTGATGGCCAGTGGAGAACGCAAGGCCGGTATTATACAGAAGACCCTTCAATGGCCCATTTCAGAAGATTTGCCTGCAACCATAGTGAGGCGTCATCCGCAGTCCATGGTTCTGCTCGACCGCCAGGCGGCAGGGATGTTATAACCTCCAAAAGGCGGTACTCACCGCCCAAAACCCTTTGTTAGCCGGAAGTTGGTTCGGGCGATCAGCACCCGATGCTAATTTAGCAGGCATAATTACTAAAATATGTCAATCGCAGTGGCAGGAAGACGACCAAACGGACAGCATCTTGAACAGATACAGCAATCACCGCACTACAGGGAGGGATCTTTTCAAAATGAATCTGATACACCCATGATGTCCGATGAGGCTTCCTATTGGAAATTGATGGGTTATTTTTTCAAGAAAGTAAAAGACAAATTTCCTTCCCGTGAACTGCCAACGGTAAAGGCCAACCTGGCCATATCCGATTCGGATACCCCGTCGGTTGTATGGTTCGGCCATTCATCCTATTTGTACTCTTACCAGGGTAAGCAGATCCTGGTTGACCCGGTTTTTAGCGGTCATGCTTCTCCGTTGCCATTTATGGTGAAAGCCTTTAAAGGAACCAATATAGTGGGAGTGGAAGATCTGCCTGATATTGACTATCTCATCCTGACACATGATCATTACGATCATCTTGATTACAAAACTGTGACAGCCCTGAACTCAAAGGTTCGTAAAGTGATCTGTTCGCTGGGGGTGGGCGCGCATTTGGAACATTGGGGATATGATGCCGGAAAGATCCATGAACTGGATTGGTGGCAGTCTGTCGAGCCGGAGTCAGACATTCGGTTCACTGCTTTGCCTGCCCGACACTTTTCCGGCCGGGGTTTGCGTCGTGGTCAAACATTCTGGTCCTCTTTTGCCCTGGAGTTGAATGAGCAGAAAGTGTACATTGGCGGAGACTCAGGATACGATCAGCATTTCAAAAAAATCGGGCAGCGTTTCAACGGGTTTGATGTGGCCTTTCTCGAATGCGGCCAGTACAACGCCTACTGGCCATATATTCACATGATGCCTGAACAAACGGTACAGGCAGCGCATGATCTTCAGACCAAGGTGCTGGTACCTGTGCACTGGGCTAAATTTTCCTTGTCCATGCATGCCTGGAATGAGCCCGCCAAACTGGTAACAAAGGCCGCTGTGGCGTCCGGTATGATCACCATGTTGCCAAGACTGGGGGAGCGGTTGCAATACACCCGACCTTACGATCAACAATCCTGGTGGGAATTTTAAACGGCAGACACCGGTAATTCCACTTCCAGGGAGAACCCTTTTCCGGGTTGGGTGAGAACGGAAGATTTACCTTCGAATATAGCCACCCGTGCAGCTATATTCTGTAATCCGATTCCCTTCGTCAGGGAATCCGGTTTCATACCAATGCCATTATCTGAAATGGAGAAATAGATCCTGTCGTCGTTTTCCGATAACAGGACGTTTACCTCACTCGCCATCGCATATTTAATGATATTGGTGCATTGCTCCTGGGCAATTCGATATAAAGCAAGTTTGCGCTGATTGTCTATTTTATTTTCATCGAACTGTTCAAAATCAGCTTTTACTTTAATTCCGGCTGTGCCGAGCATGTCATTTAAAAGATGATTCAATTGTACCGACAATCCTTCCGACTGAATATTCGGAGTAGCCAGTGCATGAGAGATACGCCTGTTTTCATCGATGGCTTTCTGCAGGTTGTTCATGCAGTCCTCTATGATTTCGCGGTCTTTTTCATTGCCAACACGCACGATGGACAACAGCAATTTGCTTCCCACTAGAATCTGGTTGACATTATCGTGCAATTCAATTCCTATGGCATTTCTTTCCTTTTCCTGTGCCTGTAAAGTGGATGCGGTAATCAGTAACTGCTCTTTCTTCTGTTGCTCCAGTAGTTTATTTTGAAGTAATTTCTTTTCGGTAATATCTCGTATGGCACCAATGGCCACCACTGCCAGTCCATCACGCGACCGGATAAATTCGGCATGATTCAATACATAATTGACTTCATCTTCCGACTTCTGAAGACGGTACTCCGCCTCCCAGAATTTTTTCTTCTTGTCGAGCCGGGTCGACTCGAAATCCATCAATACTTCATGGCGGTCGTCTTGAAATATTTCTTCCGGGAAATGTCCAATAAAAGGTTCCTTCGGCAGGCATTGTCCCACACTTTTATTCTTCCCCTTATAACTGGCATAGGAGTGTGTTTGCAAATCAAGTTCCCAGATAAGATCGGAGGTTGCCAGGGTTACATTTTGTAAAAATTCGTTTGTCTTTCTAAGTTCCTCCTCTGCTTTTTTCCGGGCAGTGATATCCCGGATAAATATCGACAGACCATCCGACGAAGGGTAGATATGATTTTCCTGCCACAGATCCAATGGTTGATAGAAGTCAATATTGCTTACATATTGCTGTGTTTCCATGGCCCTTGTGATAGCCTGGTAAGTTTTGGATCCGATAGCTTCCGGAAACACCTCCCATACATTCCGGCCGATCAGGTTTTCGGCCTTCATTTGGATCAGGTTTTCTGCCTTACTGTTGATATACGTATATCGATACTGGCTATCAAGAGCGATGAAGGCATCTTTGATTCTTTCGATGAATGTTCTGAATAGTTCATCACTTTTGCGTGCTTCCAGTTCCGCTTTTCTCAGATCAGTGATATCCCTGAAAAAGACCGAGAGACCGGTGGAGGAGGGGTAGATACTCAACATGAGCCACTTATCCAGTTCTGCTGAATAATCTTCCAGGTGAGTATGGCGGCCGGTTTCCAAAGCCTGCAGGTAGGCCCTGTAAAAAGGCCGGTCGAGCGCTTTGGGAAATACTTCCATCAAAGACCTTCCGGTAACTTCGTTTGCTTTCTTCCCAATGAGATCTTCTGCGATCGAATTGAGGTAAGTGATCACCAGGTCATTATCCAGTGAAAGGAAGCCGTCAGATATTCTGCCTATGAGGTCTCGGTATCTTCTTTCACTTTCAATGAGACGTTCATAAGCCAGTACCCTTTGGTTTTCGCTTTTTTGTTGCTGTAATGCCTGGCGGATGGCTGCCGGTAATCGATGCAGACGATCTTTCAGGATATAGTCCGACGCTCCGGACTTCAGAATTTCCACAGCAAATTCTTCAGACATCGTTCCGGTAACCAGGATAAATGGCAACTTGATTTGAAGTGAATGAATATAAGTCAATGCTTCTACCGCGCTGAATTGGGGAAGTGAGTTGTCTGACAGAATGATATCAGGTTTCTTTTCCCGGAGCCGGCTGGCAAAAGCGTCTTTCGACATTACCACATCCAGGTTATGATCTATTTTTTCCCTGACCAACACCCGCCTGATCAGGTCAACATCAGTCTGGCTGTCTTCCAATAACAGAATATTAAGTTTTTCGGACATTGATTAACGTGTTGGTGGTTGATTGAGTAGCAGCCAGAAGAAGCCCAGGTTCCGGATGGCCGAGGCGAAACTTTCAAAATTCACCGGTTTCACTATATAACTGTTCGCGCCCAGGTCGTAACATTTCTTGATGTCGGGATGCTCCTTGGAAGAAGTAAGTATAACAACCGGGATCTGCCGGGTAAGCGGATTGGATTTCAGTGTTTGTAATACTTCAATTCCATTGATCTTGGGCATCTGTATATCAAGCAATATTACCCGGGGGAAGTTTAAAGTGTCTTTTCGATCTTCATATTCTCCCCGTCCAAATATGAAGTCCAGGGCTTCTTCTCCATTTTTTACATGGATCAGGTTATTGGCCATGTGGTTCTTTTTCAATTCGCGGATGGCCAGTTCCGCGTCGCTGGTATTGTCTTCCACCAGCAGGATTTCAACATAGTTAAGGTTCATAGCGAGATAATATTTGACGTATTAGTTCACAGGCAGGGAAAAATAAAAGCTGGCTCCTTCCCCCGGAGTTGATTCGGCCCATACCGTACCACCGTGACGCTGGATGATCTTATGCACCAGGGCCAGCCCAACACCGGTTCCTTCAAATTCTTCATCCGCATGCAGGCGCTGAAATACTTTAAACAGTTTATGACTGTAACGTGGATCGAAACCAACGCCGTTATCCGAGACCTTGAAAACAATCCGGTCATTTTCCTTTTTGCCGGAAATTTGAATTTGCTGCAGGCTTTTCTTTCCGGAATATTTGACCGCGTTCTGGAGCAGGTTGATCCATACCTGCCGGATCGTATTGAGATCTGCTTTTATTTCGGGAAGTTCTCCCAGTTCCCAGTGAATCTGTTTTTCGGGTTGTGAATGATTGATGTTTTCAATGATCTGGTTCACCAGTTCACCGGTTTCTATCGTTGTTTTCGCCAGTTCCTGTTTATTGAGACGGGAGAATGCCAGCAGGTCGTCGATAAGATGTCCCATTTTCTGGGTGTTGGAAATGATGGCGGCCGTGATGCGTTTGCCTTCATCGTCCAGGTGAGAGGCATAATCTTCTTCCAGGATCGTTGTATAACCAATAATTCCCCGCAAGGGGGCTCGCAAATCATGTGATACCGAATAAGTGAATGCTTCAATCTCTTCGGTGGTTTTTCGGAGTTCTGCCTCCAGTCTCTTTCTTTCGGATATATCCCTTACGGCAGCGGAAATCAGCATTCCTTCTTCGGTTTCCAAAGGGGAAAGACTTATTTCAACCGGGAAACTTGTACCGTCCTTACGGATGGCATGGAGTTCCAGTCCCGAGCCCATCGATCGTACCTTGGGTGCCGAGGTGTAGGCTGCCCGGTGTTGAACATGTTTGCCGGCCAGTTCCGGAGGAATAAGTATTTCAACCTCTTTACCAACCAGTTCGTCCCTAAGAAAGCCAAACAGCTGTTCGGTTTGTTTGTTTACCATTTGTATGATGCCTTTATCATCTACGATAATAACCGCATCCGGTGCAGCATCCAACAGCGACCTGAATTTCTGCTCTGATTTTTTAATTATGGTGACATCTCTAACAGCGGCGGCTACCAGAAAACCCTGGTCGGTTTTTAAAGGCGAAAGGCTGATCTCGACCGGGAAGCGGGTCTTGTCCTTTCGAAGACCATATAACTGCAACCCTTCGCCCATGGAGCGGGTACGCGGCTCGGTTATATACTGTTCACGGTGCCTGATATGCGCGCCTCTGAATTCCTCCGGAATCAACATTTCGATGGACTGATTGACGATTTCACCCGGCAGGTAGCCGAATAGTTTTTCCACCTGGCGGTTGGCCAGGATGATTTTTCCCCGTTCGTCAGAAATGATCATGGCATCCGGAGCGATGTCCAACAGCTGCTGAAATTGAATGGCTGGTTCTCCCATGCGGCTTTTTTTGAGGATTTTTGGTGCTTCTTCAAAAAAATTTCAAAAAAATCTGAGCAAAAAACCAAGAAAAATGGCCTTGAAAATAGCGGACTCTGAGGTCTTAAAAAAGGGTTATTAGACGGTTTGTACGATGCTTTGCTACAGCTAATGTCGCAGATTTCAGACATTAAAATAGCCTTCTACGACACTAATTTTACAAATTTGTGGGGATGTGCTGGTATTCGTTAAACAATTACAGTGATTTGGGCAGCTTGTAAGTGTTAACAACTATCAGGTAATCAGCAATTTGTCTCATACGACAACATGACAAACGTCATATGTCGAAAAAAGCTAATGGGGTATACTTGCTTGATTATAACGTAACTATATGCAACCACACCCCTTATTACAGCAAATTGGATCGAAGATCAAACAAGTGAGAACGAGTAAGAACATGACACAGTTGGCGCTGGCTTCTTTATGTCAGTTTGAGAAAGCCAGTATTTCTAAAATTGAATCGGGGAAGCGTAATATGAGTGTATTAACCCTCGCAAAAATCAGTGAAGTGCTGGAAACTGACATGTCGGAGTTTTTCAAAAAATAGTCCGATAAGACTATTTAAAATAATCGTATTGATATTCTATTCGACCGATCAGAACTTTGGTCTTTGAATAACACGCATCCAGAATTTTTAATCCGTCCTCGTCATAGCTATAATACCATTTCTGGTAGTCGCTGGTTCCTTCGGTAACAACAAGCATACTGGCCAGTCGGTTTTTGCCCTCATATTCGAATATGTAATCGGGGAGAAGTCGTTTGGCTGCATTATTATACCTGACAATATCTGTCAGGTTATTTGTTTCATCGTAGTAGTAATAGACTGTAGGTAATGCGATTCCTTTCTGGATACTTTTTTCTTCGGCCACATTGCCCTGTTCGTCGTAGGTAAATTCAACATAAGTGGTGTCTTTACCGTTTTTTATTTTCAGCATTTTTGCCGGCTGCCCTTTGGCATTGTATTCCCAGGAATGTGTTTCCACCAGGCTGAAACCTCCTGCAGAGGTAGTGGTATTGGTAATAAATGTCAGCTGTCCTTTTCCGTTATACTCATAGGTTATCACGGTTTTACTGCCATCGCTGGTATCCACGGACTGTGTCAGCTGATTGCGGGCACTGAAGGAGGATGTGCTCAGGGTAGGACCGGATAAAGGGGTTTGGGTTCTGGTCACCACTTCCGTAAAATCACGGCTGTATTCCTGTGATGAGGTAAACCCTTCAATGGGTTTGCCTTCCCCGTCGAAACTGAGAAAATTGATCTTTTTTACACTATTGGCCCGATTCAGGGCATGTTTCTGGTTTATTTGAGAAATGCTCAGTATATCCTTGTAATAGAACTGGCTAAATACCTGATGGCCTGCCATAACCATCGCGAGCAAAAAAATCACTTTTTTCATTGAATTGAATTGATTCCGGGGGATATAACGCATGAGCTATGCTTTTCATGCAGTTAGATCCCAAAATTTTCTGTAAAATAATGCCTTTCCTTATTTTTAGTCAAAATTTACCCATTGTCCCATTCGAAGGAAAGAACAGAGAAAATCTGCCTCAATTGTAATACTTCCCTAAATGGCCGATATTGTCACGTTTGTGGACAGGAAAATATCGAGCCAAAGGAGTCAGTCTGGTCATTGATCACTCACTTTTTTCATGATATCACCCATTTTGACGGAAAGTTTTTTGATACGCTTCGCTACCTCCTGTGGAGACCCGGATTTTTGTCCAAAGAATATGTACTCGGAAGAAGAGCCCGCTACCTGAATCCCGTCAGAATGTATGTCTTCACTTCGGCGATTTTTTTCCTGACGTTTTTCGCTTTCTTTTTTAATGTGAATAAGATGGGATTGGGCGGGGAGTCCAAAGATTATTATCTCTCCCAACCGGTAGACTATGAAAAGAATGATGCTGAATATCTCTCCTGGGCCCTGAGAGGAGCGAAAAATGCGGCAGACTCAGCCAGGATCGAGAGCATCTATTTCAACAGGAAAAAAGAGAAGGATTCCATTGCTGCCGTAAAAAAAGCGAACAGGGGCACTGCGGGAGATCTCCAGTTTTCTGTCGATACATCTGTCTACAAATCGATTGCCCAATACGATTCAGCCCAACTGAAACTTCCGGCCAGCGAAAGAGATGGCTGGTTTACCCGCGCCATCCGTAAAAAGGAAATTGAGTTGGGCCCCCGGTTTAAAAAAGACCGAAATGCGGTTCTCCGGGAATGGATGAACAAGTTCATGCATTCTTTTCCGCAATTGCTGTTTGTATCATTACCGTTGATTGCATTGATCCTTCAGTTGCTGTATGTTCGTCGCCGCAAGGAATTTTATTATGTGAGTCATGGAATTTTCCTGATACATATCTATATCTATTCTTTTATCAATCTCTTGTTGTTTTTCGCCCTGGGTAAATTGCGAACCGGCATGGGTTGGGGCTGGGCCGGGTGGTTGCAGGCTATTCTGTTACTGCATGCGATCTGGTATGTGTATAAAGCCATGCGTAATTTTTACAAACAGGGAAGAGGAAAAACATTTGTCAAGTTCCTTCTGCTGAATTTTATCACGCTGATTGTAATCTGCCTGCTGTTCCTTGTCTTCCTGGCTTTTTCGATCATGAATCTTTAATCTGATTTTGTATGGAGAATAATGGAGAACTGTCAACCGCTTTCCTGCGTTTGGTCGGTATAATGGATGAATTAAGGGAAAAATGCCCCTGGGATCGAAAACAAACGATTCAGACCTTGCGTTCGCTGACTATTGAAGAAACATATGAGCTGGCCGACGCCATTACAGATAATGACTGGAAAGGGATCAGGGAAGAACTGGGTGATTTGTTATTACATATTGTTTTTTATGCAAAGATTGGCCGGGAGCAGCAACAGTTTACCCTGGAACAGGTAATGGATGGTATCAGCGAAAAGCTGATCAGCCGTCACCCTCATATTTACGGAGAGGTGAAGGTAAACGATGAAGAAGATGTTAAAAGGAACTGGGAAAAACTGAAATTGAAGGAAGGAAAGAAATCAGTCCTGTCAGGGGTGCCCCGTTCATTGCCGGCTACCGTCAAGGCGACCCGATTACAGGAAAAAGCCCGCCAGGTGGGATTTGAATGGGATAATAAAGCGCAGGTTTGGGAAAAGGTAATGGAAGAGATGGCGGAACTGAAGGAAGCAGAAGCCAGCGAAGACCCGGTAAGGATGGAAGAGGAGTTGGGTGACCTGTACTTCTCCCTGATCAATTACGCACGGTTTTTGCGGGTAGATGCCGAAAATGCGCTGGAGCGGACCAATCGAAAGTTCATCAGCCGTTTCAATCAAATGGAAGAGCTGGCACAGCAACAGGGAAAACCCCTGATGGAAATGACCCTGGAAGAAATGGACGCGCTCTGGAACAAGATCAAAAAACAAAATACTGGTAATTGAATTCACCGTTGAAATTTAAACTGCACTCCAACCTTTACCTCCTGTTAGCAGCCATTGTTTTTTTTGTGGCTGCTTACATTATGGATAAGTCTTCGGTGAAAACAACCTCGCCTTCTTATTATTCCAAAAAGATTGAAGACGATATCCGGAAAAAGGAAAAAGATTTCAATAAGCTGGTTACGGATACCGCTCTTCTTTCTACCCTGGTTGGTGGCTCCTATTCAGAAGCTACCCTGAAATCTCTTCTCGACGATAAGAAAGGATACGGGTTCTTTATTTATGAAAAGAATGGCTCCATTGAACCCCGGCTTTTATTCTGGAATACCCAGGAAGCGGTGCCGCCGGTCAACCTGATGGACGAGTCGGATGTGAGCCGAACCGTAGTGCTGAACAACGGCACCTATGTGCAAAGCAGTAAAATGGTGTCGATTAACGACAGAAGCTTTGCCATCGAAGCATTGATACCGGTTACCCATAAATACTTTGTTGAAATTGAAAACCTGCCCACAGAGTTTGTTTCTTTTCCGGATGCCATCCGTAAAGTGGATATCAGTACAACGGTTACTCCTTACGCAGTTAAAAGCGAGCACGGAAATGTACTCTTTTACCTGAAAGCAAAACTGGTTGCAGAACATGCAAAGGCGTCCTGGTGGCTGGTTGTTTGCGTAATGGCAGGTTTCTTCCTGCTGTGCTGGTATATCCATGTGATGGCGCATCTCATTGCAAACAAAAACGGATTCTGGTGGGGAGTGGGATTTTTGACGATGGTCATTGTAGTGATTCGTTTATGCACTTACCAGTTTCCGGATCTGCTCAATCTGCGACAGTTTGAACTGTTTAATCCGGTTATTTATGGTTCCAGTTTTGTGTTAAGTTCACTCGGTGACCTCCTGATCAATGCCTTTCTTCTTTGCTGGATCGCCCTGTTCATCAATCGGCGCTTTGGAACAGCGGCACTGCCACAACCCGGACAAACTCTGCAAAACTGGTTATATACAACTTTGCTGCTGGCAGCACAGGTGTCGCTCACCTTTACCTTTGCCCGCATTCTGCAGAGCCTGGTGGCCGACGCCAAGATATCTTTTAACGTAACCAACTTCGACAGCCTTACCCGGTACAGCTTTGTCGGTTTCGTGATTCTGGCTTCATTGGCATTGTCTTACTTTTTCCTGTCGCAGGCAATCCTGAAGATGGTGCGGTTGTACACGGGAAAAGGAAATTATTTCATTTACATCATGGCGGCGGCGATGGGATTGCTGATTCTGAGTTTTACGCGGAATTCAGATATCATCGAGCTGAATCTTTTTGTGTTGGTCTGGCTGGTAATCTATATCTGGATGATGCAGCAGGATGTGTTCTCCGGCCTTCGTTTCCGGCTGAACGTGTCCGAGGTGCTTTTCTGGCTCTTTGTATTTTCTTTTTCCATGGCAGCCGTTATCGTATCGGAAAACCGGAAAATAGAATTCGAACAAAGAAAACTCTTTGCCGAAAAGCTGGCCCTGCAATCGGATCCTTCCAATGAAAGACTGCTGAGCATTGCGTTAACCTATCTCGATAATGATTTCCTGGCCAATAATTTTTACCGGTTCTACAATGCAGAATCCAACGCGCGGCTAAAAGACAGCATTATCAACCGTAACTTCAGCGAATACATCAATAAGTTTGATACCCGTATTTACACATTTGATCCTTCACCCTCTCCGAAGCCCCTGTACAACGACGACCCGATCTCCTTCGATACCCTGAATACGATCTTCCACCTGCAGGGTAAACGCACCAATGGCTCATTAACAGACATGCGTTACTTCGAACGATCTTTTGAGAAATACTCCTATATCTCGCTGAAGACTGTCAAAAACCCGGACAGCTCCACCATCGGCTATTTCGTGATCCTGGCGGATCCGAAAAAATACAAGGGAGATGCCCTGATACCCGAATTGTTCAAACAGTCGAACGAGATGTTCCCGGAATATTCCAATATGTATTCGTATGCTGTTTACAGCAGTGATACCCTCCGGAGCTATTTCAATGAATATGCGTTTCCCATTGACCTGAATGCATCACAACTCCCCCGATCGGAGTTTATGCGTAAGAAGAACGGCGATTATGAAGAACTATGGTATCGTCCTTCGGGAAACAAGATCGTAGTGATCACCCGAAAGAACAATTCATTCCTGGAGGCCATCACGTTGTTCTCTTATCTTTTCAGCACCTTTCTCCTGCTGCTGGCCCTTTACTGGGTCGTTTCCATTGTGGTCAGGAGCCGCTTCCGGTGGAGCCGTTTGAAACAATACTGGCAATTCAGTATACGGATGCAGATCCACAGCACCATCCTGATCATTTCCCTTTTGTCGTTTGTGGTTATCGGAGTGGCAACGATCATCTTCTTCAAGAACCGTTACGATCGCAACAACGAGGAGCGGTTGAGTCGTGCCATGCAGATCATGGTAAAACAGGTGAATGACAAACTGAAAGATCATGTATCGTTTAATGATAGCATTCCCATCTTTGAAATCGGTATCAATGATGAATTGGAGAAAGTAATGGAGGAAATCTCCGAGATACATGGCACCGATGTCAACCTGTACGATTGGCTGGGCAACCTGAAAGTCTCGTCCAAGCCGCTGATCTATAACAAAGGCGTACTGAGCGACAAGATGAACCCGGAAGCCTATTACGCCATGCACATACAGAAAGCCATTCAGACCGTAAAGGATGAAAGAATGGGCAAGGTGGATTATATCAGTGTGTACAATCCCATCAGAAATGATGAAGGGAAAGTATATGGTTACCTCAACGTACCTTCTTACAGTACACAGGATGAACTCAAACAGGAGATCTCCAACTTCCTCGTGACCCTCATCAACCTGAATGCTTTCATCTTCCTGGTGGCGGGTGCGATCGCTTTATTTATCACCAATAGAATAACCTATTCCTTTACCCTGATCGGTAACAAAATGCGCGACATTAACCTGCGAAAGGTTAACCAGGAAATTGAATGGAGAAGAAATGATGAAATCGGCGAGCTGGTGAAGGAATACAATAAAATGGTGCGCAAACTGGATGAAAGCGCTGAAGCCCTTGCCAAAAGCGAAAGGGAAGGGGCCTGGAGACAAATGGCGCGGCAGGTGGCTCACGAGATCAAGAACCCGCTGACGCCAATGAAGCTGAGCATTCAATACCTGCAAAAAGCGATCGATAATAATTCGGCCAATGTAAAAGAAATGACCACCAATGTGGCCAGGACGCTCGTCGAACAAATCGATCACCTTTCCAAGATTGCTTCGGATTTTTCACAGTTCGCGAATATCGGAAACCCGAGAAAGGAAGTCTTCGATTTACACGAGGTGTTATACTCGCTTTCGTCGTTGTATGAAGCCACCGATAACCTCGATTTCAGCTGGACGCCGGTAGACCAGCGAGTATTGCTTTTTGCCGACAGAACCCAGATTAACCGCCTTTTTACCAATCTGCTTCAAAACGCCGTGGAGGCCTCCTCATCCCGTGAACGCCGGATTATCTCCATCACAGAGCGTTTGGAAGACGAGAATATTGTGGTGAGCATTACAGATAATGGTGAAGGGATTCCCGAACAGACCCGCTCAAAGATTTTTACTCCCAATTTCACCACCAAGACATCCGGTACCGGTTTGGGTCTTGCCATGAGCAAGAGCATAATCGAGAACGCACAGGGTGATTTATGGTTCGATACAAAGGAAGGGGAAGGAACAACCTTTTTTGTAAAAATACCTTTGTTGAGAGCGACGAGCCAGGGATGATGGGTTTGTCGTTTATCGTTTATCGTTTCAGGTTTCACGTCCCTCAATATCAATGGCAGGTTTCAAACTGTGAAGTGCTAAAAATTGATAGGAGTAAGGTTTCATTTTTCATGAAAAATCAACCTATAGTAGCATGGATAAACACCTTAAACGTGAAACGAAAAACGAAAAACGATAAACCATAGCCTTATTTTTTCCTCATTAGGAAATCCTCAAACTCTTTCAAAGTAAAGCTGCTCAGGTTATTTTCTTTTTTGAGACCGCCTTTTTGAGCGGCGAGTACACCAAATCTGCAATCATCGAATCCTTCTATGGCGTGTGCATCCGGGTCTATGGAGATAAGCACGCCTTTCGATACCGCAGGTTCAATCCATTGCCAGTCTATGTCGAGCCGGCGCGGGTGGGCATTGAGTTCAATGACCACCTGGTGCTCATGGCAGGCCTCGATGATCTGTTCGTGATTGACCGGATAACCATTGCGGCTCAGCAGCAGGCGACCCGTCATATGACCAAGGATGGTTGTGTATGGATTTGCAATGGCCTTTAGCAGTCGCATCATGGCTTTTTCCTGCGACATCTTCAGATTGCTGTGTACAGAGGCAATGACCAGGTCGAATGTTGATAAAACAGCATCAGAATAATCGAGCGAGCCGTCGCCGAGTATATCGCACTCAATACTTTTGAATATTCGGAAGGGAGCGAGTTGATGATTCAGTTCATCAATATACCGGTGCTGTTCCCTGATTTTTTCTTCAGAAAGACCGCCGGCATAGGCTGCAGACTTACTATGGTCGCTGATGACCAGGTACTCCAGTCCTTTTGCTATACAGGCTTTGGCCATTTCTTCAATGGTATGAACGCCATCGCTCCAGTTACTGTGGGAGTGGATGATTCCCCTGATGTCTTTTTCCGAGATCAGGGTGCCCGGCTTTGACAAATCGATTAATCGATCGATGTTGTCAGATTCCCGCAGAAACGGTTCTATGAATGGTATGTCGAGGCGGGAGAAGGTATCCTCTTCTATTCCCGAAAATGCGGCCTTTGGATATTTTTCAAGAAAGGCCTTTCGAAAAGCGGGCGATCCTGTTGTGTGAAATTGTTTTTCCGGCAGATTTTGAATGTTGGCGTGCAGGGTCAGCCGAAGGCCGTTCTTTAGTTTATAGGTGATGGATTCTTCGGACTCCGCTATTGTTTCAGGGGGAAAGGCTGTTTGAAAAGGTTTTCGGATATGTTCCATCGGTAGAGAAACCAGGAATTCAATGCCGTCGATGGTGATTTGCCTGGATCGATAGGCGCCAGTCAGTGCTATTTTATCCGCACCATAGGATTTCTCCAGGTATCCCTGGATTCCCGGGAATATCGCTTCCACTTCTGCATACAGGAAGCTTCCCTGGTTGCCCATATAGAATTCTATTGCTTCCTGCACATTTTTTTGGGTCTTTTCTCCAAAGCCTTTGAAAAGGGAGAGCCGGTTTTCATTGCAGGCATAGAGCAATTCTCCAATCGACTCGATTTCCATTTCTTTCCAGATCGTGGATATTTTCTTTGGCCCCAGCCCTTTTATGTTCAGCATTTCGATAACACCCGTTGGAGTTTTCGAAATGATTTCATCAAGAGCCGAGAGTTTGCCTGTTTGCAGAATTTCCGCCACTTTCCGGGCTACCGAATCGCCAATTCCTTTGATAGAGGAGAGTTCTTCCGGGGCCACCGAATGAAGGGGTGTCGGCATTTTTTCGATATTGAAGGCCGCCGCGCCGTAGGATCTGGATTTGAAGGAGTTTTCGCCATGGATGTCCATGAGCTTCGATAAGAGGGAAAATTGCTCGGCAATGAAATAGTTATCGACCATATAGGCAAATTTTCGAAAGGATACAAATATCCGGGTTTTCCGAAGGGGAGAGAGGTATAAAACGAAAAATCCTCCGACGAGCGGAGGATTTTGTTATTTGTTGCTTTTGAAGAAACTTACTTCTTCTTAGCAGCTTTTTTCTTAGCGGCTTTCTTCTTAGGAGCTGCTTTTTTCTTTGCAGCCTTTTTAGCGGCTTTTTTCTTAGTTGCCATGTTTTGTGAATTTAACGGTTAGTAAATAGAATTTAACGACAGTAAAAATAAAAACTAAATTCAAACCGTCAAAAAAAATTTTCACAAATGTCAAAAAAACATTAATACAACGGCTCTTAAGCTTCTACAGCCAGTACGCTAACGATGGTCTTATCACCTTTGCTCTTACGAAATTCAACTACACCATCAGCCAGTGCAAATAAGGTATAATCCTTACCAACACCAACATTTTTACCAGGATGATAAACAGTACCACGCTGACGAACGATAATGTTTCCGGAGATAGCAGGCTGACCACCGTAGATCTTTACACCGAGGCGCTTGCTTTGTGAGTCGCGGCCGTTCTTTACACTACCTTCACCTTTTTTATGTGCCATGATAGATTGATTTAAAATTTGATTGACTGATTAAGCTATACCAGTTACTTTGATTTTAGTATAGTGGGTGCGATGACCATGCTTTTTACGGAAGCCCTTTCTCCTTTTTTGCTTATAGGCAATCACCTTATCACCTTGTTCATGACCAACGATCTCGGCCTGAACTTTGGCTTTAACACTGCTTCCGGTTGAAAGCTTTCCATCAGCATCAACCAATAATACTTCAGCAAATTCTACTTTATCTCCGGCGTTACCACCAATATGGGGTACATACAAAGTCTGATCTTTCTGAACTTTGAACTGCTGGCCGGCTACTTTAATTACTGCGAACATGGTTTCCAATATTTATCCCGATAAAAATTTTCGGGAGGCAAAGGTAATGTTTTTGGTCAGAAAATGAATCTATTAGGGTAAAATTTTTTGGGGTATTTTCCCCAAATGTGTATAGCTTTCCCCGCCAGGCTCCTGGGGTCTAATCTTTTCTTAATAGTTCAAAATCACCAAATTGTTCCTTAAAACACCGGCAGATACTCTTGGCGGTTTGCCTATTTAACGTAGGTTTGTGCCTCAAAGATCGAATCGCGGATTATGAAGATCAAATCTTTTTTGGCGAAGCCCTTCGCCGGATATATATATAAGTCTATCAAAAAACAAATGCATACGGCCCTGGAAGACCAGGACAGGATTTTCCGGGAACTGGTAAAAACAGGCCGCAACACCGAATTCGGAAAAGACCATCGATTTTCCGATATCAGCCGTTTTGAAGACTTTGTCTCGGCCGTACCGGTACGCGACTATGAACAGATCAAGCCCTATATTGAAAAGATCAAACAGGGGCGACACAATGTTCTATGGAAAGGGAAACCGATCTATTTCGCCAAAACATCCGGAACTACGAGTGGAGTCAAATACATCCCGATCACCAAGGAATCTGTCAACAACCATTTTGGAACAGCCAGAAACGCGGCGCTCTGCTATGCGGCAGAAACAGGAAACACCCGTTTTCTCGATGGTAAACTGATCTTCCTGTCGGGGTCGCCCGAACTGGAAAGAGTGGGAGGTATTCCGACGGGCCGGCTGAGCGGGATTTCCAATCATCTTATTCCCAAATATCTTCGAACCAACCAGCTGCCTTCCTATGAAACGAATTGTATCGAAGACTGGGAAACCAAACTCGACAAGATCGTAGAGGAGACTATTCACCAGAATATGACCATGATCAGCGGTATTCCGCCATGGATGCAGATGTATTTTGATGTGTTGATAGAAAGATCCGGTAAAAAAGTAGGGGAACTCTTCCCGAATTTCAGCCTGATGATCCAGGGGGGGGTCAATTTTGAGCCTTATAAATCAAAACTTTTCGAAAGTATCGGCAGGAAAGTGGATACCGTAGAAGTTTTCCCTGCCAGTGAGGGCTTTTTCGCGTTCCAGGATACCCAGGAAGCAGAAGGCCTTTTGCTGAATACCAACGATGGCATCTTTTACGAATTCATTCCTGCCTCTGAAGTCAGCTCTCCTCATCCTACGCGGTTATCGTTGAAGGATGTGAAAGAGGGCGAGAATTATGCATTGGTTATCTCAAGCAATGCGGGGCTCTGGTCTTATAATATTGGTGATATCGTCAAATTTGTTTCGATCAATCCCTACCGGATTATCATCACCGGCCGCACCAAGCACTTTATCTCGGCTTTTGGAGAACATGTGATCGGGGAAGAAGTGGAATACAGTTTGCTCAAAGCAGCCGAAGAAGAGGGGGTTCATATCACAGAATTTACCGTGGCCCCGCTCATTCAGCAGGGAGAAGGGAAATCATTTCACGAATGGTTTATTGAATTTGAGAGTGCGCCAAATGATCTCGAGGAGTTTGCCCGTAAAATAGATGATAACCTTCGCAAGAAAAACGTGTACTACGATGATCTGATCGCCGGAAATATTCTGACTCCTCTGCATATTACGCCCGTAAAGAAAAACGGGTTTATCGATTATATGAAATCGATCGGGAAACTCGGCGGTCAAAACAAAGTACCCCGTCTCAGCAATGACCGCGGTATCGCCAGTGAACTGGAAAAGTATGCGGAACAATAATTACCGACTGAAGGCTGTTTTACGTATTTTTAAAACTTATCGTGTAAACTTTTCATGTCAACCAATTTTCCCAAAAAACGAATCGCCATATTTGGATCGACCGGATCAATCGGTACGCAGGCCCTGGATGTGATCAGGTCGAATGCCGCCCTGTTTTCGGCTGAAGTGCTCACAGCCCAAAGCAATGATGAGTTACTGATACATCAGGCCCTGGAGTTTAATCCCAATGTGGTAGTGATTGGCGATGAGAAAAAATACCAAAGAGTTAAAGACGCATTAAGGAATACAGACATCAAGGTTTTTGCCGGCGAACAATCGCTGGAAGAGGCCGCGGCACTGGATATATATGATATGATGCTTGCCGCTATTGTCGGGTTTGCGGGGCTGAAACCCACCCTCAAAGCGGTGGAAATGGGCAAGGCCATCGGGCTCGCCAACAAGGAAACCCTGGTGGTGGCGGGTGATATTGTAATGGAAAACGCGGTCAATAACCGTGTTCCCGTCATTCCGGTTGACTCTGAGCACTCGGCTATTTTCCAATGCCTGGTAGGGGAAACTCGCAACAAGATCGAGAAAGTGATACTTACTGCTTCCGGCGGGCCTTTCCTGGGTAAAAAGCCCAATTTCCTGGTCAATGTAAAAAGAGATCACGCCCTGCAGCATCCGAACTGGAGTATGGGCGCGAAAATTTCCATTGATTCCGCCACCCTGATGAATAAAGGTCTCGAGATGATTGAAGCCAAATGGTTGTTTAATCTCAAGCCCGAACAGATCCAGGTGGTGGTACATCCGCAAAGCATTATTCATAGTATGGTGCAGTTTGAAGATGGAAGTATCAAGGCGCAGATGGGATTACCCGATATGAAATTACCGATCCAGTATGCCATGGCTTTTCCTCAGCGAATACCCAACTCCTTTCCCCGATACGATTTCAGAAAGCCGGGACAGTTGAATTTCGAAGAGCCGGATACCAAAACATTCAGAAACCTGGCATTGGCTACCGATGCATTATTCAAGGGTGGCAATGTGCCCTGTGTACTGAATGCCGCCAATGAGATCGCCGTTTATGCGTTCCTGAGAAACAGAATTGGGTTCCTCGATATGACTGACCTGGTGGAAAGAACCATGAATCATGTCACTTTTATAGAAAAACCCACCCTGGAGGAATATTTTGAAAGCGATGCGGAGGCGCGTAATTTTGCAGCTTCCTTAATAAAACTATAAGAATCACTTCCTTCTTCCATCCAAACTAAAAGAACCCCAACTTCGTTATATATTGCCGGTTTTATTTGAATGGTTTTGACAGGTGCCTGATTCACCGATATTTGGAAAAAGTTTAAATTATTTATTAGCATTACACATGGTTCTACTAGCGATAAATTGGTCTGAGGTTGGCATCAAGGCCGCCCAGTTGGTTCTCTCCTTATCCATCCTGGTTGTTCTTCATGAATTGGGTCATTTTCTCCCCGCCAAATGGTTCAAGTGCCGGGTTGAGAAATTCTACCTGTTCTTTGATCCCTGGTTTTCACTGGTAAAAAAGAAAGTGGGCGAAACCATTTATGGTATCGGCTGGCTTCCTCTTGGAGGGTATGTGAAAATTTCCGGTATGATAGATGAGAGTATGGACAAGGAACAGATGAGTCAGCCGGCACAGCCCTGGGAATTTCGGGCAAAGCCAGCCTGGCAAAGACTGATCATCATGGTAGGAGGGGTAACGGTTAACCTTATCCTCGGCTTTTTTCTTTTCGCCATGATCCTAACCATTTGGGGTGAGCGGAAACTTCCGATGAGCCAGTTGAAATATGGAGTGGATATTAACTCCATCAGCGATTCCGTAGGACTGAAAAATGGCGACCGGATCGTTAGTCTCGATAACAAACCCGTTAATGATTTTTACAGTCTTACCACAGACATTATTCTGGAAGAAGTGAAAACGGTACAGGTTGACCGGGATGGTCAGCAGATCAGCCTTACGCTTCCGAAGGGTACCATTCGTCGCTTGATCAAAACAAAATCACAGTTTGTCAGCCCTCGATGCCTCGCTATCGTAGATACGGTGATCAACAGGGATACCGGGTTTTTTACGCCCAGGCGTTTTACGCAGGATATGCTGAAGAAAGGAGACCGGATTGTTCAAATGGGTGAGTTTCCCATCACCTATTATGATGAGGTAAGGAAAGTCAGAAAGAATTTCAAGAACCAGGAAGTGAGCCTGAAAGTGCTCAGAGCAAACGATACTGTTATCGTAAAAGCGATGACGGATTCTATCGGAGCGATCGGCTTTTTAAGTGACGGAGAGGAACTGAACGGTGCCTATAAGCAGAAGTATGGTGTTTTCGAAGCCATACCTCAGGGTATCCGTAAAGGATGGAGAACACTGGTGATGAATATCAAGAATTTCAAATTGCTGTTCACCTCCGACGAAGTAAAAACCAGCGAATCGCTGGGAAGCTTTATCAGTATCGGCTCTTATTTTGCCCCCAAATGGGATTGGGAGGTATTTTGGAGTATGACTGCCCTGTTGAGCATTGTGCTTGCCTTTATGAACATCCTTCCGATTCCGGCCTTGGATGGAGGGCATGTCATTTTTACACTCTATGAGATGATCACCGGCCGTAAACCCAGCGATAAATTCATGGAATATGCCCAAATAGTCGGTATGGTGCTCCTTTTAGGACTTATGGCATACGCTTTGGGACTGGATGTGTTCAGGATATTTAAGAAAGGATAGTTTGGGTTTATCGTTTCACGTTTCACGTTTCACGTTTCTTTATTTTCGGGAAGAGACCGGATAAGACTAAAAACTTGGATTAAGAAACGATAAACCTGAAACGATAAACCTGAAACGATAAACGATAAACGCAAGGGGGTGTTTTGGTTTTGACAGCATAGATCTTTGAAAGTGTAAGCATGTCGTGCGTTGGATAATTAGCACGTTAATCTGAATATTCAAACACTAAATGGCAATACTCAGTATGCCATGGCTGCGTAATCAGTGATTATACAGTCATTTGGGCCGCGTTGAGCCGGTTGGTCTGTTACCACGCTCCGCCGCCGACTTAAACAAACAAAACAGGCTGCTGTCATCGAAGGCTGTGACGATGGCAAAAGACCCATACAGCTAAGAACAAGGTTGGTTTGTTGTTCCCCTGCCTTGTTCCGACAAACAATGAGCAAATAAACATGTAGAAAGCTTTTGGAGAATATGTTTGGACACCGGTTCGAGTCCGGTCACCTCCACCCTTGCCCGCCGAAGCTCGTCAGAGCGAAGGCGGGCTTTTTTCATTCGAAGCTCGTCAGAGCGAAGGCGGACTTTTTTATTCCCCAAAGCTCCTCAGAGCGAAGGCGGACTTTTTTATTCCCCAAAGCTCCTCAGAGCGAAGGCGGGTTTCACCCTCCGAAGCTCGTCAGAGCGAAGGTTGGTTTCACCCTCCGAAGCTCGTCAGAGCGAAGGAGGGCTTTTTTTGTACCGTCTTTTCAAAATCGAGCCTGTTCAATAATCTGCCATAATTCAGAGATTGCATATAAAGGCAGATTGATCATCCAATTTTGTTCACGGTAATCTGACATAGAAGTTCGTATGGCCGTTTTGGGATGATATTTATCGACATAAACTTTCAGGCTTTTTGATTTGAGATTTTCTTGAGCTTTTACTTCAACAGGCACTACCTGACCGGAGTACTGTATCAAAAAATCAATTTCGGAACGCACATTTTCCGGTGACCAGTAATAAATACCCGCGTTTTTCTTAGTTATTAACTGTTGTAAAACAAATTGTTCGGTGAGAGATCCTTTGAACTCCTCAAAAATTCGATTGCCTTCCAGTATTGTTCGAGCATCCAAATCGGTCATCGCAGCCAACAAACCAACGTCTGAGAGAAATAATTTGAATGCACTTATATTTTCGTATGACTTCAAAGGGATCGCAGGTTTATCCGTATTGTTCACTTTATGTATAAGTCCACAATCTATTAACCAATTCATGGCCAGTTCATATTCTCTTGCCCTTGCACCTTGCCTGATTAAGCCATAAATAAATTTTCGGTTTTCTTTGGCTAATTGAGATGGAATAGAATTCCAAAGCATTCGAATTCGAGGTACAATCTCACTCGGGGCGTGTTTTGAAAAGTCATGTTCATAGGCGATTAGTATTTTTTTTTGTATTTCTCTGATTTTTGTATAATCGACATTTTGTGAAAATGATAGTACTGATTCAGGCATTCCTCCTACATAATAATACTGTTTAAGAAGCTCGATATATTTACTGCTGAATGTTTTGATTAATGCCCAATCTTGTTTTTTTAATAAGTCTGCAAGTGGCTGTTGATTTACTGCTTCCAGAAATTCTAAAAAATCAAGAGGATACAGATCCATAAAATCAACCTTGCCAACGGGAAAAGATGTTTTTCCGCCTAAGGCTACTCCTAATAGCGAACCCGCTGCCATTACATGATAGTCCGGGGCGTTCTCTTGAAAATACTTTAAAGCCGTGATGGCTCCGGGCGCTTCCTGGATTTCATCTAAAATAAGCAAGGTGTTTTTGGGTTCAATAGTCACCCCCGTTTCAATCTGTAATGCAGTGATAATTCGGTTAACATTGTAGTTCTCGCTAAAAAGTGTTCTTAATATGGGATTACTTTCAAAGTTCACATAAGCGCATTTTTCGTACTCATTGCGACCAAATTCTTTCATCAACCAGGTTTTTCCAACCTGGCGAGCACCTCGAATAATTAATGGCTTTCGGTCGGCCAATGTCTTCCAGGCGGTCAAATAGTTAATTTCCCTGCGGTTCATAAAAAGGGTTTTATGTACTTATTAATGCTCTAATTTACATTTATATGTACGAATAGGTGCAATAATGACAAAAAAATAACTGAAATTGGCACAGCCATGTAGTTTTCTTTTAGGGGTATAGTTAAGTATTTTATTATAAAACTTTGTATTTCAATATTTTACTGTTATTTGATGGGTGTTTAAAAATAGCCCTATCTGTTTATAAAGTAATTGCATTTATAATATGTAAAATTGAAACCCTTACTTTTTGGCACATGGCTGTTCTTTTGAATTGTGTATCATATCAATGACTGGAGTTTGTCTCTTTTGATCAACCGAAAACGGTCGACAACCTTTTGCAAGTAAAGAAAAGATAACCGGTAACTAAGTAGTAAGTACTACGCCCGTTACTATATTCTACTTAATGCAAAAAAGTTAAAATGACAGGTATGTGATACGGGAATATTATTTCGTTCCTTGTTGTGATACCAGTATTCTATTCCCTAACCCCATCTTTTGTCTGATGTATCGAATTTTAGATCTTACCCGGATTTACTCGTTCAGAATTCTATTTACGTTTGCGCTTGTTGTTTATGCTTACGCTTTACAGGCGCAATGTACTGCAAGCACCGCAGCTACCTCTTATACCAGTAATAACGGCAGCAGGGGCGCTATGTTCAATATTACAGCCGGCCCAAACCCCGTTACTGTTACCAGTTTTGATGTTAACCTTTATGGCGGCACAACCGCCCGATACGAAATTTACTATAAGGCTGGTTCGTATGTAGGATCAGAAACGGCAGCAGCTAACTGGACAATGGCGGGAGGTGTTAATAATTTGTACGTTTCTGCTAATAATGTACCAACTCCTATACCCATTCCGTTGAGCATTACAATCCCCGCCGGTGCAACTTATGGATTTTACATTACCAATACGGCTTCGGGCGGATTAAACTACACCACTTCTGCAGTCGGCAATGTAACCCTTGCCAGCAACAGCGATCTTACGCTTATCGGCGGTGTAGGGAAAGCTTATCCTTTCAGTTCAACTTATTCATACCGGCTTATCAATTGTACGGTGCATTATTATACCGGTAGTATTTCCGAAAGCAGTACTCTGGCAACGGCTACCACAACAAGTCCTGCCTTTACCCAGAATGGCAGCGGCAGTACGTTATATAGCAGCGCCTGCGATGCCCTGATCGCGAAAGTAACTGGTACCGGTGGTTCTCCGGTTGGCGGAAGTACCGTGGCCAGGGTGTGGGTGGATGCTGTACAGCCGGTACAATATGTGAAACGGCATTACCAGGTATCCCCGGCAGTGGATGGCTCGGGAAGAGTAACACTCTATTTTACGGATGCAGAATTTAATGCATTTAATACACAAAGCCCGGCACCGGCGTTATTGTTACCGGTGAGCACTGATCCCGGCACCATTGCCAGCCGGAAAGCGAATCTGCTTATTGAAAGGCGTCCTGGCAGCAGCAGCGACAATACCGGTAAACCCAATACTTATTCCGGAACACCGGAAACCATCAATCCCTCCGATGCAGACATTGTATGGAACAGCACTGCCAGTCGCTGGGAAGTAAGCTTTGATGTTTCAGGGTTCAGTGGCTTTTTTGTAAAAACCTCTTCCTTCATGTTACCGCTGGAGTTGTTAAACTTCAATGCCAGACGTATCAACAATACGGTCAATCTGCAATGGCAAACCGCACAGGAAGTAAATACCCGCTCATTCATTGTTGAACGGAGTACTGATGGTTCCAGCTTTACAGAAATTGCCACTATAGCCGCAAAAGGAAAAGGCAATAATTTTTATGTGTACAATGATGCTTATAGCTTGGGAACACCATCGTATTACCGGCTTAAAATGACCGATCTGGATAACCAATACAAATACTCTAAGATAGTATGGGTTGCGGGTGTCGGCGATAAAGAAGGCGCGTTACTGGTTGTGTATCCTACCCTGGTAAACGGCAATACCCCCATAACTATCAAAAGTAATGTCGAACCGGGCACCAAGGCTTTGTTTACTGATATCAGCGGCCGAACGCTGCGCGTAATTACAATTAACCATACAGTAGAAACCATAGATATCAGTCAGTTTTCCAAAGGCGTATATTTTCTAAGACTGGGTAATGGGGCTGTACAAAAAATAATTAAAGAATAGTTGCTACAGAAAAGCTGTTGTGATCATAGAAATTTGTTTATATAGTTATTGGTAGTCGATGCATGATTGACTAGTTCCAAGAAATGGTGCTGCAATTTGTTGGAGACACCGAAAAGAAAGCCTTGTTAAGCAAGGCTTTCTTTATTTATAGCCAGAAAGAGCATGACTTGCACAGCTTGGCAAAAGTTTCCGGGCGGTTCAATGCAGGCGCGGGAGTGGGAGCGAGAGCGGGAAGAGAAAGGGAAAGGGAAACGGAAACAGAAACGGAAACAGAAACGGAAAAGGGGATTACAGTTCTTTCCAGTTGTAATCGCATTGGCTCATTGACGAATCACTGTTGTCCGGGGAAAACTCGGAGAGCGCAATTGGTCAATGAGCCAATGGGCCAATTTGCCAATGAACAGCAAACCCCTAACTATAAACAGCAAACTGAATTTCAACAATAGCCGGGCTTTATCTCTACCGCTGTTCACCACCGAAGAACTAATTGAATTAGTCGCTCCCGCTCTCACTCCCGCTCACCTAAAGTAGCCGGGCTGTATATCGGCCTCGGTCGGTCGCCTTTTTTTGGCGAAACAAAAAAAGTCCCGTCAGAGGCTCACCGGAAAAGACCTCTCTCGTATACTTCCCCTCCCGCTCTCGCTCCCGCTCACATAAAGGGGGGCTCATTTCTCAAAAAGTGGCAAAAAGATGATTATTTCAGCTTAATAGGTTGGACTTCGACACTTTCCCCGGACAACACTGATTGCGTAATTGGAAAATTGACCAATTGCGTATTCCATCCGTCATCCGTAATTCGTAATTCGTAATCCGTAATCCGTTATTGCATTGACTAATTGGCAAATTGACGAATTGACCAATTGCATATTCCATCCGTCATCCGTAATTCGTAATCCGTAATTGCATTGACTAATTGGCAAATTGACGAATTGACTAATTCCTCAACCGCTCTCACAGTCATATTTCTGGACTTTTTAGCATAGTGCTGCGGTTTCTGCCTTTTTAGATTTGTGATCTCAACAAATAAAAATACATGAGATCAGTAAAGTTCACCCGTAGTCCCCGGTCACCCGGCTTTCAAACCCTTTTCTATCCTGAAGCTGTTATGGAAAGGATCATAATGGCGGTGGGAAGAATGATTTCGAAAATCGTGATAACTCTGATAGTAGCGATTCATTTCATTCTTCATCAAAATTGATAAACCTTACAATGAAAAAGTTTTTTGCGATCGTGCTTACTGTACTGGCCGTATCCTGCCATAAAAACAATTATGAATATCCCCAGACGCGTCAGCCAGACGCTTCGCTGGTAAAAGACTGGATATCGCTTCAATTGCGATTGATTAAAAACACAACCGGTGTTACCCATGTTGCCTATTCGAGACCATTTGCCTATTCAGGTGTAGCCATGTATTACGCTATTTTAAAAGCGGAGGCATTGAATAAACAGGGTCATCCGGGTAACCAGGAAGCCGGGCATGCCAAACAGCTCTATGGGCCTATATCAGCCAATGCGGCGATGGCAACCACACTTCGTTTTTTCTATGGTAATAAAATGGAAAACCGGAACTGGATCGACTCACTCGAACAAGCCTATTTCGAAAAATATGCAAGCGCTACCTCTCATAGTATGGATGAGCAGGCCTCACAACAACTGGGCGTTACAATGGCTAACCAGGTAATTGAGTGGAGCAAGCTGGATGGCGCTGGTCAGGCTTCCATTCCATATACACCACAAGGCCCGGGCTATTGGGAGCCGACAGCACCGGCTTATGCGGCGGCAGCGGTACCGGGATGGGGTAATAACCAGACAATTCTCGCAGAGAGCCTGCAGGGAATTCAAATTCCGATGCCCTTAACATTTTCTACCCAGCCCAATTCGGCTTTTTACCTGATGGTGAAGGAAGTTTTGGACATTTCCAAACAACTGACGAATGAACAGAAGGCCATTGCGACTTATTGGGATGATGCACCGAATGGAAAATACCTTACCGTATTCGGTCACTGGTTCAACATACTCAGGCAATCGCTCGAAAAAAGAAACCTGCCTTTGAACAAAGCGGCACTGGCTTATCTCCAGCTGGGTATCTCCATGAATGAAGCCGGAATATATTGCTGGAAAGCAAAATTTACCTATCACCAGATTCGGCCTATCACTTATATCAGAAAATATATGGGGGAAGAGAACTGGAGCTCTTATATAGTTACCCCTGCGCATCCTGAGTACCCGGCGGCACATGCCACATTATCAGGTGCTGCTGCCGCCGCTCTTACTGCGCACTTCGGAAAAAATTTCGCATTCACCGATCATTCCTATGATGACCTGGGAATGCAGGCCAGAAGTTTTGCTGGTTTCGATGCGGCAGCAGAAGAAGCGGGTATGTCCAGGGTTTATGGTGGAATCCATTACAAACCATCCGTAGTCGCCGGACTGGCGGCCGGAAAGGCAGTGGCCAACAATGTTGACCAGCTCCTGAAGTTACCTTTCCACCTGTTGCTGCCAGGTGATATCAAATAGACGACCGAGGAATCATTATACAGAAAGTGTAATGCTCCTGCCTTCGGGCAGGGGCATTATCCTGTTGAAACAATTAATCGTTAATAGTAGTTTTGTATGAATATGAACAACTCCCCATTGCAAATAAGGAATGCAAAAGCCAATGAATTTGATCGCGTAGGTGAGCTGATGGTAGAAGTGTATAGCGCATTGGAAGGCTTTCCCAAACCGGCGGACCAGCCTGCATACTACCAGTTATTGAGAAATGTAGGCCAACTGGTTCAAAAGCTCGGCGTGGAGATCCTGGTGGCCGTCGACAGCGAGGAAAGGGTCCTAGGAGCCGTTGTATATTTTAATGATATGCAGTATTACGGATCCGGAGGGACTGCCACGCAGGAGAAGAATGCCGCCGGATTTCGTTTACTCGCAGTTGATCCGGTCGCCAGAGGCCGGGGGATCGGTAGATTGCTGACAGAAGCCTGCATCAGCAAAGCCAGGTATCAAAACCTTTCTCAATTGATCATTCACTCCACCCGTGCCATGCAAATCGCCTGGAAGATGTATGAATCGATCGGATTCCAACGTTCATCCGATCTTGATTTCAACCAGCAAAATCTCGAAGTTTTTGGTTTCCGGTTAAAACTTAGGGAGCCGGCTTGAACTCGGCTACAATTTCATAAACATTATTGATCGGGAATTGACAGGATTTGGCATGTTCCCTTACAGCTGATTCTGATTCGGCCAGGTGAATACAAAAGATGGCATCTTCGGTAATGTATGATATCTCCCACTGATAGTGACGGGTCATATTAAGGATTGTTTCTGTCGAAGTTCGGGTCAACATTTCAATTTCCGCGCTTGTCAGGTTAAAAGCGCCTGGTAGTTTTCTTTCGATCAGAAATTTTTTCATGATTCACCATTAAGTATCCAAGTTGATTAATTCCCGGACTACTTCGGCCAGAGAAATTCCCTAATTTAATTTGAGGATTCCCTATTTTAATATTCCCAGTCTTTCCGCTTCACCGACCGCCTTCACGCGGGAAGAAACATCCAGTTTGAAGAGAATGGATGATATATGATGATCCACTGTTTTGGGTGAAATGAACAGGCTCGAGGCAATTTCCTTGTTGGCAGCGCCGGTCTTCAGCAACTGAAGGATATCCAGTTCCCGGGTGGTAAGTTGGGCAGGATTGTTCCGGGTACTGTTGCGCATGCCCCTGGGGATTTTCGATTGACCGCTTTCCCTGAGTTCTTCTTTCAGTTTCCGGATCACTGCCTTGGCCTGCATGTTTTCAAGCAGGGTGATCGATTGCTTCTTTTCAGTATCTGAACCTTCAAAAAGGAGAATCGCTTTTTCCAAAGCACATCCAAACATTTTTTCGAAATAGCCATCTGCTATTTTCGAGTGATTACGTTCCTGTTCGAATTGCTGGTATAGCTGGTTTATGTCCAGGTGATCGGGCCTGGATTTCTTCAACCAGTAAACTGTCTGGAGGGTCTGGTCATTCAACCCTGTATGCCGGAGCATGGAAACAGCAGTGGCGATTTCCGCTTCACTCATCACACATTGATTGTTCAACCATTCGTATTGCGATAACGCGAGTGCAACCGGAAGGATTCTTTGCGCTTCTTCTGTGATAAATGCCAACTGCTTGGCTTCATTCAATAAGGCGATACCGGCCTGGTTATCTTGCCAGGTATCGAGTGTGCCCAGGATAAACAGCGCATTGATCTTGACAATACTGGTTAAGTCCGGAAACTCCAGTAAGGATTCCGCTACCGTTTTTGCTTCCGCCAGCCTGCCTGTCTCCAGCAATAACCGGGCTTTCCATCCCAGTTTGTATCGCATCCAGGAATGTAGATCCTTGTCGAGGCAATACTGAATTCCTTTTGCCAGGTAGGTTTCAGCTTTTTCATATTGCCGGGTGGAGGTAAAATTGGCGATGATATTGGTATAAGCCCTGGCAGCATGTTCTTGTGCATCGTGTTGTAATGCCAGGTCGAGGCTCTCCAGTAAATTGCTGAAACCTTCCTTTTCATGCCCGGGTTTTGCCATCTGCGCAGCCCCAACGTTGTTGAGTGCATGAGAAAGTATATCCGGATTATTCAGTTCTCTTCCCATTTCAATGGCCTGGTTGCCCCAATACAGCGTATCCTCAAATTCGGCGGACAGCATTTTCAATTGTGAAAGATTGCTATAGGCCATCGCTTTTTCAGGACTGTTTGGCTCGTTTTCGAATAACTGAATAGCTTCCATGGCATATCTGATGGATTCTTTCCTGTTACCAAAAAACCACCAAAGCCTGGAAAGAAATCTGATGGAATTGCCGATCCGCGTATTATTCCCCATGGTTTGGTGAAGGCGGAGGGCCTTGCCGGTGTATATAATAGCGTCTTCGATCTGGTTGGTCAGATAACATTCATAGGAATAAGATTCGTACAGGCTGATCAGTGTTTCAGGATTCTTGTCTTCATTAAAATCGATCGCGGTCTTGTAAAGTTTGGCCGCCTGTGTATGCGCAGCCAGTGAGGCGGCCTGTTTTGCAGCCTGTGGAGCATATTTTGCTACCAGGGAGTTGTCTCCTGCGTTGGTGGCATAGTGAACAATCCGTTCAATAGCGCCTTCCCGGATAAACCGGTCGAGAAAGGATTCCAGTATTTTTTTGTTCAATTGAATTCTTCGCAAGGGAGAGATGGAGCTTTCAATGGTTCTGCGGAACAGTTCATGTTTATAAACAACCTTGTCATTTCTGATCAGGAGAATGCCATGTGTTACACATTTGTCAAGCACCAGTTCCCAGTCTGTATCCAGGGTGGCGAGTATGTTGGTCTCCATACCTTCCGGCATGATCGATAACATTTCCCATATATCGCGGGTTTTGCCGACCAGTGGATTGAACAGGGCCAGCACCGCATCTTTGATATTGTCGGGTATCTCTTCACGGTAGGAAGCCAGCATTTCCGTCACATAAAAGGGATTGCCTCCGGTAATTTCATAGAGGTTTTCTCCGCTATATCCCCGTTCCCGGGCCAGTTTCTCTACGGTAGCTCTGCTGAACGCAGGCAGGGATATCCGGGAAAAACTGTCTCTTGGCAGTTCGCCCATCACATTTCGCAACGGGTGATTGCAGGAAGCTTCAAACTCCCGGCAACTCATCAATAATAAAGATGAAGAATGATTGATCCTCCTGGAGAAAAATTTTATGAAGTCGAGCGTGGCCTCATCTGCCCAATGCACATCTTCAATAATAAAAATAGAAGGCACATTCGTTGAAGTGAAGGCATCATAAACTGCTGCGAACAGGTCGGTTCTGGAGGTGAATGAACTAAGATTGGAGGCCAGTTCGCGGTTAATCTTGTACGCCAGATCATAAACCGGTCCCAATGGCCGTGGGGTATATAAGGAATCACAAAATGAAACAAATACACTGGATTGACTTTTTACCTGTTCTGCAAAATGCCTGATCAGGGAAGTCTTGCCGGTACCGGCTTCTCCCAGGATAAAAAAACTGCGCCCTTCGCCTTGTGTGGCTTTTGAGAATCCATTCAGCAAGATTTCAAGTTGCGTTTCACGCTCCAGTAATTGCATGGTGCTTTTGAATTGTGTGTCGATAAACTATACGGTCGTTTGATAATGCTGCTAATTCAGTAATAACCAGTGAGAGCGTTTCTTCGGTCTGCCAACTCCAATTTAGGGATTCAAAGGGTTAAAATTAGGGAATATTCCCTATAGAATTCCATCAGTATCGCCACAGTTTTGTACCGTCAATTTTATGGAGACAAACGCAAACAATTGTTTGCCAACCTCTCTAAACACATTAACAAACCTTAGTTATGAAAGTCTTTAAGCAATTATTGAGTGAACACACACAAATTTTGAGCGGACTGTCGCGCCTGGTGATTATCCTGATCGCTGCGACTACCCAGTTAGTGGTATTTGATTCCTGTAACAAGAGTAATGACAATCCCGAACAGGAGGCTGCCAGGTCCTGGGAAAACAAAGTAAGGCAGGAAGCCGGGTTGACCGAAACCACGATTACGGAATTAAAAGCTGCCAGGTCTGCTTCTGCCAGGTACCAGAATCTGAATAACGCGCTGGCGGACGGTTATGCGGATATCAATGTAGTGCGGCCAAATATGGGTTATCATTTCTTAAGGAATGCGCTTTTGGATACCGTTTTCGACCCCGCGAAACCAGAGATCCTGGTATATAACAAGAACGAGCAAAACCAGTATTCGCTGGTAGCAGTGGAATATGCAGTTCCTATTAACCTGCGCCCGCTTAGTGCCCCTCCCGGATTTACCGGAGACAAGGATGTATGGAAGTTCGATACCGATTTCGGCTTATGGTTGCTGCATGCCTGGGTTTGGGAATACAATCCCGATGGCGTGTTTAAACCCAATAACCCGGCTGTTCATGTTCATCAATAAGTATTCAATTTATCAATCTTAAAATAAAAAAATCATGAAACTTTCCTCTGTTTTGATTCCCGTCGGTCTGTTCTGTATGTTTCAAATTCAATCAATCGCTCAATCCGGTTCAGCATCCGGTGGAAAAAAACTGTACATGGATGTACACTATTTGCCTGCCGGTAAAGTGAATTTCCAGGATGTAGCCAATGCTCACCTTAAAGACCTGGCAACCCAGAAAAAATTTGGGGTAGAGTTCATCAAGTTCTGGGTAGATGAAAAGAAAGGAAGGGTGTATTGTCTTTCTTCTGCTCCGGATACAGCCATGATCGTCGCCACCCATCGTGAAGCGCATGGATTGCTTCCGCAGGATATTTTGGAAGTCACTGCGGGGCAGGAAGCCGATCCAAAGATGGACGGAAACTACTACCTGGATATCCATGAACTGGGAGCAGGAAATGTAAAAGCGATAGATGTAGCCAAAGCACATGAAAAAGACCTGGCTGTTCAGGGAAACTATGGTGTAAACTTCCTTAACTACTGGGTAGATGAAAAGAAAGGAGTAGTAATGTGTCTTTCGCAGTCGCCCGATGCTCAAAAAGTGATTGAAGCCCATAAAAAAGCACATGGTTTGATTCCTGTGTCTGTTGAATTGGTTAAGCAGGGACAGTAGTCATCAAACTAATTCGAATGGTAGGCATCTGGAAATTAGTAGCATCCAGTAAAAAACATCAAAAATTTAAAAACAATGTATAGCCTGAAATTGATCGTTTCGATCTTCATTATTGCCATTACGCTTTTTTCCGTTGCCTGCCGTCGCGAACAAATGCCTCAACCTGATTTCAACAACCTGGAAACAAGCTCCCAGTCGTTCAAGATGCCACATTCCGGAGCCAGGGGTTTTATTCTTGCCAGCGAAAGACTGACTATTCCTGCTGAAGTGTCGCTTCCTGCCGATCATAAAAAATATTGGAGAGTAGCGACCTATTACGCAAACGGTGTTCAGAAGTACAAGGCGCGTGAGAAAGCCGGACTGCCGGGCAATTACGAATGGGTATTCATTGCACCTTCAGCCAGTCTGTATGATATCCACAACCGAAAAGTAGGGACGCATGGTGCGGGACCCTATTGGCAGATTTCACCGGCTGATTCCATTTTTGCAGAACAGTTTGTGCCGGCCAGAACGGCGGTCAGCCCGGATGCCAATTCCGTTGACTGGCTGCTGTTAAAGCCCAAAACGGGTAAAACACCCACTGGTATCTTTGGTCCGGTGTTGTTCATTCAGCGCATTGCAACAAAAGGGGGAAAAGCGCCGGCGCAACCACCATTGTCTGCAGAAGAGACCATTGATGTCAAGTATGAAGCAGTGTATCGATTCAGTGCACTGTATCCTTAATCGAAGTAATACAGATTATTAATAAGAAGTGCAGAGAACACTTCATTCAAGTTCGTATGTCGAGAGGTTCCACCATCCGGTTAACCGGGGGGGTGGTTGACCAGTCCTCCCGTTTCAACGGGAGGGCTTTTTATTTTTTGGGGGTTAAAAAATATTTTGTCGTGGTCATGAACTCTGCTTACTTTCTACAAAAATTACCATATGCGGTTTATCGTGCTGGCAGGGATGGCCATCCTGGTACATTTTGGGGCTATGGCACAGAAGAAACCTCCGGTGAGGGACGGGCAGGAACTTCTTTCTCCCGATAAAAAAATCAGGCTCATGGTCGAGACAACCGATCTGCTGAGCTTTGCTATTGAAAAGGAAGGACAGATTTTGCTTCGTTCGTCGGTGATCGACCTGCAAACCAGCGCAGGCACGCTGGGAGGTTTGAGGGTCAGAAAAAGCACCATCACCCATCATAATTCGGTTATTCAGTCTCCCGTACCGGAAAAGCGAATAAGGATTCCGGACCAGTACACACAACTTTTGTTGCAATATGACCGATTGTTTACGGTCGAATTCAGGGTATACAACGACGGAGTGGCTTATCGGTTAATGACGACCCACAAAGACAGCCTGACTATTTTTAAAGAGACGGCAGAATATGGTATTATGCCGGATCATATGATTTATTTTTCTCCGGTGGCAAAGAGACCGGACGCGGATATTTATCACACCAGTTTTGAAGAGCCTTACCAAATAAAACCCGCTGACAGCATTCCGGAATCAGATCTGATTTTTTCACCGTTACTGGTAGACTATCATTCACGCGGAAAACTCGTGCTGACCGAATCCGATCTCGAAGATTATCCGGGGATGTTTCTGCGTTGTAAGCCAGGTGGCAGACTGACGGGTGAGTTTGCGGGTTATCCCCTGGAAGAACAGGTAATGGGAGGGGAGTTCAAACAGGCTGTGGTAACCAAGCGTGCAGGTTATATCGCGAAAACCAAAGGTACCCGCAGTTTTCCCTGGCGGGTTTTCATGATGGCGAGCGAAGACAGGCAATTGCCGGAGAATGATCTTGTTTACCGGCTCGCTTCTCCCTCTCGGGTTCCGGATCCATCCTGGATTTCACCCGGTAAAGGAACAGATGAATGGATTATCGGAATCAATCTCTTCAATGTGCCATTTAAATCAGGGGTCAATACAGCCACCTATAAATATTATATTGATTTTGCCAGTCGCTTCGGATTTGACCGCATCATGATGGATGCGGGATGGAGTGATTATAATGATCTGTTTAAAATAAATCCGGCCATCAATATGGACGAGATAGCTGCTTATGCCAGGGAGAAGAAAATCCGGTTGAGTATGTGGACGCTGGCGCTTACCCTCAAACGTCAGCTAAAGCCCGCACTCGAACAGTTTAAAAAATGGGGTGTTGATTTCATCATGACCGATTTCATGGATCGCGACGACCAGGAAATGGTCAGGTTTTATTTTGATATTGCAGAAGCCTGTGCCGCAAACAGGATGATGATCATGTACCATGGTGCCTTCAAGCCCGCGGGATTCGGCAGAACCTATCCAAACGCCATCACCCGTGAATCAGTGCTGGGATCCGAATATAATATCTGGAGCGACAAGCCAACACCGGAACATAACCTGATGCTTCCCTTTATCAGGATGACTGCCGGCCCCATGGATTATGAACCCGGAATTCTTGACAACGCCACCAGGCAAACTTTCAGACCTATCTCTGAAAAAGTAATGTCCACCGGAACGCGTTGTCACCAGGCAGCGATGTTTGTGGTGTACGAAAGCCCGATACAATTGTTTTCCGGCAATCCTTCTCAGGGACTGATGGAGCCGGCGTTCATGGAATTACTTGGGTCGGTTCCCACTACCTGGGATACGACACAGGTACTGGATGGCAGGATTGGAGATTATATCATTACCGCAAGAAAAAAGGGAGATACCTGGTTTTTAGGAGCCATGACCGATTGGACTTCGCGTAGCCTGGAAATACCTTTGCATTTCCTTGAGCCGGGCAATTATGAAATGACGATTTGTGAAGATGGCATCAATGCTGATCGCTATCCTTCAGATTACACTATTAAAACCATAGTAGTCAATGCCAGTCAGCAATTAACCATTCGAATGGCGGCGGGAGGAGGTTACCTGGCGCGGTTGCGTAAGTTATAAAATTACAAATGATAACACTGATTCCATTTTCGCCCGGCCATGTAACATCGCTGATCAGTTGGATTGATTCCGAAGAAATGCTGATGCAGTTCGCCGGACCATCATTCCATTATCCGCTTACACCCGACCAGTTGGCCTATCAGGCAAATGACCCCTCACATCTTTCATACTCACTTGTCAGTAATAGTCCCCGGGAGTTATTGGGTTATGGAGAAATAAAATTCAACAACCATACGGCTTTTCTTTGCCGCCTGATTATCGCTCCGGAGAAGAGAGGACAAGGCTATGGTCAAATACTGATACGGGAATTACTGGCAGAAGTCAAGCGGCTTCCCAAAATAACGCAGGTGGAATTAAATGTATTTGATTTCAATAGCGTAGCTATTCATCTGTATGAAAAATTCGGTTTCGTGGCGAACTCCGATAGGGTATTTGAAAGAACGATCAATGGACAACTGTGGAAGGCCATCAACATGGTACTTGCCCGGAACTGAACAGAAAACCTGCCATTGAAGTCAGCCCTTACCAGCAGTTGAGTTAACTTTAGCCAATGAAGTGGATTTTTATTTGTGCAGTCATCTTTTTACAGGCCACTGTAAATGCCCAGTCGCTCAGAGGAATTACCGGGGAAAAAGATACCTTCTTCACCAATCAGAGCGCTTTTGCTGATGCGGTCAAATCCTTTCCGAATATCAAGCTGGCCGCTGAGATATCCAGTGATTCTTTATCGGAGATCCGGAATCTGCCCTATTGCGTATTACCCGGGCGCCGGTTAGAACTCGATAAATTTGAATTGTCTTCCAGGAGCGATACCCCCAGATCGGCGATTGTAATTGTTCATGGCGGCGGGTGGCGTTCGGGGGATCGCAGTCAGCATTATCCGATGGCCCAGCGACTGGCACTGATGGGGTACGTTTGTTTTACGCCCGAGTATCGTTTGTCTACGGAAGAATTATATCCTGCAGCAGTATATGATATCAAAGCTGCCCTGCGCTGGATTCATCTCAATGCTTCTTCTTTTAATATTGATACCAATCGGATAGCCATTGTTGGTTTTTCTGCCGGCGGAGAACTGGCTGCTTTTATGGGCGCTACGAACGGGATGCCGTCTTTTGAAAAAATGAATTGCAACAAAGGTCAGTCGAGCCAGGTTAAGGCAGTCGTAGACATTGACGGCATTCTGGCTTTTATACATCCCGAATCAGGAGAAGGACGCGATTCCAAATACACATCTGCAGCAACATTCTGGTTCGGCTATTCAAAAAAGGAGAACCCGAAATTATGGGAGGAGGCTTCGCCGCTTACACAGGCGGGGCAGCACAGTCCGCCTACGTTGTTCATCAATAGTCCATTGCTGTCTATGCATGCGGGAAGAGATGATTATATGAAGAAGCTGTCTTCTTTTGGTATTTATACGGAAGTGCAAACTTTCAATAATGCGCCGCATGCATTTTGTTTGTTTGAACCCTGGATCGATCCGACAGTGCTGTATATCGACAAGTTTCTTAAAAAGGTATTTCAAAAATGAAGTGTATGCAAAAGTTTATCTGGCTATCTATGCTTCTTGCTGTTTCATTCTTTGTGCAGGCGCAGTCTGCGGAGGAAGCCCGTGTTTCAAAAGCAGTGGAAGCACTGAGAGAGGCGATGTTAAAAGCGGACTCTGCTCAGCTGTCAGCCCTGACTGCCGAAAAATTGAGTTACGGGCATTCCAGCGGTTTGATCGAGAATAAACAGGAATTTATCAATAAATTGACCAGCGGAAGATCCAGGTTTTTAACCATGGAGATCTCCGATGTCACGATAGCTGTCAGTAAGCAGGTGGCGATTGTGCGGCATACTTTACAGGGCAAGACCATGGATAACGGACAACAGGGAGAGTTAAGGCTGAAAGTGATGCTCGTATTCGAAAAAGTAGGACATAAATGGTTGCTGATCGGCCGACAGGCTATTAAGTTTTAAGAACCCAATTCATAGCAGCATGAGTATATTGGATCAATTTGGTCTTACCGGGAAAACAGCCCTGGTCACGGGTTGTGATAAGGGTATCGGCCAATCGATGGCATTGGCGCTGGCGGAAGCAGGAGCCGATATTATTGGTGTGTCGAGAACGCTGCAACAGGAAAGTAATATAGGAACTGCCATTGAACAGATCGGCCGGCATTTCCGTGCATTTCAATGTGATTTTTCCAATCGTGAGTCGGTCTATCAGTTTTTACATCACTTATCGGCCGACAGGATCGAACCTGATATACTTGTAAACAATGCAGGCACCATACAGCGCGAACCGGCCGCCAGTCATCCCGATTCTTATTGGGACCAGGTGATGGCTGTTAATCTCGATGCCCCATTTGTACTTTCGAGAGAGATCGGAAAAAAGATGATCGAACGGGGGACAGGAAAGATCATCTTCACCTGCTCCATGCTGTCATACCAGGGTGGTATCAACGTGCCAGGTTATGCGGCGAGCAAATCGGCCATTGCCGGACTGGTTAAAGCCCTGGCCAATGAATGGGCCTCGAAAGGGGTGAACGTAAACGGCATCGCTCCCGGCTACATCAGCACCGATAATACCGCTTCTCTAAAAGCCGATCCCAAAAGAAACCAGGCGATCCTGGACAGAATACCTGCGGGAAGATGGGGAGAAACAGAAGACCTGAAAGGCGCCACGGTTTTCCTGGCATCGGCTGCATCTAATTATGTACATGGAACCATTATTAACGTAGATGGTGGCTGGATGGGTCGCTAAACAATATACTTATGCAAATCAGATTTCAAAACAGTCCTGCCGAAACAGCTCACATGAACACCTCGCAATTGCGGGAAAATTTTCTGGTGGAAGATTTGATGAAACCAGACCAGTTGCAATTAATGTATTCGCATTATGATCGGGTGATCATTGGAGGCGCCATGCCTGCCAGGGAAAAATTAAGCTTGCCCAATCCGGAGTCCCTTCGGGCAACCCACTTTCTGGAACGCAGGGAGATAGGCATCCTCAATGTGGGAGGCCTCGCGGTGATCACTGTGGGTTCGACTGTGTATTCCCTGGAAAAATATGACTGCCTGTATATCGGGAAGGGCGTTAAAGATGTGCAGTTTTCCGCAGCATCTGCAGAGAATCCCGCTGTGTTATATATGCTCTCGGCGCCGGCTCACCATGCTTACCCGATTCAATTGATGAAACAAGAGGAGGCCAAGCCGGTTGAAATGGGCGCCGGCGATACCGCCAATAAACGGACCATTTATAAATACATTCATCCTGATGGATTGATTAGTTGTCAATTGGTGATGGGACTTACCATTATTCAGACCGGGAGCGTTTGGAATACCATGCCGCCACATACGCATGACAGAAGATCGGAAGTCTATTTTTATTTTGATGTGCCCGATCAGCAAGCTGTTTTCCACTTTATGGGAGAACCGCAACAAACACGCCACCTCCTTGTAAAAAATTATCAGGCAGTATTATCACCACCCTGGAGTATACACGCCGGATGCGGAACTTCTCACTATTCCTTTATTTGGGGAATGGCGGGTGAGAACTATGATTACAAGGACATGGACCCCATTCAGATACCGGATATAAAATAATTTATGTTTCGAGAAATCAAATGGCTGTTGCTTACTTGTCTGGTAGTAATCCTGTTTACTTCCTTTCCGGGAATGACAACCTCGCCAACTCCTTTACAGCTAAAGAAAAAGAAAATATTGCTGGATCGTTATTTCAACAGTGAAAAGAGAAAGGACAGCAATGGCGAATTACAATACTTTCATTATACCTGGGAAGAGCAGGGATTTCCCGGATTTTCAGAATTCGGAAAACTGTTTACAGAGCAGGGCGCAACGCTGCTCAGCGAGGATGGCCCCCCTGATATCTTTAAAATGGAAGATGTGGCCGTCTACATAATCGTTGATCCCGATAACCGCAAAGACAATCCAGACCCCAATTATATTGGCGTGTCTGATATTCCCGGTCTCAAATCCTGGGTTGAATTGGGTGGTGTGCTGGTTTTAATGGGGAACGATAGTTCGAATTGTGATCTTTCGCATTTAAACAAATTAAGTGAGCCTTTCGGCATTCGGTTCACGGATCAAACGGTCAATAAAGTGCCGGACGACCAGTTTGAGCTGGGTACAGTCAAAAGTGTGCGGTCGGATATTATTTCATCCAGTCTTAAAATGTTTATGAAGGAAGCCTGTCCGCTGAAATTATCAGGGAAGGCGGTGGCGTTGGCAAAAAGCGGTAAGGAGGTCGTTATGGCGTATGCACGGTATGAAAAAGGCCTGGTGTTAGCTATCGGAGATCCCTGGCTGTATAATGAATACATAGATGACAGGAGAGGGTTGAAAGGATTTGATAACCGGGAGGCTGCAAAACAGTTGGTAACCTGGTTGCTTAGGCAGTCAAAGGAAAAGAAGTATATTTTTAACTAGAATCGAATACCCGACATACATGTTATTGACGAAGGAAATATTAAAGGAAATTGACCGGAAACATATCCAGTTGCCTGATACTTCCCTCTTCGCCCTTCCGGAAAAGGTGATACAGTTCGGCACAGGCGTGTTATTAAGAGGGTTGCCGGATTATTTTATCGACAAGGCAAACAAAGCAGGAAAGTTTAACGGCAGAATTGTGGTAGTGAAGTCAACGGAGGGCGGAGACTCGGCAGCATTTGATCAGCAGAACGGCCTGTTTACGCATTGCATACGAGGAATGGATAACGGGGCCGTCTATTCGGAGAATATCATCAATGCCTCCATAAGCAGGGTTTTGTCAGCCCGTACCCAATGGAAACATATTCTTGCCTGCGCACATCAACCCGACATAAAGATCATCATTTCCAATACAACAGAAGTGGGTATCCAACTGGTGAACGAAAGTCCGTTCCAGACGCCTCCGCAATCTTTTCCTGCCAAACTACTTTCCTTTCTGTTGGAGAGATACAAGGCGTTTCAGGGTAGCCCGGAAAGCGGCATGGTTATCGTTCCCACCGAATTGATTACCGACAATGGCAAGAGGCTCCGGTCAATCGTACTCGAGCTGTCTCGACTGAATAACCTGTCTCCGGATTTTATCAAATGGGTGGAGAACCACAATCGTTTCTGCAATTCACTAGTGGACCGTATTGTTCCGGGCAGACCGGCTCCTTCGGTGCTCGAAAAGATGGAACAGGAACTGGGATACCAGGATTCTTTGCTGATCATGTCAGAGTTATACCGGCTGTGGGCTATCGAAGGCGATGAACATATCAGGGCCCTTCTCAGTTTTGCGGACACAGATCAGGGTGTGATCATTCAACCCGATATTGATATATATCGGGAGCTGAAACTACGGCTTCTGAATGGCACACATACTGCTTGTTGCGGGCTTGCTTTTTTGGCTGGATGCAGAACAGTGAAGGAAGCTATGGAAACGGAATGGATGGCCCGGCTTGTTCAACAGGTAATGTTGGAAGAAATTGCCCGGGCAATTCCTTATCCGGTGGATGAAGTAACAGCCAGGCAATTTGGACAAAAGGTGCTTGATCGTTTCAGGAACCCGGCCATTGAACATGAATGGATCAATATTACCATGCAGTTCACTTCGAAACTGAAGATGCGCCTGGTACCTGTTGTCCGGGAGTATTTTAAACGATATAAACAGGTGCCGATGTTACTCTCCACCGGTTTAGCCGCCTGGATATTGTTCATGAAATCCACCAAAGAAGAGAACGGGCAGTATTATGGCCAGCTAAACCGGGAATGGTACCCAATCAAAGACGATGCAGCTGCCAGGCTTCATTCATTCTGGCAACAGCCGGACGCAACTGACCATGTACGCGATTTACTGGAAGATCAATCATTGTGGGGTGAGAACCTGGCATTGTATGAAGGCTTTGCACAGGCAATTCAGGAAAAATTGAAACAAATGTTGGATATTGGGGTGGATAAAGTAATTCAGTCTCTAGAACATATTAAAGTAAATGCCTGATATGAAACAGCGCGTTTTGAAAGTGCATCCCGACGACAATGTGCTGGTTGCGTTGACCAATCTGCAAAGGGGTGATCTTATTTCTTTCAAGGGAGAACAATATGAATTGAAGGACGATATTCCTGCCAAACACAAATTTTTTACCCGGGAGATGAAAGAAGGAGATGCGGTGATCATGTATGGGGTGCTGGTCGGGAAAGCACAAAATGATATACCGGCAGGCGGATTGATGACAACAGCCAATACAAAACATGCCGCACAACCCTATGCGTACCGGGCCTTTCAATATCATTGGACAGCTCCCCCGGTGGAGAAGTTTCGTAATAGAAGTTTTAATGGATATCACCGCTCTGATGGCAGAGTGGGAACAGCTAATTACTGGTTGTTCATACCGACTGTATTCTGTGAAAACAGGAACCTGGATGTGATCCGCGAAGCCATGCACAACGAATTGGGGTATGCAGTCACCGCCAAGTATAAACAATACACACACGAACTGGTGAAGGCCTATCGCGAAGGGCAGCCGGTGTCAACTATTTCCTTTTCTCCGGCAGCATCTCCTTCGCAGCACAGGGTGTTCCCGAATGTTGATGGCATCAAGTTCCTCAACCACCAGGGTGGATGCGGAGGCACCCGCCAGGATGCAGCTATATTGGGAAAACTGCTTGCTGCTTACGCCGATCACCCGAATGTTGGAGGCGTCACAGTCCTGAGCCTGGGTTGTCAGAACCTGCAGACACAGGATTTTATTAATGAATTGAAAAAGAGAAACCCGTCATTTGATAAGCCGCTGTTGATTTTTGAACAGCAGCAATCGCAGAGTGAAGAGCAGTTGATCGCCGAAGCGATCAGGGAAACTTTTAAAGGACTCCAGCAGATCAATCAGCTGGAGCGTAAGCCGGCATCGCTGGATAAAATGTGTGTGGGAGTAAAATGCGGGGGCAGTGATGGATTCAGTGGTATCTCTGCCAATCCTGCCGTTGGATATTGCAGTGATCTGCTCGCGGCACTGGGTGCAAAAGTATTATTGGCCGAATTTCCTGAATTATGCGGCGCCGAACAGGAACTCATCGACCGGTCAGTGAATGAGGCCACCGCCAATAAGTTCATACACCTCATGCGAAGCTATGATGCGATAGCACATAGTGTGGGATCCGGATTTCATGCGAATCCAAGTCCCGGAAATATTAAGGACGGTCTTATTACAGATGCGATCAAAAGCGCCGGTGCGGCTAAAAAAGGCGGTACTTCACCGGTAGTAGACGTGCTCGATTATACCGAGCCCGCCACCAAGCCGGGTCTTAGCCTGGTGTGCACGCCGGGAAACGATGTGGAAGCAACCACCGGTAAAGCCGCTTCAGGAGCGACCCTTATTTTATTTACTACCGGACTGGGAACACCCACCGGAAACCCGGTTTGCCCTACCATCAAGGTTTCTACCAACTCTTCCCTTACCCGCCGAATGAAAGACATCATCGATATCGATACCGGTCCGATCATAGAAGGTGAAAAATCAATTGAAGAAATGGGAGAGGAGATCCTGGAATATTGTATCAGGGCGGCCAGTGGTGAAGTGATACCCAAGGCTGTTCTGTTGAACCAGGACGATTTTATACCGTGGAAAAGGGGAGTGTCGCTATAAAACCTGCCAACAAGCATGAAAGCTTTTTTAGACGAAGACTTTTTACTGGAATCGGAATCTGCCCGCGTATTGTACCACGATTATGCGAAACCGATGCCGGTGATCGACTATCACAATCACCTGCCTCCGGATCAAATCGCTTCAGATCACCAGTTTGAAAACCTGACCAGAGCCTGGTTACAGGGTGATCACTATAAATGGCGGGCGATGCGCACCAATGGGGTAGAAGAAAAATTTATTACAGGTAATGCGGATGATGAAGAAAAGTTTCTCCAATGGGCTGCCACTGTTCCCTATACCCTTCGCAATCCGCTGTACCATTGGACACACCTGGAGCTTCAACGATATTTCAACCGGCAGGAATTGCTGTCACCTGCAACCGCTCAGTCTATTTATCACGAATGCAGTCTTCTATTGCGAACGAAAGAATTTTCCGTACGGAACCTGCTTCGGAAAATGAATGTAAAAGTGCTGTGCACCACAGATGATCCGGTGGATTCATTGGAGCATCATAAAATAATTGGTGAATCCGGTTTTGACATCAAAGTGTTTCCTGCCTTCCGACCTGATAAAGCGATGATGGTTGACAGTGTCGCTGCATTCAATCAATATCTCGATAAACTGGAATCAGCATCCGGTGTGTCTATCTCTCATTTTAATGACTTTCTTGACGCGCTCAGAAGTCGTCACGATTATTTTGCATCGATGGGTTGTACAATTTCCGACCACGGCCTGGAAACCATCTATGCCGAAGAATACACCGATGCGCAGATCCGTTCCATATTCGATCGCATCCGGTCGGGTAAAGAATTGACCATTCTGGAAAGCCGCCAGTTTAAATCTGCCATGCTGGTGATACTCGCTACCTGGGATTGGGAGAAGGGTTGGGTGCAGCAATATCATCTGGGTGCGCTTCGAAACAACAATCAACGGATGTTAAGAGAATTGGGACCCGATACCGGTTGGGATAGTATTGGAGACTTTGATCAGGGAAGTGCGCTGTCCAGATTCCTCGACCGGCTGGATGCCAATAATCAACTGACCAGGACGATACTTTATAACCTCAATCCGGCCGATAATGAATTATTTGCTACCATGGCCGGCAATTTCAATGATGGCAGTATAGTGGGAAAAGTTCAGTGGGGATCAGCCTGGTGGTTTTTGGATCAGAAAGATGGGATGACCCAACAACTTAATACCCTTTCCCAAATGGGGTTGTTGAGTCGGTTTGTGGGAATGTTAACCGACAGCCGCAGTTTTCTTTCTTTTCCGCGTCATGAATATTTCAGGCGCATATTGTGTAATCTGATCGGGGGAGAGATAGAGAAAGGAGAGTTACCTAACGACCTCCGGTGGATTGGAGGCATGGTGCAGGATATATGTTTCAATAACGCAAAAAAATACTTCGGCTGGTAATGTCAAAGGTTTTATGTTTTGGAGAGATTTTATTGAGAATGTCGCCTGCATTGGAAGGCCGATGGCTTCATGACGCAAACATGCCGGTGTACATTGGTGGCGCGGAACTGAATGCCGCCCATGCGCTGGCCAAATGGCAGGTGCCTGTAAAGTACTTCAGCGCAGGGCCTGATAATTATCTTACTCATGAAATGATTGCAGCCATCCAGGAAAAACAAATTGACACCAGCGCGTTTCATTTTTCAGGAAGCCGGATTGGGACCTACTATTTGCCCCAGGGTGCAGACCTCAAACATGCAGGCGTTATCTACGATCGGGCCGGTTCCTCTTTTTCCGAATTGAATTTCGATGAAGTGAACTGGGATAAGGTTTTTGAAGAGGTCGATTGGCTGCACTTCAGTGCGATCTGTCCAGGGCTGAGTCAAAACGCGGCTGATGTAACCCGCAGAGTGGTAGAGAAAGCTGTAGAAAAGGGAATCAAAATTTCCATCGATCTGAATTATCGGGCCAAATTGTGGCAATACGGCGTTCATCCCAGGCAGATAATGCCCGGGCTGACGATCCCAGCATCTGTAGTAATGGGAAATTTATGGGCAGTTGACCAGATGCTCAATATTTCAAATCCCCTCAACGATGGCAAAGGGAAAAGCAAGGAAGAATTAATTGAGGCAGGCCGTCAATCCATTTCCTTGCTGCGCCAGCAGTACCCAAATGCAGCAGTGATTGCCTATACCTTCAGAATGGAAGACTATTATTTTGCCGTATTGAGCAGGGAGGGAGCCTTGTATGTTTCCCGGAAACTTCCGCTCGATCGGATTACAGACCGGGTTGGCAGCGGTGATTGTTTTATGGCAGGGTTGATATTCGGACTTTGGAACAATCATCCTTCCCAGGATATCATTGATTTTGCTTCCGCTGCTGCCGTTAATAAATTGAATGAAACCGGAGATACCACCAATAGCACCGAGGAACAGATCAGGAGTCGATTATTAAAGTAATTGGATATAAATAAGGCCGGTAAAGCAAAACAATTTATTTTGTCCTATTTTAAAAAAATTCTGTGCAGTTGACAAAAAAAGTTATTTAGTGCTCCGTTTAGCTGACATGCCAGACACAATTTTTCTAAACGCAAATAGATGTAAAAACTTAGTCAAGTCTTAAGTGTTTGAAATTCACTGCATAATATTTTTTTTCTGATTTTTGCGATAATAATGAAAGAAAAAAATATTAATTTACGGCCTCTATAGGTAATTCCTTGGTAAAGTGTGGTGGTGAAACATCTGCCATAAATGTAGTGTAACTGCATCGCTCCAAGGGTCTATTTTGCTAAATCGAATTAAAGGGGTGATTAAATTCACCCCTTTTTTATGCAAATATTTCTGGATGAAAGTGGAGATTTAGGTTGGACATTTAATAAACCTAATAGAGCTGGTGGTTCGAGTAGATTTATTACCATTGCAGGAATAGTAATCGATGAGGCTCACTCTAAGTACTTAAAAAGACATATTTCCGACATATACAAAAAGTATAATCTCACGCCAAAAATTGAAAAGAAAGGTTGTAATTTCTCAGATGAACATGCTACCTATATAGCAACAAGCTTATCAAAGTTGATTGCAAAAGCTCCATCACTTAAAATAATTTCCATTACAGCAAATAAATTGAATGTAGTTGAAAAACTTAGAAAGGATTGCAACATTTTCTATAATTATATGCTTGGAGAGTTGTTGCCGGATGCATTTAAAAACCACAAAGAAGTAAATCTGATTTTAGATAAAAGGACTATTAAAGTTGATCATGGCAATAATTTTGAGGCATATATAAAAACTAAATGTTGGGGAGAGTTGAGCATGGATATTGATATAGGTTGTCAGTACGATTCCAGCGATCAAAACGAAGGAATATGGTTGGCCGATTGGATGGCAAACTGGATTTGGAGACGATATGAGGATAATGATACTGCTGCGTATGAGGTTATCAGAAGGCTAGCTGTAGAAAATTTTATAGAAAAAACTTTATTTATTAGCAAATAATCGTTGATAAAGCTAATTTAAAGTATCTATGATGCCCCAAAAAATGTCCAGTTACCGGTGGACCATTTGTGCACTGGTTTTTTTTGCCACCACCATCAACTACCTCGATCGGCAGGTAATCAGCCTCGTAAAGGAGTTTCTCGATAAGGAGTTTGGATGGACCAAATCCGACTATGCCAATATCACGGTGGTATTTCAACTCACTTATGCGCTGGCGATGGTAGGGGCTGGCCGATTGATTGATAAGTTGGGAACCAAAATCGGATATGCGTTGTCGTTGACGTTGTGGAGCCTGGCGGCGATGGGGCACGCCTTTGTAAAAAGTACAGTGGGTTTTATGGTTGCCAGGGGCTTCCTGGGAGTTACGGAATCCGGGAATTTCCCGGCGGCTATCAGAACCATCTCCGAATGGTTTCCGAAAAGAGAGCGGGCGCTGGCAACGGGTATATTTAATTCCGGGACAAATATCGGAGCCATTGTAGCTCCCCTTACCGTTCCCTATATCGCGGAAAAATGGAACTGGCGATGGGCATTTGTAATCACCGGTGCCGTGGGGCTGATCTGGTTGATATTCTGGTTCTGGCTTTATGAAGTGCCTAAAAAACAAAAAAGACTCAGCGAGGAAGAATACAACCTGATTCATTCGGACAAGGAGGAGCAGACAGGTAGTAACGATACCCAACATCCGAAAATATCATGGACCCGTTTGTTGCAGTTCCGGCAAACATGGGCGTTTATAATTGGAAAATTCCTGACAGATGGTGTGTGGTGGTTTTACCTTTTCTGGCTGCCTGATTTCCTCAATGAACAATTTCACCTGACTAAAACCGCCGTGGCGGTGCCGGTGGCGCTGGTTTATATAATCGCTACATTCGGAAGTGTGTTCGGTGGGTGGCTGCCTTTGCATTTGATCCGGCGCGACTGGCAGGTATTCAAAGCTCGCAAAACATCCATGCTGATTTACGCGGCCTGCGCGCTTCCGGTATTGTCTGCCCTGTACCTGGGCATGTACAGTATGTGGTATGCGATTGTTATTATCGGATTCGTGGCTTCGGCCCACCAGGCCTGGAGCGCAAATATCTTCACAACCGTTTCCGACATGTTTCCCAAATATTCGGTTGCCTCGGTGACCGGACTGGGTGGAATGGCCGGTGGTCTCGGTGGCATGATCATTTCAAAAACAGCCGGCTTGCTGCTTGATCACTTCAAAGGACAGGGTCATATTCAAACCGGCTACCTGATTATGTTTGTGTATTGTGGACTTGCTTATCTCTTTGCCTGGCTGATCATGCATCTGCTTGTTCCCAGGATGAAAGCGGTGGACATGTAAAATGAGCCAATTAGTCAATTTGCCAATGAGCCAATGCAATTACGGATTACGGATTACGAATGACGGATGGCGGATGATGAAAGAAATGAGTCAATGCAATGACAGGGAATCGCTCCCACTCGCGCTTCCGCTCCCACCCTCCCGGGCTGGCGCGGGTATGGTCAATAGGGGCTTAGTCCAATCAGAGTTCTGCAACCTACCCGTGCTACAGTTGCTCTAAAAGCGAGTGAAAGAGCCAGTGTGATAATTAGTCAATTATTTAATACGTCAATTCGTCATATTTCATTGGCAAATTAACTAATTGTCAAATCACTGTTGTCCGGGGAAAGTGTCGAAGTCCAACCTATTAAGCTGAAATAGTCATCTTTTTTGCCACTTTTTGAGAAATGAGCCCCCTTTTGTGAGCGGGTGCGAGATCGAGAGCGGACGTAATATGAGGAAGATTTTATTCCAGCGAGTCGCTGACGGGACTTTTTTTGTTTCGCCAAAAAAAGTCCCACAAAAAAAGGCGCCCAAAGCCGATATACAGCCCGGTTACCGTGGCCTATCGCCCAGCTTCGGTTCTTCGGTGGTGAACAGCGGTAGAATAAAGCCCGGCTATTGTTGAAATTTAGTTTGCTTTTTATAGTTAGGGGTTTGCTGTTCATTGGCAAATTGACTAATTGACGAATTGGCAAATTGCACTCCATCCGTCATTCGTAATCCGAAATCCGAAATCCGTAATCCCTACGCTGCCTGCTCTATGATTTCTTCCATCCTGATGCCGATGTGGCTTTCTTCATAGGTGCATTCTCCGTTTCGGATGAGGAGTACCTGGGGTGATTCGTGATGGACTTTGAATGCTTCCGCCACCAGATTTGAAATTTCCCGATAGTTGATCAGGTCGAGGTAATAGAAGTCAATATTGTCGGGGGCAGTGCCTTTTTCAAGACGGCCCTTTGCGAGAGAAGAAGTACTGCAGCGGATGCTGTGTTTGAAGATAAGCTGAGGCTTTTGGAGAGACCGTTCTTTGATTTCAGCAATTTGGCTGACCGACACGAGAGGAATCCAGTTCATAATAATCAAAACAAATTTTGCTGCACAAAGTTCAGTCATTGCCAATTAAAAAAGGTTACCCTATGGTAACCTCTGAAAAATAGTATGATAGTCTTTTTGGATTAACGACTTCCGTATCCAACAAAATTCTGCGTTGCTTTGCATCCGCCCCTGGATGCTGTGCAGGAGGTTACGGTAAATACAGCCAGTACAGCGATAATAGCAACAATAATAGTCCTTTTCATTTTTGTGGTATTTATGAAGTAAAAAATTAGCCTGATGACAAGGGCTGTTCGATCACCAGGTGATTCAAAGGAGCGGACAAACTTTTCTAAAGGGAAGGAAAATGAGAGATTTCCGAGGATTGGATAAATGAGTACGTAAAATAAAGGATAAAATCCCGCTTTCGCAAGCCCCGGTTCCGACAAAAGTCAAATGATTTCATAAAATCCTGGCTTTAAATGACAAACCCACCTGTTTTGGGTTATGTCAGCCTGTTCATAATACTTACATTTGCAACCGGAAACGGAAAAAACCTGATAATCCATATGCTTCAATTAACCAAGCCCCTGGCTTTTATTGATTTAGAAACGACAGGCATCAACCTGGGGTCGGATCGTATCATTGAAATCGCCATTGTCCGGATCGGCACGGATGGCAAACAACAGAACAAGCGCAAACTGATCAACCCGGAAATGCCCATTCCTCCGGCATCCAGTGATATTCATGGTATCACCGACGAGATGGTTAAGAATGCCCCCACTTTTAAACAGGTGGCCAATGAAGTAAAGCAGTTTATTGAAAACTGTGACCTCGGCGGATATAACTCCAATCGATTCGATATACCCATGCTGGCGGAAGAATTCCTCCGCGCCGGCCTGGAATTCGACCTGCGAGGCAGGAGGCTGCTGGATGTGCAGAAAATCTTCCACATGATGGAGCAGAGGACCCTTTCGGCTGCCTATCGGTTTTATTGCAATAAAGAACACGAGGGCGCCCATAGCGCGGAAGCAGATGCACTGGCAACCTGGGAAATTCTCCTGGCTCAACTCCAGCGATACCCTCAGCTCGGCCTCACCGTCGACTCGGTTTTAAAAGTGACCGGAGAGGAAGAAATCGTCGATTTTGCGCGCAGGTTCATTATGGAGAAGGGCGTCGAAGTGTTTAATTTCGGCAAACACAAAGGCCGCGCTGTGGCAGATGTGCTCAGATCAGAACCCCAGTATTACGACTGGATGATGAAAGGCGATTTTCCCCTGCATACCAAGCAGAAACTGACCGAAATATTCAACCGAACTCTGTTAAAGAAGGAATAAAAGGTGTTTGGTGTATATTCTGTGAAAAACTGTAAGGTTCAAATAACGTATTTTTAGAAATATTCATACGGCTCTGTTATTTTGGAAAAGATAGTCATCATACCTACTTACAACGAGAAGGAAAATATAGCCAACATCATCAGGGCCGTATTTTCCATGAAGGATGATTTTCATATTCTCGTCATCGATGACGGTTCTCCCGATAATACTGCCGGCATTGTAAAACAGCTGCAATTGGAGTTTCCCGGACAACTGTTCCTGGAAGAAAGAAAGGGAAAGCTTGGACTGGGTACGGCCTATATCCACGGATTCAAATGGTCGCTGCGTAACGGATACCAGTACATTTTCGAAATGGATGCCGATTTTTCTCACAACCCGCATGACCTGAAAAGACTGTACAAAGCCTGCAAGGAAGAAGGGGCCGATATGTCTATCGGATCCCGCTACGTTAAAGGCGGCGGAACAGTCAACTGGCCCTGGGACAGAAACCTGCTGTCGAGAGGGGGCTCTCTCTACACGCGAATAATTACCTGGATACCGGTGAAAGATACCACCGCAGGATTCGTTTGTTACAGGCGGGAAGTGCTGGAATCCATCAATCTCGATGAAATTACTTTCCTCGGTTATGCTTTTCAGATAGAGATGAAGTTTGCTGCCTGGAAACTGGGCTTTAAAATAAAAGAAGTGCCAATCATATTCGAAGACCGTAAGTACGGCGCTTCAAAAATGCACAAAGGCATTGTCAAGGAAGGCATTCTCGGAGTACTCAAACTCCGCTGGTACAGTCTGTTCAAAGACTACCGCAATCGAGTAAAGAATAACTCGGTCGTATTCCCCAAAATCTCCCCGGAAGAAAAAAGCCAGCGAAAAGTGTCGTCTGGACAGGGAGTGGAGTAAGAGCGTTTATCGTTTCACGTTTATCGTTTCACGTTGTTTAAGGCTTAGCATTCGGCTTCAACTACAAGTTTCGAATGGAGCAAGGCTACTTCATTTGTAGTAAACAAACGTGAAACATGAAACGATAAACGATAAACGAACTCATTTTCTCGGTTTCCACGCAATCTCCTCCACCCCCAGTTGATGGCCGGTGAATCGGGCGAGGATAAACAGGTAGTCGCTCAGCCGGTTGATGTATTTGATGACCAGCGGCTCAACAGGCATTTCATGTTGAATCATATTCACACAAAGCCTTTCGCATCGGCGGCATACACAGCGCGCGATGTGTATCGTACTGACCGAAACATGTCCTCCGGGCAATACAAAATGCTTCATCGGAGGAATCGCCTCATTCATCCGGTCGATTTCTTTTTCCAGCAAGGCAACATCCGATTCATGAAGGTCCGGGATGGTCATTTTGGGCTCTTTTTCCGGATCGCAGGCGAGAGAGGAGCCAACCGTGAATAGTCTATCCTGGATTTCTTTCAGTATGGCGCGGGTGTGAACATCGGCCACATGATCGCTTACGAGTCCTATATAGGAATTCAGTTCATCAACGGTGCCGTAAGTTTCAATACGTAAATGATTCTTGGGAACTTTGGTACCACCGATCAGGGAAGTTTTTCCAAGGTCGCCGGTTTTTGTATATATCTTCTGCGCCATAATATGCTGTTAAGATGATCGTCTGATTAGTAACGATCAAAGTTAGCATAAGTTCAGAGTTCCCACAGCCGGGAAGGCAAACCGTGAAATGAATGGGGAAAGACGGTGTCAGACAGTCTGCGGCTGGCGGCGCTTGTCGGTTTCAATCACACCATCTCTCAATCTTACAATCCGGTAGGCATGATTGGCAATATCTTCTTCGTGTGTTACCAATACAACTGTGTTTCCGCCCTCATGGATTTTTCCGAAGATATCCATGATTTCGTGGGAGGTTTTGGTATCGAGGTTTCCGGTAGGCTCATCTGCAAGAATTAGCGAAGGGTCGTTTACGAGAGCCCTGGCGATGGCCACCCGCTGACACTGACCGCCGCTCAACTCGTTGGGGCGGTGATGGCTTCTGTCTGCCAGGTTCACTTTATTCAATACATCCATAGCTTTTTCCATTCGTAATTTTTTGCTCATACCTGCATAAACCAAGGGCAATGCCACATTTTCCGCAGCCGACAAACGGGGAAGCAGGTTAAATTGCTGGAACACGAAACCGATTTCTTTATTACGCACTTCAGCCAGTGAATCATCGGCCATCTTGCTCACATCCTGGCCGTTCAAAATGTATTTGCCTGCAGTAGGGGAGTCAAGACACCCGAGAATATTCATCAGTGTACTTTTTCCGGAGCCGGAGGGGCCCATCAGGGCAACATATTCATTCTTGTTGATATCAAGGTCAATGCCCTTGAGTACATTCAACTCATGTTTTCCCATGAAATAGCTTTTCCTGATTCCTTCGAGCTTGATAATCGACTGCATGTTATTATCTATTTTGGCCAGCTATCTGCAGATAGCAGATGACTGTGCGTTTATCAGAGACTTTCTTCTTGTTTTTTAATCACCTTGGGCACCTTAAAGAAAACCCCGTCCGTATCGGGGGCATTCCGAAGGGCTTCCTCCCGGCTGACTGATCCCTTCACCCTATCTTCCCGTAACACATTGACCCGATCACTCATGTGTAGCAGCGGTTCCACGCCACGGGTGTCCAGTTCCTGCAGTTTGTCGACAAATCCGATCATTTGTTGCAGGTCTTTGCGGATCATTTCTTTTTCTTTTTCATCGAATTGCAGCCTCGACAATTTGGCGAGGTTTTCAATCAATGCATCGGTCACTTCCATAACTCAAATATAGTCTTTATGCCTTATGAAGGGGTTGATATTTGAGCCAGTAGCGAAAAGCCGGGATATACGGTCGGCAGAGGGGTGGGCAACCCCGTTTTTTACTATCTTCGCCGCCCCGCCGACGATAATAATGTCGCAAGAATGTTATGAGCAAGAAAAAAGAAATTGTCATGAGTGGTATCCGGCCAACGGGTTTCCTTCACCTGGGAAACTACTTTGGAGCCGTAAAGAACTATGTCAGGATGCAGGAAGAATATGAATGCTATTTCATGGTAGCCGACTGGCATTCGCTGACAACTCATCCGGATACACGCGAGCTAAAGTCGAATGTTATCCGGGTTTTGTCGGAAAATATCGCTTGTGGGCTGGATCCGGACAAGGTGGCGCTTTATTGCCAGAGCCATGTTTATGAGACCGCTGAACTATACCTGTACCTGAATATGCTTGCCTACATGGGTGAACTTGAAAAGACAACTACATTCAAGGAAAAGGCCCGCCAACAACCCGATAATGTGAATGTAGGTTTGCTGACCTATCCGGTATTGCAGGCCGCCGATATCATTCTGCACAAAGCATCTTATGTTCCGGTGGGTAAAGACCAGGAACAACACCTTGAAATGGCCAGGACTTTTGCCCGAAGATTCAATCACCGGTATGGTGACGTATTTCCCGAACCGGTGGCATTTAATTTTGGGGAGAACCTCGTGAAAGTCCCCAGTCTCGACGGAAGCGGTAAGATGAGTAAAAGTGAAAACCAACTGGCCACCCTGTATCTGTCAGACAGCGACGAACTGATCCGTAAGAAGATCATGAAGGCCAAAACAGACAGCGGCCCAACAGCGCCTAATACACCCAAGCCCGATTATATCGAAAACATCTTCCTGTTGCTTAAGCTGGTCAGTTCGGAAGACGTATATCAAAAATTTTCAGCGGACTATGACAACGCGAATATCCGCTATGGAGATCTGAAAAAACAGTTGGGCGAGGATATGGTTAACTTTATCAGGCCAATCAGGGAAAAAGCAGAATCCATCCAGCATGACTCGGCTTATATCAAAAGAATCATGGAACAGGGGGCAGAAAAGGCAAGAAAAAGTGCCCGGGAAACCATAAAGATTGTCAGGGAATCGATGAGATTCAACTATTACTAAACCGGGGCAATATTCTTTTGAGGGGAAGCCTAATCTTTCTATATTCATTCTTTAAACATTAAACTCCTGCAGGCAAGGGCATGGCGAAGAGTAAAAAACCTAAACATATCGCGGTAGCTGGTAATATCGGTGCCGGTAAAACGACACTGACTGAATTACTCAGTAAACATTATCGCTGGATACCCCAGTTCGAAGACGTGGATCATAATCCGTACCTAATGGACTTTTATGAAGACATGCCACGCTGGAGTTTCAACCTGCAAATCTATTTCCTCAACAGCCGTTTAAACCAGCTGCTGGATATACATCGCGGAACAGAAACGGTTGTACAGGATCGCACGATCTATGAAGACGCGCATATTTTCGCTCCCAACCTGCACGAAATGGGACTCATGGGAAAGAGAGATTTCGATAATTACTTCCAGTTTTTCGAAACCCTCAAGACCATGGTACAACCACCCGATCTGCTGATCTACCTGAAAGCCTCTGTTCCCACGCTGGTTGCCCAGATTCAGAAAAGAGGCCGTGAATATGAAGAGAACATCCGCCTCGATTATTTGAAACGACTCAATGACTACTACAACAAATGGATCGATAACTACAAAGAGGGTCCATTGCTGGTGATCGATGTCGATAAAAACAAATTCCCCGAAAACGAAGAACACCTGGGAGAGATCATTCGCAAGATAGACTCTCAGCTCTACGGTCTTTTCTAATCATATTTGGAATATTTATAGACTTTCTTCTCATGAAAAATCATTTATGAGACAGGCAGTTTTTTTACGCGCGAACCAGAATACCCCTTGCTAAAACATAGTCCAAAGGGTTCCTATATTAATCAATCGGAGTTGTCCTGGGAAAGTCGCGGAGCCCCATGTAGGAGAGCGGGAGCGAGAGTGAGAGCGAGAGCGGGAGTGAGAGCGAGAGCGGGAGCGGGAGTGAGAGCGAGAGCGGGAGCGGGAACGAATGCCGTATCGCATTGGCAATTTGCATTTAATCCGTCATTCGTAATCCGTCATTCGTAATCCGTCATTCGTAATCCGTCATCAGTAATCACATTGGCGCATTGACCAATTGTCAAATTGGCAAATTTCCGATATCCTGATCGGGTTGATTATTTCCTGTACGCAGCAAATGCCTGCGTTCTTTTCAGGTTTTCGTGTATCGAATGCAGCCATTCCGTCTGTTTACGGGTGTTGCGGGAATGATCGGTTTCAGCGTCATACAACTGCTGCATATCATGATGCTGTTTCATGATGCCATCATAAAGGCGACTGATGTCATCATCTACCGTTTTCTCCTGGTAACGGTAAGTCGACAAAGCCTGGTTCAATAGCCGGGCATGCAATTCGGCGATGTCGAAATGTCCTTGTTCATGGGCCAGTATATAATCTGATTTTACCCTCACCCAGGATCTCGATTTGTCGAAGCGGCAACTAATGGAATAATGGAATCCATTGGAGCCATAGCCATATTGAAAATTGATATTGCTGCTGGTAAGGGCGGCGTTGTCGGAGTTATTTACCGGCCGGGCCTGAAAATCCTCCCAGGTCAACTTTCGATTGGCTTTCCAGTCGATAAAATGCGATTGCTCACTTTCTTTCAGTGGCCACAACAAAAAGGATAGCAGGAATAATCTGAACATATTATGGAGACGATAATCTGAAACGTAAAGTTGATTGCAAAAGTTCAAAGAAATTGTGAAATAGCTACCGGCATAATTAAAAAAATCGCCCCGCAGCGGGCGGGGCGAAGCAATGACAAGCAAGCATTGATTATTACACTAAAAACAAGCGAGTTTATATTTTCGGAGCAGCCGACATCACTTCTTCCGTTACACCAGCAGCATATTTTTCGAAATTTTTGATGAACTGAACAGCGAGTTTTCTGGACATCTCGTCATAGGCGTCTGCGTCTGCCCAGGTATTTCTCGGATTGAGTATTTCCGATGGAACTCCTTCACAAGCCGTCGGAATGGACAGTCCAAACACGGGCAAAGTTTTAAAAGCTACTTTATCCAGCGATCCGTTCAGGGCAGCTGTGATCATCGCACGGGTATAGCTCAGTTTCATACGCGAACCGATTCCATAAGGGCCGCCGGTCCAGCCTGTATTGATCAGCCACACATTTACCCGGTTCCTGCGCATTCTTTCACCCAGCATGGTTGCATACTTGCCCGGGTGCAGTGGCAGAAACGGCGCACCGAAACAGGCGCTGAAAGTTGTTTTCGGTTCTGTTACACCCGCTTCAGTGCCCGCCACTTTCGCAGTATATCCGGAAATGAACTGGTACATCGCCTGTGCCTCATTGAGCCTCGAAACAGGAGGCAACACGCCATAGGCGTCGCAGGTGAGAAAGAAAATATTCTCCGGAGTGCCGCCGACGGATGGCTCCTGGGCATTGGAAATAAAATGCAGCGGATAAGATACCCGGGTGTTTTCTGTAATGTCTTTACAGCAGAAATCAATTCTCCCTGTCTGCTGACAGAGACCGGTATTTTCAACCAGTGCGCCGGGTCGGATAGCCTGGTAAATTTCGGGCTCTTTTTCCTCACTCAGATCAATGCATTTTGCATAACAACCTCCTTCGAAATTGAAGATCCCGTTTGGTCCCCAGCCATGTTCATCGTCACCGATCAATTGCCTGTTCGGATCCGCGCTGAGCGTAGTTTTTCCGGTTCCGCTAAGACCAAAGAAAAGGGCCGTATCTCCTTTCTTTCCCAGGTTGGCGGAGCAGTGCATGGAAAGTACATTGTGATGCAAGGGCAGCACATAGTTCAATACGGTGAAAATGCCTTTCTTGATCTCACCGGTATATCCGGTTCCCGCGATGAGGATGGTTTTATGTTTAAAAGAAATGACCGCTGCATTGTGTTGGCGAACGCCGGTTACCGCCGGATCCAGGTGAAGACCCGGCGCGCAAAGAATTGTCCAGGACGGTTCAAATTTCTCCAATTCTGGTTCGGTTGGGCGGATGAACATATTATAGGCAAACAGATTGCCTGCTGGTTGTTCATTCACTACACGGATGTTTATCCGATAACGGGGATCGGCGCAAGCCTGGCAATCACGTACCCATACTTCAGGGCAATTATTGAGATATTGTATGATCTGCTCACGGATTACATGAAAGTATTTTTCTTCCAGCGGCAGATTAAAATCATTCCAGTTAACCGTGTTCGCAGTCAGTTCATCTTTTACGGTGAACTTGTCTTTCGGACTTCTGCCAGTGAATTCTCCCGTTTTAATAACGAGCGCGCCGGTATCATTCAACACGCCCTGGCCCAGGCGAAGGGTATCCTGAATTAATTCGTCAGGAGTGGTTTGATAGTGAACATTGGAATGCTTCAGCCCAAGCTGATGAAGCTGTTCCATAGGTAGGGTTAGCAATGACAAAGACATACACAAGCTGTTTGTTGAACGGCAAAGCTAATTTTAAAAAATGTCTAAGACAAAGGCCAAAAAACAGCTCGGATTAGATATTATCTAACCAGTGGCGGAAATTATTAAATGAATTATTGCTAACATTTGTTAGTATTAAAGAAGGGTAACTACAGACCAATTGGGACCATTGAGAAAATCTAAATCTTGGTAAGGAAAATGGCACTAAGGCCGGCAAACTGATAACCTGCTCAAATAACCAACACAATCAAGTGTTTTCACTTAACATTAATCGACGAGTGGGGGTATCTTTGCCAAAGTTCTGCCGGATGAAGTTTGATAAGTTCCCCAACATCAAACCAAAAATTTTTTCTTTATGTCTCTGGAGCATACAATCAAGTCCATACTGGACACCGTCGTTTTGATATCTGCACAAAATGATCAAATTCTCACACGCATGGAAACCATTGACAAAAGGCTTTCAGGAATGGAGGTGAAGATGGCACAGGTGGAGAGATGGGTTTCTTTAGAGAACGCCAATTTTCAGATTGGAGGGGTGAATGCCTGAACAATGTCAGAAGATATTATGAGTAAAGGCTCCTGGTGGAGCCTTTTTTATACTGTTCTGTATAGTTAAATCTGTTCCGCCCCCTGAATAACCGGAATGCATATAATCACGTTCAGACAAACCAGGTAAACACCATATCCAAACAATTTGTGAAGGGATGAGGAGGGGAGGCGAGGGTCACTTGGCTGCGATACCTTATTTTTACGGCCATTCTTAACTAATTGTCTACCATGAAATATCTTCCCCTGAATCCAGAAATTTTTATCGGTAACCGGAAACGATTTACGGAGCGAATGAAGCCTGGTTCCATCGCGATTTTCAACAGCAACGACGAACTGCCCACTAATGGGGACGCCTTACACCGGTTTAAACAAAACAGCGATCTGTACTGGCTGTGCGGCATCGACCAGGAAGATACCATGGTGATTATTTTTCCGGATAATCCCGATCCGGCTTACCGGGAAGTGCTGGTACTGGTACGACCCAATGAACTGAAAGAAAAATGGGATGGGAAAAGATTAAGAGCCGAAGAAGCGAAAAAGATATCCGGTATTCAAACAGTGATCTGGCTGGATACCCTCGATTCCATTCTGCAAACCTGGATTCACCTCGCAGAAACCATTTACCTGAACACCAACGAAAACGACCGCAAAGCAAACCTGGTGCCTGTTCGCGACTACCGCTATGCGGAAGAAATGAAACGTCGTTATCCCCTTCATCATTATGAACGCAGCGCGCGAATCATGAAGGATCTGCGCGCCATCAAATCTTCATTGGAAGTGGAAGTGATGCAAAAAGCCATTGATATCACGCATGAAACATTTCTGCGGGTGATGAAGATGCTCCGGCCAGGGGTAATGGAATATGAAATTGAAGCGGAAGTGCTGCATTCCTTTCTCTCGCAGCGAGCTACCGGACCGGCCTATCAATCCATTATCGCTTCCGGCGATAATGCCCGTATTCTGCATTATATTTCCAACAATGCCGAATGCAGGGATGGAGACCTGGTGCTGATGGATTTTGGCGCTGAATATGGAGGATACTGCGCGGATCTTACCAGGACTATCCCCGTTAATGGAAGATTTACACCCAGGCAGAAAGAAGTATACAATGCCTGCCTGGCCCTGCATAATTATGCAAAGAGCATTTTAAAACCGGGGATCACGATCGCAGAGTATACAGACAAAGTGGGAGAGGAAGCGACAAGGCAATTTCTAACCATAGGGCTGCTCACTGACGAAGACATCAAAAACGAAACGAAGGAGAACAGGGCCTACCGGAAATACCTGTATCATGGCATCTCCCATCACCTGGGTATTGATGTTCATGACCTCGGCACCAGAACGGAACCGATCAGGGAAGGCATGGTTTTCACCGTGGAGCCCGGCATTTACATTGAGCAGGAAAAAATGGGCATCCGAATTGAAAACAATGTATGGATTACCGCCAATGGAAACAAGGACCTGTTCGAAAAGGTTCCCATTACAGTGGAAGAGATCGAAGCAGCGATGAAAAAATAGTTCCGTGCGAAAATCGGGGAAATATTCCATGTCAAATCTGAAAATTCTTTGAATCTTTGAGGCCGGCCAATGGCGCCATACTAATCCATTAGAACAAATGAAACAAATTCCAAACCTTTTTACCCTGCTAAATTTATTTTTCGGTTGTTGCGCGATCGTTTTTGTCATGCAGCATGGCATTTCGATAGCCACTGATGAAACCGGAGCACAGTTTGTATCCATGCCGGAAGAAATTTGGTGGGCAAGCGCTTTTATCGGTTTGGCAGCCATTGTTGATTTCCTCGATGGATTTGTAGCAAGAATGATGAAAGCTACTTCCGACATGGGCAAACAACTGGATTCGCTGGCGGATGTAGTCAGTTTTGGCGTGGCGCCGGCGCTGATCATCTTTCATTTTCTCCGATTATCCTACTCCAGGGATGAAAATGGTCTTAATATCAGCTGGTGGGTTCTTTCACCGGCATTCATATTCGCCTGTGCTGCTGCTTACAGGCTGGCCAAGTTCAACCTGTCTACCGATCAGGTATATGGTTTCAAAGGAGTGCCTACGCCCGCAGCCGGTCTTTTGGTAGCTTCTTTCCCGCTCATTTACTGGAATACCGATTCTGCAACCGTGATCAATTTGTTTTACAACAAGTGGTTCTGGTATGCATTGGTTGCCGTTGTAAGCTGGCTGATGGTGAGCAACCTGCCCCTGATGGCATTGAAGTTCCGGGATTTTTCCGTGAAGAATAATCTTCCCAAGATCATCCTGCTGCTGATTGGTATTGCTTCAGCTGTTTTATTGCACTGGCTGGCAGTTCCCGTTGTATTCATCCTTTATATTGTACTATCTTTGGCCTTCAAAAATAAAACGACATGACATATACAGTCCAGGTGAAAGTGATGCCGCTTAAAGAATTGCTCGATCCCCAGGGTAAGGCGGTAATGAGCGGCCTCTCCAATCTTGGTATCAAGGAAATTTCTGATGTCCGGATTGGAAAAAACATCACCCTCCAGGTAGACGCGGCAGATGAAACACAAGCCAAACAACTGGCAGAAACTGCTGCCAAAAAACTGCTGGCCAACCCGGTAATGGAGTATTTTGAAGTTTCCGTAAACTGATTTTTGCCCCCCGATGCCGCATGCTCTATATCGTTCCAACACCTATCGGTAACCTGCAGGATATTACGCTGAGAGCGATCGAGGTGTTGAAGTCTGTAGACCTGATCCTGGCAGAAGATACCCGGAACTCTATTCATTTGCTGAATCATTTCCAGATTATTTGTCCCCTTACTCCTTATCACCAGCACAACGAACACCAGGTTTTGCAGCATCTGATTAACCAGTTGCTGCAAGGGAAAAAAATGGCACTGATTTCCGATGCGGGTACGCCTGGAATTTCCGATCCTGCTTTTTTACTGGTCAGGGAATGTATTAAAGTGGGTGTTAAAGTTGAATGCCTGCCGGGTGCCACCGCCTTTGTGCCGGCCCTGGTCAACTCAGGTCTTACCACCAACCGATTCGCCTTTGAAGGTTTTCTTCCTGTTAAGAAAGGCCGGCAAACCATGTTGAAGAAATTAGCGTCTGAAGAAAGAACCATGATCTTTTATGAATCCCCTCATCGGCTGATCAAGGCCCTGGAGGAATTCATAGAGCATTTTGGCCCCACCCGGAAATGCAGCGTGAGCAGGGAACTGTCTAAAATACATGAAGAGAACGCCAGAGGAACCCTGCAGGAGGTCTGCGACCATTTCCGCCAGAAGGAAGTGAAAGGGGAGATCGTTATTGTGGTGGAGGGTACAGAACAAGCGGAATAGTTCCCATTATATATCTTCTAACGCTTATGTGAAAGGGACCGGTAGTGTAAAACATTCGGTGCTCATTCGGTAAAACCAGATATTTGTTCAAATAAAGTTTGTTGTATGATAAAAAAGATCAGCCAGATTTCTTCAAGAAGTTTATTGATGCTGTTTGCTCTGACGGCCGTTCAGTCTTTGTCTGCCCAGCCCGATCGCTGGCAACAACGGGTAAAATATTCCATGGATATTGACATGAACGTACAAACCAACCAGTTTACCGGCAAGCAGAAACTGCAATACACCAATAACTCTCCCGATACGCTGACCAAAGTATTTTACCATCTCTATTTTAATGCTTTTCAGCCAAACAGTATGATGGATGCCCGCAGCCGTGAGTTGGGAAAGACCCGGATCGGACGCGGACAGGATTGGGATGGACGGGTAAGAGACCGCATCCTGAATCTCAAACCGGATGAGATCGGCTATCAGAAAGTACTTTCCTTAAAAATGAACGGCGTTGCGCAGGAATATAAAACAGAGGAAACCATTTTGCAGGTGAATCTGTCGAAGCCCATTCTTCCGCATACGACCGTAACCTTTGATATGGAATTTGAAGCACAGGTGCCGTTGCAGGTGAGGAGAAGCGGTCGCGATAATCCCAGCACCGGTGTGCGTTATTCCATGAGCCAGTGGTATCCCAAGTTGTGCGAATACGATTACGAAGGATGGCATCCTACTCCTTATGTTGCCCGTGAGTTCTATGGCGTATGGGGTGATTATGATGTTCGCATTACCATCGATAAGAATTATATCCTGGGAGGTACCGGTTACCTGGTAAATGCCAACCAGATCGGTTATGGCTATGAAGATCCGGGTGCGAAAGTGAACAGACCTGCCGGTGACAAGCTTACCTGGGTGTTCACCGCTCCGAATGTGCACGACTTCATGTGGGCAGCGGATCCCGAATACAAACATCTCGTCAGGAGAATTCCCAATGGCCCCACTATTCATGTGCTCTATAACTTCCGGGAAAACAATCCCCGCAATGATTCTGCCTGGAATGAAGTGGCTGATGCGGCAGTTACTGTTCTTCCTTTCATTCAACAGAAATTCGGCGCTTACCCCTACAAGCAATATTCGTTTATTCATGGCGGTGATGGCGGTATGGAATATCCCATGGGTACACTGTTGTCTGGACCGAGCCTGGGAACAGTGTTCCATGAGTGGATGCATACCTGGTACCAGATGATGATGGGCACCAATGAAAGTCTTTACCCCTGGATGGACGAAGGATTTACCGATTGGGCAACCGATGAAGTAGAAGCGTTCTATCGCGATAATGTTACCCGTAAAAGACTGGCCAATAACCCGGCTGCCTTGAAACGACTCGACTCCGCAGCGGCTGTTCTGCCACTGGAACATTCCGGGGCCTACCAAAGCTATTTTTATCTCGCCAAAAGCGGGTATGAAGAACCCATGACCACTCACTCCGATCATTACAATACCAACTTTGGATACAGCCTTGCTGCCTATTCAAAAGGTTCTGTTTTCATGGAACAACTGGGATACATAGTGGGAGCGCCGGTGCGCGACAAGATCCTGCTGGAATATTATCGCCAGTGGCGTTTCAAGCATCCCAATGTAAACGACTTTATGCGGGTAGCCGAAAAACAAAGTGGAATGAAACTCGATTGGTACAAGGAATATTTTGTCAACACGACAAAAACCATCGACTACGGAATCGACAGCTTGTGGGAAGTAAATGGAAAGACGAGAATAAGACTCCGCAGAATCGGTAAGATGCCCATGCCCATCGATCTGATGATACAATACAAAGACGGGAAACAACTCATCTGTTATATTCCTCAATACCTGATGTTCGGTGAAAAGCCTGCGGAGAATGATACGCCTCGTAAAGTGTTCCCTTCCTGGAAGTGGACACATCCGGAATATGAACTCGAAATCGATGGAAAGATCGCCAATATCAGATCCATTGAAATAGATGCTACCCAGCGAATGGCAGATATAGAACGAAAGAATAATAAATTAGAAATTACTTGGTAAAGCATGAGCAATTTGCCAATTAGTCAATTTGCCAATGAGCCAATGCGATTACGGATGACGGATTACGAATGACGGATGAGATGCAATTTGCCAATTCGTCAATTTGCCAATGAGCCAATGCGATTACGGATCTAAAATTCAAAAGTTAAAAATCAAAAGTCAAAAATGGATGCTTTTTGGGATTTATAGAAGGAGAGTCGCAAGCAGAGCAAAACGTGAAACGATAAACCTGAAACGCGAAACGATTAAATTCCTTTAAAGAGGGAAATTGAACGACTACGGTTTCTCAAAGTGGCAAAAAGTGACTAGAAGAGAAATAAAAAAAGAAAATCCCGCGTGAAGCGGGATTTTTCATTGTAGAATAAGGTCAGGTTAATGATTCGTGCTTTCAGAAGAAATCTCCGATAAGGTTTAATGATTGACGGTATTTGATTAGCACCTCGATACAAAGATATTCCCGTCATTTTCCACCCACAATACCACTTTGTGGTAATTCTACTACATTCATTGAACTGGTTAATTACCAGCAGAATAGGGTTAAATTACCGGCCGAAGAATTTGTTGATGGCCTCCACCCGGTTGTTCACATGCAGTTTCTCATAAATATGATATACATGCTTGCGAACCGTTTCCTGACTGATGAACAGTTTGGCTGCAATTTCCTTGTACAGCATTCCTTTCGCTAACAGTTCAAGGATTTCCTTTTCTCTATTGGACAGTGTGCTCAGGGAAGTGGCATTCGGGTTGGCAGAAACAGATTCAGTATTTCTGTTTTGAAAGGCAGCCACCACTTTGCGGGCAATCTGGCTGCTCATCGGCGAGCCGCCGTCATTCAATTCCTTAATGGCTTCCAGTAATTTGCCGGGTGCTGTTTTCTTTAATATGTACCCACTGGCGCCTGCGCTCAAAGCTTCGAATATTTTCTCGTCATCCTCATATACCGTACACATCATGAAAAGTATATCCGGATTATCACCTTTCAGGTGTTTAACGCAATCTATGCCCGTTTCACCCTCTCCAAGATTGATATCCATCAACACTACATTGGGCTTCAAAATGGGGATTTTTTCCAGGGCTTCGGCGGCTGAGGCAAAACTTCCAAGCAACAGATGCTCATCAGACATCAGGATAATTTGTTCCAGGGCGGAGCGTATATCCTTATTGTCATCTACAATACAAACAGATATGACCATAGTGCAAAAGTGATCTGTTTTGAAAAGACCGGAAATACCACTTTGTGGTAGTTTTGACTTTACTAAGTAAAAATACCGGTTAGTAAGATTGTTAACGGGTTACCTGCAATACAAATTTATCCTTAAAATATTCTTCGGGGAATAGGTCAAAGATATCCGTTATATAAGGTTTTTTTCCGCTTTCATAAATCTCCTGTGCCAGGTCTCCGCCTTTCAGGCACACCAGACCGTTAAAAGTGGCGCCGGGTTTGGGTTTGCGAATGAGGTGCCGACTCCAGTTGAGGAGGTCCTTAAGAGGGGCTACTGCTCTTGATACCACCGCATCAAACTGCCGATGCTGGATTTCCTCTGCCCGGCTGTGCTGCGTCGTAACATTTTTCAGCTGCAGAGATTCGGCAACGGCATTTACCACTTTGATTTTCTTACCTATGCTATCGACCAGGTGAAATTTTACTTCAGGAAAATAGATCGCCAGTGGAATACCGGGAAAGCCGCCGCCGGTACCCAAATCGATCACTTCAGAACCGGGGGGTATATCAAAAACCGCCGCGATGGCCAGTGAGTGCAGAACGTGTTTTTCATACAGGCTGTCGATGTCTTTCCTGGAAATGACATTGATCTTTTCATTCCATTCTTTATAGAGCGGACCCAACTGCTTAAACTGGTCCAGTTGAGTGGGAGTGAAGTCACTGAAATATTTGAGCACTATATCCATCCTGATCAAATCCATTTATGTGAAGGCCTGCGCCAAAGGGCTGGTGCAAAGATGCAGTAATATATGAACATCCAGATATCCAGTAACCACCACCAGGCAAAGAGATCAGATTCCTGCAATTTTTTCATCGACTTGTAAAATATCCAGGCCTGCGATACAAACCGGAGTGCAAACACTGCCAGCGCGAGTTTCCAATCGAAGAAAATCAGACTAACAATGAATAAAGGGTAGAAAAGGAAAAAAGAGAAATTGTAAACAGTAAGCAGGAATTTATGCTGAGGTTTGTAATAACGAGCCGTAGAGTAATGCCTGTTCTTTTGCCGGATCCAGTTGCCGAGCGTTTTCTTGGGTTCAGACAGGGTCAGGGTATCTTCCTCAATGGCAATACGGGTGTTATGTTTATTGGCAACTTTATTGATGAACAGGTCATCATCGCCGCCTGGCAGGTGATTGATAGAAGAAAAGCCTTTATTCTTGAAGAATAGGTCTTTTTTATAAGAGAGGTTCCTGCCAACACCCATATAAGGTACACCCGCCAGCGCATAGGAAAGATATTGCAGCGCGGAATGATAGGTCTCGAAGCGAATCAGCTTATTAAGCAAGCCGGGTCTTTTGTGGTAGGATCCATACCCCAGCACAATTTCCACTCCATCATCATATGCATCCTGCATGGCATAAATCCAATTTTCTGTGGCGGGAACGCAATCGGCATCGGTGAGGAGGACGATTTCGTATTTGGCTTCCTTGATACCGATCGATAGCGGATATTTTTTTCCGGGTATTCCTTTTGCTTCCTGCTCCAGGTTCACCATCTGCAGTCCTTTGAATGTTTTCCGGAATTCTTCGAGCAGGTAACGGGTATCATCCTGGCTGTTGTGATTAACAACGATTATTTCGTGGGTAGACGGATATTTCTGCACCAGCAGCCCCGGAAGATTGCGAGCCAGGTTTGCCGCTTCGTCGCGGGCACATACAATCACACTAACCGGATGCTGAAGCCTGTTTCCTTTTAGCGGCTTCCGGTAAAAAGCCAGTCTGCTAAAAAATCCCCAGTAATACAATAACTGAAGAAGGGTTACAAAACAAAACAGGGCAAACAACAGCATCGGCCAATTAGTCAGCAGTTGCATAAGGTTCATATCCACACGCTTTAGGGGTCGTCAAACGGCGAAAATAGGAGAGATTCGACAATACCACCGGTGTAATCATTTCACACCTGTGAATAATCCTATCTTTGCGCGTTTTATGGCGGCATTATCATTCGACTTATTGCATAAGGACCCACAATCCAAGGCCAGGGCGGGTCTTATACGAACCGATCATGGACCGATCGAAACCCCGATTTTTATGCCGGTAGGCACCGTAGGAAGCGTAAAAGCAGTAAGCCAGCAGCAGCTGACAGAGGAGGTGAAGGCGCAGATTATCCTGGGTAATACCTATCATTTGTATTTACGACCCGGACTGGAAACACTGGAAGCTGCCGGAGGCCTTCATCGGTTCAACGGTTGGGATCGACCAATTTTGACCGATAGTGGCGGTTACCAGGTTTTTTCATTGGCGGGCACCCGAAAGATCAAGGAAGAAGGGGTAACGTTTCAAAGTCATATCGACGGCTCCCGTCATTTGTTCACACCGGAAAAAGTAATGGATATCCAGCGTAGTATCGGTGCGGATATTATCATGGCATTTGATGAATGCCCGCCGGGTGGCAGTGAGTTTGCTTACGCAAAAAAATCAATGGAACTGACCCATCGTTGGCTCGATCGCTGTTTTACACAGTTTAACCAGTCTCAACCATTGTATGGCTATACCCAGAATCTTTTTCCGATCGTACAGGGAGGTACTTTCAAAGACCTGCGTCGGCAATCTTGTGAATATGTTCAAACAAAACAAGCCACCGGGCATGCCATTGGCGGATTGAGTGTGGGAGAGCCCGAGCCGGTAATGTATGAGATCTGTGACTGGTGTTGTGATCATCTGCCAGCGGATAAGCCCCGTTACCTGATGGGAGTCGGTACACCCTGGAATATTCTCGAATGTATCGGCATGGGCGTTGATATGTTTGATTGTGTGATGCCAACCCGCAACGGACGCAATGCCATGTTGTTTACCAGCCAGGGGGTGATCAATATTGATAACAAAAAATGGGAAAAGGATTTTTCGCCACTGGATGACCAGATCGATTGCGACTTCAGCCGTTTTTATTCGAAGGCCTACCTGCGTCATCTCATTAAATCCAAAGAAATACTCGGGCTGACCATTGCCAGTGTACATAATCTTGCATTCTATTTATGGCTGGTAAAAGAAGCCCGCCAACAAATCATTGCCGGCCAGTTTGAAAACTGGAAGAAAACCATGATAGAACAGGTGAGGACGCGGTTGTAAAAGGGAAATGGGCGAATGGGATGACGGATTACGGATGACGAATTACGGATGGCGGATTAAATGCAATTTGCCAATTCGTCAATCGTCGTTGTCCGGTGAAAACGCTGCGGGTGCAATTGGTCAATAAGCCAATGAGATGACAAAAGCAATGAGCCAATGCGATTTCGGTATTCGCTCCCGATCTCATTCTCGCTCCAGGAAACCGCCTGGCTTTATTCTATCGCCGTTCATTGGCAAATTGCCCCATTGTCTGATTGACCAATTGCGCACTCTACGTTTGGCCCGGATAACAATAATTGGCATATTAGTACATCGTATTCCATCCGACATCCGTAATTCGTCATCCGTAATCCGTAATTGTATTGGCCAATTCCACGATTATTTTCTCTTCTGTCTGAACAACCAGGGAAGCAACTCTTTCTCTGCAAAGGCGTTTTTCCAGCTGTCGTGCCCCACGCCCGGGTATTCGGTATACAGTACCCTGGCTCCGGACGCTTTGAGGGAGTTGTTCATCAATCTTGAATTGCCTACCGGCACCGCCGGATCTTTGTCTCCATGGAACATCCAGACCGGCATTTTCTTCGCATATACAGGTACTTTAGCAGGATCGCCGGCGCCGCAAATCGGAATAGCCGCCGCAAAAAAACCAGGCTTTCTCCACAGGATCTCAAAGGTTCCCATACCACCCATTGATAATCCTCCTACATAGATTTTTTTCTTATTCACCTTTCCCGAGGCGGCCCACTCGTCGAGCATTTCCATCACCAGGAGGAGTGCGGTAGTGGGGGGCTTGGAAGATTCAAAGGAGAAGGCGCCCAGTGAATCGGCTATGCTCTTTCGGGACATCTGCGCCCAAAAGCTATTAACAGGACATTGCGGGAAAATTACGATGGCCGGGAAATTTTTTCGATTTTCTTCTTTCAGAAACAGGTCAGCGCCCCAGGCCAGTTGAAGGTTGTTGTCCTTGCCTCGCTCCCCCGAACCATGCAGAAAAACAACCAGTGGATATTTCTTCCCAGGTTTATAATTGAGCGGATACAGAATCCGGTAGTTCAGGGTATCTGACCCTTTGATAAAACTGGCCTTTTCGTACTGCGGGAAATTTTGTGAAAAGGCGGAGGAAATCAGCAAGGTCAGGGCTATGAATACAAGGAGCTTTTTCATAATTGAAATATACGACTCATTTTGAAATGCTTTCACAAACTGTTCACGCCCTGCCTCTTTACAGACCATATTTTTTATCTATTTTTGACGCTTGCAGATGATCACCAAGATAGACGCCTATATTCTCCGCAAATTCATCAGTACCACTTTATTTATGGTACTTACGCTCTGCGTGATTGCCGTGGTGATCGACACCTCCGAAAAAACGGATGATTTTGTAAAATCGGGCCTTTCTTCTTACCAGATCATTACCAAGTATTACTTCGGATTTGTTCCCTTTATTATTTCAATGATTTTCCCGCTTATGATTTTCATCGCAGTGATTTTTTTCACTTCGAAGATGGCCGGGCGATCGGAAATTGTGGCTATCCTGGCCGGCGGTGTTCCCTTTAACCGGTTTCTGCGACCCTATATTTTGGGGGCCGTTTTAATGGGGGGGAGTTTCTGGCTGGCTACCCAGTACCTTATTCCCAAGGCCAATGCCATCAGGGGTAATTTTCAGGCAACCTATATCGATAGTAAGAACTCCTACGAGATCTCTCAGTATTACGGCAAGGAAAACAAGTATTACATCAGGGTTGATAACAACACTTTTGCCGGTCTCCGGAATTTTGATACCACTTCAAAATCGGCCAACGGAGGCTTCACGCTTCAGCGACTGAAAGGCAATCAGATGGTTTATGCCCTGAGAGCAGATTTTATCAGGTGGGATACTGCCAAAAAGAACTGGAAGCTCGATAATGTCACCGAGAGAACCATCAACGGACTGAAGGAAGAGGTCAAGCAGATCCCATCGATGAATATAGACCTGCATGTAAAACCCGACGCCATCCGGCCCGACAAATACCTGAAAGATAAAATGACCACACCCGAGCTGATAGCCTTTATCAGGCAGGAAGAACAGCGGGGTACCGAAGGTTTAATGAAAGATAAAATGACCACCCCCGAGCTGATAGCCTTTATCAGCCAGGAAGAACAGCGGGGTACTGAAGGTTTAAACGACTATAAGGTGGAAAGATACCGCAGGGATGCCACTCCCTTTTCGGTATTTATCCTGACCATCATCGGCGCGGTGGTCGCTTCCCGGAAAACCCGGGGGGGAAGCGGATTGCATCTGGCATTCGGCATCATTACCGCCGCGATTTTCGTGGTTATGGACAAGTTCTCCCTTACCTTTTCCACCAAAGGCAATTTCCCACCCATTCTTGCCGCCTGGACCCCCAATTTGGTATTTAGCGTGGTGGCCATCTGGCTTTATCGCTTTGCTCCCAAGTAAACCTTTGGTTATTTCTTATAGCCTTTTAATGGCTGCGCTTCTGATTTTCAGGTGATTTGTTATACCTTTAAGGCCCTGATTACCTGAAAATTTTCCTTCATCATATATAACTTTTTTGAATTATGGAAGTTGTCAAAGAACGGTTCAAAGCCAAAGCAGATGCAGCCAACGTAGAAATCAAAAACATTATAAAAGAACACGGAAATAAGGTAATCGGAGAGGTAACATTGTCGCAGGCGTACCAGGGAATGAGAGGTATAACCGGCCTGGTTACCGAAACCTCCCTTCTGGATGCGCAGGAAGGTATTCGTTTCAGAGGCTACTCTATTCCTGAATTGCAACAGAAACTCCCCAAAGCCAAAGGCGGTTCCGAGCCTCTTCCGGAAGGCTTATTTTATCTCATGCTGATCGGTGATCTTCCGACACAGGAAGATGTTAACAATATTACCAATGTATGGCAGCGTCGCAGTCATGTGCCAAGCCATGTGTTCGATGCGATCGACGCACTTCCTTCTTATGCCCATCCGATGACCATGTTTGTTACCGGTGTAATGGCATTGCAGACCGAAGGCCAGTTCGCAAAGGAATACGCACGCGGGATCAATAAAAAGGATTACTGGAACCCGGTATATGACGACTGCATGGACCTGATTGCCCGTCTTCCCCGTATTGCGGCTTATGTGTATCGTCGCAAATACAAGGGTGGCGAACATATTCAACCGAATGGTTTGCTCGACTGGGCAGGTAACCTCGCCCATATGCTGGGTTATTCGGACCAGGGATTTATGGAGCTGATGCGTTTGTATATGACGATTCATGCCGATCACGAAGGCGGTAATGTTTCGGCGCATACCACCCACCTCGTAGGATCTGCCCTGAGTGATCCTTACCTCAGTTATGCTGCCGGTATGAATGGACTGGCGGGTCCTCTGCATGGCCTGGCCAACCAGGAAGTGATCAAATGGATCTTCGAAATGAGAGAAGACCTGAAAACCGATCTGCCCAGTAAAGAACAGATCTCCGAATATGTAAAAAGAACCCTGAGTGAAGGGAAAGTGGTTCCCGGATATGGTCATGCTGTTCTCCGCAAAACCGATCCTCGTTTTACGGCCCAGATGGAATTTGGCAAGAAACACATGCCGGATGATCCGCTGGTACAAACGGTTTGGAATATCTACGAGGCGGTTCCACCCATTCTTCAGTCGCTGGGTAAGATCAAGAACCCCTGGCCAAATGTGGATGCTCATAGCGGCGCCCTGCTGGTTCACTATGGAATGGTTGAATACGAATACTACACTGTATTATTTGCTGTAAGCCGCGCACTGGGTGTACTCGCCAGTTTGTGCTGGGATCGTGCGCTCGGATTCCCCATCGAAAGACCGAAGTCTGTTACAACCGACCTCGTGAAGCTCTGGCTCGAGGGCAAGGATAATATCTGGGGAGAATAAAATCAGACCGGAATATGAACCGTAATCCTGCATCCGGCTCCGGGTGCAGTGTCTATCTGGATGTCGCCTGCATAGAGTCTTACTCTTTCGCGGATATTCGACAGGCCAATGCCATTGCGCGTTGCTTTCATGTCAAATCCTTTCCCATTGTCTGTTATGGCCAGCAGAATGTTTGTTTCAGTGGCTCTCAGCTCAATGAGCACTTCTGTTGCCTCACTGTACCGGATAATATTTTTCAGCTGTTCCTGAACGATACGGAACAGGGCGATTTTCAGACTGCGACTGGTCCAGATAGCAGGATCATGCAGGAAAGTAATTCTGAATTGGCTGGCCGCTTCTACATCGGCGATCAGTTCGTCGATGCTTTCGATCAGGGAATCCCCTTTGAGTTGAGGAGAGGCCAGTTCCCGAGACAGTTTCCTGATTTCATCATAGGCCATCGATAACAGTTCACCCGTCTTGGACTTTAATTCCTTGTCCTGGTCTGTGGCGGGTTGTATCATATCGAGGTAAAGTCTTACGGTGGTGATGATCTGGTTGATATTATCGTGCAGTTCATTGCCGATATTCATTCTTTCTCTTTCCTGTGCCGTTACGATAGACTCGGCAATTTCACGCTGATGTCTTTGTTTCTCCAGTTGCAGTTGTTGCCGGAGCTGGGTGACTTCAGTAACGTCTTCTATTTTGCCGAACATCCTTGTGGCCCGATTATTTTCGTAAAGGATAAATGCTTTGTCGCGCAGAAATTTGACAGAGCCATCCAGGCATTGGAAGGGATAGTCGTCATTCCAGACCGAAAGTTTATTTTCCAGTGCTGCTGCGATACCATGCTGAACCCGATCGCGATCGGAGAGAGGGATTCGGCTAAACCACCAGGCCATATCCAGAACCGGTTCCGGGAAATGACCGATCATTTCGATCAGGGCCTTGTTTCGATTAATTTCACCGGAAATGATATTCCATTCCCAGCGGGGTTCAAAGGTATTGCGATCAACTTCTGTTGATTCCAGATTTTGAGATTCCACAGTATCAGCCAGTTTTGAAGTTCCCTGAATAATAACGGCTTCTGCCGCTACCAACGCCGGTGTTATTGAACCATTGATGAGAAAAGAATGTATCAGCAGTTTTTGATCCGCACCTTCTGCGTTTTGAGTAACCATTTGCGCGTTGCAAGGCTCTTTACTAATACGGGCAAACCGGTGGGCCATTCGGAAACGCTCAGCCATCTCGCTTTGAAAGATATCGCTGACGTTCTTGGGTACTATCTTTTCATCGAGACGAAAGTAACTTAAAAAAGACTGATTGGCGTAAATTATATTATCATCGGTATCTGCAATCCATTTCGGGTTAGTATCCTGGTCCATGAATGAACGGATCATTGCATTATCTGCCCTAAGAAAATTTTCCATGATATTGGCTGTTTATTGATGGGTCGTTAGCTGTGAATCATTCCTGGTCTGAATGATCTCTTCTCAAAGGTTTGTTGTCTATCAGCTTTCGACTGAATCGAATAGGTTTGCCCAATATGGCAGAGGAGATTTCCTGTAGGAGTGAATCTGAAAAAGAAGATAGATAGTTTCCGGTGTTGGCTTTACCCGTATATATTTTTATTTTCCGGTAATTAAGTTTGTACAGTCGGTAGGTGCTCATGGAATCAAGGTTGTGACGCAAATTAAAAGTTCGTCAGGGGCGACCCAATAGCCTGAATGATGAATTGTGAGTAGTTGCCATTCTTTCGGAGTTGTCGATCATCTTCTACAGGTTATATTTTATCGGTTGTTCAGGGAAGATATCTACGATACCTATGCACCGTTCAGATCAGTTTTTTTTCGATCGCATACCGGGTGATATCGGCATTTGATTTCATTTTCATCTTTTCCAGGATACGGGAGCGATAGGTGCTTACGGTTGAAACATTCACGCCGAGCTGGTGAGCGATTTCGGAAATCGAATTGCCGGTAGCCAGTAATTTGAATACATCAAATTCCCGGTCTGACAAAATTTCGTGCGAAGCTTCTTCTGATTCGGTATCGAGGCTTTCGGCCAATTTCTCTGCGAAAGAAGCTGAAATGAATTTTCTGCCGCTCAATACCTTTTCAACAGCCTTCACCAGTTCCTGTTCCGCCATATCTTTGGTGATATATCCATGCGCGCCTGCGCGGAAGACTCTCAATGCATATTGATCTTCCGAATGAATGCTCAACATGAGCATCTTTACTTCAGGTCTTTTTTCTTTTATTTTTCGGAGGGCTTCCAGGCCGTTCATCCTGGGCATTGAAATATCTGAAATGATAATGTCCCATTCTCCCGACAGGGCGTGTTCAACAAGCATTTCTCCATTGGAAACCTCATCTATTTCCGCACCCTTATAATGTTCCAGCAGAATTTGCCTGAGGCCTTTGCGAACGATTTCATGATCATCTGCAATGAGAATTTTCATACTGTTTTCGGTCTCTAGTTGTGGGAAGATAGTGCTGTATTTGTTCAACGATTCCATATTGCCATACTTCTGCTACCATACAAAACTATCTCATAGAAAGCTGGAAAACAGTAGATAAACTCTGTTTTTGCTGTAGGTGTTTTGCTACAGGTAACTCAGTTTTTGACTGAGTTACAACCGGGTCCGATCGGTCAGATCAATTTATTTTCGAGGGCATAGCGGGTGAGATCCGCATTTGATTTCATCTTCATTTTTTCGAGGATTCTCGACCGGTATGTACTGACCGTGGTGCTGCTGAGAGAAAGGGAAGCGGCAATTTCGGAAACCGATTTACCGGCAGCCAGCATTTTCAGTACATCAAATTCGCGGTCGGAAAGAGATTCGTGGAGAGCGGCATCGCTGTTTCCTTCGAGCACATCAGCCATTTGTTCCGCTACTTTCGCAGAAATGTATTTTTTGCCAATCAATACCTTCCGCATGGCCTGGATCAGTTCATCCTGTGCCGTGTCTTTATTCAGGTAACCGGAGGCTCCTGCTTTCAACACGCGGATGGCGTATTGGTCTTCGGGATGCATACTTAATACCAGCACGGGTAACTTGGGAAAGGCTTCCCGGATTTGCCGGAGCGCATCCAGGCCGCTTCGGCCCGGCATCGACAAGTCAGTAATAACCACATCCCAGGTGTCGGACATAGCCAGCTTAATCAGTTCTTCTGCATTGGAGGCTTCTCCCACTGTAGCAAATGGATACTCTTCCAAAAGGATTTGCTTTAAACCCTTCCTAACAATAGAATGATCGTCAGCGATAATTACTTTCATAGCGATAACTTAAGGCTTATAGTTTTCTCAGGATAAAGGCACTTTGACGCTGATGGTGGTTCCCTTACCGGGAGAGCTGGAGATAGCATATTCCCCTCCCAACATCATTGTTCGTTCTTTCATGCCCATTATTCCTAAAGTTTTCCTGCTGCCAATGGAAGAGGCATCAAAACCCTTCCCATCATCGGTAATGGTCAGGGTGGCAAAACCTTCTCCTTTTTCAAGGTTCGAATATACGTGACCGGCATCAGAATGCCTTCCCACATTGGTGAGCGCTTCCTGGTAAATACGGAAGAGCCCGGTAGCCAGATGCGTCGGTAATGCAATTTCGGATATATTTGATTGAAAATGCACCTTTATTCCGGATCTGTTCTCAAATTCTTTGCTCTGCCATTCGAGTGCCGGTATCAATCCAAGATCATCCAGTATACCAGGCCGTAAGTCGGTAGCAATTTTTCTCACGATCTTGATGGTTCCGTCGAGCAAATCCAGGGTTCCCTGTATTTTTTCTTTGGCAGTTGGATATTTCTCTCCAATATTCCTCTTCAGCCAGGACACATCCATTTTCAAGACCGTTAGTCTTTGACCCAATTCGTCGTGAATTTCATGGGCCATGTGCATCCTTTCTTCTTCCCTGATTTCCTGCAGGCGGGCAGAAAGCTGCCGGAGCTGTTCTGATGTTTCCAAAATGATCTTTTCGGCTTTCAATTTTTCTGTAATATCATTGGCCAGCACTAACCGGGCAGTACGATTATTGTAAAGGATGTCATGTGATTTTATTTCTACATCTATCATCGAACCATCTTTCTTCAGGTGCTTCCAGTTACCGCCGGATCTCACGCCGGGATGATTTCTTTCAGACATGTCTTTCATTTTTCTGACATCCTCGCGGGGTCTGATGTCTTCAATCGTCATTCCCAGGAATTCTTCGCGGCTGTATCCATAATGTTGGGTGGCAGCTTCATTTACATCGAGTATCCGGTAAGTGGCAATATCATACACCCACATGGGGAGGGGGCTGCTTGAGAACAACAGGCGATATTTTTCTTCGTTTTCCTTGAGATTCTTTTCTGCCAGTTTACGAGCTGTAATATCCATCATACTTCCCATGGTTCGTATGGGTTGACCTTGCTGATCCCTTACAATATAGGTTCGGTCGTAAATATTGATGAATTCTTTCTGGCCGTTCAGAAAGCGATATTCGGCGATCCAGCTATTGCTATTCCCTTTCAGTGTTTTTTGAAAATCATTTACTACCGACTTTCTTTCATCGGGATGTAACCGGTTCTGCCATTCGTTGTGATCCGGAAGATCGTCGTGATCTCCGAAACCATATAGCTCATGATGCCTGGCGTTGGCCCATACCTGGTTGCTGTGCATGTCCCATTCCCATATGGCATCATTGGTAGTTCTCGAAATCATTTCAAATCTTTCGATGGACCGTTCCAGTTCTTTTTCCGTTTTCTTCCGGACGGTAATATCAATGCCGGTTCCTAACAGACAGGGTTTGCCGGCGAATTCAATGTACGAGCCGGTAAAGTAATAGGGGATCAGTTTGCCGTCTTTGGTTCTGAAATGGGCTTCGGCATCGCTGGTTCCCTTTTCAAAAACCTCGAGAATCCGATCGGTGATGTACTCTTTTTCATTGTCTGCAAAAAAGTCGGTAGGATGCATATGCCTGATCTCTTCATGCGAATAACCTGAAATCGTTTCAAAAAGTTTGTTCCATCGAATGAATTTTCCTTTCTCATCAAAAAAGTAGAAGATGCCTGGTAAACTATCGATGATCTTCTCCGAGAATACTTTTTCTTTCAGGATGGCATCCTGTGTTTTCTTCCATTCTGTAATATCGCGGCTGATGCCCACGATCATGTTTACTTTTTGATTTTTGTCAACGAGGGGCACTTTGGTAGTCAGCAACCATTTTTGTTCTCCGTCGGGCCCGTTTACTGCTTCTTCACGGTTAACGATGGCCTGACCGGTCCGAAATACCAGCTCATCATCGGCATGATAGGGCTGGGCTGTTTGCTTATCGAAATAGTCAAAGACGGTTTTCCCGAGGGTATCGGATTCGTTTGCGGCACCGAGCAGTTCCACATTCGCCCTGTTGTTGATGATGTGCCGGAATTGCTGGTCTTTTACATAAATATAGTCGGGCAGGTTGTCGATCAGGGCCCGCAGCAGCCTTCTTTCATCAGCCAGTTTTCGTTCAATTTTCTTTCTCTCGCTGATATCGATACCTGTACCGAGTATGCAGGGCTGGTTTTCAAAATCCAGGTAAGTGCCGGTAAAATAGAACGGGATTTTCTGCCCGCTCTTCGTAATCAGGAAACCTTCCTGTTCGCTATAGCCTCTTTTCAACACCTCCTTCATCTGGTTACTCACGGTTTCCTTTTCTGTGGGAGCAAAAAATTCGGAGGGATGCATTCGACCGATCTCATCCGCTGTATAGCCTGAAATGATTTCCAGTTGTTTGTTCCAGCGAATAAACTTGCCTTTGCTATCGAAGAAATAGAATATGCCGGGTAGACCGTCGACCAGTTTTTCGGAGAAGTCTCTTTCTTTGATGATGGCATCCTGGGTCCGCTTTCTTTCGGTGATATCCCTGATAAACGAACAAAAGAAGCCGGTACCGTTCTGTTCAATGGGAACAATGGTGATCTCCACCGGAAACTCTTCACCCGTTCTTTTCAGCGCGAATAATTCTATCAGCCGGTTCAGCGCAGGTCCTTCACCGGTAGAGAGGTAATGGGCCATTCCCTTTTTATGTCTTTCCCGGTATCGTTCCGGAATAATGGTATCTTCCAGGCTTCTGCCGATGGCTTCCTCTTCTGTCCATCCAAATATCTTTACAGCCTGCGGATTCCAGATGGTGATCTTGCCACTGTGATCTGCACAAATGATTGCATCCATGGCTGTATTGAAGATCAGCCTTCTTGTTTCTTCATTGGTCACCACCAGTTGTTCCGCTCTTTTCTTTTCCGATACGTCGCGGAAATAAATGGAAAGTCCGTTGGGAGAGGGGTAGATATGCGTTTCATACCAGTAATCGAATATGTCTGAATAGGCTTCCACGCTGGTATGCTGCTGCGTTTGGAGGGCTTTGTGGCAGGCTTCATAGAAGGGATTGCCGATCGCTTCGGGGAAGTATTCCCATACATTTTTGCCAATCAGTTTCTCTGTTTGCATTCGATAGATCTGGGAAGCCGCTTTGTTGAGGTAGGTAAAGCGCCAGTTAGTATCGAGGGCCATGAATCCATCGCTGATACGGTTGAGCATATCCTGTATCTGGCTGGTTTTTTCCTGTACCTGTTCACCGAGTTGCTGGTTGAAAGTGCGCAATTGCTCTTCCAGCTTGATTCGTTCGGTGATGTTGGAGATGACCAGCACGAACCGCTGTTGTGAATCCGTTTCGCTTTTGATGGGAGACAGGGAAACGTACACAAATAAAGGATTGCCTTTGCGGTCGCGATGAACCCGGTCGCCGCTCCAGGATCCTTTCTGCCTGATTTCCTTCACTACTATTTGTTCGAGCTCCGGTTCGAGCGTCGACTGCGTGAATTCCTGGATGTGTTTGCCGATTACTTCCTGCCTGGAATAACCATACATCACTTCTGCACCCTTGTTCCAGCTGATAATCCGGCTTTGTTCATCAATGGAAACGATGGCATCACTGGTTTGTTCGATTAGCCCTGCCAGGTAGTTGATCCTTTCGGCCGCTTTTTTACGTTCGGTGATATTTCGGTGTACTGCTACATAGCCTGTAATTTCCCCTTTATTATTGCGAATCACATTGACAGCCGCCAGCACAGTAATCAGTTCGCCCGATTTGGTAGTGAACTCGTATTCGTCTCTGTAGTAGTCTGCTTCGTGCAGCTTGTTAAGGGCATCTGCCCGTGATTGTTCCTGGTCACGTAATTTGAGTACTTCTCCAACAGGTTTGCCCAGGATCTCCGCTTCTGTGTATCCATACATTTCTTCAGCCGCTTTATTCCAGGTTACCACTCTGAATTGCGTATCGGTGGATAATATCGCGTCGGAGATGTTTTCAACAAGGATGGAATTGTATCGGTTCTTCTCTTCCGCCCGGATCCGATCGGTGATGTCGCGATGAATGTTGATTGACCCCAGCACTTTACCGTTTTCATCTTTTACCATCGCCGCTGATACGAGCAGGCTTTTGATATTTCCCTGCCGATCTTTGGCGCGTACTTCTCCATGCCATTCCCCTTTTTGCATCAATGCTTTTCCTACCTCGGCCCTATCTTCGTAGGGAATTTCAATATCCAGCAGTACCGGCACCTGCATACCTACAATTTCTTCTTCTTTCCAGCCATATAATTCTTCCGCTCTTTTGTTGATCGTTTTAATTCTGAATTGGTCATCGGTTGACATGACCGCATCCGAAATACAGGAGAGCATCTGGGCATTGTATCGAATGGCGTCTTCCTTTTTCTTTTGTTCGGTTACATCTCTGAACACCAATACCACTCCGGTTATTTCTCCGTCGTCATTGACAATGGGGGCAGCGCTGTCGTCAATAGCGATCTCGGACTGGTCTTTCCGGATCAATACGGTATGGTTGGAAAGGCCTACAATTTGTTTTTCCGCCAATACGCGGCTGACCGGGTTGTCAATAATTTCCCGGCTTTGCTCGTGTACAATATGAAAGATGGAGTCTATTGGCTGACCGTATGCCTCCATTCCCCAACGTGTCAGTTGTCGGGCGACGGGGTTCATGAAAATGACGTTCTTTCGGGTATCTGTCACAATCACACCGTCTCCAATACTGGAAAGAGTAGTGGCAAACCATTCTTCACTTTCTTTCAGATCTGCTTCGGCCTTGTCCCTTGCATTTTGATTGGAATAAATGATGAGATAGATAGTAATAAGCAGGCAAAGGATGAGCGCCTGGAAGAACAGGATGGTTTTGATGGTTTCGCCGATACTGGCTTCTGTGTTTTTTTTGCGGAGATCAAGCAGCCGGTTTTCTTCCTCCTTGATGCGATTGCCAATCTGCCGGAGATTATCCATCAGGTTCTTGCCCTGCTTGGATGCGATCTTTTCCAATGCCTGCTGGCGATTTCCGCTTTTTGTCCAGGCAACGAGCGTATTGTGGTAGTTGATTAGTTCAGCGATGATTTTCGACATACTGTCAACCCGTCGGTATTGAATGTCGTGATCGATCGTAAGACTTTTCAATTGCTGAAGATCGAATTGAATGGAATCGCGGGCCAGTTCCATTGGTTCGAGGAATTCGCTGTTCTGAGTCAGCAGAAAACCCCGTCCCCCGGATTCCAGGTCTTTGGCAGATGACAGGATCTGTTCCGTTTCATTTAACACTTCATGGGTTTGAGAAACACTTTCGGCATTGGTTACAAATTCTGCGTTTGTGCTGTTGAGGCTGTAAAAGGAGGTAAGCATGATCGCCACAATGAATACCAGCACGGCGATCAGTTTCCATTGCAGGTTGATCCTGTATCCCCGTATAAAGGGCGCCAGGAAAATGCCCGTTGAGAGAATGATAAACAGGATGGCTGCATGTAAGGGGATCGTAAACAGGAAAGGTGAATTGCTTGTATAGTCTTTTCTGAAATTGAACCCGATAAAGGCCAGGCAGGCTACTGTGCCCATCACAAAAAGGAGGATACGAATGAGCGACTGATATTTTCTGCTATGAGAAAGAAACAAAGCAAGGCCCGCAATAATAAAATTAAATGCTCCCGCCGGATTCATTCTTCCCGGCCACCTGCCCCGGTCGTTTGCCGGATCCAAAGCGATCAATTGATCAATGCCCGCATCCGACTTGAAGATGTATTCCAGCAGGGTCACCAATCCGATCAACATCACCAATAATGCCAGGAACTGTCCCGTTTTTCTGGCTGCACCTGTATTATTGTTGAGTAGCAATAGCGAAAGACCACAAATGACAAAACAGAGTGCACCATTCGCCTTCATGGACATATAACCTTCCATACCTATCGATGTAAGTATGGGAATCTGAAAGATCCACCCCGTTAAAACCACCAGGCCGGCAAATAAAACAAGCAGCCCCGACAGGATCACATAACGATTATTGAGTTTCGGTGACATCGGATTTGATTTTTGACTTACCCGGAACGGATATACACCCCGGGCTCATACCCTTAAAAGCTTAACCAGATCATTAACCAAGAAGTTGTACGCCGGCCTGACAGCCGGATGGAAGTGCTGAAATTTAGTCATTTAAGCCATAAAATCAGCCAATTTATACGCTAAAATAAGCAGGATGCAGGCTAACTCTTATTCGGAGAGCCTTCGAATGGGTCGATTTTTTTAAATAACTAAGTTGCTGGTGTTCATGAAGAAAAGACCGAACAAATTTTGTGGTAAAAATTCCTGCCTTTACCTTTGCGGTCCCCTGGGGGATTAGCTCAGTTGGCTAGAGCGCTAGCGTGGCACGCTAGAGGTCGTCGGTTCGACCCCGATATCCTCCACACAGGTTAAACAGGAAGTACTTTTCAAACTGTACTTCCTGTTTTTTTTGCTTTTAACATCAGCATTTACCGGTTATCGGGCGTTCCTTTATCGGGTCATCAGAAGGAACCGATTCATTTTCAACACCTCCCCGAATAAGGAAATGCTAAAACGGTAGGAACCTCTTTCATTTTCTGTCTATTAATTGTTTCTTGTAAGTGAGTTGATTGGTGATGATGATTGACCCGAGAGGTCGCCATTCATAAATCCTGCCGTATGTCGAAACATCTCCTTACCCTTTTGCTGCTGACCCTGGGAGCCTGTACTTCCTCCCATAAATCGTCAAGCCCGGAATCAACGATCAGGAAAGAATCCCATCAGACCGGAGTGATCCCTGCTGCCGAACCGATGTTGCCGGCCGGAAGCACGGCTTCGAATCTGATGGAATTGCCTCAAACCCGTGAAGGAGGATTTGTACTGGCACCTGGTTTTTATGAGGCCGCCTTCAAGAGCTATTGTTTACAGCCTGGTACTCCTGATCCTTCTTCGAGAGACGCCTATTATCCCGCCGCTGTTAGCGGATATCGCAAGGAAATTGTTCAAACCATCCTGCTTAAGTCGCGAAACCGGCCGGATCTTCAACAAAGAAATATTCAATTGCTGTTATGGTCTGTCGTCAGCGGCGCTAATTATGACCGGCTGGGCTCCGCTGTTAAGGCAACAGCCAATCAGTTATTGACATCGCGACAAATATTTGAACTGAAAGGCGGCGTGGCAGGCATAGCGCGACAGGTATCGGCGATGATCCCCGGTCAACAGGGAACAGACATTCGCAGAGTGATTGATCTTGGAACAGACTCCTATGAAGCCGTTGAAAAGCTGGCAGTACTGAAAGAGCCATCCGTAGTACATCGACCCGAAGTAAAACGGGATCAATGGTACCAGGAAAAAGGAAATTACTATGTAAGATGGTTTCCCGAAGGCTACCAGACCGTGAAAATTCAGATATATGTACCCGATGGATTGCTTGATTCGAGCGGAAGAAACAAAGAGGGAGACTACCTGGTGTATGATCCTACCGGACTGATTGCGCAACCCGCCAATTCCAACTCACAAAGACTCGGCGTCGGCGCTCCGGTTGTAGATATCATTCGAAAAATAATTGAAATAACGCCCAGGCAACCGAGGCCGAAAAAACTTCCTCCGGTCAACCCCAAAGCTCCTTCCGGCCAAAGCGCTTCCTGATAATAAATGTTTCAACTCCCCGTAAATGGGGAGTTTCTTTTTGTGTTTAGGGGAGATATGCGGTTCCTGCTTTCCGTCAACTTGCGGCCTCAAATCTATCAGTTATGAAAAGCAGAAACATTTTTTCGTTCTTATTGGTGTTGGCATTTGTCTTTCTCAGTTCACATTCCATGATCAGGGTTAAGAGAAACCCCGTTAGCAGTCTGCCGGCAACGGTTGTGTTGTACTGGAATGAAAAAGCGTACGAAGCATTTGGCGGCGTGCAGTATCAGCATTCATTGGCCGCATCCCGATTAAATGCAATGGTGCAGCTTGCCATTCACGATGCTCTCAATGGTATTGAGGAGCGTTATCAGCGATATGCATTCAATGGGCATAACCGGACAGCCAACCCGGTAGCAGCTGTATCAGCCGCCGCTTATGAGGTGCTCCTTCATGAATTACCCGATCGCAGATCATTTCTCGATTCCGCGCTCAAAGAGTCTCTGGCAGGGTTAAAGGCAAACAAATCACTGTCTGATGGCATAGTGCTCGGTCGCCAGGCAGCCAAGGCTGTTCTGGAAAAAAGAAACAACGATGGCTCCGTAGCAGATCCGATCGTGGCCGTGCCAGTTTCCAATGTGCCGGGTGTATACCAGGCTGTACCTCCTTTCCAGTTCAAGTTTGCCACACACTGGGAGCATGTAAAGCCATTTTCTATCGGGCAAAAAGACCAGTTTCGGCCTGCTCCCCATCCGGGTTTGCAAAGCGAGGCATACACCGAAGCTTTCCAGGAAGTGAAAAAGGTTGGGAGTCTGCGGAGCACCGCTCGGACAGCGGAACAGACAGCTTACGCGCGGTTCTGGTACGAGTTTTCAGAGGCCGGCTGGAATCGGGTAGCCCGTACTGTTATTAAAGACCGTCACCTGAATATGCTGGAGGCCGCCCGCTTGCTGGCGCTTGTCGATATGGCACTGGCCGATTCATACATCGCCGGATGGGATGCAAAGATTCATTATAATTTCTGGCGGCCCCTCACTGCTATCCGCATGGCGGCTGCTGACGGAAATGCGATGACGGAAGAGGACAGGAACTGGGAACCTGCTGAAGTTACCCCGCCAATCCAGGATTATCCTTCCACGCATAGTGTGCTGGGTAATGCAGCCGCTACCGTGATGACCTTATTGCTGGGCGATCAAATTTCCTTTTCCATGAGTTCGCCCACTGCCCGGCCGGCCGGTTCCGTTAGGTATTTCAGAAGCTTATTACAGGCAGCCGATGAAAATGCTGATTCGCGGGTGATGGCTGGAATTCACTTTCGGTTTTCCTGCGACGCAGGTCAGAAGATGGGCAATGAGATTGGCACCTGGACCGTCAAACATCATCTGCAGCCGCTTCGCTGATTTTTAATAACCGGTCAGATGGCTGATGCGCTGGCCGGTTTCTTTTTATCCATCTCCAGCCAACCTGCAGGTAGGCCAGTGACAAGATCAGCAGAATGGCGCCTGCTGCAACAAATTTTATAATAGCGGTGATGGTTACCATCGGAGGCGTTATCCGGTCAATGATACCCATTAGCCAATAATGCGAAGCGATCCCTTCAAAAACATCAAATACGAAGGCGATAGCGACCAGGGAGAGTAAGGTACGCGCGCTAAACTGAACCAGGTTCACCAGAGGATATAACCATAAAACCGAGAACAGGAAAAACAGGGAGTAGGAGACAAGAAAGAAAAAATCGATGTTATTTACTTTTTGCGCATAAGCCAGCTGGTGACTCCAGGCCAGTTTCACTTCCTGCACGCGTTCCCGGCTAAAAGCTGTTTCGAGAGAAAATAGCGCCCGGGTCTTGCCCGGAATAACCAGTGGTTGACGTGCCATAGCCATCCAGCTGACAGATACAATTGTCAGGAAAAACGAGATAACCAGTATCATCGTTAGGGTTCGCCGGGAATTGCTGCTGTTGGACAGGATCGTTGTCACAGTCGGAATATAGATATAACTCATCAAAATGGAAGGATTTGGGAAAATAAATTTGTTGAGTCAAAAAAATTAGTATTTTTGGCTAAATAAATTAGTTATGTCTACAGCCGGCAGAAATCTTCGGTATCTCCGTAAGTTAAGGGGATTGACACAAGAGGAGTTTGCATCCAAACTAAAAATCAAAAGGTCTTTGTTGGGTGCTTATGAGGAAGAACGAGCAGAACCACGCCTGGATGTGCTGGAAATGGTTGGAGATATTTTCAAACTATCACTCGATGAATTACTGTTAAAAGATCTCAGCGAGGTGAAGGGCAGTTACCTGAGTAAAAGAAGGGCCTTGAAACTGGCCAGCAATGGTACCAATGAAATTCATTTTGTACCTGTCAAAGCGGCTGCCGGTTACCTGGCGGGCTATCAGGATCCAGCATTTGTAGATGAGCTGAATACATTTACGTTGCCAATGCTTTCTCCGGGCACATACAGAGCGTTTGAGATTGTGGGAGACTCGATGTTGCCTACACCCAGTGGTTCTGTAGTGGTGGGGGAGAAAGTAGAAAGCCTCGAAGAAGTAAAAGCCAACAATACCTATATAGTTATTTCCCGCAAAGAAGGTATCGTATATAAGCGGGTCATTAAAAACCCCAAGGCCAAAAACAAGGTTACCCTGGTGAGTGATAACCCCAGTTATCAGCCATATAACATGGATGCGGAAGACCTGCTGGAACTTTGGAAGGCGACACATATCATCAGCAAAGCCAACACTCAGTCACGGTTTGATGTGGGCCAGCTGGCAAACCTTGTCAGCGATCTTCATGAACAGGTAAATCAGCTGAAGAAGAAGATTAATTAAGGATGCAGCAAAATAAGACAACATCCTGTCTTGCGATAGACATCAGCATTTGATTGTCGGGCTGCCGTATTTTCCGCAACAAGTCTGTTGTTCTTTTGGGTTATTTTTACAAGGCCCGAACTGTCGCATGACCAAAACCTTTGCATTCATAGTAACCTTATCCTGCATTTGCCTGAATTTACCTGCCCAACAGCAGACGATTCGTGCTGTAAAAACATTTGAAGCACCTCGAATTGATGGATCACTCGATGATGCCGCCTGGAAAATAGCTCCTGTTGCCACCGATTTCATTACTAACACTCCCGTATATGGCAAACCGGCTTCTCAAAAAACGGAAGTAAGGGTTCTGTATGATAACAGCGCTATCTACATAGCCGCGTATTTATACGACGATCCTGCCAGCATTCGCCGGCAGTTCACTCCGCGTGACCAGGAGCAGCGGGCGGATGTTGATTATTTCTCCATTTTCCTGGATACTTATAAAGACCGGCAAAACGCTTTTCAGTTCCTGGTAACTTCCCGGAATGTGCAAAGTGATGCACGCGTATCGCCTCAATATGCCACCAGTTTTGGCGTGTACGGCGATTTGAGCTGGGATGCGGTTTGGGAAAGCCGGGTGGGGTTCAGATCGGATGGATGGATAGTGGAAATGAAAATACCTTATTTCTCTATCCGGTTTTCGAAAGAGAAAATCCAGGATTGGGGTATTCAGTTCATGCGTTTTTCGCGCCGGTTTAATGAAACATCCTTCTGGAATGCAGTGGATCCGAACGTAAATGGTTTTGCCAACCAGTTTGGCGATCTCGCCGGCCTGGAAAACCTGGTGCCACCGCTTCGATTGAGTTTTTCACCTTATGTAAGCGGTGGATATCGATCAACCCCCAGCGTTAGCAAAGGCTATCAGAATGAATGGCTGAAGAGTGGGGGGATGGATGTTAAATATGGCATCAACGAAAGTTTTACCCTGGATGCCACGCTGATACCGGACTTTGGACAGGTGATCTCCGATAACGTAGTGAATAATATCTCTCCCTTTGAAATTCAGTTCAGGGAAAACCGGCCTTTCTTTACGGAGGGTACCGAGTTATTCAATAAGGCCGGCATATTTTATTCCAGAAGAGTGGGGGCCACACCAGCCCGTTATCAGCAGATTGAAGAGGAAACAGGCACGGGTGCTCTTTCCGATTTTTCCATTGCAAAGAACCCTTCTGTAACCCGATTGTACAATGCCATCAAGTTTTCCGGCAGAACTTCCAACAACCTGGGTATCGGGATCTTTAATGCGGTAGGGCAGCCGGTAGAGGCGAAGCTGGTGAATACAAACAGCGGCAGGGATTCATTGATCCTTACAGAACCGCTGACGAATTATAACGTAATTGTTCTTGACCAGGTTTTGCGCAACCGCTCTTATATCACGTTTACCAATACCAATACCTGGAGGAGTGGTCATGACCGGGATGCCAATGTAACGGCGCTGGATATCGCGCTTTATGACAAGGCCAACCGGTACGGGCTCATTTTAAGTCCCCGATATAGCCGCATCTTTGATTCTACCGGCGGCTACGAAGGGTTCAGCAATTACCTCGAAGCAGGTAAAGTGAGCGGACGTTTCCGGTATGCCGTCAAGAACCTGCTGAAAACAGACAAATACGATCCGAACGACCTTGGCTTTATCTATTCTCCCAATGAGTTCACCACCAGCCTCGGATCCAGCTATAATATTTTTGAAGCGAATAAGTATTTCCTCAATCAATCTTATTCGATCAATCTCATTCAGTCGTACCTGTTTAAACAGTTTGAATATCAGAAAACGACCCTTGAAGCCTCTGCATTTGTTGTTTTCCGAAATTTTTGGGATCTGACGCTCAAGACAGAAATCCAGCCACGCTGGTATAATGATTTTTTTGAGCTGCGTACGCCCGTCGATATTTTTTCCACGCCAAGAAAAAAGCTTCGGAGGCCTCCCAATTATTTTTTTGGTATAACCGGCAGTAGCGATAGCCGTAAAAAACTATATGTAAGCTGGGATCTGGGTTTTGCGCAAAGCCCTTTACCCAACGATCCTTACTACGCAGCCCAGTTGGGTAACCGTTACCGGTTTAGTGACCGCTTTACGCTTTCGCTGGATCTGGCTATACGTCACGATCATGGTCAGTATGGATATGCGGGTCGCGATGTAAACACCAATGAAACCATCCTGGCCAGGAGAAAGTATACCGATTTTACCACGATCCTGACCGGCACTTATAACTTCACATCCCGAATGAACATCAGTTTCCGTGCCCGTCATTTCTGGAACCGGATTGTCAATACGGATCTCTTTGACGTAATGGATGATGGAAACTGGACCAAACGCAATGACCTGGCATTGGCCGATTATAATCGGAACTACAACGCCTTTAACCTCGATGTTTTCTATACCTGGGACTTTAAGCTGGGCAGTCGTATAATTCTTGGATGGAAAAACTGGCTCGGAACAGACTATGAATTCGGGATCGACGGAACAAAGTACCGCAGCTACATCGACAATGCCAGGCAGGTCTTTTCCACTCCTCACGGAAACGAATGGACGTTGCGGTTCATTTATTTCCTGAACTCACAACAGCTGATTAAAAGGAAAAAATAATTATCCGTGGGAATCATTGAAGCGTATCTTCCCAGGTATTCCTCGCCGCCCGGAAGGTCTGGCAATGTGCTTCCGTGATGATCTTCACATCGGGAGAATATCCTCCACCCATGGCTACCACGCAGGGGATTTGTCGTGTTTTGAGCCAGTGAAATATCTTTTCATCTCTTTTCCGGCAACCTTCCATGCTTACTTTGAGCTTTCCGAATTTATCTGTTTCCAGAATATCCACTCCTGACAGGTAGAAGGCAAAATCCGGTTGAAATTGATCCAGAACCGGCAATAAATTTTTATCCAGCAAATCCAGGTATGCCTCATCCGCAATACCATCCGGTAATTCCACATCGCAATCGCTGATTTGTTTATGAAAAGGATAGTTGTTTTTTCCGTGCATGCTGAAGGTGAATACAGATAGGTTATTGGAGAACAAACTGGCTGTTCCATTGCCCTGATGTACGTCCAGATCAATCATGAGGATCTTTTTGACGAGCTGCCGGTGAAGGAGGTAGTTGGCGGCAACAGCGAAATCATTGAGGAGACAAAATCCTTCTCCATGATCTGCAAAGGCGTGATGTGTTCCACCGGCTACATTCATGGCAATGCCGCATTGCAATGCTTTTAACGCGCAATCGATGGTGCCCTGTGTGATCACCAGTTCGCGGTTGGTTAAAGCCGGCGATTGCGGGAAGCCGATCTGCCGTTGTTCCTTCGCCGTCAGTTGCTGATGCTTCAGTTTATACAGGTATTCAGCCGTATGGGTTAGCAGAACAATTTCGTCCGGGCATACCTGTGGCGAAAACAACGCATCTGCTGTGATGGTGCCTTCATAGATCAATTGTTCCGGGATGAGTTCATATTTCAACATCGGGAAGCGGTGTCCCTCCGGTAAGGGATGTGCATAGATCGGGTCAAAAGCAATCCAGGGTATCATTGCAACTGAAGTATCTTGTTTTCAACGATGGCAAAAACACTTTCTTTTTCTTTTGGTTCAACCAGGTAAGTGCCGGTAAAATGGCTGAATGCCGGGAGAACCGCATGTTGTCTGCCAAAATAAAAACAGGGAAGTCGCAAGGTCTGCCGGCCGCCGCCATGTACGAGCACTCCCGGATGAATATGCCCGGAGAATACGTAATGTGCTGCCGGCATCGTAGTGTGCAGGGCGATATCGTGGGTAAAAAAGAAAGGAGCCATTTGCAGATCCTGTTCATGTACTGTCAGGGAAGCTTCCCGGTACCAGCTGTTGTCGAGGATATCGTGGTTGCCTTTTACCAATTGAATAGACAGATCGGCGAAGTCATCGCGCCATCTCCTGAACCATTCCAGTTCCAGATTGGCTGCACTGTGAAACATGTCGCCAACTACCACCAGGTTGTCGGGTTGAAAGAATTGCAGTTGATGAACCAGTCTTTGAAGGTCATTTTTATAAAGATGCTGGGGTACCGCAATTCCGGATTTTCTGAAATGGCCGGTCTTGCCAAAATGCAGATCCGATACGATCAATGTTTTCTGTTCTTCCCAATACACACAGCGTTCCGGCGATAACCAGAGATGCTGATCCTGTTGAATGTGCAGCAGTGGTTTTTGCATCGGGCAAAGATAATAAACAAGGGCTCCTCTGCCCTTTGCCAGGCGATAGAAGGCAACTTATTTTGTGTCGGGAGGCAGGTTGTTTTTGGCCGCGATATCCTTTTGAAGGCTGTCGGCCCATTGTGAGAGTGCCAGCTTTTCCTGTTCGGTAAGAATGGCATTCTTATGTATCCAGGTATAGCTGTTAAGGGGCATTTCGCCTTCCTTGACCGTTTCAATAATTTCTTTCAGCTTATGGTGTTGCTTTTTGGCGGGGTAGGAAGCGAAATCAGAAAAGTTGAGTTCCCTTTTTCCCTCATTGACATGATTGGCCAGCCACCAGCCAACAGGTTGTACGTTGCTATACCAGGGATAATAAGTGTTATTCGAATGGCAGTCTGCGCAGGATTTGTCGAGAATGGTTTGAACAGAAGCCGGAACGGCATACTGGGCGGTAATATCGGTGGGAGATTTGGTGGAGGATTGATTTTTGGCGGGCCGGATAAATTGAATGATCACCAGGATGGCCAGTAATACCAGAAGAATTTTTCTTTTCATATCGAAGAATTATTGGGAATAAATGTAGGAAACAGCCATGAATTGAATCCTGATTTTACTCAACCGACCGGTTTTACCTGTCCAGCTGCAATTGCATGCGTTTAACCCGGTCTTCGAGTTTTTCAGAGGAGAGATCCTCGCGCATACTATCCACTTTAATGGGGAAGCAGAAAGGGGTCAGCCGATCCGGGAAGGTGAGAACGATGGTTGAGTGCTGAATTCGGTGGAGCATGTCTCTTAACCTCACTTCCTCCATTTGCTGGTCGAATACTTCCTGGTAAGCCTGGCGCAGCAGCACATTGTTTGGCTCATATTCTGAAAATACTTTAAAGAGGAGAGAAGCGGAAGACTGCAAATGCCGGGCTTTCTTCTGTTCGCCCGGAAAGCCCTGGAAAATCAGTCCACCGATCACTGCGATATCCCTGAATTTTCTTTTGGCCATTTCCGTGGAGTTCACACTTCGCTGGATATCGGCAAACAGATTGTCGGGAGAGAACAGCTCGTATACATTGCTGTCGTCAACCGGAATCGGTTGGTCACTCAGCAATTCAAAACCGTAATCATTCATCGCGAAAGAAAATGTGATGGGCCTGATCTTGCTGATCCGGTAGGCCAGTATGGCCGCCATCGCTTCATGTACCAGGCGACCTTCGAACGGAAAAACAAATAAGTGGAATCCGTCTTTTGTTTCAATTTGCTCGATCAGCAATTCATCGGCTTTGGGAACATGAGACAGTTTCTCCTGCAAATCGAACAATGGCTGGAGTGCCTCAAGCTCCGGTTCCCTGCCGGACTGGCTTCTTTGCCGGGTGATAAATGCCTGGTCGAATGTTTCCCGCAGTTTTCTTCCCAGGTTAGCGCTCAATGGCATCCGGCCTCCTTCCCAACTGGGTACGAGTGATTTTTTGGCGTTGGATTTCTTCACCAGTACCGTCATGTCTTTGATCATGATCAGTTCAAGATTTCTGCCGGCGAGCGTAAACACATCTCCGGGTTCCAGCCTGGAAATAAAGTATTCTTCAATCACCCCTACATATCCGCCGCTAAGAAACTTCACCTTCAACATCGAATCGCTGACGATTGTTCCGATATGCAGCCGATGGCGCATCGCAATTCTTCGTTGCGTAATCCGGTATACACCATCGATCACTTCCACCTTTCGATATTCATCATATTGCTGGAGAGCCTTGCCTCCTTCGGTGATGTAATGCAGGAGTTCGGAAAACTCATCTCGGGTCAACTCCCGGAAAGAATAAGTCTGTTTCACTTCTTCAAACAGATTTTCCGGAGTAAATCCTTCCGAGATAGCCAAAGTACAACAGTATTGCACGAGGGTATCAAAGCAAAGCATCATGGGGACCCGGCTTTCGATCAATTGTTCCGCAATCGCCGATTTGAGAGCGGCTGCTTCCACCAGTTCCAGTGAATGCGTTGGCAGGAAATAGATCCGGCTGGTTTCATCCGGGCGGTGACCACTTCTTCCCGCTCTTTGCAGGAAGCGGGCAACACCCTTGGGTGATCCGACCTGTATAACGGTTTCAACTGGTCGAAAATCAACCCCCAGGTCGAGCGAAGCGGTACAGACAACTGCTTTTAATTTACCGGTGTGCAGGTTTTCCTCCACCCAGGTTCTGAGCTCCATGTCAATGGAACCATGATGCAGGGCGATCGCGCCGGCCAGTTCAGGTGCGGCATTCAGGATGGCCTGGTACCAGAGTTCACTCATGCCGCGCGTATTGATAAAGATGAGCGTTGTTCTGCTGCTGTTGATAATCGGCAGCACTTTATGAACCAGTTTGATTCCCAGGTGACCGGCCCAGGGATATTTCTCTATTTCGTCGGGAAGCACCGAAATTACTTCTGTTTCTTTTTTGATAACTGCCTTTACCACCTCACCTTCGGTTGCTTCGATCAGCCGGAGCGGAGACATCAGCACGGCTCTTGCTTCATCGAGATTACCGATCGTGGCCGAGATGCCCCATATGCCAAAACTTTTTTGATTGAGATTTTGACGACGCTCTTTCACACAGCCAACAATTCTCGACAGGGCCAGTTCTACCTGTACCCCTCTTTTGCTTCCCAACAACTCGTGCCATTCGTCCACCGCCATCAATCTTAAATGCTCAAACACTTCCGGGTATCCTTTTTGCGCCAGCAGGAGGTGCAGGCTTTCAGGTGTGATGATGAGTACCTCCGGCATCTGTCTTTTCTGCCGGGCTCTCTCTGCCGTATCGGTGTCTCCGTTCCGGATACCGATTTTCCAATTCATTCCCAGTTCGGTGATCACTTCTTCCATCGCGCGACCGATATCTTTGGCGAGTGCCCTCAAGGGAGTAATCCAAAGTAATTGAAGATGGTTTTTCCCGCGCGACTGATACTCTTCCGGATGCTCATTGATAAACTGGATCAGCGCACCCAGGAATACAGAGAATGTTTTTCCGCAACCTGTAGGCGCATTTACCAATCCACTTTTTCCAGTGATGATATGTTGCCAGGCCTGTTCCTGGAATTGAAATGCCCGGAAGCCTTTTGATTGCAGCCATTGTGTGATGACCTGATAACCTTTTGTCTGGTGCAGTGGCTGCATGAATCAGAGCGTCTTTAAATATTCCAGTAATGCGATCCTGTCTTTTTCCGAGAGACGATCTCCAAAATAATGCCCCTGGTTTCCATAGCCCGGCAAAGTGGTATTATATACGTTGTGGTTATTGGTTTGTTCCGGAATGAGGTATTTCCAGCCCATTTTATCCATATCGTATTCCGGCTTCTCGAAATCCCGTTGCCAGTAAGCAGGTCTCAGCTTGCTGTTCAACAAAGCCTCCAGGTTGGGTACGCTGCCGTTATGAAGGTAAGGAGCGGTACACCAGATACCATCGAGTGGAGGCGCGATGTATCCATTAAAGGGTTCCAGCCGGGCGGGGTGATCTCCCATCGCAAACCAGCTTTGATTGAACCATTTCACAAATTGTTCATTCTGGTAATTGCTTTTGAAAAGGGTGGAATCGGTTCTTATCACTGAGGCCGGTATCAGGAGATTCGGGTAGGTTTCATTGTCGCCATAGCTGCCGTGGCATTTTGAGCAGTTCTTTACAAATACGAGACCGCCTTTTTTCGCCAGGCTTTGATCGATCCTGCCAGGGTATTTCGGAGCTTCCAGGGTATAGATATAAGCCAGCACATCACTGATGCGGTCGTCAACCGATCTGGATTCGGAGGTATCGCTCACCGTTAGCAAGTTGGAGGCCATCAGGAAGCGACCGAAATCACCCCGGCCGAATCCGTTATAGAACATCGCGTTTTTCTTTTTAAGTAACCACCAGGCGGGTACGTCGCTGGGAATTACTTCATCGGGGATTTTCAACAACGGGGTGTCGCTCCACCGGAAGGTTACCGGATCACGATGGGCCGCGAGAACTGCTGCCAGCCTGTCGGCTGCATTCACTCCTCTCACTTCGGTATTCAATTTATTGCCAATGGTCTTCGCAACCTGTATGAATGTTTTGCTTGCTTCGTATTTTTTTGGGAAGGGGGTCTTCAGAATTTTCTCCAGCTTCTCATAATTTTCCGGGTTCAGGTTCCTGCCGAATGTAAAATCGGCGAAACTGTTTCCCATGCCTATGTATAGCTGGTCGTTGAATACCTGCGCATGACATTGAAGACAATTCGGCGCCACAACAGGCTCGCCATTGGCTGCTTTAACCACGGTGAACTCGTGACTGACTTTTCCGTTGAGACCTGGGCGGTCGAGGTAATTCTTTTTCGCGCGACCCGAAGCCAGTTGAAAGAATTCGTACGGGATCCCGGACTTGATATAGTCGCCGGTAACCAGGTACGAATAACCGGAATCAGGATTTCCGATTCGTTGTTTGCTCGGCGGAATAAAGACCGGTTTTTCCGGATCCGGTTGCGGAACCTGCAATCCCCATGAAATAACCAGCACGCTGGTGGTAAGCAACAATAGTATCCAGACCTTCTTCATAACTTCTGTGTCTAAAATTATTGAATAGAATCTTTCTCAGCCGTTAACGGGCTTGAAATATTTGTCGTTTTGCTGAGAGGCCGCCTTGCAATGGAAACCAGTCGGGTTAATTCACCACTTTCGCCTGGCCGTCGACCTTTTTGATGAAATAGAGTTTCTTGTTTTCCAGGTAATCAACAACCCCCGATTGGCGATTGTTGATAGGTTCAATGGAAAATTCTCCGAAAACGGTGGTGCCATGCAAACTGGCTGGAAATGCGGCACCGTTCGGTATTGTAGAAACCTGGTGAGCGAAAAAATAGAGCGCGTCAAAAGCGGTGAATACCATATCACCGGCGCGCGAGAAATAGCGGGTCTTGAATACAGACTGTATTTGCTGAGCCTGCTTGTTATCGGGGCTGATAAATGTTGGCGAAGTATAGATGATCTCGATACCCTTATAAACAGATTTGCCGAAATCTACCTGGTCCACCAATGGCATGGTCAACACGGTGATCTTGTAATTTTTGTTAACGGTGGCCAGTTGCCGGCAAAGATTGAGCGTAAAATTCAGGTCGAGGCTGCCAATCAGGCAAACCGTAGTGCGGGATGTATCGATCCATTCGCTCAATTGCTCGGTGGAAACCGTATCGTCCAGGATCGTATATCGCATCTTCAACGGAACGGAGGCGGTTGTTTTTTCTGTGTTGGTGAAGATTGAACGCAATCGATCATCCGTGGATCCTTTCTTCCGGAAATAAATGATAGGGGAGAGGGCATAATTTTTTTGAAGAAAGCGATAGATGGCGGATATATGGGTACTCAAGGTTGGGTTCAGCAGGATATAATTGGGGTTGTTTCTGCTATCGGCATCGTTTGGTATATTCACATTCACAAAAGGTATATGGAGATTATTCGCCACTCTTCCCAGCAGGGCAGCTTCATTCAGGCTTACATGACCGATAAAAAGACTGGTCTGCTGAATTTCCTTTTTCTGAAGAATCTGATCCAGTTTTTCTTTAGAGCGGGTGTCGTAGATGTCGATTTCCAGTTTGATGTTTTCTTTTTCCAGTGAGTCGATGGCCAGTTGAATGCCCTGGTAGAATTCGAGACCGGCGTTGAAAAACTTCGGCATCGATTTATTGTATCGGTAGTTACCCGACTGGTCAAAGGCGGAATCCAGGTACAATGGAGCGAAAATCGCAATACGTTTTCGCGGCGTTGTATCTGATTGAGCCAGCGTTGTACCGAAGCTGCAAAGCAATGCCAGGATGACCGAAATCTTTTTCAACAGAGGTTATGATTTAGTTGAATATGTTAGCCTCCCATCAGACCTTTCGCCTTACAGACTGCTATTCCCACTCAATGGTTGCAGGGGGCTTGCTGCTGATATCGTACACAACGCGGTTGATGCCTTTGACGTTGTTGATGATTTCATTCGAAATATGTGCCAGAAATTCATAAGGGAGATGTGCCCAGTCGGCAGTCATGCCATCAACACTGGTGACTGCTCTCAGGGCCAGTGTAAATTCATAGGTTCTTTCGTCGCCCATTACCCCTACACTCTTTACAGGAAGAAGAATAGCGCCGGCCTGCCAAACGGTTTCGTATAGATGATGTTCTTTCAGTCCTTTGATATACCGGTGATCTGCTTCCTGCAGGAGATGCACTTTTTCCGGGGTGATTTCTCCCAAAATGCGGATAGCCAGTCCGGGACCGGGGAATGGATGCCTGTTCAGCAATTCCGCCGGTATTCCCAATTCATGACCAACCCGCCGAACCTCATCTTTAAAAAGGAATCGAAGCGGTTCCACCAGTTCGAGGTGCATGATGTCGGGCAGACCTCCCACATTGTGGTGAGACTTGATGGTAACGGAAGGGCCGTGAACAGATACGCTTTCGATCACATCGGGATAAATAGTACCCTGACCCAGCAGCCCGATGCCTTCGATCTTTTTGGCTTCGTCCTGGAACACGTCGATAAAGAGTTTGCCGATGGTTTTTCTTTTTGCCTCGGGATCCGACTTGCCGGCGAGTGCGTTGTAAAAGAGTTCTTTCGCGTCCACGCCTTTTACATTCAGGCCGATCTTTTTATATGTTTCGAGTACTTCTTCAAATTCATTTTTTCTCAGCACGCCATTGTCAACGAAGATGCCGAATAGCCGGTCTCCGATGGCCCGGTGAATGAGTGTAGCTGCTACCGTACTGTCTACCCCTCCGCTCAATGCCATGATCACTTTTCGATCACCGATCTGGTCTTTGAGTTGTTGAACTGTGTCGGTAATGAAGTGGGCCGATGTCCAGTCCTGCTTGCAGCCGCAGATGTCGACCAGGAAATTGCGGATGATTTTTTTGCCTTCGATACTGTGATAGACCTCCGGGTGGAACTGAACACAATAAAGTGGAATGGCCTGCGCTTTCATCTTAAAAGCGGCATAGGGTATGCCATCGGTATTCGCCAATACATCGAATTCTCCCGGCAGTTCCAGGATGGTGTCGGCGTGACTCATCCAAACCTGAGAAAGCTCGGTGACGTTGTGTAAAAGGGCATCTTCTTTTTTCTTGTGCATGAGCGCCCGTCCGTATTCTCTTTTATTGCTGTTAGCCACTTTTCCGCCAAACTGTTTGGCGGTTAATTGGGCTCCGTAGCATACGCCCAGTATTGGCAACTTTTCATGAAGTGACCTGATGTCCACTTCCGGGGCGTTGGCGTCGTTTACACTGAAAGGGGAGCCGGACAGGATGATCCCTTTCAGGCTGGGGTCAAATTCGACTTTTTTATGGTAGGGAACTATTTCGCAGTAAACATTGGCTTCACGGACAGCCCTGGCGATTAATTGGGTATACTGGCTGCCGAAATCGAGAATGAGAATCTTTTCCGTCATGGTGACGCGAAGATAATGCAAACCACTAATTTTTCGGGTCTGAAAGGAGCAATGTGATTTTTTGGTGAGCAATAAATAATTCATCCTTATCTTAGCGAACCACTTCAATCTTTCACTGTAACGTGAATGACGTTCACTGCGTCTAATGGCATGTATATCTTAAATATTGCCTATAAACCAATCAAATACACAGTATATGAAAAATGTTATTCTCTTATGCCTGACCTTTTCCCTTTTTGCCAGTTCCTGTGATTATATCTCCGGCGAAAGGGTAACAGGAAATGGAAGGATAAGTACCAGCGAAAGGAAAGTGTCTTCTTTTGACGAAGTGGAAGCAGAAGGAGCCGTGGATGTACGTATTTCACAGGGTGAATTCAAGCCGGTTCAGGTAAAAGTGGATGAGAATTTACAGGAATACATTGAAGTATTCACTGAAGGAAGTCGACTTGTGGTGCGCACTAAATCCGGATTTAATATTGACCCCACTCAGGACCTCGTGGTTTATGTGACCGCGCCGGTGTATAAAAGAATTGACGTATCAGGAGCCTGCAATATCACTTCTGAAAACAGGATCAATAACCCGGAAGCCATCGATATTGAACTCACCGGTGCCGGTACCATCAAAATGGAGCTGAATGCACCCAGAACCCGCCTCGATATTTCAGGTGCCGGAGATGCGACACTAGTAGGCGAAACACGCGACTTTGAACTCGGCATCAGCGGGGCAGGTAAGGCCAAATGTTTCGACTTCAAAACCGAAACAACCACCCTCGATCTGTCCGGAGCGGGTGACGCAGATGTATTTGCCAGCGTAAAACTGGATGCAACAGCCAGCGGTGCGGGTTCGGTTAGTTACAAAGGAAACCCGAAAGATGTTGTTTCGCATGCGAGCGGTGCGAGCAGCATCAGAAAAGCAGATTGAGCAATTTGTCAATTCGTCAATTGGTCAATGAGCCAATGATGATGACGGATGACGGATTACGAATGACGGATGGAAATGCAATTTGTCAATTCCTCAATTGGTCAATGAGCCAATGTTGATAACGGATGACGAATGACGGATGACGGATGGAAGATGCAGAATTCAAAATGAAAAAGTAAAAAATGTGATTAGAATCAGCATTTCTCTATCTCTTTTCGTAGCGGTTAATCGACTGAAATGTGGTATTCCATCCGTCATCCGTCATCCGTCATCCGTCATCCATCATAACATTGGCAAATTGACTAATTAATCATTTTTACCCTGATCCATACATCCCTGTTTCTGCCCTTATCGTCGGTACAGGAAATTTTTACGGGGCCCTCTTCCGGAACAAAAAATTGTTTGGAGCGGGCCTCGGCCGTTTTATAGAATCGGTTGTTGATGTACCAGTAAACTTTCCCCACATCATTTCCTACGTTACACGACAAGAGTAGGGGTTCGGGATTCTTTTTGCTGATCAGGTATTCAGTTCCGCTTTTGGGATAGGTGATAACCGGACCTCCTTCCCTGAATAACTTTTCACAATCGGGATTATGAGGAGGGATTTTTTCATACGCGATTCGATGATCATCGAAATACTGTTGCATATCCGGGCTGACTTTTCGAAACCATTTTTTTCGATAGCCCGTGGCGGGTGCGCAAATCCGGCAATAAGCGATCTTCCCATCTGCACTGAGCATCATTTCTTCCCGATTGTCGCATTTGCCGGCGGAAGATACCAGGGGGATAAAATAGTCCGTACTGAGGTGGGTGCAAAAGTCATTAGGCACCATCCCGGTTTCGGAACATACCTGCCGGGTGTCGCAATCTGCCGGTTGTGTAAACCATTCCTGGTCGCTGTCGTAATCGATGCTGTTGAAAACACGGAATAAAAGCGGGGTGGCAACTGTAGCGCCGCTGAGACCAGGAACACCTATTCCCGAAAAATTACCTACCCATACGCCTACCGTATATTTTTTATTGTACCCAATACTCCAGGCATCACGACGACCATAAGAGGTGCCGGTTTTCCACGCAATTTTTGGCATTCTCTCCGTTGACTGCCAGTTCAGCGGAAAATCGGGTCGGTTCACTTTGGACAAGGTTTCATTGATCATGAAAGTGGCGGCAGGGCTTAGTATTTTTTCACTCCTGGTGGTTTTTGTGTTGTTTTTGGGCTGCAGGTACTGAATGGGGTAATAGGTGCCCTCATGAGCGAAAACGGTGTACATGCCCGTCAACTCTTCCAGCGAAGACCCACAGCCACCCAGGATCATCGACAAACCCAGCTTGCGCTGGTCTTTCCTTACCTGTTTGAAATCACAGGAAGCCAGTTTATTGATAAAGCGATCCGTGCCGTAAGCACGCAGGCTCTTTACCGCCGGGATATTCAGCGAGTGCTCCAGCGCATATTCCATCGTAACATATCCATTGAATTGACGATCGTAGTTTTCTGGTGAATATCCCTCATAACTGATCGCCACATCATTGATGACTGATTTCGGTGTCATCAGTCCGGCATCAATGCAAAGCCCGTACAATAAGGGTTTTAAAGTACTGCCGGGCTGCCGAATCGCGGATGCACCATTTACCTGGCCGTCGTCCGTAGTGTCTTTGAAGTCGGCGGAGCCAACATAACTAATCACCTGGTGATTGGCGTTATCGATCACCACCACCGCCGCATTATGAATGTTTTGTAGTTGCAGGGCTCTGACATAGTCTGCCGTTATCTTTTCAATTTGGAATTGGGTGTTCAGGTTAATGGTAGTAGGGATGATATCCAGGCCCGACGATTTGAGTTTATTTGCCAGGTGAGGTACCCATTGAGGCGCGGCATTCCTTTTTACATCAAGGGGTTCAGCCAATGCGTCCTGGATTTCCTGGCGGGTAAAAATATTTTCGCTGGCGAATTTATTCAGCCATTTGTTTCTCTCCTTTATGATCAGTTCATTGTTTTTTCCAGGCACCAGCGACGAGGGCCGGTTGGGAATGATCGACAGGGCCGTGATCTCTGCCAGCGACAGGTGATCCGGATTTTTTTTGAAATAGAGAACCGCAGCCGATTTCACTCCTTCGATATTACCTCCGTAGGGAACCAGGTTGAGGTACAGTTGTAATATCTCGTCTTTGGAGTATTTCCATTCCAATTGAAAGGCACGGAACATCTCCACCAGTTTATTAAGGTAAGTGCGTTTCCGGGGTTCGAGGGCTCTTGCCACCTGCATGGTGATCGTGCTGGCTCCGGAAGTGCGTTTCCCACGAATGATATTCTTGAACAAGGCGCGAGTGAGGGCAAAAGGATTAACCCCGATATGACGATAGAAGTAGTGATCTTCTTTTTCGACGATCGTTTTCCGGAGTAATGGAGAGATTTCTTCGAGGGTGGTTTTCATACGCCATTTCTGGTCGCTGGTCAGATAGGCATGGATCACTTCTCCCCGGTTATCGGTAACGATCACCGAATACTCGATCTTGTCAGGAACCGGGAAAATCCAGTTTAGCAGAAAGAAGAGCAGCAACAGCGCAACGATGCCAATGGCGCCTATTTTTATTCCTTTTATTATGGAAGCAAGAATTTTTTTCATCACTACAGTGGAGATGCGAAAACAGATCGAAGGTAATATAAGTAAGTCCGCTCCCGGAGTTCAATTAACAAATTCTTATCTCAATTAATTTGCAAACCATTTTTGTTGCAATGTATCTTTCTACTCAAATCCCCTTTCAATATATGGACTCTTCGAGTCTGCCTCCTTAGGTTCCTGGTTTCATTTATTGTTTTTCGGTCTTGTTTCAGTCAGCCTTTCTTTTGGCAAAAGAAGCTGAGCGATTAAACCGGACCCACGAATGCGGTCTTTTTGCTGTCATAACAGCGAAATGAAACTGTTTTCGTACATTAACACCACAATCGAATTAAACCTTCTATCAACTCCAACTTTGTATGCGTAAATTTTCGCTTGTCTCAACAACCCTGGTGGTTGTTATTTTTTTATCATCCTGTAGTCGCAACACCGTTAATCTCGACTATACCAATGCCAAAGAAGAAGTGCCGGCATTGGGAAACCTGGTTTTCCGGTTTGATAAATCCCTGGTCAGTGATTCACTGGTGAATATCTGGGATACACTTGAATACATCCGGTTTGAACCCAGGATAGAAGGCCGGTTTCGTTGGGAACATCCCGATGAACTGGTTTTTTCTCCTTCCAAGCCTTTACCACCTGCCACCACCTTCAAGGCAACCATTACCAGTGAAGTCCTTCAATTCAGTAAATTCTCCTCAGTAGGCAAAGCCGACAAGATCAGTTTTTCAACGGCTGCCCTGAAACTGGAAAACACCCATGTTACCTGGGTGGCGCCGTCCGAGTCTTCCACAACCGCGATGCCGCAGCTGGATCTTTATTTTAATTACCCGGTCAATCCGGCCAGCATCAAAGACAAATTAAGCATCCGGTCGGGCGGAGCTGACCTGCCCTTTACTTTACAGACCCTGTCGGCTTCTGACCGGATCACAGTCGTTTTAAATGGAGTAAAAATGGAGGACAAGGATATTGAAGCAAAGCTGACCCTTGCAAAAGGCATCGTTCCCCAGGGGGGCGTAAATCCCACTGCCGGGGATTTAGAGGCCAGCCTGGTTATCAGTTCACCCTTTACCTTAAGTATTAATGATGTGGTTTCCGAACATGGTGGCACCGGTGGTACCATTTATGTGAAAACCAGCCAGCAGGTAGTGCTCGAACAACTTTCCTCCTTTATAAAACTTGCGCCAACCGTTAAGTTTACCGTGCAGCAAACGGACGATGGTTTTTCAATCAGCAGTGACGACTTCGATGCGGAGAAAAGTTATCTGCTCACCCTGCAAAAGGGTCTCAAGGGAAAACTGGGCGGTACGCTCAGGGAGCAGTATGATAATAATATAGCTTTTGGAGAACTCGAACCCTCCATCAGTTTTGCTAATAATAAGGCCGTATACCTATCCGGTAAGGGCAATCAGAACATAGAAGTGAGGATCGTCAATATGCCGAAGGTTAAGGTGATCATCTCCAAGATTTACGAGAGCAATCTGCTGGCAGCACAGCGATACAGTTACTATCCGAATGACCGGAATACCGAAGACGAAGAATATTATGGCCAGGGAAGTTCCGATATGCAGATGGGTGATATTATCTATGAAAAGGAAATTGACACGCGCAGTTTGCCCAAATACGGTAACAGCCGGCTTTTCAAATTCAATCCCGAGGACCGGCTGGCCGATTTCAAAGGCATTTATCATATCCTGATCAGGTCGACAGAAGATTACTGGATCAGCGACAGCCGTTTTATTTCCATGAGTGATCTTGGGTTGATCGCGAAAGAAGGAAAGGACAAGATCGTTGTGTTTGTCAATTCTCTTCAAACGGCCACGGCCGTGAATGGAGTGAATGTGGTGGCATATGGCGCCAACAACCAGGTGTTGGGCAATGGGACCACCAATAATGAAGGGGTGGCCGAAATCAGTTACCTCCGGAAAGAATTTTATGGATTCAGGCCAGCGATGATCATCGCCAAAAATGCCGATGATTTCAACTACCTGCCATTTAATAACACCAGGGTCAATACGTCCCGGTTTGAAGTGGGTGGCCGCCATTCCAATGTAACCGGCCTGGATGCTTTTATTTATGCAGAGCGTGACATCTACCGGCCGGGTGAAACCGTAAATTTCTCGGTGATCCTGCGGGATCAACAGTGGAAATCGCCGGGTGAGTTACCCATGAAGTTGAAATTTCTTCAGCCCAACGGCAAAGAGCTTAAATCTTTCCGGAAGAACCTGAATGCACAGGGATCACTGGAAGGAGAGGTGGCTATATCCGCGTCTGCCATAACCGGTTCGTATACACTGGAACTTTATACCTCCAATGATATTCTGCTGGGAAGCAAAAGTTTTAGTGTGGAAGAGTTCGTGCCGGATCGCATTCGGGTAAATGCAAAGCTCGATAAAAACACGCTGACGCCCGGACAGACAGCCGTACTTTCCTTCACTGCCCAGAATTTCTTCGGGCCACCGGCGGCCAACCGCAATTATGAATATGAAGTTCAGGTAAAGCAAAAAGCCTTTGCGCCGCGCAAATTCAATCAGTATGATTTCGGCATTGTGAACACAGCCGTTTCTTTCGACAAGGTGACTGATGAGGGAAAGACAAATGACAATGGCGAAGGAAGTAACAGTTACACTGTGCCGGCCGGATTCAAAAATAACGGCCTGTTGCAGGCGAGTTTCTATACCACCGTTTTTGATGAGACCGGCCGACCTGTCAGCCGGGTTGTCAATGCAGCTATTTTTACGCAGGAGACCTTTATCGGAATGGGTAGTGACGGTTACTGGTATCAGCCGCTGAACCAGCCTGTACGGTTTCCGTTGATCGCACTGGATACAAAAGAAAATGTAACTTCTGTTAAAGCGGACGTGAAGGTAGTGAAGCATGAGTACAGAACTGTATTGACTAAACAGGGTAGCTATTTCAGGTATGAATCACAGAAAGAGGACAAAGTGCTTGCCGAGCAATCTGTAAACATCTCCGGTGAATCTTCTTCATTTACTTATGTACCCCGAACACCCGGTGATTACGAAGTAAGAGTTTCTCTTCCCGGCGCGTCCAGTTATGTGAGCCAGACATTCTACAGTTATGGTTCCTGGGGTAGTGAGGTCAGTTCATTTGAGGTGAACACGGAAGGAAATATCGACATCAGTCTCGATAAGCCGTCCTATAATACCGGGGAAACAGTTAAGGCTTTGTTCAAGACTCCATTTGATGGAAAGATGCTGGTAACGCTTGAAACCGATAAACTGGTGAAGTACCAGTATGTCACAGTGGAGAAAAGAAGTGCTTCGGTAGATTTCTCCATTTCGGCGGAACATCTCCCCAACGTATTTATTACCGCTACGCTCATCAAACCGCATGAGACCAGCGATATCCCTTTAACGGTAGCACATGGCTTCCAGAGTGTACGGGTGGAAGAGAAGTCGAGAAAAATGAATCTTACACTGGTTGCGCAAAAATCTGTTCGGTCAAAAACCAGGCAGAGCATTAAAGTAAAGGCAGAACCAGGGAGCCTGGTCACGCTGGCAGCCGTTGATAACGGCGTATTGCAGGTCAGTGATTTCAAAACACCGGATCCTTACGGATTTTTCTATGCTCCCCGAGCCCTTGAAGTGAATGCCTATGATTTGTATCCCTTGCTTTTCCCGGAGTTAAGAGCGCGGTTGAGCAGCACCGGTGGTGATGGTGAGCTGGATATGACCAAACGGACCAATCCGATGCCTGCCAAAAGAGTAAAAATAGTGTCTTACTGGAGCGGAATACGGCAAGCCAACAGCAGCGGTGAAGCCGAGTTTACAGTAGATATTCCGGCATTCAGTGGTGAGGTGAGGCTGATGGCTGTTGCCTACAAGGATCAGCATTTCGGGAATGCTGAATTTGCCATGACGGTTGCCGATCCGATAGTATTGAGCACCGCCCTGCCACGGTTTCTGAGTCCGAAAGATACCGTGCTGGTGCCTGTAACGCTTTCCAATACAACTTCAAGAACTGCCAGTGCAACCACCACCATCAGCACCAACGGCCCGATACAGGTTGCCGGCTCTAATACACAAACGGTATCCATCGCACCCAACAGTGAAGGGGTGGCCCTTTTTCAACTGGTGGCGAATCCGTCGATCGCTGTGGGCAAGGTTTCAGTAGAAGTGAATGCGCTTGGAGAGAAATTCAGAGATGAAACAGAGATCAGTGTCCGGCCGGCCGCTCCATTGCAGATTGAAACCGGAAGCGGTATTGTCAATGGGGGAGGTTCACAGCGACTGACCATCCATAATACCGGTTTTATTCCGGGCACGGTTGATTACAAACTGGTGGTGGGCCGAAGCCCTGCACTGGAATTGGGCAAACAACTTCGTTACCTGGTGCAATATCCCTACGGATGTACCGAGCAGACCGTTTCGGTGGCATTTCCACAGTTGTATTACGATGACCTTGTTGAACAAATGAAAGGGAAAACTTCGGCTTCCCCAGCACGTTATAATATTACGGAAGCAATTCGGAAGATCAAGCTGCGGCAGTTGTACAATGGAGGAGTGACGTTGTGGGACGGTGAAGGAACAGAGAACTGGTGGGCGTCGGTCTATGCCGCCCATTTCCTGATCGAAGCACAGCGGGTGGGATACGAGGTGGATAAGTCTGTTATGGATGGACTGCTCAATTTTCTGAATACGAGATTGAAGAATCGGCAGACTATTACCTATTACTACAACCAGAAAGAGCAGAAAAAAATCGCTCCGAAGGAAGTGGCCTATAGTTTATATGTACTGGCATTGGCAGGAAAACCCAATGTGCCTGTTATGAATTACTACAAAGCCAGCCCTCAATTGTTAAGCCTGGATTCAAAATACCTGCTCAGTGTTTCTTATGCGATTGCGGGAGATAAGCAGCGTTTCAGTGAAATACTGCCCGGCGCTTTTAGTGGAGAGGAGTCAGTGGCACAAACCGGCGGAAGTTTCTACAGCGACATCAGGGATGAAGCAATTGCCCTGAACGCATTGCTGGATGTGGATGTCAACAACGCCCAAACCGGTTTAATGGCCAAACATGTGGCCGATAAATTAAAAGCCAGGAGCTGGTACAGCACCCAGGAATGCGCATTCAGTTTTATTGCATTGGGCAAGATGGCACGTGCGGCCAATAAAGCTTCGGTAACGGCTGAGATAAAAGTAAATGGTAAAACCGTTGGCAATGTGGCCGATCGTCCGGTTTCTCTGACGGCTTCCCAACTCGGCGGCACCAATATCGAGATTTTAACCAGGGGTACGGGCAGATTGTATTACTACTGGCAATCCGAGGGCATCAGCACCAGCGGCGACTACAAAGAAGAAGACAGTTATATAAAAGTCCGAAAGAAGTTTTTCGATCGCACAGGCCGGATCATCAATGGAAACAGTTTCCGTCAGAACGACCTGGTCATTGTGCAAGTTACGCTTGAGAACAGTTACAGTTCTTCTGTTGACAATATTGTTGTTACTGATCTGTTACCAGCCGGTTTTGAAATTGAGAACCCTCGTACCAGGGAAATACCCGGCATGGACTGGATCAAAGATGCTTCTTCACCAACGGCGCTGGATGTAAGAGATGATCGGATCAACCTCTTCGTAGACCTGACCAACCGGAAACAAGTCTATTATTACGCAGTAAGGGCGGTTTCGCCGGGAGTATACCGAATGGGACCGGTGAGCGCTGATGCCATGTACAATGGGGAATATCACAGTTATAATGGAGCCGGCACAATAATTATCAAAAAGTAAATAAAAAAGAAACCAGGATAGCAACAAGGCTATCCTGGTTTTCAAATTCTCATGTCCCTCAGAACTAGAAGACTTTTCTCCAGTCTTCCTTTCCATTTTTAAATACAACCATCTCCAGCAGCTGTTTATTACTGCTGAAAAGTTTCCAGGTTCCTGTCCGTTCCGAATGACGATAAGTGCCGATCCAATAGGAAGAGGGGTTTGGCTTCTCCATCCATACTCCCTCGCGCAGACCGTTTTGGTAGTATCCGGAATCTTTCAGTGAACCGTTTTCAAAATAATTTAGGTACAAGCCGTGCAGCAGACCGTTTCTGAAAATAGGGAAGTAGTCTTCCATTAACCTGAATGCGTAATTGCTTTTTGTATAGGAAATGGCCCGATTACGATCGGTCAGATATATATCAGTGAGTTTGAAGTTAACTTGTCTTGGGTTGGCCGCAGTCCATTGCTGGGTGATCCGTTTGTATTTATCCCATGAGTACGTTCTTACACAGCGAAGGCGGCCGTTGGGATACCATACTTTCCACTGTCCATCGGGAATCCCTTTTTTCAATGTTCCTTCATCATGGCGAACATTATTTTCATACCAGCTTACCCAGTTGCCATGCAAGCGGTAATTTTTAAGGTTGGAGCTATAGCGGATACCGCGATCGGGGATCACGCCTTCCACTTTACCATCAGAGCGATTGGGAATATTATAGGTTGATTCAATGGCAGATCGATCAGACAGATCAACACCATCATTATTGAAAAGGGCCGATTGTGAATACGAGTATGACAAACAAAACAAGTACATACCCGTTGAGAGAATATACTTTATCATGACACAAGCAATTGTCACAAATTTACATTATTTGCGTTCGGGAATAAGCCATACTGTTAGCTTCACAAAAGTTTTGATAATACTTTATAATTTGAGGCATTCAATCGTTTGCACATATCAAAATAGGGGTGAATGCTTGGTAAAAAAGGAGAATGATCTCCCTTTTAGTTAAAAAATATTCAAAGAAATCGGTTGAAAATTGATTAGTGTGTTTTGAACATTTATTAAGCAGGAGCCAATTAGTCTTTTACCTCTATCAATTCACCGCGGGCATCGTACCGGATATTGCTGAAGCGTCGCATGTATAAGAGTTTACCCTTGTTGTCATAAAACTTCCATGTTCCCGATTTCCATCCCCGTCGATAGTTGCCTACGGATTTAATTTGACCATCTTGCAAATATTCTATCCAAACGCCTTCACGCTGGTGGTTTTTATAATAACCGGAGTCTTTCAGGTGTCCGTTGTCAAACCAGGACCTGTATTCATTTTGGAGCTGGCTGATTTCGGAACCAAACCGACTTTTTGTGAGCAGGTACAGTTTTTCTTCTTTCAGCTGTCCGTTGTCATACCAGGATTTCCAGGTGCCAACGGGCCGGTTTCGAAGGAAACTTCCGCTATCAGACAAGGAACCCGACGGATGAAAGACCTGGTAAACGCCCGATAGTAATCCGTTTCTGAAATTGGCTGTAAGCCGGATGTTAAGGCTATCGTTGTAACGCATAAAAACACCATGCCGGTTTTTCAGTCTTTTTGAACGGTATTCTCCCAGCCCTACCGGTGTATTATCGAAATTAAAGTAAGTCACCTCGTATCGGTGAGGCGAAGGTTTCCGAACCACACCGTAATAACTCGCGGTGGCCAGATCGGGTTGTTTACGGAATAAAACATCGAAATAGGCAATGGTGGTATCAGCCTGCGCCTTTGCAGATTGATGCTGCAGCAGGCTGATCACCACGAACCATATCAAGCAAAACGGCTTCAGTGTATTAGTTTACTACCCTGTAAACCGGATAACGCTGGTGATCCGGCTCGTAATAGGGTGAATTCTGATATACAAAATTCAATTGAGCGCTTCCATTTTTAGCGAAAGCAGAATCGCTTTGTTTCTTCTGTTCGAGTTTTTCCCTTACAGAAGGATTGTCTTTCAGGTATTGATCGGCAATATCTTCAAAGGCATAGCTGCTATAACCCTCTTTTTGACCGAGTATACCGTCGAAGAAATTCCAGGCGAAAAAAGAATCATCACCCTGGGGTTCCAGTGTTTCGACCAGGTATCGGTTGCCAGCCTGATTGAGTGGAATGTAATAGTCTCCTTTACGGAATTTCATTGTTTTCTTAACAGTGCTCAGTTTTACATCGCTGTTGAGGTGATGCATTTCATAAGGTCTGGGTGCAGATTTATAGTCTTCTATCCGATATACTTCAACTTCCATGCTGGTGTCTCTCGACAAGGGACGCATTTTTATTCCATTGATTTTTAGCAGATCGATCACCTTCCACCATCCTTGTGGTATTACATAGGCAACAGGCTTTTTGACAACAGTTTTATTTTCGAAATAGTTGAAATATTTGATCTGCTTTACATAAGGTTTGCTGCGATCATAATAGAGCCTCGGCTGACCGGATACATTACTGGGTTTTCTGCCGGCTTCATAACCTTTAAAAGTAACTTCTGCAGAGCGGGTGCGGTCGAGTGTCCAGCTAACCGGAAATTCGGACTGTGTTTTCGTAGTTGCCTTGGTCTGATCGCGAAGTTGTTTGATGACAGCACTGTTTTTTGAAGCAAAGTCGATGAAGCTCTCCATCAATGCATAGGTTGCTTTTACCCGTTGATCGTAAGGTTTTAACATGTGTGTTTCCGGTACAAATGCGAAGCTATGCCACAGACTCGCATAACCACTGCTATAGCGAGGCCCGTCGAAGTAGGCCGTCATGCCCATATCGGGGGTATTACCCGCAAAATTCACATAAGGAACCAGGTCATATCCCTTGTCCTTCATCAGGCTGTAAATACCCGGCTCCAGTGTTTTATTCATGTATTCTCCCATTACACCACCCAATTTGCTGTGTTGGGAACTCAATAGCGTCATCACATGCTGGTAATCGGCGCCATTACTCACATGGTTATCTATGAAAATATCCGGATCGGTCAGGTGAAATATTTCAGCGAAAGAGCGGGCTTCCTTTGAATCGCATTTGATAAAATCACGATTCAGGTCGAGGTTTTCGGAATTTCCTCGAAAGCCAAATTCTTCCGGACCGTTTTGGTCTACCCGATAGAAGGCACTCCGGTTGAGGCAACCCCCAATATTATAAACCGGGATGATCGCCAAAACAATATTGTCAGGCAATTTCACTTTGTTTACTACAATATCCCTTGCCAGTAACATACTCGCATCAATTCCATCCGGTTCACCGGGATGTATGCCGTTGTTGATGAGTAAAACCCGCTTGTTGTTTTTATGGATGTTATCAAAATTATAGTCGCCGTTGTTGGAGACCACCACCAGGTGAAGCGGGAAACCGGCATCTGTAGGGCCCATGGTCAGCATCTTGACTTTTCCTGACTGTGCATCGAGCTTTTGCCACCATTCAATAGCTTGCTGATAGGTGGGGGTTTTGGTGCCATTAGAAGTTTCGAATATGGTAGGCGGAGTTTGGGCCTCCAGGTGTATAAGACAGGACAGAAGCAAAAAAATACAGAGGAATATTCTCATAAAGTTGTTTTGAAAAACGGAAATTACAAAAGGAATGAGAAATACCCTGTTTCAAACTGAATAAAAAGGATGCCCGGTAAAATTCTGTTTCCATGAACTTTAGCCTGACAGAAGTCTTGATCCTGCTGGTGATCTTTCAACTGTTTTTCATCAGTATTTTTCTTTTTTCTCATGATAAAGGAAAAAAAGTCAGCAACCGGTTGCTGGCCCTTTTCTTTCTGTCGCTTTGCCTGAACATGATCGACAGCATCCTGTTGTTAAAGAGAATTTACCTTAATTACCCTTCGTGGGCAGTATGGGGAACTGGGATTCCTTTACTGTACGGCCCGCTGATCTATTTATATGTAAGATCCCTGTTAGAGCCTGCATTTGCTATCCGGAAAGTGGACAGCTGGCATTTTCTCCCTTTTCTTTTGCTTACGGTAACTAGTTTGATCAGTTTTCACACGCAGCAAACCGATCAGCAGCAGAAAATTCTCGAAGACATCCGGATCAGAAATCTTCCCAAACAGGTATACCTGGTCTCATTGGTGATTTACTTCCATTATTTCTGGTATATGTTGAAGTCTCTCCGATTGATCCGCGACAGCCAGAAAATGGCTCCTGAAAAATTCTCCAATGAACGGGCCGTCAATCTGAACTGGTTGCGATCTTCGATCCTGTTTTTTATGGTGCTGATGTGTTTGAGTGCAATGGCTGGTCTGGCCAGTGTGGGTCGATGGACTACTATTTATTATCTCTTTTTCGCCTTGCTGCTGGGCGGGTTCATTTTCTTTCTGATCCAGATCCTGTTGAAAGCCCTGAGAAATCCTTATTTGTTCGGCGGTCAGGCCGGGACTGAGGAAACGAAAATGGCTACCGTTAATCCCACCCGTTACGCGGGTTCAGCCCTGACCGAGGCCGAAAAAGCGCATTGGAAGGAGGTGCTGGTGAAACATATGGAGACGACAAAGCCCTATCTCGACCCTGATCTTTCCCTGGATCAACTGTCCGCACAAATTGGCATAAAACCAAAAGCTTGCTCCCAGGTCATCAATGAATTATTAGGTGTCAACTTCTTTGAATTGGTGAATCAATACAGGATTGAAGAAGCTAAACGACTGCTAACGGACCCTCCGGACCCCAAAATGACCGTACTGGAAGTGTTGTATGAGGTTGGATTCAATTCAAAATCGTCTTTCAATACGTTGTTTAAAAAGCAAACCGGGTTGACGCCCAGTGAGTTCAAACAGCAGGTTCGTTCGAGTTCCCGAAATCAGAAAGTCGAACCAAATAAATAAGTCCGAGATCCGGCAGTCAGTCGAAAACGGCTTTTCCATGGATGCATATTTGTAAAAAGTATAGCCATGGAAAACATACTCAGGTTTTTTCGGAGCAATCGCAGTTATTTCTATTTGATAGCGGGAATGCTCGCGGGCATTCTCCATTCACCCAGGTGGTCGATCAGCATTTTTGCCTGGCTCTCTCCCTTTTTCTTTCTTTTGTTTGTCAGATCATACGAGGGCCGATTCCGCTGGCTTTTGTTAGGTTTGGCTATTTACCTCTCTTCATTGATTGCCGGCTGGGAGGTTTTCCCGATGCCGCTGGTGGTTACCGGCATCATTCTGTTATGGGCAACCCTGAAATGGTTGATCATATATTCTGTTGACAACTGGTTTGCCCGACAAACAAATCAATTTTTTGCGACTTTGATTTTTCCCTGTTTGGTGGTGGCAAATGAATACCTGGATGCCCAGGGTGGAGGGGGCGTGTGGGGCGCGATGGCCAATTCTCAATTCGATTTTCCCTGGTTGATGCAATTGGCGTCTATTACGGGAATATGGGGGATCAGTTTCTGGGTGAGCTGGACAGCAGCAGTTTTTGTTTGGGTGTTTCGACACAACAAAACCAAATCGAATGATAACAGAGGTCTGCTGATATATTCAGTCGTTTCGTTGCTTGTATTTTCTTACGGGGCTTTTCGACAGGAAACACGTTCAAACAGCGTTCAGCATTCGGTGGTGGTTGGTGGATGTACTGTGCCCACACTTTCCTTGCTCGAAGCAGTCTACGAAGATGTAAACAGGAAGAAAATTCATCTTCCCCTTACTATCTCTCAATCTTCTCCACAATTGCAACAGGTTAATCAGGCCCTGGTGCAATTCATTGAGAAGCCCGATTCCTCCCGCTATCCGTTGAGTTTTCAGCAAATGGACAGGCTCCACGACAGCCTGTTTTCTCTCACAAAAAAACTTGCCCGCGAAGGAGCGAAGATCATTTCCTGGTCGGAGGGAAATGGGTTCATGTTGAAATACCAGGAGGAAAGAATGAAAGGGAGAGGAGGACAGGTAGCGAAGCAATGCCAGGTTTATCTGTTGATGGCAGTCGCAGTGATTCGTCCGGGGAAGATAAGCGCCGGAGATAAATTCATAGAAAATAAAACCTGGTTGTTCAATCCTGACGGACAACTGGTGAACGAATTTCATAAGAACCGGCCGGTACCCATGGTTGAAAATAGTGTGCCCGGTGATCAGCAAATCCCAACCATTCACAGTCCCTGGGGAACACTATCACCTTCGATTTGCTATGATGGCGATTTTCCTGCTTTAATCCGACAGATCAGTCAACAAAAAACCGATCTGTTGTTATTGCCTTCCGGCGACTGGAAAGCCATTGCTCCTTATCACAGTTATATGGCGCGCTATCGGGCTATAGAAAATGGAGTTCCCATTGTTCGGCAGGCCAATGGAGGATTGTCGATAGCCTGTGACAGTCGGGGAAGGATCATAGCCAGCCAGGATTTTTATCTCCCTGGAGAAAAGGCCTGGACTGCCCGTATTGAAACAGGTCATGAGAAAACAATCTATAGTATTGTTGGGGATATACTGGCTTACCTGTGCAGCCTGGTAGCTTTTGTAACTTTGTTGATAGTTGTTCTAACCTGGATTTTACGAAAGAAAGGAAGAAGGAAAGTAAAAGCGAATGTCAGGGATGAATCAGTTTCATGAATTCGTCTTTTTTCCGACGGGCCACATCTATCACATCACCGTTCTGCATAACAACCTGGCCACCTTCGCCACGGATATATTTTTGTATGTAGTTTAAGTTGATCAGGTGGGAATGGTGTACCCGGAAAAACCGGTAAGGAGTGAGTATATCTTCAAAGTCTTTCAGCAGCCGGGTAACCAGCACATTTCTTCCATCAGTCAGATAGATTCTTGAATAGTTTGAACTCGACTCTATTCTGAGAACGTTTTGAATGGTGATGAATTCAAGACCTTCCGAATTGGGGATGGCTATTTTCTCTTCCTGGCTTTTACGGCCCGTAAGAGACTGGCGGAGAAGATCGAGGCGGTCTTTGGTTTGTTTTTGGTATCTGTGAGCCAGTCTTTCCACGGCTGACTGAAGATCCTTGATGGCAATGGGTTTCATCAGGTAGTCGAAAGCGCTGATTCGGATCGCATCGACGGCATAGTGATTGTATGCCGTTGTAAAAATGATTTCAAACTCGAGATCAGCCAGTTCATCCAGCATTCTGAACCCGTTCATGCGAGGCATTTCGATATCCAGGAAAACCACCGTCGGTTTCCACTGACGAATGAGCTGAATACCTTCTTCCGGTTTCTGTGTGCTCGCAATCACTTTCAGATCGGGGCAGAATTCTTCGAGCTTTTGCTGCAGGTTTTGGAGACTGCTGCTTTCGTCATCTATTAATATCGCTGTCAGTTCACTCATGTCAGGATGCTTTTAATAGTATATCCACTCTTGTTCCATTCGCCTGCTGGTTTTCATCGGTAAGATCGGTAAATCTGACGTAGTCGTTCTTCTCTGCAGACTGGTTGAAAAGGCTGATTCGTTCTTCGGTAATTTTCAAGCCCACACTTTTGTGATAGGGTTTGTTTTGCCGGTTATAGGCCGCTGCTCTTTGTCGACCTATGCCATTATCTTCTACCGTATAGTGAATCTGATCTTCTTTTAGCGAGGCAGTTACGGTTAATTTGAGTTCCTTCTCCTCGCTATGGGCAAAGCCATGCATGATGGCGTTTTCAACAAAAGGCTGGATCACCAGGGAGGGTACTCGAAAATCACCACTCAGCAGAGCAGGGTCAATTACCGTATTGTAGGAAAAGCGATGATTGAATCTTAGTTGTTCCAGGTCGATATACAGTTGCAGGGCTTCCATGTCTTTGGCGATCGGAACAACATCATTCATGCTGTTGTCGAGTATCATCCGTACCAGCCGCGCAAATTTGTTGAGATAATCGCTTGCCAGCCTTTTTTCATTCTTCATGATAAAATTCTCAATACTATTCAGGCTGTTGAAGATAAAATGAGGATTCATTTGCAACCGGAGAATCTGGGTTTCCAGTTCTGCTTTCATTTTCTCCGTTCTGATCCTGTTCTTTTCATTTCGTTGATAAATGACGATCGCAAATATGATGAACAGTAAAAGCACGGCCCCCAGGATAAAATACAGTTGTTGCCGGCTGTTCTTCAACTGAAGATTTTTCAGATCATTGTCTTTTTGCAGCAAGGCGATCTGCTGTTCTTTTTTTAGCACATTGTAGTTGATTTCGAGATCTGCGAGGATGGTTTTGGTTCGAACCGATTGCAGGGAGTCTTTAATGGTCTGTAGCCCTTTGATGGATTGGTAAGCCTGGGGGTATTGGTTTGTCTTCTCGTATAGATCCGACAGTCCCTGCAAAGCAATCAATTCAAGAACGACGGTGCCATCAGCCCGGCTAATATCCCTTGCCACGATAAAATGGTCAATGGCAGCCTGGTATTGGTGAACAGTGCTATCCAAACGGGCCAGGTTGATATGTGCTCTCGCCTGGTTCCAGCGATTGCCGGTCTGTTGCAAATCGCTAAGTGTATGCTCAAGCAAACTTCGGGCAGAATCGAATTGTTTTCGATTGATGAGAATCAGGGAAAGTACAAGATTGTTTGCCTGTCTTTGTTCGGGGTTATTGATTTTTTTCTCGGCTTCCATTGACACCTGCAGATAATGCCAGGAAGAATCATATTCACCCTGGTTGGCATAGAACTCGGCAACGTTGGTGGCAGTTTGGGCAAAAGGCCTGGTTACATCCGCTAAATGAACAAGTGCCTGTTTTGAAATGTCAATCGCCTTGGCGTCATCATTCATTTCTGAGTAGAGTTCTCCCAGGTTGGCAAGAGCCAGGCCAAGCCCCCGATGATTTTCATTCATTTGATTGCCCTTGATGGCAATCTGGTAGTAGTGGATAGCAGTTTGGTACAAGCCGAACCATTGGTAAGTGGTAGCAATATTTTGCGCAAGCGAAATTTTCCGTTTCGATTGGTCGGGCATGGTATCAATAAAATTCAGCAGTCGGTTCAGGTACAAAAAGCTCGAATCCCTGATGCCCATATCGGCATAACGTTCCATGATCTCCCGAAGGGAAATGTAATGATAGTTGCGTTGTACGTCCGGGAAATAGGAAAGCACTTTTTTATAATAATATACAGCGCTGTCATACTTGTTGTACTGGTAGGTAAAGGCTTTGGCAATGTAGAAATAAAAGATGCCGGTCATGCTGTCTGATCGCTGCTGTTTGGCCAGGGCCAGCCCCGTTTGAGCCCAGGTATATACATGAGTGAGTTGACCCTCATTAAGGGAATCGTTGATAATTTCCGAAAGGAATCGCAGCCTGGCGGTGTCGGAACGAAGCTGATAATAGGCTTCCGGAAATCGCTCTGACGTGATTTCCTGGGAAAACAACGGGCAGTATAACAGCCCAAACAGCACTAAAAATAGGATTGCTTTCATGCCGACCTGCTGTCTCAATTTACAAATAATTTTTACGGGTAAACTTAGGGCTGTTGGGCTTGTAAATAAATGGGTATTGCACCATTTCCCCGGGTGAGGTAGCGGGCGGTTGTTTTTTAAGGATAACCGGGATGCCGGGTCGGATGGCCGGTATATGCCGGATACGCAGGCAAAGCCGCCAGGTGTACAGCCGGCGTAGGAGACTTTTTCATACTGAAATAGTTTCGGATAGTCAAAAACCTGCGACATGAAAAAAAGACTCTCCCTTTGCATGCTGCTGTTATTCCTGGTGGTATCCGGCTTTGCCCAACCCCTTTGCAGGAAAATACAGTTACATACTTCCTACAATGATCTGACCATCACTCTGAACAACAATCGAAGAGTAACGGCTATTGCGGGGACCGAGGACGGAGAGCCTACACTTCAACTGGTCAATATTCTGTATGATGGAAATGGATTTCCACAGTACAATCCTTCTATGAAAGCCATGAAAATTACGCCCTACGCGGATGGCTATATGATACGCAACAAAGAGGATGACAGAGAAACCATATTCTTTATCAACCAGCATCAACAGATCTATCAATGGCAGGTCAATTCGTGGGACGACGACAATCCTGAGCATTTCTGGGTATTTTATACTTACGACAAGAGCGGAAACTGCCAATCCATCACCTGCAAGGCGGAAACCAAAAGCAGTACCTCGGAGATCGAACTGAAGCCGGTGTATGACCTCTCGAAAAACTCCGTTTTTCAGGGTGATGTTATGGCCATGCTACCAGAGATGTTATGGACAGTTTTCCCATTTACCAATAAGAACCTGCTGACTGGTTTTGAGTACACACAATCGATCTCGGTTCCCGACAAGTTCATTGCATTGGCCAGGGATCGGAAATTCAAATACCAGTTTGATGCAAAGGGTCGGGTAACCGGCATCGACGCCACAGGTGTTCGCTTCTCCCAGCATATCACGATCGCCTATTCAGATTGTCAATAAAAACCATCCGGCATGAAGAAATTAATTCGCCGCTATTTTTTTTCGGTCTCGCTGCTTTGCAGTATGCTGTATGCAGAGGCGCTTTTTTCGCAAAATGTTGGAATTGGAACCACCAATCCTTCATCCAGGCTTGATGTGAATGGTGATATCAACACCAATGGTCAGGTCAAATTAAATGGCCAGTCCGGTCAGGCCGGGCAGGTGATCATGAAAGACGCTTCCAACAATCCCGTTTGGGCAGACTTGACCGAATTTAAAAACTTCATGGTATTTGATTGCTCCAATGTAGCTGGCAGCAGCAGTTCGAATGACTGCTCCTATAACTGGACTGTACCGGCCAATGTAACAACCATCCTGGTTGAATGCTGGGGTGGCGGCGGGGGCGGCGGATCAACAGCCGGTGGCGGCGGAGGTGGGTATATTGTTTCCCGTTATACTGTCAATGCCGGAGACAATGCGCTGATCCAGGTTGGAGCAGGCGGGAGAGGCTTTATATTTCTTACAGGGGTGGGCGCTTCCGGCGGTACGAGTTTTTTCCGGATTAACGGTACCAGCGTTTTTGCCAGCGGAGGTGGCCCCGGTAGCCAGGATCTGTGGGCCAGTCCATTGTTTACCGTGCTGCCTGGTGCCGGCGGAAGTTTTTCTATAAGCGGATTGGTTCAAAATTATATAGGATGGAATGGCTATTCCGGGGATCCCACCAGGAAAAGATTTGAGCAGGCTTCCGCTACTGTTTTCGGTCTGGTATTGGAGTTTGGGAATGGAGGTGATGCGGGAAAATCGATTGGTTCGGGCGGAAAAGGTGGCTGGTATTACTCCGACCCGTCGGCAACACAAATCATTCGCGCCAGTCCGGAAGCCCGTTATCCGGGTGGAGGAGGAGGGGCAGATTATAATGCAGGTGGCGCAGGCAAAGGAGGTCGTGTGATCATTCGCTGGTGATGGATAATAAACCAAAATCTTATTGACATGAAAAAATACCTGCTTCTGTGCATGCTTTTATGGTTGACCATAATGGCAGCATCACAATCCGTGGGAATCGGAACCTCCAGTCCGCATCCCTCTGCAATTCTTGAACTGAACAGTAACAACAAAGGGCTGCTGTTACCCAGGCTGACTACCAGCCAGATCAATGCACTGGCTTCACCGGCCAATGGTCTGGTGGTGTTCAATACCGATGATACCAGTTTGTATATCCGGCGAAACAGCGCATTTGGAAAACTGGCAGTTGGAGAAGATAACCTGTGGAAGCGGGTCAACAATTCACTACATCCGCAGGCGCTTAGTATCGGAATTGGATATACGAACCCGTTGGATCAAAACTATCTCGGGCAATATGCGCCATTACAGGTAAAAGGATTGGTGGGCAATACTGCCGCCTTATTCGGAGCCGATCAACGGGGCATTGCGCTTGTTGCC